>JALHNT010000026.1 GCA_022843385.1 Anaerolineae bacterium | reverse complement strand
GCAAGCATTTTCTCAGTGGCTATGTCGCGATCCATGAGTTTCGCGTCAATCTCAAGCGCGTCTCCGTTGCTTTCATCTCATCCCTGGTCCGTTTGCACTCTTTCTACCCATGAGCCTTGCTGGTGTGCCTCGTAACCGATTTTCAGTGGGCGACGCAAATATGTTGCCCACTGAATTCAAGAGGAGTAGTTCAAAGACTACTTTCATAAAGTAGTCAATCAGTCAAGGTCGCGAACTGGTCTTGATTGGTGCGATTGGGCGAGGCTGGACGCGTTCGTATCCTCTGAACCAGCACCGCTCTATTGCCCAGGTTCTTTCTCCACTTCCGTTCCCAAATGCTCTGTTATCCGGTTATGTTTCAATTAGCCTCCATCTCGGGAGCTGCTTTCTTGCTTGTAGTTGGGGAATTACATCGGCTATCCGTCAAAAGTCCGATTGTTTTCCAGACTGCGCATCATTTGGCAGGTGTTCTGCGTACATAGTGTCATAATCTGTGATGCAACAGGCAGTGCGACCTTCCGCACAAACAGGAGATTTTGAACATGAGTGAGTATCGAAGCAGCACCACCTATCAACTGGCCGATGTAGGCCAGCGGTTCCTTGCCCTGCTGATTGACGGGGTTATCAGCGGAGTGATCGTCGGTATTTTTACGGCAGTCTTTCGCCCCGGTGTTGGCAGCCTGATCGGGGCGTTGCTGGGGATCGCCTACCAATGGTATTTCCTGACTAAGCAGAATGGTCAGACCCCAGGCAAATCAATCATGGGGATTCGGGTTATTAAGACTGATGGCAGCCCGCTGCGCGATGCGGATGCCATTGTGCGCGCCGTTGTCGGCAACTGGATCAGCGGTATCTTCTTCGGATTGGGATACTTGTGGGCGCTGTGGGACCCTAACCGTCAGACCTGGCATGACAAGATCGCCAATACCTATGTGATTGTAGCCGATAAGGAAAAGCGCAAAGTCATCGTTTAGGGTGTGTATCTGTCATCCCATCCGTCTAGCGTCAGTGCCACTGGAGCGCCTGTAAGCAGGGGCTTCAGTGGCATTTTTGCTTGTGTTTCAGCCCAGTTAAATGACAACGTGCCAATTATCCTAACCATTTTGCCTGTAGCGCGTGTGATGGGATCATTCATAAGCAGGCGAGTGAATATTACAGCAGAACAGGCATGACAGCCCCACCGAACGTCTATTGCAATGCCATCATCGGTGCATCAGTGAACCTGCTGATTCCCAGTCCTGACGAGATCGCCGCGGCCTTCTGGTGCAGTTCGTTTCGGAGATGCTGGAAGCGCTTTGGGAAGTGCGCAATCGGCGCAAGGCACAGGCTCGTGGCTAGGTTGCAGAAGACTGTTTCAGTCGCCGTGCCAGTTGGATTAGTTCGGTCACGCCCACTGGCTTGATGAGGATATGCAGGAATTCGTCCTTGCGCTCGCCCAGCGCCAGCGCCTGTTCCGCGTTGGCGCTCGCCACAATCACCCAGGTCTGCTTCAGTCGTTCGTCCTGACGAATGAAGTTGAGGATTTCGGCACCAGAAATTCCCGGCAGCTTGAGGTCAAGCATGATGAGCTGGGGTTTAAGAATGCGCAACCGCTCGATTGCGGCGTTGCCGTCGTTGATGGTTTCGGGATGGTAATCGGCCAGGCGCAGCGTCATCGCGAAAATATTGGCAATACTGGTATCATCTTCAATGACCAGGGCCAATGAGTTGGTCATGCGCTTTTCTCCATCACATAGGGCAGCAGCGGCAGGATGACAGTGAAGGTACTGCCATTGTTGGTCTGGCTGTGCAGATGTACCTCACCTCCCATTATAGTTGCCAGTTGCTTGACAATCGAGAGTCCAAGTCCGAACCCTGGATGCTCGGCGCGGTTGCTCTGGCTGATCTGGCTGAAGGGTTCGAAGATGCTGGCCTGGGCATCTGCCGGGATGCCAGGGCCGGTGTCGGTCACGCGCAGCGCCCATTGCTGACCGGAGACCCTGAATAACTTCACATTGACGCTGCCGGCGCTGGTGAACTTAATGGCGTTGCCGACCAGATTTTGCAGGATTTGTTGCAACCGTTCGGCATCACCCAGCAGCAGGGGTGGGAGTTCCGTATCGATGGTGCTGGAATAGGTCAGTTGTTTGGCTTCGGCCAGAATTCGCATGCTAGTGGCGATTGTGTTCGCTAATTCGTTCGGCGAGACCGGGCCATTCCGCAGCGTCAGTTTACCGGCTTCCAGTTGGGCATGATCGAGCAGTTCGGCGATCAGGCTGCCGAGATGCTGACTGCTCTTGTGGACATTCTCCATCGCATGCTGCTGCTCTGCTGTCAGACCACCGCGCATCAGACGTTGGCTGCTGTCTTCTATCGCTGTCAGTGGAGCCTGTAAATCATGGCTGACGCTGGAGAGCAGTTGGGTTTTGAAGTGATTGGCGCTCAAGGCTTCATCGCGTGCCAGCGCCAGTGCCAGTTCATGGTGTTTACGGTCTGTGATGTCTCGCAGGATTCCTAACCGACCCTCGATCTGGCCGGAGCGGTCTCGCAATGGAACCATCTGCACATCGAACCAGAGCGCGCTCCGCTGAGGACGTTCCAGCTTGATTTCGGCGCGGCCTTCACCCAGGTTCAGACACCGGTCAATGAATTCCTGCCAGTTGGCTAAAACAGACTTTACCTCGCGTCCCATGAGCGATTGTGGCGTCATATTGAGCAAGTGAGTGACTGATGGATTCAACGCGGCAATGCGGTTGTCCTTGTCCAGCACCAGCACACTATCCGGCATATATTCGACAATTTTCTGATAGGCAATGGGCAGCAGATCAAGGAAGCGGAAGCGATAAATCGCCCAGGCAAAGGCCACCATCGACAGGTTGAAGGCGATGGGTGTGGGGTCGATCACGAAGAGTGACGATAGTGACAAATAGACAATGTTGCTGATCCAGGGGATCAAAACCCCGATGACGATCAGGAAAGTCTGAGCGCGGTACAGATTCCGTGATGACCATGCCTGACGCAGCAGCAGGAAGCTACCGAACAACAACATGCAGTAGGAATAGGCCGTGTGTACCCAGAACCAGATACCGAATTCTGCCGCCATCATCGGGATCGGCCCGCTGGTATCCAGCCAGATGCGCGTATGTATCAGATCGTGTTGGCGGGTCGTCAAAGCCAGCACTGATGTGATCAATGGGATAAGCAGCGCCAGCCCTAGATAGCGCCAGCGCAGCCAGCGCCGCTGATCGGTATATCGGATACCCAATGCCGCCCAGGCAACTGGCGCGGTGCTGATGCCGATGTATTCCCAGCCAGCGAAGAAGATTTTGGCATCCAGATTGGTGACGCTGATTTCCAGCGCATAGCCCAGGCTCCACAGGCCGACGGCGATGCAGGCAAAAAGAAAGGGTAGCGACACGACTGAGGCGCGATGTCGCCAGGTGTAAAACACCAGACCGATGCTCAGGCTGAAGACAAGCAGCAACGGTAAAGCCAGCAGGGTGAAGTGCCAGTCGAAAGAGGGCATTTAACAGTCTCCCGCCATCAGGCATCTCAACAATTAAGCCGGTTCAGCAATCGGCTCGGTCAGCAGCGGCAGCAGCACGGTGAAAGTACTGCCTTGATTGACGATACTGGATACCTGAATCTCGCCGCCCATCAGGGTTGCGAGCTGTTTGACAATCGATAGCCCCAGGCCAAAGCCTTTTCGGTCTTCCTTGCTGCTCTGGCTCAACTGGCTGAAGGGTTCAAAGATGCTGCTCTGGGCATCCATCGGAATGCCGGCTCCGGTATCGGTCACTTTCATTCCCCACTGGTTGGCCGAGGCTTTGAACAACAGTGCCTTGACACTGCCATGACTGGTGAACTTGACGGCGTTGCCCGCCAGATTTTGCAAGATTTGCTGCAAGCGCTCGTCATCGCCGATCAGCGTGGTCGGCAGTTCCGGGTCAACCTCCATCGTGTAACTGATCCCTTTGGCTTCAGCCAGAATCTTCATCGAAGCCGAGACCTTATCCGCCAGTTCGCGTGGCGTCACCGGCCCGTTCTTGAGCGTCAGTTTGCCCGATTCGAGCCGAGCATGATCGAGCAGCTCGGTGATGAGTTCGTTGAGGCGCTGGCCGTTTTTGTTGATGTTATCCAGCGAGTCGCGCTGAGTCTCGTTGAGATCGCCGTATGCCCCCAACAGCAGCAGCTCGGTGTAGCCGCGTATGCCACTTAACGGCGTCCGCAGGTCGTGGCTGACATTGGAAAGGAGTTGGGTCTTGAACTGGTTAGCGCTCAGGGCTTCGTCGCGCGCCAGCGCCAGCGCCAGCTCGTTCTGTTTGCGTTCGGTAATGTCGCGCAGGATGCCCAGCTTCCCTTGCAGCCGCCCCGCTTGTCCATAGAGCGAAGCCATCTGGACATCAAACCACAGCGGGTCGCGGTTGGGGCGCTCCAGCTTGATTTCCGCGCGGCCATCACCCAGGCTCAGGCATTGGTCGACAAACGCCTGCCAGTTGGCGAACACGCTCTTGACATCCCGACCAATGACCCCCTGGGGTTGAACGTTGAGCAGCCGGGCCGCCACCGGATTCAGTTCGACGATGCGGTTGCTGGCATCCAGCACCACCACCAGATCGGGCATCTTCTCGACGATCTTCTGATAAGCCACCGGGATCAGGTCGAACAGCTTGTAACGGAAGATTGACCAGCCGAAGATGAGCATCGCAATGACAAAACCGATCGGGGTCAGATCGAGCGGGAAGGGCAGCAGCCTCCCCAGATAGATGACATTGCCCACGAGCGGGATGACGGCGGCCAGGCCAGTGATGATGGCCTGCCAGCGATAGACCTGGCGCGAACGCCATCCCTGTCGGATGAGCAGGGCGCTGCCAACGATCAGCACGATATAGGAATGTGCCGCATTCACCCAAAAGAATAGGCCATAGGTCAGATCCACCATTGGCACCGGGCCGTCGGTATCGAGCCGGATAGCTTGATACATCAGTGTATGGGAACTATGTGTCCAGACCAGCAGCATAGTGATGACCGGCACAATCAGCAGCGGCGCGATGAACTTCCACTTCAGCCAGCGATCCTGCTCGGTATAGGCCAGAGCGAAGACCAGCCAGGCCACGCCAATCGTCGGGATGCCCAGGTACTGGAAGTTATTCCAGAACATCTTGCCATCGAGATTAGCCGTGATGAGTTCCAGCCCATAAAACAATGTCCAGATGCCGCCAGTGATGCAGACGGCAATGAAGGGCAGCGCAGCCGGGGCTGACTGGCGTTTCTGATAGGCATAGATGATCAGGCCAGCGGCCAGCAGCACCGCCGCAAGCAGAGGTAAAGCGACAGCGTTAAACTGCCAGTCGATTGTCGGCACAGTCCCATCTCCAACCCGTTATTGATCCCAGAGATTGGGTCAATCTGTATGTGCTATTTGTTATTATGATTGTAAATCAGTTTTGGATCAGCGAGTCTTGAGAGCCTGCATATCACGATGTGAAAGCGGAAAGCAATCTGCTGGGATGAAACGAAAACATAACCTGTCGCAATCAGTGGGGGCAAGGTGTCGGCGTGTTCCGTGCTTGCCCCCATCAGAGGGAAATGATTGTCTATTCGATGTGCTGACCGTTGCCATTCATCGGCACGCTGCCATTGGTGGGTAGACAGTTCGCCATGCGATTGACTTCCATGGCGCGGATAGTGGCGCTCAGTTCCTTACGACGGGCTTCGACCAGGGCATTGACCAGCCTGGTTTGCAGCGTCAGCGCTTCGGTCAGGCTGTCCATCTTGCGGTGCAGGTCAGCAATTTCGACTTCGGACTTCAGGTTGACCTGATAATCATTCTGGGCAACCGCCCGATCTTTCGCGCCCTGCCGGTTCTGGGACATCAAAATCACCGGTGCTTGCAACGCGGCCAGTGTGCTGAGCGTGAGGTTGAGCAGAATGAAGGGGAAAGGGTCAAAGGCTTGTGCGCCCAGGTAGACATTCGCGCCAATCCAGACCACCATCAGCGAACAGAAGAAGATGATGAACTTCCAGCTACCGGCGATGGTCGAGAGCTTGTCGGCCAGCCGGTCACCGAGCGACGCATCTTCTTCGAGTTCTTCATACACATCATCGCTGACCAGGCGTGGACGCAGGTCGCTGATGAGCGCCTGGGCTTCGGGACTAAGCAGGCTGCGCAGCTCCTCGATTTCATCGATGAGGTCCTGGACGCGCTCATCGGCATCTTCATTCTGGGCGGCGGCAAGGCGATTCAGCAGCAGATCGTTGTACATGGTTTCCTCCATACAGACGCTTGCTGCGCAGGTACAACGCACCTAAAGCGAAGACCCTGCGCTCTGGAACGGATTAAGTTTTGGTCACGTATGGAACGGTGGCACCTTTATCCCGGCTGCGGCGGGACGACGATAACGCGCTCTGGCGTCTCGCCCGACACCATCTGCATGGAGGGGGGATTAACGCCGAGGGGGATTATCGCCGCTGGCTAAGTGCGGCTGTTCCAGATGACTACTGCCCTCGATCATGTGATCCTTCTAAAACTGGTGAACAAAATACCCCAAACATCAGCCGCTTGAGGTATTGTCATCATACGCCCATTTTGTGGTTTGTAAAGTCCCCAAAACCGCAATGGTCTGTTGCCCTTTGCCAATAAAAAAGACAAGGAATTTCCCTGTCTTCTGAGAGGCGACGGCCGGATTCGAACCGGCGAATAAAGCTTTTGCAGAGCTTTGCCTTACCACTTGGCCACGTCGCCAGAGTGTGTGGATTATAACGAGGCTGGGAAAGCGTGGCAAGGATGAACATCACGGCTATAATAGCCTTTATGAACAACGATGAACGTGACCTCAACCCCCAATCCGGCGCCGCTGTGCCAGACGATGATCTGCGCTATGCGCCGCCGGTTCCGCCTGCCGCCGAGCCAGTCGCAGCCGCACCAGAAATGTCTGATGATACTGCCGCGCCAGCGATGACCGATGACGCTGCGCCGGATGAGACGCCGCTCGATGATTTGTACGTAAGCGATGCGCCGGTAGCGGTTGACTCGACAGAAGCTCTGGATGCAGCGCCCTCCGTGGCCGTGACGCCGGACTCGCTGCCGGTGAATGTGACCGATGGGCTGGATATTGCTGCAGCGCTGGCGGCCGTCTCGACCCTGAGCGATATGGTGGCCGAGCAGGAAGCAGCCGAACAACTGCGCCAATCCCAGGCCGAAGCGCGGGAGCAGGCGCGGGTCGAAGCCCAAACGCGACTGGAACACCCGGAACAGTTCTTCCCGGTGCCGCCGGTGATGACGCTCAAACGCGGTCAGCTTTCCTCGGTTATCCCGGCGCTGCTGCTGATCGCGGCCGGGGTGTGGCTGACCTTCAATCTGACCACCGGACAGGGGCTGCCGAACGCTGGCTGGCTGTTGGGGCTGGGCGGGGGTGCGCTGGGGCTGATGCTGCTGGGGCGCTGGCTGGCCTCCGGGCGCTGGGCGCGCGGAGCCTTGTTCTTCGGGCTGGCGCTGCTATTGGTGAGCAGCCTGTTCATAGCCTTCACCCAGTTCAATCTGCTGGCGCTGGCGCAGGGCTGGCCGCTGCTGGTGAGCGCTATCGGTCTGGCGGCGATGCTGACGAGTGGGTTGGCTCAGCCGCGTGATGGTCGGCTGCTGCTGCCGGGGCTGACGCTGCTGGTGGGTGGCGTGGCCGGGCTGGTGGTGACGCTCAACCTGCTGGATGCAGCCATCCTCTCGACGGCGGCGACGGCCTGGCCGCTGGCGCTGGTCGGACTGGTCATCATCTGGCTGCTGCCGCTGATCGTCCGGCGGTAAGTCGTGCGCCTTGCCATCGATGCCAGCCGGTGTACCGTCCCACGCGTCACCGGCACTGAGCGCTACGCCATCGAACTGATCCGCCACCTCATCCGCCACAACACCCAACACGAAATCACACTCTACTTCCGCGATGAACCTCAACTGCAGTGGTTGGCTGCCTGGCTGGGCGAGACGGTTGATCAAGTGACGCTCAAGACCATCCCTTTCCGCCGTGCCTGGACTCATCTGCGGCTGGCGCGGGAACTCTGGCGTGACCGGCCTGATCTGACGTTCGTCCCGGCGCACACGCTGCCCTTCGTCTTTCCGGGGCGCGGCGCGGTCACAGCGCATGATCTGGGGTATCGTCACTTTCCCGAAGCACATCCCTGGCAACAGCGGGTCTACCTCGATCTGACGACCCATTACAGCGCCGCACGAGCGCGGGTGGTGCTGGCCGACAGCGTGGCGACCGCCGATGATCTGACCCGCTTCTACGGCATCTCGCCGGTGCGTATCCGGGTGGTGTATCCCGGCGTCGAGGCGCCCGTCATTCAGGACAGGGACGCCGTTCGCGCCAAATACGTGCTGCCAGAGCGCTACTTCCTTTTCATCGGCACGTTGCAACCGCGCAAGAATATTGCCCGGCTGGTGCAGGCCTTTCAAGCCTGGAGGCGGCTCTGCCCGGATGACCCGGCGGAGCTGCTGCTGGCGGGTGGCACGGGCTGGTTATTCGATCCGGCCTGGGTGGAAGATGTGCCAGGGGTGCGGCTGCTGGGGTATATTGATGAAGGGGATAAGGGGGCACTGCTGGCGGGGGCGCTGGCTTTCGTGTTCCCCTCGCTCTATGAGGGCTTTGGTTTTCCGGTTCTGGAAGCGATGGGCTGCGGCACGCCAGTGATCGCCAGCCAGACCTCCAGCCTGCCGGAACTGGTCGGGGAGGCCGGGCTGCTGGTTGATCCGTTGTCCGTCGAGTCGATTGCCGGGGCCATGCGCCAGTTGAGCCAGGATGAGCCGCTGCGCCAGACCTTGCTGGCAAAGGGTCAACAGCAGGCGACAATCTTCACCTGGGATACTGCTGCCCGCGCCGCCTGGGATGCGCTGGAATGGGCGATTAAGCCGTGAAGTAACCTCGTCTAGCCGACGATTCAGGAGCCAGACATGCGCGACGAACAACAGGACATCCGGGTTGCTATCGTTTACCCTGGCGATGCGGAAGTGCGTCAGAACGCGACGGCGGATAACAATCGCTTCTCGCCCCTGTTTGATGCGCTGGCACAACTGGGGGTCAAGGCTGAACCGGCGGTCTATCACCCGGATTTCTGGGAAGCGGTTTATCAGCAGCTCCTCCAGGTCGATGGGGTGCTGGTGTGGGTCAATCCGATTCAGGATGGTCATGACCGGACGGTTCTCGATTCGCTGCTGAGGAGAGTGGCGGATGCTGGAGTGTTTGTCAGCACCCATCCCGATGTCATCCTGAAGATGGGGACGAAGGAAGTGCTGGTTCAGACCCGTCACATGGGCTGGGGGGGTGAAACCTTGTTGTATCACAGCCTTGAAGAATTGCGACAAGCCCTGCCGCTGCGTCTGGCAGGGGGCGGCGCGCGGGTTTTGAAGCAAAACCGGGGACACAGTGGCATCGGGGTATGGAAGGTTGAACTGGCTCAACCCGCCGCAGCAGCGCTGCCACAAACGCCGGTCAGGGTGCGTCATGCGGCGCGGGGCAGCGTTGAAGAGAGCATCACGCTGGACGCATTCATCCAGCGCTGTGAACCCTACTTTGAAGGGGCAGGCAAGATGATTGACCAGCCCTATCAGACCCGGCTGCCGGAAGGCATGATCCGCGCATATCTGGTGCATCATCAGGTCGGCGGCTTCGGTCATCAGGCGATCAATGCCCTGTATCCGGCACCGGAAGGAGCCGCGCCCGCCGATGCGCCGCAGCCCGGCCCGCGACTGTATCATCCGCCGGATCTGGCTGAGTTTCAGCCGTTGAAGCACAAGCTGGAGCAGGAATGGGTGCCGGAATTGCAGAAACTACTGGACATCCCAACTGAACAACTTCCAGTCCTGTGGGATGCTGATTTTCTGCTGGGCGCGAAAGATGAAAACGGCGAGGACACCTATGTTTTGTGTGAAATCAATGTCAGCAGCGTCGCGCCCTATCCCGATTCGGCTACGCCCATGATTGCACAAGCCACCGTAACTCGCACTCAGGCGGCACGAAAACAGCGTTAAACCTGCACACCCGATCACAACCTGACGCGGCATTTTACGTATAGAACAGTAGCGAAGCTCATGGAGGTCGAGGTGATCCTCGGTACCGCTCATGAAAGCGATTATCTGCACCCGCTACGGCCCCCCTGAAGTCCTCTGCTTGCGGGATGTCGAGAAACCGGTCCCAAACGACAACGAAGTCCTGATTCGCATTCATGCGACCGCTGTCACGGCCAGTGATTGCATCGTTCGCCAATTCAGCCTGCCGCTCTGGCATCCGCTTGGTCTGATGATGGGTCTGGTCATTGGCTTTTCCAAACCGCGCAGAGCTATCCTCGGCACGGTCATGGTCGGCGACATCGAAACCATTGGAAAAGCCGTTACCCAGTTTAAGCCGGGCGATGCCGTATACGGGTTTTCTGGCACTCGATTTGGCTGTTATGCTGAATACACCTGTCTTCCAGCAGCGAGTGAGCGCACTTTTCTGCCGACGGTTGGCAGCGTACTGGCCTTGAAACCTCGCAATATGACCTACGCTGAAGCGGCTGCTGTGCCTTACGGCTGTACGCTGGCTTCACATTTTCTGAAACGCGCCCGGCTTCAGCGTGGTCAAAAGGTGTTGATCTACGGCGCTTCCGGCGCGATAGGCACAACCGCGCTGCAACTCGCCAAACACCACTACGGAACGGAAGTGACCGGGGTATGCAGCAGCGCCAATGTGGAACTGGTGAAGTCATTGGGAGCCGATCACGTGCTGGATTACACCCGCCAGGGCACCATCCCCAGTGGAGAACGTTATGATGTCGTCTTTGATGCGGTTGGGAAAAAGAAAAACTCACCCCTGAAACAGGCTTGTCAGCAAGCCCTCAAGCCGGGCGGAACGATTCTATCAGTTGATAGCGGCAACCCCACCCCTCAGCCAGAAGACCTGGTGCTGCTCAAGGCGCTGATCGAAGCCGGCAAGTTCACATCTGTCATTGATCGAACCTATGCCCTGAAAGATATGGTAGAGGCACACCGGTATGTCGATGCTGGACACAAAAAGGGCAATGTGATCATTGAAGTGATGCCTCATCAATAGAAAACAAGATGACTGCTGTCGAAAGATGTTTTTGGGGAGCAGTGATAACAGCGTATTCAGAGAGGATTGAACAATGACAGGCCAGATGAAAGCGGTCATCTATACACAATATGGACCGCCGGAAGTGCTTCAACTTACCCGGATTGAACAACCAACTCCCAATGACGATGAAGTGCGAATCAAGGTGATTGCGACCACTGTCACCATCGGTGATATTCGCATGCGGAGTTTCACCGTTCCGCGCGCGCAGTGGCTGTTTGCGCGCCTCTATCTGGGTATCCTGAAGCCCAGGCGCGCGATACTGGGGATGGAACTGGCTGGCGAAATCGATGCTGTCGGCAAGAATGTCACCCGCTTCAAAGTCGGCGATCCGGTTTTTGCCTCCACGTTTGAGGTGGATTTTGGCGGTTATGCCGAATACAAATGTATGCCAGAAAATGGAGCCCTGGCGCTGAAGCCGAACAATCTGTCCTTTGTCGAAGCGGCTGCGGCAGTCGGTGGCGGCATAACCGCACTGCGTTGTCTGCGTAAGGGACATATCCAACCCGGCCAGAAGGTGCTGATCTACGGTGCTTCCGGGGCGGTAGGAACAAATGCCGTGCAGATGGCTCGCAATCACTTCGGTGCCAACGTGACCGGTGTATGCAGCAGCGGCAATATGAGTCTGGTGAAATCACTCGGTGCTGATGCGGTTCTCGATTACACCCAGGAGGATTTCAGCCGGCATGGTCCGATCTATGACGTGGTATTTGATGCCGTCGCCAGGTTCTCCCCGGCGCGCGCCAGAACTGCGCTCAAGCCCGGAGGCATCTATCTGAATGTTCATCAGCATTCGGGTGGCCGTTCTGGTCAGACCATGCTGCAAGAGCTGCTATCGTTAAAGGAATTGCTGGAATCCGGTAAGGTCAAGCCCGTCATTGACCGGTGTTATCCGCTGGAGCAGATCGTTGAGGCGCATCGCTATGTCAACCAGGGGCATAAGAAGGGAAATGTCGCCATCTGGGTAGCTCAGGATGCTGCTGGTCAATAGAGGATTTTGCTGGATGGGATGACAGGCCGACAACTTCACGTTGTTGAGGTACTATAGCATCCATCATGACACATCGTTCACCTGCACTACTTTCTATACGCCCGGCGCGGCCGGACGAAGCCGAAGCGCTGACCGCCCTGTTCTATCGCTCAAAAGCTCATTGGGGTTATGACGACGACTTCATGGCCTGGGTGCGCAGCGCGAGTGGGTGCTTCCTGCCGCAGATGATCGATCATATTCCGGCGGACGCATCGTGACCCGTTACCTGCTGGTGCAACTCGCTGACATCGGTGACCTGATTCTAACCACACCGGCACTGAGTGCGCTGCGGGAAGCCCAGCCCCAGGCCCATCTGACTCTGCTGACGACGCGCCACAGCGCCTCGGTCATCCCGGCTGGCCTGGTGGATGAGATCGTGACGCTGGATCGGCAGCAGCTCAATCATACCAGCGCCTTTTTGAGTCCAGCCAACCTGCGGCGTTTGTGGGCGCTGCGGGCGGGTGGTGGCTTTGATGCGCTGGTCTTCTTCCATCACTTCACCCTGAAACTGGGAACGCCCAAGTTCGCCCTGATCGCCGCGCTGACTGGAGCCAGGCGGGTCATCGGGCTGGACAACGGCAACGGTTGGTTCCTGACCGAGCGCGTGACCGACAGCGGTTTCGGCGAGCGACATCAGGCACAGTACTGGCTCGATCTGGTGGCGCGGTTGGGGGCGGATGCAGCTGTCCGTCCGGCGCAGGTTGCGGTTGAAAATACCGCCCTCATCCCGACCGATGCGCCGCATCCGCGCATCGTGATTCATCCTGGCAGCGGTGGTTACAGTCTGGCGCGGCGTTGGGAAGCGCAGCACTTCGCTTCGGTGGCCGATCATCTGCGCGATCAGTTTCACGCCCAGATCGTCCTGGTGGGGGCGGCCAACGACGGCGGGGCGGAAGTCAAAGCGGCGATGCAGCACGAACCGCTCGATCTGACTGGCAAGACTTCACTACCTCAGTTGGCCGGGGTGATCGCGGCCTGTGACCTCTACATCGGTGCCGACAGCGGTGTGATGCATCTGGCAGCGGCGGTCGGCATCCCGCTGGTGGCAATCTTCGGCCCCAGCAACCCGGAAGCCTGGGGTCCCTGGACGCCCGCCACACCGTCGCGCATTGTCCGCAGCGGCTCTGAATGCAGCCCGTGCAGCTACGTCGGACACAGCATTGGTCAGCGCGATGGTTGCGCCGCCCGCACCTGTATGCGACTGGTCACGCCACAGCGGGTGATCGCCGCCGCGCAGCAGTTGCTCGAAGGAGGGGGAACGGCTGATGCCGGACGCACGAGCTTATCCGCCCGGCATATCCTGTGGCGACGGCTGCGGCTGCTGGGGTTGCCGGTGGATGGCATCACCTATGCCCAATGGCTGGAGCAGATTCAGCGCTGGATCGAAGCGGCCGATGGGCGAGCGCGTCATGTTTGCACCATCAACCCCGAATTCATCATGATCGCTCGGCAGGACGCCATCTTCCACGTCATTCTGGAACGCGCTGACCTGTGCGTGCCGGATGGAGTGGGTTTGCTGTGGGCGGCTCGACAGCATCGGATGCCGCTGCCCGAACGGGTGACCGGTTCGGATGGCGTGCCGATCATCGCTGAACGGGCGGCGCAGCGCAGCTGGCGGCTGTATCTGCTGGGAGCAGCGCCGGGCGTGGCGGAGAAAACCGCAGCTATTTTGTGCAAACGTTATCCGGGGCTACAGATCGCCGGGGTCTACAGCGGCAGCCCCGCGCCGGAAGAAGAAGATGCCATCATCGAGCGCGTCAACGCCAGCCGCGCCGACATCCTGTTCGTAGCTTATGGCGCACCGGAGCAGGACAAGTGGATCGCCCGCAATCTGCCTCGGCTGCGAGTGACGATGGCGATGGGTGTCGGTGGGTCGTTCGACTTCATCGCCAGGATCGTGCCACGCGCCCCGCTGTGGATGCGGCGGCTTGGGGTGGAATGGCTGTTCCGGCTGCTGCGCCAACCCTGGCGGCTGCGTCGGATGCTGCGGTTGCCCTTGTTTGTGCTGGCTGTGCTGCGGGAGCGCTCATGACCGACCTGAAAACATGGATCCCCCGGCTGGCGCAGCAGCGGGTGCTGGTGCTGGGGGATGTCTTCCTCGATGAATATGTGATTGGTCGGACGACGCGCCTGAGCCGGGAAGCGCCGGTGCCGGTGCTGGAATTCGAGTCGCGCCAGCATTTGCCCGGCGGAGCCGCCAACCCGGCCGCCAACATCACCATGCTCGGCAGCCAGGCGGTGCAGGTCGGCGTGATCGGCGCGGACGCGATGGCCGGGACGCTGCGAGCTGTGCTGCAAGCCCGCCAGATTGACACCGGCTCGCTGATCGAAGACCCCAGCCGTCCGACGACGGTCAAGACGCGGTTGATGGCGCACATGGGGCTGCGCTTTCCCCAGCAGGTGGCGCGGCTGGATACGCTCTCGCGCCAGCCCATCAGCCCGGCGGTGGAAGCCCATGCCCTGGCTGCGGTTGAGCGACGCCTCCCGGACATCGACGCCATCCTGTTCTCGGATTATCAGACCGGGCTGCTGACGCCGACGCTGGTCGAGGCGGTGAAACAGGCGGCGGCGGGTCATCTGCTGACGGCGGATGCCCAGGGACAACTGGATAAATACAGCGGCGTGGGTGCGATCAAATGCAATGCCGATGAAGCCCGCGATTATCTGCGGCGCGAGCTGCAAACGGATGATGATTTTGCTCAGGCGGCGGCTGAACTCTGCCGGGCGCTGCGGCTGACGGTGGGTATGGTCATCACACGTGGGGCGGATGGGGCGACGGTGGCGCTGGCTGATGGGCAAACGCTGCGCTGTCCCGCGCCGGAAGTGACTGATGTCTACGATACCGTCGGCGCGGGCGATACCACTATCGCTGTGATGACGCTGGCGCTGCTGGCCGGGGCCTCGTTGGTGGAAGCGACGACGCTCGCTAATTATGCCAGCGGGTTAGTGGTGCGGCGTGTTGGCAATTACACCCCCTCGCCTGATGAATTGGCCTGGGCGCTGACCGAATGGGTTGGGTAGGCTGTCGATTCCTATCCCGGAGAAAAGCTGGGCGGATAAGTTCATCAGGCGAGACCGATGCGAACGTGCAACTCGGCCACCGGGCTCAAGGTGTTGCGGAGATCAGCCTCGTCTGCGCCGGGCGTCGATCACCACCCACAGCAGCATCCCCAGGCCGATGACTGCGCCGGCCAGCAGCGGATAGAGCGTCTGGAACGAGCGATCTGCGACCGTGATGGCATCGAGGGTGAAGGGCGAGTCGGACTCTAAGCGGATGTGATGCGTCTGGGGGCGAAGCGAGGCGCGGACTTCGCGCACATGCCAGCCATCCTCGGTCAGGGTATGATACGGGTTGAACAGGCTCTCCATGAACAGCTCGTCATCGACCAGCACCCGCACCGGTGCCGCGCCTTCCTGCCAGCGCAGCAGCAGATGGGTGCCGTGATAAGTGAACGCGAAGGCCGTCCCCGCCATTGCTTCGTCGAACTGTGCGCCCTCGGATGCAAGCGGCGCGGCGTCCACCGTTTGCACCGCCCAGTCCTCGGCCTGATGCACGCCGGGATACAGCGTCGGGGTGAGCGCAGTGATGTAGGACTTCATCGCATCGTAGATCGGCAGCGGGGTGAAATCCGGCTCGACCATGCGGAAGTAGTAGAAGGCCTGATTGCGGCGCGAGTCGTCGGCGTGCTTGAAGAACCAGTACGACATATTGCCGATCCAGGGCCATTCTTCCTGCGCCCGTTGATAGGCCAGCGGCATATAGCGGGCGGCCTGCTCCGGCGTGACGATGCCGAACGCGCCATTCTGAATGATGGCCGGGTCATCCGGTTGGGGATTCCAGGCGGCTTCGCTGATCCAGATCGGCTTATGGGCGTCGCCGTTGACCACCATCAGATCGCGGATGTAGAGCGGGCGGGCGAAGGTCAGGGTGAAGGGACGCAGCCGCCGGTCGGTCGGGCCGCTGTAGAAGCCATAGGCTTGCGCCGACATGACATCGAAGCAGTCGCCAGCGCCGGCGTCGTACATGCGCTGCAAGAAGATGAACTCGTTCAGGTCACGCTGCGTCAGCGAGACGGTCGGCGACAGCGGGCCGCTGAGGACGACGATGCGTGGGTCAACCTGCTTGAGGGCGGTGTAGGCGCGGCAGAGCAGCTCGGTGTAGCCTTCCGGGCTGACCGCTTGCTCGCCCCATTCCGGGTAGATGTTCGGTTCATTCCAGATCTGGTAGTAGCGGATGCGGCCTTTGTAGCGCTCGGCTAGCGCGACGGCATAATTGACGTAATCCTGCAAATCATCGGGCGGGGCGAACGAACCAATCGCCGGGTCAGCATGAGTCCAGGCCGGGGGATTATCCAGCCGCGCCAGAATTTCCAGCCCATACTGTTCCGCCAGCCCAACGATGTTGTCGTACTTGTCCCAGGCCGAGATTTCGTCGATCTGCCCATCGCCATTGAGGTCATTGCGCCGATCCACGAAGTCGCCGCGCCCGCTGATCTCGATGTCTTCCCAGGGGAACTGCTGCCGGATCAAACCGAAGCCTTCTTCAGCGATCATCTGCACCTGGCGTTCGCGCTTGGCGAGTTCGACTTCCTGCTGTAAGAATGTGTTGATGCCAAACGGAGAGACAGCCGCATGATTGACCGGGACATCGGCGGCCAACCGCGGCGCGGGGCGCAGGATGTTGCCAGCCCATTCGACCATGCCGCGCACCTGAGCGAACGGTTCTTCTTCGCCGGTCAGCGACCAGAAGGTGTTCCAGACCAACCCACGGTTGGCGAGGTCGAGCGCCAGGCCGGACCCGATCAGCAGGAGTATGGCGAGAGCGACGATGGCTCTACGCCCCGGACGTAGCCGTGCCAGTAGAGTGTTCATGAGCGCCATTATAACGGATTATGGTCGATTGTCAGGGCAAAGGCTTGCCAGCAGGTGCATTTCAGGTTGTTGGGTCCGCTAGTTCCAGACAAGAAACCTCACCCCCCAGCCCCCTCTCCAATGGATTGGAGAGGGGGAGTCGAACGCAGTGAGACGGGGGTGAGGTTGATTGATAATGGCTGCCCAAAACTTTGAAATGCACCCCTTGCCAGCGCGGGCAAAATTGTTCACAATCGAGCCAGCTATTTGATCTGACCTGTGCCAGGAGTTGTGTTCATGACCAGCGAGATCGACCCGAAATTCGCCCGCCATATCGCCAGCGCCTATTACATGTGGCTGACCACCGTCCGGGCAGATGGGATGCCGCAGCCGACGCCGGTGTGGTTCATCTGGGAGAACGGTCAATTCACCGTCTACAGCAGCCCGACCGCCCAGAAGGTCAAGAATATCCGCCAGAATCCAAAGGTCGCCCTCAGCTTCACCAGCGACCCCTCTGCCGAGGAGTATCTGGTGGTGATGGGTGAGGCGACGCTCGAAGAGGCCGCGATGCCTGCCCCGGAAGTGCCAGCCTATATCGCCAAGTACCGTCAGGGCATTTCTGACATCAAGATGACGCCGGAGAGCTTCGCCCAGTATTTCTCGCTGGCGATCCACATCAAGCAGACGCAGATACGCGGCGAGTGATTAATCAGAGGCCAGGTGTAGGTTTCAGCCGCCTGCCGCATCCAGCAGCCGCTGCATCGTCCCGCCCAGGATCAGCGCTTGATCGGCCTCTGAGACGAAGTCGCAGTGGGCGCGGAAGGCTTCGAGCGACTGCTGGTAGGTCATGAAGAAGCGGACGACTGGGTAGTCGGAACCCCAGCATATACGCCCTGCGCCGAAGGCGTCGTATTCCGCCCGCACCACCCCCTGCACAGCACGGTAGGGGAAGTCCCATTTGACCGGCGTGTTGTGGGCGAACCCGGATAGCTTGATATAGATGTTGGGATATTTTGCCGACTCCAGCACCTCGTCAATCGAGCCGTAATCAGGCGAGGCAGCAACCAGACCGAGATGATGGCACAGGATCGGAACGCTGGGAAACTGCTCGGCCACTTGCCGCAGCACCGGCTGATGACGCGGGCGGCAGCTCAGGCTGGCGATCAGGCGCTTCTCAGCGGCCACCTGAAAGAACGCTAGTCCTTCATCCGAAAGCAGCCACGCGCCATCATCATCATTCTTTAGATAGTGGGTGAAACCCTTCAGCCGATAACGCTCCGCCGCAGCCCGCAGTCGCTCGGCTGCACCGGGGCGGTGATAGGTGCTTGACCATTCGCTGTCGATGTCGGCGAACTGGATCAGGCGGGTCGGGTAGCGCTGTACCTGCTCGGCGATGTAGTCATTGTTGTGGGGATTGTGGTCAATCTGGGCGCAGATGACGACCGCCTGATCGACCCCGTGCCTATCCATCTCGTGCAGCAGTTGCTCGATTCGTCCCCGGCTTTCCGGGTCTGGCACCGGCGGCTGATACGGCCAGTAGGTCCAGGCGTGGCAGTGACTATCGATGATCATGACGCGACCTCTGGCTGGTACAGGTCGGCTACGTGGATGCCTTCACCGTCTCGCCGCGCCGACCGGTAAGCCGCGTCCAGCAGTTCTACTGCCCGCCAGCCATATTCCGCTGGCGAGCCATTGGCGGTGCGCCCCAGGATGACATCGACCAGGTTGTTCGCCGTCGCATAGCCCGGGTGCAGGACATCCACATCGTCGGTCGGCCCAAGTTGTTCCTGCCCGCCATCGTGGGTGTGCAGGCGCATCGTCCCGCTGAACATCTCCAGGTACAGGCTGCCCGCTTCGCCATAGACCAGCACATCCAGCCGTGCCCCCTTATCCGCATGACCATAACTGCCGACATTGCCCAGCGCGCCACCCTCAAAAGCCAGCATCATGGCATCTACGACATCGACATTGGTCGTCAGGTTATTCATCAGCGCATGGACCTTGGCGGGGCGCAGTCCGGTGACGAAGAACATCAGGCCAGCCGCATGAGTCACCTGCAAGTGCCCCTGCCCACCGCCGGAAATCTCCGGTTTGGAATAGACATCGCCGGGGCCATGCACCGGACCGAGACTTGTCACGTTGCTTTGCAGGAACTTCCAGACCTCAGAACCGAAGATGCAGTTGACATAGTGCAGCTCCCCCAGCCGCCCCGATTGGATGATCTCGTGGGCGCGGCGGGCATGAGGAGTGAAATGAAAGGGATAGCCGATGATGAGTTCGACGGCCTGCTGCTGTGCCAGCGCCACCAACTCCTGCGCGTGAGGAGCGAACAGCACCATCGGTTTTTCCAGCATCACATGCAACCGCTTCATCAGGCAGTGGCGCGTGATCTCGTAATGCGAGTTATGCGACGTGACGATGACCACGCCATCAAGCGCCTCGCGCTCGATCATCTCCTGATAGCTCAGATAGGTGTTGCCAACGCCGTAATGCCCGGCAGCCGCCTTCAGCCGCTCCGGGTTGAGGTCTGCCAGCGCCACCAGCTCGGCAGCCGGATTCGCCAGCAGCGCCGGGATGTGCATGGTCGTCGCCCACCACCCCGCCCCAATGACGCCGATTCGTGCTTTGTGCATCATGCCTCGTCTCTTAACCAAAAAACGGCGTCAACCACGAGTCCTGAATCTCCAGACCAAACCCCGGCGCGTCGCTCGGCACCAGCCAGCCATCTTTCGGCACAGCCATGCCGGGCAGTCGCCGCACTTCTTCCAGCGGGATGCCGGGGTCGCTGCCGACGAAGGCTTCCAGCCAGCGCACCGATGACGCGCCATAACTGAAGTGCTGACCGAACGGGGTGAAGCCACCGGCGTGCAGGATGACATTGACCCCCGCCGCCTCAGCCGTCGCCGCGATCTTCTGGCAGGTCGTCAGCCCGCCGCACCAGGCGATGTCCGGTTGCAGAATATCCACCGCCTGATGCCGGATGGCCCACTGAAACGGTGCCAGCGTATACCAGTGTTCGCCGGTTGCCAGCGTCTGCCAGGGCAGTCGCTCACGCAGGGCGGCATGTCCATCCAGGTCTTCCGGGACGAGGCACTCTTCGATCCACTTCAGCTTATAGGGACGCAGCCGTTCGGCCAACCGCACGGTGTAATCGACATCAAAGGCCATCCAACAGTCGAGCATCAGCTCACACTCATCGCCGATCATCTCGCGTGCCTGGGCGACAAAGACCTCGTTGCGATCAATCCCGTCCAGTCCATCCGCCGGGCCGTAGGGACAGGCCAGTTTGAAGGCCTTGAACCCAAGCTCCTGATACCAGGCGACATCATTGCCGGTGGAATAGCAAAAGAGCTTATCCTGGGTCGGGCCGCCCAGCAGTTCATAGACCGGCTTGCCCAGCAGCTTGCCTTTGACATCCCAGAGCGCCAGATCAATCGCGCTGATGGCATACGAGGCCAGCCCCATCGTGCCATAGGGCTTGGTCAGGCGGTACATCATGTCCGCGATTTTGTCGGTGGCGAAGCAGTTCTCGCCGATGAGCTGCGGCGCGAGATGATCCTCAATGATAGCGGCGGCCACCCGTCCGTTGCCGGTGCTGCCGATGCCCCAAGTGCCGTCCTCGACCGTGACTTTGCACCACACTTCTTCCCACTGCGGCGTCCACAGGCTGCGATGGCGTTTGACCTTTGGGTAACGCGACATCGGGTTGGCGACTTCCGCATCTTTGGCCCACGAGTCAGACCGGGCGGGTGTCTTCGGTGGGGGCGGCTGCCAGTTGAGCCGCATGACTTCGATCTTGGTGATTTTCATAGTGATCTCTCCGTTCCCTGAAAATAGGGGATTCAACCGCTTATCCGACGCTGAGGGTTCAAACCCTCAGCTAACCTTTTCGGGTAAGCCCACTAAAGGGGCTGGTTACATCCGCTTGTCTTGCAGCGCCTTTAGTGCGCTTACCGTATTTCCCGTTAGCTGGGTGGTTATAACCCCCAGCAGCATTTGCAAGTTGAAAGTGCTAAGTAAAAGACCTCTGATTCCTCTCCGTGTTCTCTGTGTCCTCTGTGGTTTAATTCTTCTTTCAATCGATCCGTCATCGTCACGCTGCCGTTGAATCAGGTTTCATCTTCCCGATGCAGCGAGGCTTGGCCGCGCAACTGGTGGTCAAGCTGGCGCTGAGTCAGGTAGATGTGCTGCATAGCGCGTTCCTTCGCCAGTGCCTGGTTGCGCTGCCGGCAGGCTTCCAGGATAGCCTCATGCTCCTGATGGATGCGCTCGGTTTCGCGCGTCATGAACATATAGCGATAGCGGTAGAGTTCGCTCCGTTCCCAGAGCATTCGGATCACCTGGATGAGATGCTGGTTCTCCAGTGCGTTGTAGAGGCATAGATGAAACTGGCGATTGAGCGCAATGTAGGTGCCGATCTCATTAGCCTCGGTTGCCCGCCGCATGTCCTGGATCATCTGTTGCAGATCAGCAAAGTCACGCTCGGTCAGGCGCGGAACGGCATGGTAGAGCGCTTCGCCTTCGATCAACTGGCGGGTGAAATACAGCTCATCCATATCGCTGATCGAGACTTCGACCACGAACGCGCCCCGACGCGGTTGGATGGTGACCAGCCCTTCGGCTTCCAGCCCCTTCAGAGCCTCCCGCAGCGGTGCCATGCTCACGCCCAGTTCATCGGCCAGCTTGTTCTGGTCAATGCGCTCCCCCGGTTTGAGGATTTGTTTGAGGATGGCTTCACGGATGCGCTCCTGTACCTGCGCCGCCAGGGTGCGACGGGTTTCTTCGATAGGGGTGAAGGATTGAGCGGCCATAGTGTGTTCCCAGATCATCAGGTTTTTGACAGATTCGGAATTCGAATTTACAATTTCGATTATCGTTTCCAGAATTGTACTGGATAATCGTCAATTCCGAAAATTCTACCATCGGGTTCCATCTAGCGGGATAGAGGAGGTAAGCCACCATACCACCGATTTCAGACAACAATCTTCAACAACGTTCAAATACTGGCTGTTACGGAGAATGATCTATGTTTACTCGCAAGTTACTGCTCGTTTTTGTCCTCGTCCTGCTGACCATCAGTGTTGGCATCACCACAACGGCTCAAGACCTGAAGGAATTCCGCTTTGGCACGCTCCAGGGCGATTTTGTTGACAATGTGAATATGATGCTGGTCGAACAATTCGAAGCGCTGCATCCCGATTACAAGGTATCGGTTGAATACCTGACCGGCGACATCGCCGCAGCGCTGGCGACCCAGGCGGCGGCTGGCACGCTGCCCGATGTAACCTTCACCGCTGATCTGTTCGTCGTCCCCTTTGCCAAAGGCGGCATCTCGATTGATATGGAGCCGCTGGCTCTGGCTGACCCGAACTTCGACCTCAGCGATGTGTATGAAAACATGCTGGCGTTGAGCAAGGTCGAAGGCGAAGGCATCTACATGATTCCCTCGTCGTATGATGTCGTGACGCTGTATTACAATAAGACCCTGTTCGAACAGGCTGGCGCACCGCTGCCCACCCCTGAATCGACCTGGGAAGAGATCATCGCTTCATGCAAGCTGATCCTGGAAAAAACCGGAGCCTTCTGTCTGCCAGCCGGCGCAAACGGTGGCACGACGAAGTGGTGGGCGATTTACGTTCCCTGGATTGTTGGCTACGGCGGTGGCGTTCTGAGCGAAGATGGAAAGACCGTATTGCTCAGTACGCCTGAATCACTGGCCGGGTTGGAAGCCTACACCAATATGTGGACCAAGGATGGCATCGGTCAGCCGTTCGACTTTGATGCCGGCGGCGACTGCTTCCTGGTGGGCAAGTGCGCGCTGCAACTGCACATCCCCGGCCCGATGCAGGGTGTCCGCGCCCTCGATCCCCAGCCGTTTGAATGGGATGTCGAAGTGATCCCCAGCCTGCCCAATGGCAAGGTCACCGGCATGGGTACTTATGGCTTCAGCATCACCGCCAACGCCCAGGACCCGCAACTGGCCTGGGACTTCGTGAAGGGGCTGCTGTCGCCCGAAACACAAAAAGCGGTTGCCCTGCGTTATTCCGGTATGCCGCTGCTGAAATCGATGCGGAATGACCCGGACATCCTGGCGCTGCCTGGCCCGCCGGACAACATCGAAGCCTTCCTGAACAATGGCGAGAACGGCATCACGCCGCAATACTTCCCTGGCGACTGCGGCAGCCTCTATGCCGGTCAGATCAATACCGAGATCAACGACGCCTTTGATGCGGTCATCGTCGGTGGCGTATCGGTCACTGATGCCTTCACCGAAGCGAACGACAACATCCAGTCTTGCCTGGATCGCAGCGGCTAACGCACCGATCATCCTCATACACTGTCCCGTCGCCCGTCCTGATTGGCGGCGGGACTCCATGAAACGTCCATTCTTGAGGAGGGGAAGATGAGTGCCATTACGCTGTCGCGCCCGCAACCTAAGCGCAGTCCGACCTTCTGGCAAGATACGCTGCGCGGCTACCTGTTCATTCTGCCAGTCGTTCTGGGGCTGTTGATCTGGACTTTTGGGCCGATGATCGCCTCGGCCTATTACAGCCTGACCGATTACAAAATCACCAATACACCCGAATTCATCGGTTTTCAGAATTATGTCGATTTGTTCACCCGCGACCGTGACTTTGGTCGCTCTCTGAGCGTCACGATCCGTTATGCCTTGATGTTCGTCGCGCTGGGGCAGGTCGTCAGCCTGGCAATCGCTGTGCTGTTGACACAAAAGGTGCGCGGTCTGACCTTCTTCCGCACCTTCTTTTACTTGCCGATCATCGTGCCGTATGCGGCCTCGGCGGTGCTGTGGAAATTTCTCTATAACAAAGAGTATGGCCCGATCAACGGCTTCATCCAGGGGCTTGGGCTGCCGCCCATCAACTGGCTGGGAGCGCCGGACATCGCCCTGTTCTCGTTGGTGCTGATGAGCATCTGGGCCGGAGCCGTCACCACCATCATCTATGTGGCTGGCCTGCAACACATCCCGGAGGAACTGCTCGACGCCGCCAAGATCGACGGTGCCAACGGTTTGCAGCGCTTCATTCGCGTGACGATCCCGATGCTCTCGCCGACCATTTTCTTCAATGTGGTCACCAACGTCATCGGCGCGTTCCAGTTCTTCGTCCCAGCCTACATCATGACCGAAGGCGGGCCGGTGAAGGCCACCTACTTCTACAACTTCAATCTCTACGAAAAAGCCTTTGACTGGCTGGAGATGGGCTACGCCTCGGCCATGGCCTGGGTTATGTTCGCCATCATCATCGTCCTGACCCTGCTGATCTTCCGCAGCTCACCGCTGTGGGTCTATTACGAAAGCGAGGTGCGCGAATGACCAGCATCGCTGCGGCACCGACGACCATTAATTCGTCACAGATCAAGGCGGCTCGTCGCCGTCAGGAGTTCGTCAGCAAGGGCTTCATTTATGCCTTGCTGGTGGTCGGCACATCGGTCTTTGTGCTGCCGCTCATCCTGATGGTCAGCACATCGCTGAAGTCCTATACCGAGATCAACCGCTATCCACCGACCTTCCTGCCCAATCAATTGGTGCCGACCAATTATCAGGAAGCCTGGACCTACAAGAACACGGATTTTCCACGCTGGACGATGAACACCGTCTTCATCATCGTCGCCACCCTGCCGGGCGTGATCGTCACCTCGTCGCTGTGTGCCTATGGTTTTGCCCGGCTGAAGTTTCCGGGGCGCAACATCTGGTTCCTGCTGGTGCTGGCGTCGATCATGCTGCCGCCCCAGGTGACGCTGATCCCGCTGTACATCCTGTTCCAGAAGCTCGGTTGGCTGAACACCTTCGCCCCGCTGATCGTCCCGGCATGGTTCGGCGGGGGGGCGCTCAACATCTTTCTGCTGCGCCAGTTCTTCATGCAGATCCCGCGCGATCTGGATGAAGCCGCCATCATCGACGGAGCCAGCCACCTGCGTATCTGGTGGAGCATTTATGTGCCACTGTCGCGCCCGGCCATGATCTCGGTGGCGCTGCTGACGGTGCTGGGCATCTGGAACGACTTCCTCGGCCCGTTCATCTATCTGACCGACCCGGACAATTACACCCTGTCGCTCGGTCTGAATGTGTTCCGCAATGTCTTCCCGTCGATTGTGCGTAACGATCTGGTGATGGCGATCTCCAGCCTGATGGTGCTGCCAATGGTGCTGATGTTCCTGTTCGCCCAGCGCTATATCGTCCAGGGATTCGTCACCAGCGGGTTGAAGGGCTAAAGCCAATGCGCTTGGGATTCGTCGGCGCGTTCCTGCCGGAGGATATGGGCGAGATGACGCCGCAGGTTTGCCAACAGGTGCGGGAATTGGGGTTCACTGGCATCTTCGCCCGCTTCCGCCGCAACGATCCCCATACCACCTCGCGCACCAAAGCCGAGGCGCTGCGCCACCTGCTGGCAGACGAGAATCTGCGGCTGTTTCAGGTGACCGGGTACTGGCAAAATCTGGTGACGACGGACGAAGCAGTGCGCCGCGAGTCGGTAAAGACGTTGCAGGCAGCGCTGCGGCTGGCCGGCTGGATGGGGGCGCGCAGCGTGGATACCGGCCCCGGCTCGATGAGTCCGGCTGGCCCCTGGTTCCCTCATCCCGATAACTGGACGGCAGCAGCGCGTCAACAACTGGTAAAGACGCTGCGGGAATGCGCCGCGGCGGCAGAAGACAACGGCGTGTATCTGTGCCTTGAGGGGCATCAACTGGTCACGCTGGAGTCGGCGCGAGTCACGGCGGCGGTGCTGGATGAAGTGGATTCGCCCTGGGTACGCAGCGATTACGACTCAGCCAACTGGATCACCCGCGAGACGGTCTTCAACACCCGGACTGCGCTGGAAGCGGACTTCGCGGCGTTGGGGCAGCACATCGTGAGCTGCCACGCCAAAGACATCTGGATCGAGAATCGGCTGTCGCTCCATTTGCAGGATGGCTGCCCCGGCAGCGGGACGATGGATTTCCACACCCTGTTTCGCCTGATCGAGGCGCTCTCGCCGGATTATCCGGTGATTGTGGAAGGGGCAACCGCCGATGAACTGCCCGCCGTAGGGCGCTGGTTTCATCAGATCGCGGCTGAACTGAACATCCGTGTGCTGGATGCGGATGAGCAGGCAGTGGCATAGGAGAGTTGTTAGTTGTTAGTTAGCAGTCGGGCAGCGGTGTGAAATGGTTGAGGGTTCGTCAAAACACGCAAGAGGGCGGCGGACACTGCATTGCCGTGTCCCTACGACCACCGGGTTTTCGGTAGGGACATGGCACTGCCATGTCCGTTCCAGTGATCAATCCGTTATCGCATCGCCAGGTGAACAGAGGTATTGCTGGCCTGGGATGTCAACACTTGTGAACGATCTGGCTTTGAACCAGGAACTAACAACTAGGAACTAAGAACTAACAACCAGCAACTAACAACTAACAACTAACAACTCGGATCGCATCTTTATTCGTTTGGACATCAGGTGAACATCATGGCACAACATCCGTTACGTTTCGCGTACAGCACCATCAACTGGAGCACCAAACCCGATCTCGCCAGCACCCTGGCTGATATTCGTCAGGTCGGCTGGCAGGCGGTGGAATTGTTCGATCATTCGTTGGACTGGCTGGGGACGCCCGATCATCTGCGCGGCCTGCTGGGCGGGTTACAGGTCGCCACCCTGTTCGGCGGCGTCGAAGTGCCGGTCAGCGCCGAACAGATCACCATTCACAAGCGGCGCATGGAATATGCCGCCCTGTTCGGCGCGGAGATGTATGGACTGGTTGGGGGCAGCCGGCTGCGTACCCGACCGCCGACCGCCGATGAATACACCAATCTGGCGAAAGCCTGTGAACAACTGGCGGTTCATGGGGCTGATCTGGGCATCGGGCTGGCCTATCACCCGCACGTCGGCTGTACCATCGAGACCGAAGCCGAGATCGACATCCTGCTGCATGAGACACAGAAGACCACACTCTGCCTCGATGCCTCGCACATCGGGCTGGTCGGCGAGGACCCGGTGGCGCATCTTCGCAAATACCGTGCGCGCACCGGTTATATCCACCTGAAGGATTGGGCGGCAGGCAAGTTCGTCGAAATGGGTCGCGGAACCATCGGCCTCGACTTCGGTGCCATCCTGGCCGAGCTTCAGGCGCAGCAGTTCAAGGGCTGGGTGGTCATCGAGCAAAGTGTCAGCGAGGTGTCGCCCGCCGAAAGCGCCCGCATCAACGCCGATTTCTTGCATAAGCTGAATTATTCGCTGGAACTGCCATAACAGGACTTACGCAGTTCAGGGAATGTAGGGGCGGTTCGCGAACCGCCCCTACGGGAAAATTTGGCGTCAAGTGCATCATACATTAAAGAAAGACGTTTCATAATGACTTTTGCGATGGGATTGGTCGGCTGCGGCGGGATGGGCCGGCGGCATGTGTTGGGGATGAAGAAACTTCAGGCGGTCGGGCACCTGAACTTTGATCTGGTGGCGGTCTGCGACATCTTTCCGGCCAATGGCGAGAAGCTGGCCGACCAGGCTGGCGAGCTGCTGGGCAAACGTCCGCAGGTTTTCACCGATTTCGAGGCGATGCAGCGCAGCATGAAGCTCGATGGCCTCATCGTCACGACGACGCCGGAAACCCATACCGATGTGGCGCTGAAAGCCTTCGCCGCTGGCATGGATGTGCTGGCCGAGAAGCCGATCACGCTGACGGTGGCAGAAGGGGTGAATTTGGTACAGGCGGCGGAGCAGGCCGGGCGGGTGCTGGCGGTGGCCGAGAATTACCGGCGCGACCCGATCAACCGGTTGGGCAAGGCGCTGGTCGATAGCGGGGCCATCGGGCGTCCCTATCTGGCGACACAGGCTTCGTCGAGCAGTGGCGAGTTCGTCGTCATCACCCCCTGGCGGCATCGCAAGGATCGCGGCGGCATCGTCATCGATATGGGGGTGCATTACACCGACATTCTGGAGTTTTATCTGGGGCCGATTGAGTCAGTTTTCGGCATGAGCGCAATTGTGGACGCCGAGCGCAAGGATGCCCAGGGCGGGCTACATCCGGCGGATGCCGAAGACCTGTCGGTGGGTGTGATGCGCTTTAGCAGCGGCGCGCTGGTCAACTGGCTGCTGAATATGGCCGGGCGCGGCGAGGGCTTGTTCAGCCGGGTGATCTATGGCACCGGCGGTTCGCTCAATATCCCCGGCGACCGGCTGGGCAAACCGCTGGGGCTGGTTCAGCGCCAGGCCGGGAAAGATGTCCCGATTCCGGTGGAAGAGCTGCTCAAGCTGGTGCCGGATTTCGCCCTGGATGCGACCACGGCTGCGCTCTTCGGCAGCGAACGGCTGACCCGCTACGATCTGGCCTGGGCCGATATTGATGCCAATCTGCTCGGCATCGAACAGGCTGATTTTGTCCAGGCCGTCATCGACCATCGGCAGCCGGAAGTGACCGGTGCGATGGGGCTGCGCTCGTTGGCGCTGGTGTTCGGTCTACTGGAAGCCGAACGACTGGGGCGCACCGTGACGCTGGATGAAGTGTTGCAGCGCCGCGATTTACCCTATGAACTCGACATCGTGAAAGGGTTGCAGGCATGACCACCTGGTCACACATGCTGGACTTTGGGGTGATTCACCCCCTGATTTATCTGGAATGTCGCGGCGGCGAGGGACCGATTCTGGAGACGCTGCCGACGATCATCAATGACTCAGATTTCGGGGCGATTGAGATCGCGCCGATCAAGAACCCGGAGGTGCGGCAGAAGGCTAAAGCGCTGCTGGCGCAATCGCAGCTCCAGATCGTTTACCTGCCGATTCTGCCGGTGCTGCTGGAAAAGCTGGAGCCGGGCAGCGCCGATCATGATCTGCGTAAGACGGCGGTCACGCGCCTGAAAGCGCTGGTGGATGAAGCGATTGACATCGGGGCGAGCATGGCGATGGTGCAGGGGCCGCTCGATCCGGGACCAACCGAGCGCGAGGCGACCACCGCCCGGCTGGTAGAAGACCTGCAAAGCCTGTGCGATTACGCCGCCGCTCAATCCGGTCAGCAGTTGTTGTTCATCACCTTTGAGAATTTTGACCGCGACATCGAGAAGAAACGGTTGATTGGCCCGACCATAGAAGCGGTGGCGCTGGCTGAAGCGGTGAACCGTCCCAACTTTGGCCTGACGATTGACCTGAGCCATCTGCCGCTGCTGGGTGAAACCTCGGCCTATGCCCTGCAAACGGCCGCGCCGCATCTGATCCACGCCCACATCGGCAACTGCGTCATCGACCACCCCAGTTCTCCGCTCTACGGCGATTTTCATCCACGCTTCGGTCACCCGCTGGGGCGCAATGATCTGCCGGAAGTGATCGACTATCTGCATCAGTTGGACGCGGTGGGCTATTGGAGTCGGGCACGGCGTCGCCTGGACCGCACCCCGATCCTCTCGATGGAGCTGCGTCCGGTGCCGGGCGAAGACGATCCCTTAGCCGTGCTGGCGAATGGCAAGCGCACCTTCATGCGCGCCTGGGCGAAAGTGAGGGCTTCATGATTACCATCGCCGTCTGGGACAATATCGGCAATGTGCTGCTGGGTGTGCGGCTGCGGGATCGCAAGGACCCGAATTGGATCTGGGTGCCGAACTTTGATGATCCGGCAGCGCTGGACTCAGCCCCGTTGTTCGAGGAATTATTCGCGGATTACGAGGTGAAGCTGCACGAGGTCAAGACGCTGGCGGAACTGGAAGCGGTGATCGCCGATGTCGATTATCTGGTGGTGCACAAAGAGCAGGTGCCGCCGGAGGTGCTGGCGAAAGGCAAAAAGCTCAAGCTGGTGCAGCATCTCGGACTCGATCATCGCGGGGTGCCGCTGGACACCGCGCGGGCGATGAACCTGCCGGTCTGCGCCACGCCGCTCATCAACTATATCGCCGTCGCTGAACAGGCCTGGGCCGTTCTCCTCAGCCATTACAAACAACTGCCCTACCAGCGCCTTCATATGCAGCAGCGCAACTATGTGCAGACCGGCTGGGGCGCGACCATTCCCAATATCCGCATCGTGCAGGACTACACGCTGGGGCTGCTGGGCTTCGGCGAGATCGCCCGCCCGATGGCGCGTTACGCCCATGCCTTCGAGATGAAAACTATTTACTGGGACATCCGGCGTTTCCCCCAACTGGAAGCCGAGTATCATGTCGAGTACGTCGAATGGGATGAGCTGTTCCGACGTTCCGATGTGTTGAGCGTGCATATCCCGATCAAGCCGGAGACCGAGAAGATCATCGGAGCGCGGGAAATCGGTCTGATGAAGCCGGATGCCTATTTCATCAACACGGCGCGGGGCAAGCTGGTCGATCAGCCGGCGCTGGTCGAAGCCCTGAAGTCCCGCCGGCTGGGCGGTGCCGGCCTGGATGTCATGTACGAGGAACCGCTGCCAGTGGATGACCCGCTGCACGCGCTGCACGAAGACCTCAGCGCCAATGTCACCCTGACGCCGCACTCAGCCTGGCAGGGAGCCTGGACCTGGGTGCGCGATTCGCTCAACATCTGGAATAATGTGCTGCATCACCTGCGCGGTGAGCCGCTCGATTATCAGGTTTTGTGAGGCCATGATGCGACCGAACCAATTCGGCTATTGTGTACCGATTTTTGCCTGGCCGGGGGGTGGGTTATTCCGCACGCCGAACTTCCCGGCGCTGGATAGCCAGGCGGCGCTGCAAACGGCAGTGCAGGCGGATGCGCTCGGCTATGACTCGATCTGGGTGGCCGACCATCTGATGCTGGGCAAGGATGAGGCCATCCTGGAAGGCTGGACGACGCTGGCAGCGATTGCGGGCGCGACCCGGCGGGCGAAGCTGGGCATCATCCACCAGGCGCATTTCTTCCGTCAGCCGGCCGTAGCCGCCAAGATGATCGCCACGCTCGACCAGCTTTCCGGCGGGCGCTTCATCTACTTCGCTGACACCGGCACCCGCGCCGGCGAACATCAGGCCTACGGCCTGCACTACCCGGAGGCGATGGAAGACCGGATGCCGGACTTCCTCGAAGGGCTGGAACTGACGCTGAAATTGTGGCAGACGACGCCCAACAATCCGCTGACCTTTGCCGGGCGCTATTACCACGTCAAGGGCGCTGTCTGTACGCCTCATCCTGTTTCCCAGCCGCATCCGCCCATCTGGTTCGGCGAAGCGCATCCCCTGACCTTGCAGGCGGCAGCGCGTTATGGGCAGGGCTGGAACAGCGTGCCGGTCGGGCTGGCGGAGATGCAGCGGCGGCTGACCGATCTGAAAGCGGCCTGTCAGACGATTGGCCGGGACTTTGACGAGTTAGAGATCAGTTATGAAACCCAGATTCTCATCGCCCCCAGCCGCGCCGCCATCCGCGACAAGCTCAAGGCGATGCTGGCGCTGACGCCGCCGGGAGTCGAAACCCCACCGGATGCCGATTTCCAGGCGTTTGTGCGGGGCGAGAGCGATGTCTACCCGCGCTACCTGACCGAGACCGGGCTGGTCGGAACGCCGGACGAGGTGAAGAGCCAACTTCAGTCGTATATCGGGCTGGGGGTCAGCCACTTCATGCTGTGGTTCCTGGATGCGCCGGAGAGCGACGGAATGCGGTTGTTTGCGGAACAGGTTGCGCCGACTTTCACTACCCAATCGAGGTCATGATGACTGAACTCAACACGGCTGATTTGCTGCACCGCTTGTTCCGGCTGGATGGCAAAGTGGCCCTGGTGCCGGGCGGGTATGGCGGGATCGGCGAGGCCGTCTGTCGTGGGCTGGCCGCGGTGGGGGCGAAGGTCGCCATCGCCGGACGCAGCGCCAAAAAGTGTCAGGATTTAGCTGATGCCCTCCGCGCTGAGGGGCATGATGCCGCCGGGTTCGCCTTCGATGCGGCGTCGGTCAAGCAGATCAATGCGATGGTGGAGCAGGTCGCCGGGCATTTTGGGCAGATCGACATCCTGGTGAATTGTGTCGGGCTGAACCGCGAGGAGAAAGCCGGCCAGATCACCGAGGAAAACTTCGATTATGTCTACACCGCCAACCTCAAGTCGGCGTTGTTCCTGGCCCAGGCCGCCGCCAATGTGATGATCGCCCGTGAGCAGGGCGGCAAACAGGTGCATCTCGGTTCAGTGCGGACGCAACTGGCGCTGCGCGGACGGGGCTATGCGGCTTACTGCGCGGCCAAAGGCGGGCTGGGGACGATGTGCAAGCAGCTGGCCGCCGAGTGGTCGCCGCATAAGATCAATGTCAATGTGGTCGCGCCGACCTTCGTCCGCACCGAGCTGGTCGCCAACATGCTCTCCGATCCGGCGTTCTACAGCGCCCTGACCGCCCGTATCCCGCTGGGGCGGGTGGCCGAGCCGGAAGAAGTGATGCAGGCGGTGTTGTTCTTTGTCTCCCCGGCTTCCGACTTTGTGACCGGGCAAGTGCTGTATCTCGATGGGGGCATCACCGCCACCCAGTGAGCCATGAGAAAGTAATGTTATGACCTACAAGAGTCCCCTCCATCAGATGGCGTTGACGACCATCACTGATTTCTGGAATGACTCCTGCTCTGTCGATGAGCTGACCTATGCGCTGGAACACGGGGCGGTTGGCGCGACCAGCAACCCGATCATCGTGCTGAGTGTGCTGAAGAAAGAACTGCATTTGTGGAAGCCGCGCATCCATGCCATCATTCAGGAGCAGCCCGACTGGTCAGAGGTCGAGATCGCCTGGAAGGTCTGCGAAGAAGTGGCGGTGCATGGCGCGAAGCTGCTGCTGCCGATCTTTGAACGGGAGCAGGGACGCAAAGGCTGGCTCTCGATTCAGACCAACCCGGCCAACTATCGCAACGCGGCGGCCATGGTGGCGCAGGCGCGGCACTTTCACACGTTGGCACCCAACCTGCAAATCAAGATGCCAGTGACGGCAGCCGGCATCGCCGCCCTTGAGGAAGCCACCAGCGAAGGGATCAACGTCACAGCGACGGTGTGCTTCACCGTGCCACAGGCGCTTGCGGTGGCCGAAGCGGTCGAGCGCGGTATAGCGCGACGGGCGGCGGCGGGTCAACCGACCGACAACCTGTATCCCGCCTGTGCCATGATGATCGGGCGACTGGATGACTGGATGCAGGCGGTCATCGCCCGCGATAATCTGACGACTCATCCGGCAGCTCCCCACTGGTCGGGCGTGGCGGCCATGAAAAAAGCCTATCAACTCTATCAGGGGCGCGGTTATCGTACCCGGTTGCTGGCCGCGGCCTATCGCCATCATCTGCACTGGTCGGAATTCATCGGCGGCGATGTCATCCTGACCATCCCGCACGAGTGGCAGAAGCGCTTCAACGCTTCGGATGTGGCGGTGGTGGAGCGCATCCATAACCCGGTTGACCCGGCCATCATCGATGATCTGTGCGCCCATGTGCCAGACTTCCGCACCGCCTATGACGAGCAGGGGATGACGGTGCAGCAGTTCGACTCGTATGGGGCGACGGTGCGGACGCTGCGGAGCTTCATCGCGGCCTATCACGACCTGATGGGGTTCATCCGCGAGAACTTCATGCTGCCCAACCCCGATGTGCGAAGCTGAGAACACACGACAAGGAAAGAACCCGGTGAGCAACGTGTACAGTCTGGAAGGCAAACTGATCCTGGTGACCGGCGCTGGCACCGGCATCGGCAAAGGCATCGCGCTGGAGGCGGCACGGCAAGGCGCGGATGTCGTCCTGAGTTATGCCCACAGTGGGCAAGGGGCGCAGGAGGCCGTCGAAGAAATCAAAGGCATGGGGCGGCGAGCGTTGGCGATCAGCGCTGATCTGGGCGTGGTCAGCGAGTGCATCCGCCTTGTAGATGAAGCGGCGGCTTTCCTCGGCGGACTGGATGGGCTGGTCAACAATGCTGGCGTGACGCTGACGGCGGAGTTCCTGAAGGTGACGGAAGATCAGTTCAACCGCATCTACAATCTGAACATTCGCGGTGAGTTCTTCTGTGCCCAGCAGGCGGTGCGCCACATGATCCCGCGCGGTGAATTCCTGCGCCAGCAGCAACCGGATAAACCCTGGGCCGGCGGCAGCATCGTCAACGTTTCATCGGTGCATGGGTTCATCGGCTTCCCCGGCTATTCAGTCTATGCTGGCACCAAAGGGGCGATCAACGCCTTCACCCGTGAACTGGCAGTTGAGTTGTGCCCTGTCCATATCCGCGCCAATGTGCTGGCTCCCGGTTCGATTGAGGTCGAGAGTTACTTCAAAACCATCGCTGGCTACAGCCGCGAGATGGGCGACAGTGCCGTTCCCTGGGGGCGGATCGGGTTGCCGCGCGATTGCGGGCAGGTGGCCTGCTTCATGCTCTCCGATGCCTCCGAGTTCATGACCGGTCATGTCCTCTACTTCGATGGCGGGTTGACGGCCAAGATGGCGCTGCCGATTCCGCCCGATTACAGCGGCGAACGGTGACGCCAGGTGGATAACGGTCGTGTTGAGATTACGATCAAAGCGGTCAGGGTTACGGCTGGATACTTCCACCCGCAGCTGGTGTCCGGTTTTGAACACATAGCTGGTTCACCAAAGATCAACCTCCAAGTAATAGACTTGACCAGGTTCGATGTCAGCAAGTTCTCTGGTGTGGTAGCGCGCCCGGAAGATACCTTCTTGCACTAAATGAGCATATCCATCCGGAAATACATCCACTAAGGTTCCGCTGAAGTCAGTATCCGGCGCGGATAACAAAGTGAACCCAACCACTGCGATTGACCCGGTAACTTCCAGATGCTGTTCAATCGGTTCCTTGGTCTACACCGGCTCGGTAAATGCGCTTGCTTGCAATTCGATGACTCTCATTAGCTAAGATATTGTACAATTGAAGATGTTTAGTGCGGTGAGGACACTGTATGAAACTGTTTTTCTTCCTGCCCCTCTTTGGCTTGATATTGGCCTTCAGTCCGATGCAGCTTAATGCCCAAGAGAATCTTTGTTTTTCACTGGATGGCATCACCCCGAATCTGTTATTCGATCAGAGTTATTACCGCGAACAGGTGGCGACCTATTCGGCTGCGCTGGCTGATAATGCCGCCGATGCTGAATTGTTGACGCTGCGCGGCGATGCTCATTACGCCCTGTACGAGCATCATCTGGCGATTGCCGATTATCAACGCGCGATCGCGCTTGCCCCGGACAATGCCTATACCTATGCCCGCCTCGGCGACTCTTATCAACAGGAATTCCTGTTACAGGAATCCTTCGCCGCCTACAACCGCGCACTGGAAATCGACCCCAATTTCGCCTATGTCTACATCAAACGGGCGGTCTTGTATCGCAAGCTGGGTGATGTCAAAACCGATTCCGAACAAAGTCTGGCTTATAACTATGCCCTGGAAGATTTCAACCGTGCCATCGAGCTGGATCCCAATTCCAGTTTAGCCTATGTGCGTCGCAGTGAACTGTACACCAGTGCCGACGCGCTCGATTTAGCCCTGGCCGATGCCCTGCGTGCTGTCAGCCTTGACCCCGAAGGTGTCTTTGCCTATACCACTCTAGGCAACGTGCTTTTTCGGCTGGGGGATAACGCGGCGGCGCTGCGGAATTTCGAACTCGCCCTGCAATTCCCGTCCGATCAAGTCAGCGACTTTGCCTATGCCTACGCCTCGCGCGCCAAAGTCTGTCGTCGGCTGGGAGCCTATCCGGTTGCCACCGAAAATGCCTTACTGGCTATCGAGTATGACAGCCATTATGCCAATGCTTATCTGGAACTGGGCCTGACCATACGGGCAAATGGTAATCCACTGGTGGCGAATCTGCTGCTGCTGGGGTTTATTGGCATGAATCCACTGGAGCCTTTCGCCTATGAAGTGCTGGAGACAGGGCAGGTGCCAGATGCGCTCTATGCCGGCAGCCGCGCCACCTACGAGTTCTGGAGACAATTTACTTTAGAAGTCTTTGGATGAGATCAGCGCTGTTGCGCCGCTTCACCCGTTACCTGAGTCGCAACTGGGTCTACACCGCCCGTTCCGGCTTATGGAAGGGGATGAAGCGGCGGGGTGGCTACGATTTTCTCCCTTTCCGCCCGTTGGATATTGATGCCGCCTTCTTAGCGAAGCTGGATTATCGCGGGAAGATTGTCTACGACATCGGGGCCTTCGAGGGCTTATTCAGCCTGTTCTTTGTCCGCGCCGTAGCCGAGGGACAGGTCATCAGCTTTGAGCCGGTGCCATATCATCGCCAATTGATCGAAGCCCACCGCCAGCTTAATCACACCGCCAACCTGCGCCTGATGCCCTATGCCATTGGACGCCAACACGCCCAGTCAGCGATCCTCGTTTGTGATGAGATGGGCGCGTACAGCACTATCCACCCGGAACAGCAGGCGCGTTTGGCGGCGCAACATCGGTGTCAGGAAGTCGAGATTGAAGTGTATGGTCTGGATGAGTTGATGGCTCAGGAAAATCTGCCAGCCCCCGACTTCATCAAGATCGATGTTGAAGGGTTGGAATTTGACGCTCTGCTGGGCATGACACAGCTCATCGAAAATCATCATCCGGCGTTGTTCATTGAACTGCACGGCTTTGACAACATCGCCCTTGCCCAATGGCTGCTGGAGCGCGGTTATGGCATCTGGCAGGTGCGCGATGGAGTCGCCATCACCGGCGATAACCTGCCGCTGGCGAAGCGTTTTCTATATGCGACCTGGCGCGATTAAGGCACGATAGCTGGCGAGATAATGCTGCTTCTCGATATCCCAGGAATAGGCTGTTTGGGTCCGTTGAAAGGCTCTTTCAGCGAAGCGCTGGCGTAGATCCGCATCGCCATACAGCCGGATAATCGTCGCGGCTAAATCCTCGGCATTGGCGGCTTCATAATAGGCCAGCTCATCCGTCGAAAAGATCGCCTGAACCGCATCCAGGCGCGGGTGGATGACGGGTTTTCTGAAGAGGATGTATTCAAACATCTTGTTGGTGTGGATGAGCCGGGAGTAAGGGGATATTCGCAGCCCAACCAGCCCGACATCCGCCGCCTGGATTTCGGCTACCAGCGCTTCATGGCTGACCCAACCGAGGAATTCAACCGTGTCGCCCAATCCGCGCTCGTGAATCATGCGGGGCAAATCATTGGCTTTGCTGCCATGCCCGGTGATGCGCAACTTCAATTCCGGTATCGAGGCTTTGGCACGAGCCACCGCATCCAATATGACATCATGCCCATAGCGGTCTTCGATGGTGCCATGAACGATCAGGCGGAAGGCTTTGGCTTGGGGTTGGGGTGGCTGGTTCCCTAACCAGTATTTGGGATTGGGCACATTCAGCATGACAGCGATTTTGTCGGCCTGCGCCCCGCGCTGAATGTAAACCTGCCGCAGATTCTTCGTCACTGTATACACTTTGTCGGCATACCGGATCGCCAGTTGCTCGACCCATACCAGCCAGGGCGGCGCTTTCCGGTTATAGATGGTTTCCCAGAGTTCAGGCACCGGTTCTTTCATCATCAGCAGAATCTTTGCCCCCAGCAGTTTGGGGACGAGCGTGACAAAAACCAGGAAATCCGGCATGGTATTGACCTGGATGACAGCGAAGCGGTAACGCAGGTGTAAAAAAGTCAGCAGGAAAAAGGCCTGCACAAAGAAAAGACCGTAATCGAATAGATAACGTAAACGGCTGCCTTTTCGTCGCCCACCGGCCAGGCGATAAACATGCACCCCATCCATCACTTCATAAGCCGGCAGTTCGGTATCAAAATGGCGGCGCTGGGCGATCACATGGACTTCATACCCCGCTTCTGCCAAAGCCGCGACTTCACGAGCCGTTGGCGGGCAGGTCGCCGGAAATACTGCTTGCCGCAGCACACAAACCCGTACTTTCATCGTCTTTACGTTCCCAACAAACGGTCATATAAGTGCAGATAAGCCTGACCTAACCTTACAATATCATGCTTCTGGCGCACCGTCTCACGCGCCCGCATCCCCATCTGCTGACAGGCTTCTGGCGATTCTAAACAGTCCGAGATCGCCTGAGACAATTCATTCACCGTCGCCGGGGGAACCAACCGTCCGTTATGCTGATCTTCGATTAAACCTGCGACGCCGGGAATCCGGGTGGCAATGATCGGTTTGGCAGCAGCCATCGCTTCCAGCAGGGCTTGTGGCAGCCCTTCCCAGAGCGACGGCAGCAGGAAGAGGTCGGTCAGCGCCAGTAAGGCCGGAATATCCTGCCGCACACCCAGGAAACGCACGCGGCCTTCGATCTTCAGGTTTGCGGCGAGTCGCTTCAAGTCATCCAGCAGCGCACCCTCACCGGCGATACACAGATACACGTCAGGATGTGCGACCAAGGCCTGGGCGAAGGCTTCCAGCAAATAGCGCTGACCCTTCTGCTCGGTCAGACGCCCCGCCGTCAGCAGGATTTTGGCCTGCGGGGGAATGCCCAGCGCTGTGCGCAAGGCCGTCGAATCACCGGTAGAGGTGTAGGTTTCCAGCGAGATCGCATTTTCAATCACATGAACGATGCGCTCATCAAAGGCGAACTCCTCCAGCATGGCAGTTTTCACCGCTGGCGCGACCATCACGATGGCATCGACCCGGCGGGAAAAATGGCGATACAACCATCGATAGACCGGCATCTTCAGGCCGAGATGATCCTGCTGCCTGATCTCAAAGGTGGTGTTGTGAAAAGTCCAGATCACCAACCGCAGGTGCTTCACCGCCCGGCGCAAACCCGGCAGCAGAAAATCATACCGACTCAACAGGTGACTCTGGATGATGTCGATTTGATGCCGATTCAACAAATCGATCAGGTGACGACGAATGCGGCTTAACTCCAACAAAAAGAGGGGCAGTGCCACGACTGACCAGCGACTCGGCTGAATCAGGTGGACAGGAATGCCAGCCGCTTCAAATTGCGGTCGGGTTGGCCCATCTTCGAAGGCGCAAACCATGACAAAGCAGCCCTGCCGCTGCAAATAGCGCAGCTTTTCCAGCAGCAGCGTTTGTGCGCCGCCTTGTTCCAGCGTGAGTATCAACTCCATGATGCGCCTCATGCTGGCTCTGGTGGAATGGCTTGCAGCCGGTGGGCGATGAGCGCCAGCGCGAAGAACCAGTAGGCCAGGATGAAGGGGAAAAAGCGCAGATCGGCGGTCTGGCCGGAGAGATGCACCATGAAAACAATCGCCCACAGCAGGATCATTTCGCGTGGATGCTGAAACTTGCGCCAGGCCAACAGGCTTCGCAGAAAATAGTAGAGCGTCGGCAGCAGCAGCAGCGCAAAACCGACCATGCCGGTTTCCGCCAGAATCGTCAGGTAGGTGTTGTGCGAGGTGGCAACCGCCAGCTCATAAATTGTCGATTGAATCTGGCCCACCGGCTGCATGTATTGCCAGTCGTACAGGTCATAACTGGCATAGCCCCAACCGAACAGCGGCTTTTCGAAAAACAGCCGCAAACCGGCGACATTCATCGTGATGCGGCTCTCGATCTGACGCCACTCTTGCAGGCGCTCCAACGAGCGTTGCAGAAAGTTGGGCACGATCAGCAGAAGCGCCAGCCCCCCGACGATGGCCGCCGCAACCATCCACTGGATGAGCCGCCGTTCGAGAATCGCGGTCAGCAGGAGCAACAGCACCAGCACCACCCAACCGGTGCGATTGCCGCTGATGAGGACGGCCAGCACCCCAATCGCCAGGATGATCCACAGGAAGTATCGTTCGCGGGAACGCTCGGTCTCAAGCGCGAGGCGCAGAATCATCACCATTGAGAAGAGCAGCGTCATGACATAGGCTTCCGGCGAGACCAGCGTGCCGGTCGCCCGCGTAAACACATGCGCCGGGCGCGGTTGATAGGGCAGCCAGAGACAATCCGGGCAGCGCAGCGAGATGACGCCGAAAACGGCCTGCACCAACACGATGATGACCAGACCATAAGTGATCAGGCGCAAATCAGACGAGGAGGGCGGGACGAGCCGCAGGTACAGAAATAGACTGATCGGCACAAAGAACTGAAAAAGAAAGTCCACGCCATAGACGGCTTTGGGCAGCGGCAGCGCCGCATTGGTGAACAGCGAGACGGCCACATAGAGACAGTAGACCAGCAGCAGCCCATCAACCAGATTCACACGCAGACGGAGGCGCTGCTCCTGCCAGCGGCGATGAACCTCACGGGCGATAAGAAAGGGGAAGAACAGAATGTACGCCCAGCGCAGTTCGTCGGGCAGGATGACAAAGAAGATGCTGAATGAACTGAACCAGGCCAGCAGGATCAAGGCGCTCCCATGACTGAGAATGTCTTTTACCACTCAGGCTTCCCTTAAACTTTCCAGTGATTGCACCAATTGCGCCACCGACTCGCGCTTCATCGCCTGATGAAACCACCCCGCGAGTTCCAGCGTCGGATAAAACCCGCTGCGGTCTTTTGGGGAGGGCTTCCGCCTATCAACCAGCGGACGTTGCACGAAAGCCTCCAGTCGCTTGAACTCCCGCTCATCCGTATCAAGCAGCCTATCGTAACGGATGACGATGCTGGCTTGCGTCGTCGTCTGTAGGATTTGCAGGATGCTGCGATTGTAGGCGCACCATGCCCTGACCAGTTCCCAGGCGCGCTGGCCGTGCTTCCAGAAACGCAGCCCGCGATACTGATAGCGATGCCAGATCGCTTCTAGCGGGCGAAAGACCACAATCAGGCGATGTTCACCCAGTGCCGCTTCCCACAGCCGGTAGGTCAGGCAGGTGCGCGGGTCCTTGAAACCCCAATCGGCGTGTTGTTGGTTGTTCTCGCTGATGATGGCCTGCATCCGTGCCTGATGCACCAGACTCAGCTTCAGATCGCCGCTACCTGGGCGCAAGAGCAGGTTCTCATCATCCCAGCCCAGCAGCGCCAGATTGAGCGCATACGTTGATTGTCGCTCATAATACGCGCCCTGTTCATACGAGCCGGACTGAGGCGCTTCGACCATGTCGATGCCGGAATGGTGCAGCATCTCGGTCACCAGCGTTGTCCCGGACTTGTGCATCCCCAGAACCACGTAAATCATGCTTGAGGCGCTTCCGGATTCGCGGGCAGCCAGGCCATCAGGTCGCGTTTGGTCAGTTGATAGGCCGGGTCATCGGCCAGATTTAACAGCTCGCGGCTGTCGCCCAGCGTTTCGTACAATTCTTCGCCCCCATCCCGATAGCGGATGTAACGCCAGCGATTGGCGCGCACGGCAAATTCTGCCTGTGAATTGCTGATGACGACCGGATAATCCCACTCCAGTTTGGGGTTTTCCAGCAGCGGCTTCAGGCTGCGACCGCTTAAGGTGTGCAGCGCCTGATACTGAAACACATCCATCAGGGTCGGGTATATATCCAGCAGGCTGACGGCGCGATCACAGACTTGTCCGGCAGTCGCGCTGTGGTGCGGCAGCCGCACGATCAGCGGGATGCGTGTCCCCTGTTCCCACAGCGTATCAAACAACCAGTAGCCTTTGTCGCCCAGGTGCATCCCGTGTGTGCTGGCGAGAATCACCAGCGTATTCTCGGCACTCGGGCTGTTCTCCAGCGTTGCCAGCAGCCGCCCCACACAATCATCGACAAAGCTGGCCCCCGCCAGATATGCGGCCACGCCTGCTCCCCATAAATCCTGTTCCAGCACCAGCCGATGCCGGTTATTGAAACGGATGATGTTGTCGCCGGCTTCTGGCAGCAGCGCATGACGCTCATCCGGCAGGCTCACCCGCCTGGGATCGTAGCGATTGAAGATGTCCGCCGGGAAGTACCAGGGATGGCGGGTGCTGCTCAAGCCCACCCCCAGGAAGAAAGGCCCTTCCAGATTTTGCAGCTTGCGCACCGCCCAATCCGTCACGCGATAATCATGCAGATCGGTTGCCGGCACATCAATCACCCCCCAGTCAAAGTTGGGGCCGGAATTGATGCCGGTCAGGCTTTGGCTGACGAACCGACTGTTGAACTCGAAGAACGGATTCTCCTGCCACGAATACAGATCATTCACGTGAAACAGGCGTCCCGCCCCCTGTGAACGATAGCGTGCCGCCATCAGGCGTTGTTGCAGCGTACTCAGGCGGGGATAAAGCTGACGATAGGGGGTGTCGCCGCCATAGATGCCCGACTCAGCGGGGGCCAGGCCGGTGAAGAGGCTGGTGCGCGAACCATTGCTGTTGCTGGTGGCGCAGTGGGCATTGTTGAACAAAATCCCCTGCGAAGCCAGTTGATCGATATGGGGCGTTCGCGCGTCGGGATGCCCGCCCAGGCACGAGAGCCAATCGTTGAGCGAATCCACCAGGATCAGCAGGACATTGGGATCATCGTCCCGCAGCCCGATCTGGCTGGTGAGCGCGGCCAGCCCGGCGAAACCGAATAGTTGCAGAAATCCTCGCCGGTCAATCACGTCCAATCCTCAATCGGAAACTCAAAATGTTCGGCCAACTGCTGATTATGGGGGGCGAAAAAAGCATTCAGTTCTTCTTTTAGCGCTGGCGCTATCGGTTCTGGATACAGGTTGGCGTTGGTTTCCGGGTCAACTGTAGCAACCTTTTGCAAGACGGGCAAAGCCAGATAATCCATGACGCGGCGGAGTGTCGCTTCGGGTTGGGTGAAATAATCCTCGCTCTTGAGGATGAGTAATTGATCCGCCGGGAAAAACTGTCGCCAGCGAGTGAGCTGTTCATGATAAATCCCACGCGCCAGGTAGGATAATTCCCGGTGCTGCATCGGCTCATCCAGTGTGTAGGGCTGGCGCATCTCGGCCTCAACCGCTTCGCGAAAGCTGCGACTTTCGAATCCGAGTTTGTGCGCATGATGATAATTGGAGTAGGCGCGATGAACCGGGTGACGCAGCAGCACGATCAGCTTCACCGCCGGCAGCAGGGCAAAAACCCGGCGCGGCACCGCCGGATGAAAGAGATAATAGGGCGAGGCTTCACCGGTGACGAAGGGCTGGCACAGGCGCAGCGGAAAATGAGCCAGGTACCACGATGGCGGCTTTTGGCTGTTGAGGTCAAAATAATGAATCTCTTTCAGCAGAGCCGGACGAACTTGAGGCTGCTGAGTCAGTTGACCATAGAGCGCGGTGGTGCCAGCGCGCTGCGCCCCGATGATCAGAAAATCCGGCTGCTTAAACCAGCCAGCGGCACCCAGCAGTCGCCGTGACCGGTAGGGGATGGAAAAAAACAGCCAGCGCCAGAGATGTTGCCTGAAAGTTCTGGAGTTCATGAAACGTCATTCTACAACAGTCGCCTACTTTATGCAGTTCTTCCCGTATCTGACCGAGACCTTCATTTATCGGGAAGTTCTGGCGCTGCGCGAACACGGCCTGAACATCCGGACTGTCGCCAACCGCTATCCCGCTGGGCAAGATTTACCCCCAGATGTCGCCCACCTCAAGGACAGCACGGTTTATATTTTCCCGCTCACCCTGACCACACTCGTGCAGATGATCTTCGCCCACTGCTTCTGGCTGTTCACCCGCCCGCGCCGCTATCTGGAGGCGCTGCGAATGCTCGTCACCGAAGACTCGCGCCGCCCGCGCATCTGGCTGCGGAATGGGATGCACTTTGCTGGTGGGACTTATCTGGCCTGGCGTTTGCGGAAACAAGGCATAGGTCACGCCCATGCCCATTTTTCGACCAATGCCGCTTCGCTGGCCTGTTTCGCCGCCCATTTCCTCGATATTCCCTTCAGCATGACTGTCCACAATGAGCTGTTCATCGAGCGTCTGCTGCTGCCCGCCAAACTGCAACGCGCCAGCTTCATCGCCTGTATCTCCGACTACAGCCGCCGGGCTGTCCTGCGTGACTATCCTGATTTACCGTTGGAGCATAAACTCAAGATCATTCATTGTGGCATAACGCCGCCGGCATTCGCGCTGGAGCAGCGAACTTCCCATGCTGTTCCGCTGATTCTCAGCGCGTCGCAACTGGTCGAACGCAAGGGCATCCTTTACCTGGTCGAAGCCTGCGCCATCCTCAAAGGACGCGGGCTGTCGTTTCGCTGCCGGATCGCCGGCGATGGCAGCCAGCGCCCTGTCCTGGAAGCCGCGATCCAACGGCTGGGTCTGACGCAGGAGGTTGAACTGACCGGGCGTTATGTGCAATCACAGATGCGCGAGTTGTTCGCAGAGGCCGATGTGTTTGTCCTGCCCTGCATCACCACCGGCAGCGGCGAAGTCGATGGCATTCCGGTGGCGCTGATGGAAGCGATGGCAGCCGGGATTTCGGTGATTTCAACCCCGGTATCCGGCATCCCGGAACTGATTGAGTCGGGCGTCAACGGGCTGCTGGTGGCGGAAAAAGATGCGCTGACGTTGGCCGATGCCATGCAACGCCTGTTGACCGATCCTGCCCTGCGGGAAGCGCTGATCCCCGCCGCCAAAGCCCGCATCAGCAACGAGTTCAACAGTCAGCGGGCAGCCCGTGAACTTGCAGCCTTATTTGCGGAAAGCCTATCGCCATGAGCCCGCAAAAACCCCTGGAAGACGCGAAAATCCGCAGCATGTTTCTGGTGTGGTCGCATCCACAAGGCTCACACCGCAGCCAGTTCTTCGCCGCGATCCTGGGGATGCGCCTGCAATATGTCTACTTCACCCGGCGTCGTGGGGCGGTGGCAGCAGCTCTCAAATATCCGGTACAGGCCCTCATGACCGTCTGGGTCTTGTTGCGTCATCGCCCCCGCCTGGTCTTCATTCAGGACCCGCCGATCCCTGCGGCGCTGGTCGTCTGGCTATGCAGTTTTATCATCCCGCTCCGCTTCATCATTGATACCCACACCCAGCGTCATTTGCTGGTGGATTATCCGTTTCTCTGGGGGGTGCGGCGTTTCGTGGCACAGCGCGCCCTGACCAATATCCTGACCAACACCTATCTGGCAAACATCGTGAAAGCATGGGGGGCATCCGCCATCGTCATGGAAGACCCGCCGCTGCCCTTTGCCGACACGGTGGAAACCAAACCGCTGGAAGGCGCTTTTCGCGTGATTTGGGTCAATGTGGGGGCCAGCGATGAACCGCGTGACATCTTCTTTGCGGCGGCGTGCCAGCTGCCGGAGGTGCGCTTTTACGTCACCAGCGATTATGGACGTAATGCCGAGCTGGCCGCCTATCAGTCCACGGCCTCGGCCAATGTCACCTTCACCGGGCATTTGCCCGACGCCGACTATTATCAATTGTTGAAATCGGCTGATGCGGTTCTGACGCTCACCACCCGCGATCACACCTTGCAGCAGGGGGCGTGTGAGGCGATGTGGCTGGGGCGTCCTGTCATCACATCAGACTGGTCGATGCTGCGGCAATACTTCCCTCAAGGGGCGGTGTTTGTCGAGAATAGTGTGGAGTCGCTGCTGGCGGGGATCGCGACGATGCAGGCAGCGCACGAGGCCTACCGCGCCGACATGATTGACCTCTCCCGACAAAAGCGCCGTGACTGGGATGAGCAAGTCACAGCCTTGATGACCGTGATCGAGCCGGCCTTGCAGCGCCGAAAATGAACGGCCACTTTACAGTGACATTCATTTTTCCTCGCTAGCCCTTCGCAACTGACAAACACGCCTCGGTGATATTCGGCTTCCCTTTTCCTATCGCAGCGCGTGTGGGAGCAGTGAGTTAGGGATGAAGGCAGCGTGTCTGTTCGAAACGAACCCCCACTTTCCGGGGACTTGACAGGGTAGATTATTTGTTCTAAAATGAAAATTATGGGAAACTTAGTTTTTCCCTTGCAACTTAACAAATGAATTCAATTGCCAGTTATCAGTCGATATTCAATAGACCAAAACCTAATGGCTGAAAGCCAAATGTCACAACTTCCAGTCCTGACTTTGACGACTTTTGTGACTTTTCATCACTGTTCACCTGCTGCCACCAACCCGCACCGGTCAATATCTCTCGTGAAGTGGCTGCCACCGAAATGGGATGACCGCCGACCATGATGCACAGCCTGCAAAAAGGAGCATTTGCATTTGCAGTATTTGCAGAATTTTGCGCAGATTTCCTCAGCTTGCTCTCTGTGTTCTCTGCGTCTTCTGTGTTAGTTTTTCTGTCTTTGTCGTTGTGTCTGTCCGACGACGACGACACAAAACCGGAGTTGCATAAAATGGGATTCTTGCAGTTGCAACACTTGCAATACTTGAGGGAAAACAGTGGCACAAGATTCACGAATTGAAATATAGACTGATGCGAATCTGACGAATCGTGTGAAATAACAGCGGAGCGTTGAAAGTTGAAAGTGCTAAGAAGCTATCCGTAAACTTTTTTCGCTTACCTCACCCCCCGACCCCCTCTCCAATCCATTGGAGAGGGGGAGTCGAGCAAAGCGAGGCGGGGGTGAGGTTTACGGATAGATACTAAGTTCAAAGTGAAAGACCTCTGCTTGCTCTCTGTGGTCGGTTGTTCTATTTGTTGGCGTTTTCCCCTTAAAGGTGCTTATCCAGATGCAGGCGGTAGAGCTGGGCGTAAAAGCCCTGGCCGTTCTTGAGCAGCTCGTCATGACTTCCCTGCTCCACGATCCGCCCATCATCCAGCACCAGAATCCGGTCTGCCAGGCTGACGGTGGTAAAGCGGTGTGAGATGAGCAGGGTGCTGCGTCCCTGCGATAAGCGGATGAAACCGGCGAAGACCTGGGCTTCGGTGCGTGCATCCAGGCTGGCAGTCGGTTCATCCAGGATGAGCAACCGGGCATCACGGGCGAAGCTGCGGGCAATCGCAATCTGCTGCCACTGCCCACCGGATGGGTCGTATTTGCCAAAGCGCCGCCCCAGAAACGTGTCATACCCCTGGGGCATGGCGGCGATCATCGCGTGAATGTCGAGCTTTTTGGCGAGCGCTTCCACCGCTTCCCGATCGTGCAGATAATCCTCGGCCTGCCCATAGGCGATGTTATCGGCCGCCGTAGCTTCGTAGCGCCCGAAGTTCTGTAACACAAAGGCGACATGGCGATAGATCGTCGCCGGCGCAATATCCGTGAGATTGTGCGCTCCCAGCCAGATCGAGCCACTGCTGGGTTCATAAATCCGCGCGATCAACTTGATGAGAGTCGATTTACCCGCGCCATTTTCGCCCACAATGGCTAAGGTTTCGCCCGGCTTCAGGGTGAAGGAAACATCCTTCAGCACCGCTTTCTCGGTTCCGGGATAGGTGAAGGAAACATTGCGAAATTCCAGTTGACCGTCGATAACGATGTCCGTCTGCTCAGCTTGATCTTCGGGGGCAATCGCCAGATAGGTGCGCAGGTTTGCCACATGCAGTGAACGCTCCAGCGCCAGCCCCAGCCGGGCCACCACCACTTCGGCTGTGCTGCTGACGCGGGCAATCGCACCACCCAGAATCGCCACATCGCCCAAGCTCAATAGTCCAAGCGTTACCCGTTCCAAAACCCGATAGAACAGCAGAAAGAACAGGCTCAGGCTGATCAGCGCAAACACCAAACCAGCCAGCAAGGCGCGATACTCGATGTGGGCGTTCTCGTCGGCAAAGCTCTGCATCATCCGGCGAAAGCGTTCCACCAGGAGGTCGCCGATCCCCAGAAAGCGCATCTCAGTAGCATAATCACGATTGAGGGTGATTTCGGTGAAATAGCGCGTCCAGCGGCGTTCCGGTGCACGTTGAAACTCATTCTGATAGCGACGGCGCGAGACCATCGCCATGATGATGCTGTAGGGTGGCAGCGCGACCAGCGCGATCCAGATCATCATCGGCTCGATGAACAGCAGCACCGCGAACAGCAAGACGAGTTCGATCATTCCGGTGCTGGCTTCGACCAGCGAACGCAGAAAGATGGTGTAGTTGAGAGCGATGTTCTGCTGGGCGCGTTCCAGGCTATCCTGAAAGCTTAGGTCCTCGAAGAGATGCAGCGGCAGCCGGTTGGCATGGCGCATCACTTCCGCCGCGATATGGGTATTCAACTCGTCTTCCAGCCGCTTCAGCAGATACCGAGTGCCGATCAGCATGGCGCATAGATCGAGCAGCGCCAGGGCAAACAGGGCCGCCAGCCAGCCCACCGCCCCTGAAAGCGAAGCACCGGGTTTTCCGATGACCTGCACCACTTCATCGATCAGGAAGCGGGTGGCAATCACCTGAAAGACTGGCAAAATCCCACGCATGAACGAGGCGATAAAGAAGTATGCGCTCAACGCCGGGCTGATCGCCCAGGCTTTCTTCAGCGCCCAGCTTACATCGGCAAAGACCTTCCCCAGCTTAACGCGTATTGGCCGCATTATTCATCGGGTAAGGTGTCCGGGTGGGATATACGCCGGCCGCATCACACAACGGTTCCAGGCCATACAAGGCGCGCTGTTCGCAGCTTAACTCTTCCACCGTCCAGTTGGCGAAGGTCCAGGCCACCAGGTCGTCGGGCAAATTGGTTGACCACAGGCGGATCGTGCGATCCCAGGAGGCTGTTGCCACCTGAGTGCTATCCGGGCTGAAGGCGACCCCCACCACTTCCGACGAGTGGCCGGTGTAGCTATGTCGGTGCTGACCATTGGTGGCATCCCAGAGGCGGGCGCTGGTATCCGCCGAGCCGGTGAGTATCCACCGTCCATCCGGGCTGAAGGCAACCGCGCGCACATCGCCGGTATGCCCGGTCAGGCTGAAGACCAGTTCCAAGCTGGTCGCATCCCAGATTTTGGCAGTGGCATCGCCCGAAGCAGTGGCGAAGTAGCGTCCATCCGGGCTGAACATCACGGCGAAAACATCATCATCATGTGCCGGAAGCTGTTGAATGATCGCACCGGTAGTGCTATCCCAAAGGATCACGCTGTCGTCTTCAGCGCCGGTGATGATGCGGCTGCCATCCGGGCTGAAGGCTGCGCTGAGGAGACCGCCGGTATGCCCTTCCAGCGCCCGAATGAAGGCTCCCGTCTCGGCGTCCCAGAGACGCGCAGTTCTGTCCAGCGAAGCGGTGAGGATGAAACGCGAATCCGGGCTGTAGCTGGCGCTCATGATCCAGCCGGTGTGTCCTTCAAGCTGCCGGATGAGTCCGCCTGTTTGCCGATCCCAGACGTAGCCTACCATATCATCGCCACCACCGACAATCCGCGTGCCGTCGGCGTTGTAATTGGCGCTGCGCAGCCAGGAGAACGGCTCATCCAATATCGCTGTTGTTTCGTCACTGGCAATCGACCACAGCCGCCCTGAACCATCGACTGACCCAGTGAGCAGCGTCCCGCCGTCCGGGCTGAAGCGTACACTCAGAACCGCGCCGGTATGCCCGATGAAGTCCTTAATCATTTCCGGGCTGGTCACATCCCACAGGCGGGCGGTGCTATCCAGCGAGCCGGTGAGAATGTAATCGCCGGTCGGGCTGAAGGCGACGCTCTTGATGGTATCCTGCTGCCCGGCAAAGCGATGAATCAAGCGACCGCTGCCCACCGACCACAGATTGCTGGTGCTATCCCAACAGCCGGTTAGCACCATATCGCCGGCAGGACTGAAGGCCAGCGTTTCGATTCGGTCGGCATGTCCGACAAAATTGTGGATGAGTTCGCCGGTCAAAGCATTCCACAAGCGGGCGGTGGTATCGGCCGAACCGGTGACGAGCGTTTCCCCATTCGGGCTGAAAGCCAGGTTCATCACCCAATCGGTATGACCATTCAGGCGATGCACCAGCGCACCGCTATTCGCATCCCACAGAATTGCTGTGCTGTCGGCCGAACCGGTGGCAATCGTTTGTCCGTCCGGGCTGTAGGCAACCACCCGCAAATCATTGCGATGCTCCGCAAGACGATGGAGAATGGCACCGGTGTTAAGGTCCCAGATGATCGCCGTATCATCGAAGGAGGCGGTCACGATCTGCTGGGCATCGGGACGAATATCGACGCGGAAGATATTCTCGGTATGGCCTTCAAAGGTGCGGATCAACTCGCCGGTTGTCACCGACCATAATTTAGCAGTGCTATCGAATGCGCCGGAAAGCAGCAGGCGGCCATCGGGACTGAAGCGCAAATCGCGCACCTGATTGGTGTGTCTTTCCAGCGTGCGGAGCAGTCGTCCGGTCTCCACACTCCACAATTTGATCGTGGCATCGGCAGAGCCGGTGGCTAACAGGCTGCCATCGGGCGAGAAGGCTACAATCCATACCGCATCGCTGTGACCGGTGAGGTGGAAGCGTTCGGCGCCGGTCTCTACATCCCAGAGGCGGGCGCTGGTATCGCCCGAGCCGGTGGCGGCAATGCGACCATCCGGGCTGAAAGCGACGCTGATGACCCGGTCACGATGACTGTCCCAGATATAAGCGACACCCGGCTGATACGCCAGTTCATCCAATACCGTCCGGGCGAAAATGGGCGGGTCGGCAATGCTGTTGGCCTCAACCGCCAGCGCCAACGCCAGCCCCTGATCGCGGTCGGCCCATTCCTCAGCGTTGGCGGCCAGCGCCAGACTGCGCGATTCGTCGGCCTGGCGTTCAGCAATCTGCGCCTGTGTCTCCGCATTCGCCCGTTGATTGAAGGCGAAGACCGTCAGGCCAATCGCCACCACCAAAAAGACCAGCATCACCGCTACCAGATAACGCAGCCGATTGGCGGCCTGGCGCTGCAATTGCAGCTCGTGTTCTTTACGTGCTTCTTCGGCGCGGCGTTTTTCTTCGCGCTGGGCGATGCTTTCCTTCAGATACTCAGCTTCCAGGTTGCTCAGGGTCACTTTGCTATCGAGCAGCCCTTCATACTGGGCCAGGCGCAAACCAGTCGCCAGATAGCTGGCGTTTTTCTTCGTCGCCTCCCATTCCTGGGCATTGCTGGTGAGCCGGTTCTGGATTTGCAGCAGGCTACGGCTTTCTTCGATCCATAGGCGCAAGCGCTGCCAGTTGCGGATGATGGCCTCATGCGCGACTTCCAGGGTGGCTTCGCGCGTCTGGGCATCACGGTCAAATGTCAGCAGACGCGATTTACCAAAGCGGTTAATCACCGCTTCCATGACGGCCGTATCCGCCAGTTCAGAACGGCGAATGCGCCGGCGCGTGGTGTCCTGCGAGTCGCCCACGCTCACCAGGCGCAGGAAGAGCTGCCGCGCCGCGTCCTGTGCTTCGGCGGAACCCAGCGCTTCATAGACTTCATCAGCGCGACGCGCCAATGCTCCGGTGACTCCGCCAATGCCTTGATAGGCCGCCAGATTGAGCATAAAGCCTTCGCGCCGTTCAAACAATTCGGTCAGGGCATATTGCAGAAGGGGCAGCGTCCCCGGTTGGGCACCAACATCGGCAATGATCGTATCGACCAGTCCCTGTTCATAGCTGACGCCCAGATTCGTCGCTGGCATGATGATCGCTTCCTGCAATTCCTCTGGCGCGAGCGGCAGGACGGTTTCCATGCGCTGACGCAAGACCTGCCCAAACTGGCGATATTGCAGTGGCTTATCATAAAAATCGGCCCGCAGCGTGATGATGAGGCGCACCCGACTTTGTGGGTGGCTGAAGCTGGCAATCAGGTTATCCATATAGCGATGGCGAACTGCCTCGTCTTCCACCAGGGTGAAGAGTTCTTCAAACTGGTCAACGATGAGGAGCAACTCACTGGTATCGTCCGGGAGCAGACGCTTCACCACCTGGTGCAAGCCATTCTCTCCCTGGAGTTTTTGCTGAAGTCCTTCTAAAGGATGGACGGCCACTTTCAACAGCGCCTCTTCCAGGCTGACGAAGGGATTCGCCCCTGGCACAGTTTCGGCGATGAACCAGTTTTCCGAATTGGGCAAGCGACCGGTGCGGAGGGCCGGGATCAAGCCGGCTTTGACCGCACTGGATTTACCGCTGCCACTCGCGCCGATCACCGCCAGAAAACGCTGATGCGGGACATTTTCCGCCAGTCGTTCCAGAAAGCGCTCGACCAGGGCGCTGCGCCCGTAGAACTTATCGCTGTCCGATTCGCCAAAAGCCTGTAACCCTCGATACGGATTGGGCAGATCCACCGGGGCGAAGACAAAATCATCAAAGCGAATGGTACCCATGCCCATATCGCTCATCGCCTCGCGGAAGGCTCTGGCAAACTCAATCGCGGTTTCATAGCGCGACTCGGGGTCTTTGGCGGTTGCGCGTTGGATCACGTAATCCAGATGGCTGTATTCGGGTTTCAGATCGTTCAGATTGGGGACAGGCGTATGCAGATGGCTCTGGATGACTTCGCTCACGGTTTCACGGCGGAAGGGATGCTCCCCCGTCAGCAATTCATAGAAGGTGAGGCCGAGGGCATAAATGTCCCCCTGTGCCGAAGGGCCGCGACCCATAAACTGTTCTGGCGGAATATAATGTACCGAGCCTGAGATCAGGCCGTCATCCGCGAATTCATCGATGCCCAGAATGGTGGCGATCCCAAAATCGCTCAGGTAGCCATTCAGGTCGTTATCCAGCAGAATGTTATCGGGCTTGATGTCGCGGTGAACGACATTTTCACGGTGAGCTACGTGTAAAGCGGCAGCGATTTGTTCCAGGAGCGTAGCAATCTGGTTGATTTCCAGCTTTTGTCGCTCCAGGACACTACGCAAACTCCCGCCACTCACCAGACGCATCACTAGGAAAGCGCCGTTCGGCTCACGCCAGAAGTCATACAGTGGGACGATGTTGGGATGCTCCAGGCGGGCAATTAACTCGGCTTCCACCTCAAAGCGGCGGATGAAGGCCGGGGTATTGGCATACTCCGGCAGGATGACCTTAATCGCCACATCGCGTTTCAGCAGCGCTTGATGCGCCCGATACACTGCCCCAAAACCACCTTGCCCCAGTTCGGTGTGGAACTCATAACCACGCAGCACACTTCCAGTAAGGTTTTCACTCATGGATTTTCTTCCGAAGATATTTTCACTAGATTTATCTTAGGGGTATTTGGATTTAAGGCAAGCGTCGATGATGAATGCGCAGCATCGATCTTGTTTTCGAAATTGTAGTGCACCGCTACGGCCAATCTATATCCGTTATTGTGTACTTAATCATGAAACACTCTAACCATCACTTGTTCTTCACATAGATCGGATACCCTCTCTCTTTCAATTGGTCTTCAAACAGAATAGGACTTAACCTGATGCCTGTTCCAGTGCGGATCGGCCTGATCGGTTTTGGACGTGTGGCGCGCACGTATCTACGCTGGCATGAACGACTACGGTGGGAGGGCGCTGTCCAGCACGTCATTGCTTGTGACCTGTTGGAAAAGCACCGCGACGAAGCGCTGAATCGGTATGGCTTTGGTGAATTCACGACACGCTACGAAGATGTGCTGACACGGGACGATGTTGATCTGGTGCTGATTTACACCTCGATGCAAACGCACGGTGAGATTGCGCTGGCGGCGCTGGCAGCGGGGAAGCATGTGCAGGTCGAAAAACCTTTTGCGCCTACACTGAACATCGCTGCCCAACTGGTCGAAGCGGCCCGTACCAGCCCCGGCTATCTCGTGCCCGCGCCATACAGCATTCTCAGCCCGACCTATCGCACGATCTGGCACCGCATACAACGTGGCGACATCGGGCTCCCTTACATGGCGCGTTCGCTCTATGGGCATTCTGGCCCAACCTGGGGGCCCTGGTTTTACCAGAAGGGCGGGGGCGCGATGTTTGATTTGGGAGTCTACAACCTGACCTCGCTAACTGGATTGCTTGGTCCAGCAAAACGAGTCATGGCGATGTCTGGTTCAGCCATTGCTGAGCGCGTGATCGATGGCAATGTGATTCCCGTAGAAGCCGATGACAACTCGCATACGCTTATTGACTTTGGCAATACCCTTTATGCCGTCGCGACCACTGGCTTCACCATTCAGAAGTATCGCACACCCGGCATCGAGGTGTACGGCAGTAAAGGCACGATTCAACTGATGGGAGACGATTTCCGCCCGCGCGGCTACGAGTTGTGGCTGAATGAAGTTGGATCATGGCAGGTGTTCGCCGAAACCCATCCGGAGTGGACCTGGACGGATGGACTACGCCATATAGTGGAGTGTATCCAGACCGGACAGACGCCGCTGGTCACCCCGGAGCAAGCCTACCATGTGCTGGAGATAATGCTCAGGGCGCAGGAATCAGGTGCCGATGGTCAGCAGAAAGTCATCAGCAGCACCTTCACTCCGGCGCATCTGGCCTGAGGGTCATCAGGGCAGGTTATTGAACTCAGCATGAAAATTAATCCCCACATAAAACATGATGAGTGAAGTGTTAATGCAGAGGGATTATCTTTCTCAGCAGTCGATACGCGTGTCGGGCATTGAAATCCTTCGTTAGTGACGGCTGCGCTCTGCGCGGATCATCCTCGATTTCCATGAACATTTGTTTGCTGAATTCCGAAAGGTACACTGTCCATGAAGTGGTTGCGTAATGCCTCCCTGGCCGCAGTAGTCGTCAGCGCTTCGATGCTGCTGTCGCCGTTGTCGCTGCTGGCCCAAGATACTGTAGTTTGTGAAACATATACTGAAGCGCCCATGCTGGCCGAACGGGTTGCTGCGGGTGAACTGCCGCCCATTGCTGAACGCCTGCCGGTTAATCCCCTGGTGGTCACCCCTTACGAGGGCAATATTGGTCAGTTCGGCGGAGCGATGAACGATTTGTACAATGGTTCCCGCCTCGCTGAGTTCCGTCAGTATGGCTATGAGAGCCTTGTACGCTGGAATGTGGATGGCAGTGCAGTCATTCCCAATATTGCTGAAAGTTGGGAAATCAGCGATGAAGGCCGCACCTACACCTTCAAACTGCGTGAAGGCATGAAATGGTCAGATGGTCAGCCATTCACCACCGATGATATTTTGTTCTGGTGGGATTATGTCGAAACCAATGCCGAGATTCGTCCGAGCGGCCCCTATCCCTATTTTGTGGTCAATGGCGAAGCGGCGACAGTGACACAGATTGACCCGCTGACTTTCAGCTTCTCCTGGAGCGAGCCGAATGGTCTGTTCCTGCAAAACCTATCGGCTTCCTATGGAGTGCGCATTACCCAGTTCCCGCGCCACTACATGGAGCAGTTCTCTAAAGACCTGAACCCGGATAATGTGGCGGCCCTGATGGCAGCGGCTGGCGAAACCGAATATGGCCGCTGGTGGAATGGCAATGTTGGCAGCTACGGCAGCCCGGCGGAATACAATGATCCTAATCGCCCGACACTCCAGCCCTGGTATCCAGTCGCTCCTTATATCGGTGCTGAACGCTTCACGCTGGCGCGCAATCCTTACTACTTCAAAGTTGACCCGGCCTGCAACCAACTGCCGTATATTGATGAGCGCGTCTTCACCCTCGTAACCGATCCCGAAGTGGCGCTGCTGGCAACCATTCAGGGGCAGGACTATATGTCGGATGATGCGATCAACACCCTGCTGAATCGCGCCGTGTTCTTCGACAATCAGGAAACTGGCAACTATCGCTTCATCAACTCGATTGACAGCAACTTCAACACCATGCAGTTGCATATCAAGTACAACAGCGAAGACCCAGTGAAAGCACAGATTTTCCAGGACATCAATTTCCGCATTGGTCTGTCACAAGCGATGGATCGTCAGACAATCATCGACACGGTCTATCTGGGGCAGGGTCGTCCCTTTCAGCAGTCGCCGCGCCCTGAGTCGCCGCTGTATAACGAGCGCCTGGCAACTCAATACACTGGCTACGATGTAGCTGCGGCCAATGCTGCTCTCGATATGGTGATGCCAGACAAGGATGCCGATGGCTTCCGTCTCCGCCCTGATGGCGAACGCTTCGTCTTCACCGTTGTCGTGAATGGTGACTTCCGCTCGGAATGGGTAGATGTGATGCAGTTTGTCGAACGCAACTGGGAAGAAGTCGGTATCGATGTGATCGTCGATGCTGTGACTGACGATGTCTGGCGTGAACGTGCTGCACTCCCACAGACTGATGCCTTTGTCTGGGTCGGTGAAAATGGTTTGGGTCTGCAACCTCTGCTCGCCGCTCGTGACAGCTTCACCCCCGAAGCTGCTTATGGTTGGCTGGCGTGGAATGCCAAGCGCCTGAACCCGGATGCCGAGACTGCTGTGGCACCAGTTGAACCCCCCGCTGGACTCCAGCGTCAGTACGAACTGGTAGACTTGATCCAGGCGTCAGCTGATCCGGAGCAGCAGGTGACACTGATGGCTGAACTGCTCGAACTCTCGGCAGAGGGCTTTTACACCATCGGTCTGAGCCTACCAGAAGGTGGTTATCGCGTGGTGAACAACGCGTTGCAAAATGTGCCAGAGACGCTGTTAGCTGGTTGGCTCTATCCGGGGCCGGCTCCAGCTAACTTCGAAACCTTCTTCATTGACCCCACACAAGTGAAGTAAGTTGTCCTAAGGGGGCGCACATGACGTGCGCCTCCTACTCACGGAATCAGGCTTAATGGCGCAATACATCCTGAAACGCCTGCTGTACATGATCCCAACGCTATTCGCTATTTCGATTGTGGCCTTCATCATCATTGATTTGCCGCCGGGAGACTTTGTCGATCGCATGGTCTCAGAAAGGCGGCGGAATGGTGAGACGATCACCGAAGCGGAAGCACAGGCTATACGGGAAAACTATGGTCTCGATGTGCCACTACCGGCTCAGTATGTGCGGTGGATTTCCAATATCGTCCTGCGGGGCGATTTCGGCACCTCGTTTCGCTGGAATTTGCCCGTGAATTCACTGATCTGGGAACGACTGGCGCTCACCTTTCTGCTGTCGTTTTCCAGCCTGCTGTTCATATGGGCGGTTGCCATTCCAATCGGGACTTTCTCAGCCATTCGGAAGTATTCGACTGGCGATTACCTCGCCACGTTCATCGCTTTTATCGGCGTTGCTATTCCTGACTTCTTGATCGCGCTCGTGCTGCTGTATGTCTCGTTTCGTTTTTTTGGGCAGAGCGTTGGCGGGCTGTTTTCACCAGACTTCGTTGATGCCCCTTGGAGTCTGGCGAAGGTGGTCGATTTGCTAGGACATCTGTGGATTCCGATGATTGTTCTGGCGGTGGGTGGTACGGCCTCGCTCATACGAACCCTGCGGGCTAACCTGCTGGATGAATTGCGGCGGCCCTATGTGACGGCAGCTCGTACTCGTGGTCTGCCAGAAGCCTGGCTGCTAGTGAAGTATCCGCTGCGCCATGCCCTCAATCCATTTGTCAGCAGCCTGAACGATGTTTTCGTCGGCCTGGTATCCGGTGCGACCATTGTCTCTGTTGTTCTGAGTCTGCAAACCACCGGGCCGCTGCTGCTCGAGTCGCTGCGCAGTCAGGATATGTATCTGGCTGGCAGCGCGATCCTGATGCTGAGTGTGCTGGCCGTCATCGGAACCTTGTTTTCCGATATTCTGCTGGCGTGGCTTGACCCGCGTATTCGTTTCCGCTGAGGCCGATACTTATGGCACAAGTCGATATTGCCGTGACAACCGCACCTTCGCCGCAGGTTGAGGCGCATCAGGATCGAGCTGGGGTCGCCAATCAATGGCAACTTATGTGGTGGAAGTTCCGCCGTCACCGGCTGGCGATGCTCGGTGGCATCGTGACACTGCTGATTTACGCAGTCGCGCTGTTTGCCGATTTTCTTGCACCCTTTTCAACTGAAGCCTACAGCTCTAGCCATACTTATGCACCGCCACAAATGCTGCATCTATTTCAGGAAACCGACCAGGGCTGGCAGTTTGCGCCCTATGTCAATGGCTATAAGGTCGAGGTTGATTTGAATGCCGGGCGTCGCAACTTTGTCATTGACCCCGAAGTTCGCTACCCCGTGCGTTTCTTTGTCGAGGGTGAGGACTATCGCCTGCTGGGCCTGTTTCCCAGCAACGTTCACTTGATCGGCCCAGTTAATCCGGGGGACCAGATGTATCTGCTAGGCGCGGATCGATTGGGGCGCGATGTCCTCTCGCGCATGATTTACGGGACACGCATCTCCATGACAATTGGGTTGATCGGCGTGTTCTTCAGCCTGTTCTTTGGCATCCTACTCGGTGGCATTTCCGGCTATTTTGGTGGCGCGATTGATAACGTCATCCAACGATTGATCGAGTTTCTGCAATCACTGCCATCGATCCCGTTATGGATTGGCCTGGCAGCCGCGATCCCGCCCGACATTCCACCGGAACAAGTGTACTTCTTTATCACAATTATCCTGTCGCTACTGGGTTGGACAGGGTTGGCGCGAGTGGTGCGTGGCAAGTTCTACGCGCTCAAGACTGAGGATTTCGTGAAAGCCGCTCGACTGGACGGCTGTTCCCCACTGCGGATCATCTTTCGTCATATGGTGCCATCATTTCTCAGCCACATCATCGCCGTCGTAACCCTCGCCATCCCCGGCATGATCCTGGCGGAAACAGCGCTCAGTTTTCTCGGTATTGGTCTGCGTCCACCTACCGTCAGTTGGGGGGTTCTGCTTCAGGAAGCTCAGAATATCCGGGCGATTTCGACCGCACCCTGGTTGTTCTGGCCGGGTTTTGGCGTGGTGCTGGCGGTGTTGGCGCTCAACTTCCTGGGCGATGGGCTGCGCGATGCGGCTGACCCCTATACCTAAGCGACAGGGACTCCATGCAATCGGATCGCGTTCTCGAAATCAATAACCTGCACACCTATTTCTTCACGCCTGAAGGTGTCGTCAAGGCGGTGGAAGGCGTCAGTCTGCAAGTCACTCGCGGCAGGACGCTGTGCATTGTCGGTGAGTCAGGCTGCGGCAAATCGATCACAGCACGTTCGATCCTGCAAGTTGTTGATCAACCAGGGCGGATTGTGTCAGGCGAAATTCTGTTTCGACCCACCCGAGAGCAGACGATTGATCTGGCAAAGCTTAATCCCTATGGACGTGAGTTGCGCTCCGTACGCGGCAAAGACATCGCTATGATTTTTCAGGAGCCCATGTCAGCGCTGTCGCCCTTGTATACCATCGGCAACCAGATTATGGAAGTGCTGCGCTGGCATATGACCATCAGCCCACAGGAAGCACGGGCGCGAGCGATTGAAGCGCTGCGGCAGGTGGGCATACCGCGTCCAGCCGAATTGATTGACGCCTATACTTTCGAGTTATCCGGCGGGATGCGTCAGCGGGCAATGATCGCGATGGCGCTCATCTGCCAGCCGAAGCTGCTTATCGCCGACGAGCCAACGACGGCACTGGACGTGACTACTCAGGCGGTAGTGCTGGATCTACTGCAAGGGCTTCAGCATGATCTGGCGATGTCGATGATCTTCATTACCCATGATTTAGGGGTTGTGGCTGAGATCGCTGACGATGTGGCGGTGATGTACCTGGGCAGTGTGGTCGAACAGGGTACAGTTGAACAGGTCTTTGGTGATCCCAAACATCCCTACACCCGCGCCCTGCTGAATTCCATCCCTAAGCTCAGTCTACGTCGTCATGCCCGCCTGAATGTGATCGCTGGTATGGTGCCGCATCCCCTCAAGCGTCCGCTGGGGTGTTCATTTCATCCACGCTGCACCTTCGCCAAACCGGGTCTGTGTGACAGCGTGTTACCTGAAACCGTATCCATTGGCGACCATCATGATGTTCGCTGCCATGCTTATGCCCCGGCGCTGAGTATCGCACTCGATGCAATAACTCACTCTAACGACCAGCCTACAGATGATGGGCTGTCAGAGCGCGCCGCAAATCTTCAGCCGCTACTCCAGGTTAATCAGGTCCGAATGCATTTCCCCATCACCAAAGGTTTCTTTAGCCGAACAGTAGGCTATGTCAAGGCGGTCGACGGTGTTTCGTTTGCCATTTACCAAGGGGAAACGCTGGGTCTGGTCGGCGAGTCAGGTTGTGGCAAAACCACGCTCGGTCACTGCCTGATGCGCTTGTATCAGCCGACGGCGGGTGAAATCCTATATCAGCGACGCGATGGGGATGCAGTTGATCTGGCGAGCCTGAAAGGAGCTGACCTCAGGACTTTATGGCAGGAGATCCGTATGATCTTTCAGGATCCACATTCGTCGCTCAATCCACGCCTTTCGGTGCTGGAAATCATTGCAGAGACGCTGCGTGTCAACACGGATCTCTCTGGCGCGGACATCGAAGCCCGCGTCGGCGAACTGCTGCTCAAGGTTGGTCTACGCCCGGAATACATCCAGCGCTATCCCCATGCGTTCAGCGGCGGCGAGAGGCAGCGCATCAGCATCGCCCGCGCCCTCATCTCGAAACCTCGACTGGTCGTGGCTGATGAGCCGGTCTCGGCACTCGATGTCTCGGTGCGAGCGCAAATTCTGAACCTGATGCGTGATCTGCAACTGGAATTTAATCTGACGTATCTATTCATCTCGCATGATCTGAGCGTGGTCGCACACATCAGTGATCGGGTTGCGGTGATGTATGCTGGCAAGATCGTTGAGCTGGCACCAACTCGTTTGTTGTTCGCCCGACCACAACATCCTTACACTGAGGCGCTGCTATCAGCGGTGCTGAAGCCTGAATTGCATGGGCGCATCCAGGACAGTCGTATCCGGCTGGAGGGCGAAGTGGCTGACCCGGCCAACCCTCCATCAGGGTGCGCTTTCCACCCGCGTTGTCGCTATGCTCAGGAGCGCTGCCAGCACGAGACGCCCCTGCTGCGACCGATGCTGGACGGCACACTGGTCGCCTGTCATCTGACCGAGATGCTCACATTGCAAGGCATCCGCGAAACGGATGTGCCTGACTTGAGCCACATTGAACACGAGGAGCCATCATGAAGACTGTTTTTGAAGGAAGCCTGACCCAGGCTGACAACCGCCGTGTCATTCCCTATTCGGTAGAGATTCCAGAGGGGATGACTCAGTTTCACCTGTCTTTCGATTACAGCCCTATCCACACCGAAGGGCAGCCCTACCCGCAGCAGATTAGTTTTGCCATCCACGATCCTAGTGGAGTGCGCGGCGAATGGTCGCGTCCCACAGCTGAAGGACTGCACATCACTCCGGCTTCGGCCACGCCTGGTACGCTGCCAGGGCCGATCATTCCAGGGAGATGGACCGTGTTCCTGCTCTCCCATCGGATTCAACCGCCAATCCCAGTAACGTATCGCCTGACCGTCGAATGGTCTGATGACCCAGTCGCAACTGCCGCCCCTGAATGGATGCCGGGCCAGGCGACGGATCGGGGGCCGGGCTGGTATCGTGGCGATCTGCACGGACACACCATTCATTCCGACGGCAGTTGGGATATCCCGGAGTTCGTAGCCTATATGCGAAGTCACGGATTAGATTTCGTGACCCTAAGCGATCACAACACGATTTCCGGTCTGACGCAGCATCGCAGCCTGGCGGAAAATGGTTTCGTCGCTATCGGCGGCACCGAACTTTCGACCTTTCTCGGTCACGCACTGGCTCTGGGGGTTCATGAGTGGTTCGATTGGCGCGTTGGCACCGAACGCGAGCTGACTATGCCGGAATTGGCACAGCGGGTGCTGGATGCCGGACGTTTCTTCGTCATCGCCCATCCCATGGCTCCAGGCGATCCGGAATGCTGTGGGTGCCATTGGGAGCATCTGGATATGATGCCGGGCAATGCACCCGCAGTCGAAATCTGGAATGGCTGGTGGGCGGAGTACAATGAGCAGGGTGTGCAGTTGTACTACAGTTGGTTGAATGCGGGACACCGACTCGTAGCAACCAGTGGCACTGACATTCACGAACGTCCGCCCGCAGATGCCCAGGGGCGTGCTGCCAGCAATGTCGTCTACGCCGAATCGTTCAGCGAAGATGGCATCCTGGAAGGATTGAAGTGCGGGCATTCCTATATCAGCGCCGGGCCGGAACTGCTGCTCAACGCGGTTAGTGACTCGGGAGCGATGGCGATGATGGGGGATACACTCCCGGCTGAAACGGTGACGGTGACCGCACGCTGGCAAAATGCGCACGAAGATGATGTGCTGCGCCTGATCGTCAATGGGATTGTGCAGCATATGCAAACGGCGACTGTTTCAGGTGAGGCAACCTGGACGCTGCCTGCCGGGAGTGCCGGCTGGCTGACGGTTGAATTACGCGCGGCTGATGGCAGCATGTGGGCTATCACCAATCCGATCTTCATCGGCATTACCGAATAGGGAATGATGTCAGTGCGAATTCGAGCTGTTTGTCTGGACTGTGGTGACACATTGGTGGACGAGGCGACTGAGGTCAAGGATGACCGAGGCGTCTCTCTAGGTGCAGAACTAATTCCCGGCGCTGTTGAGCTTGTGCACGAATTGAAACGACTGGGTTATCGATTGGCATTGGTGGCAGATGGGCCGGTTGGCACATTTGTCAACAACCTCAGTCCCTATGGTCTGTATGACCGGTTCGATGCCTATGCCATCTCAGAGCAGGTCGGCGTCTCGAAGCCCCATCCCTCTATCTTTCATCACGCGCTGGGGCAGCTCGGCATCATTCCCGCTGATTACGGCAGCGTAGTCATGTTGGGCAACAATCTTGAACGCGACATCAAGGGGGCTAATGCCCTGGGGATCATCAGTGTCTGGCTGAATTGGTCACCGCGTCGCTCAAAAGTGCCGCGAGATGACAGTGAAGTCCCGCGTTACACCATCCGGTTTCCGCTGGAGCTGCTGGATGTGCTGGCTATGTTGGAAGCATAGGGCGAATGATGATCGATAACCTGATCTCTTTGATGGACGATGCGGTTTTGGATGATAGCCACGAACGGGATCTTGCCGCGCACTATGCGCCGATTATCCGATTCGATAGGCATGAACCATTTTTGCCACTGGGTGCTGGTATCACAGTGTTTCGGCAGTCAGCCCCGTCACCTTCATTCCCACGACTGATTAATCTGGGTGATGCGACTATGGCGATTGAATACGCTGTTTGGTGGGACTGGGACATCCAACACCTGTACGAACTGGAGCACATCTGGGTGTACATCGATCTGGTTGGTCGTGTGATCCGTGCTGAAGCCAGTTGGCATGGTGGTTATCACGATATGGCGACAGATGGTCAGATCCCTCTCTACGGCGAGCGCGTCATCCTGTACTCCGAACCGGGGAAACATGCCTTTGCGCCGGTGTTGGCGTGGCTCCTGCAAAGGCGCGACATTACGACAATCTGTTGCGGTGAACACGCTGGCACAGGTGGCGTGCTGGTCACTGACCTGTTTCGCGGGCGAATTCCGGTCAAGAATGAGACAGCAGACCGCTCTGTTGAGCGTTATCTCAAGACATTGGCCTTCACGCCTTCATTTGATTTTTCGCAGCATTACAGTGACCTGGAATACTATCTCGTCCCATGGATACACCTCGATCGCTGGATTCCAGGGCGGGTTGCTGAATGGGTCAGGCAACTATCAGACGCTGATTCGACATGAAAGGGTATTGCAGCTAAGAGGGCAGAAAAGGCGTGTGAAATGATTGAGTTGAGGCTTGAAACGACACAGACGAAGCGGATGCGATTGACGACGAGCTCGTAGTCCTTTAGCCTGAAATGATCAAGATGAAGCCAAGAACGCATTGAACCTTTTTTCAGCGCCAATAGCTGACGGAGATTGATGAGGGTGTAAACGATGTAATGAGCACCTATGAAGGGTGCCATCTTGCGGTCAAAGCCCACGACCAGGGCGCGAAACTTGTCAATACAGGCAAATGTCCGCTCGCTACTGAAGCGTAGCTTGTAGACTTCAGGATTGAACGGGCGTTTGCATCCGGGTTTGGTCTTCTTGCGGGAGCAGGTGATTGAAGCAGACTTTGCGGGCGGCATCGGTATTGAAGGAGCTGGCTGTGATGGGAATACCAAGTCCTTAGGATGGCCGATATTCAGGAGAAGGGAACGGGTTAATCAATCGCTCAGTGGCAGGAATATATTCTGGATGCCCTGGACATGATTGATCGTTTCAGTGTCTGCTGCACTGGCAATTCAGGCGAACACATCATGATTCAATCGAAATCCGATTGATCTATTGTGATGGCTGAGTGATTTTCGCTACACTGAAATTGCTTCTGAGCGATTTGCGGATGGCGCTGAGTGTTTGGCTGATGGATCAATCATTTTCTCCTTTCAATCGTCAGGATGCTATCCTCCGTTATGTAGAGCGACGGCAACGTGTGTCCATCAATGAGTTGTGTGATCAGTTCGCGATTAGCCTGGCAACAGCCCGGCGCGATTTGGAAGCACTGGCAGTAGAGGGGAAATTGGAACGTGTGCATGGTGGGGCAGTTGCACTCCGCAAAGCGCCACCTGAGCCTCCATTGTCTCTCCGATCAGCCGTTCAGGCGGATGAAAAACGACGTATCGGGGCGCGGGCAGCGCGCTTTATCCACGATGGCGAGACAGTCTTTCTTGGTAGTGGTACGACGGTGGTTGAGATCGCACACCAGTTGCATAACCGGACTGATCTGACGGTGATTACCAATTCGTTGCTCGTGATGAACGCGCTGGCGGGCGCGCAAGGAGTTACGGTGATTGGTCTTGGTGGCGAACTGCGTCCCAGTGAAATGTCCTTCATCGGTCATTTAACTGAACAGGCGTTGCGCGAATTCCGCCTCGACAAAGTCTTCATTGGTGTGCGCGCCCTGGATATACATGAAGGTCTGACCAATGATTATCTGCCGGAAGCGCAGACAGATCGGTCGATCCTGCGGGCAGCGCGCCAGGCTATCCTGGTCGCCGATCATACGAAATGTGGGCGGATTGCCCCGGTATTCCTGTCTCCGCTCAAGGCTATTCACACCTTTATCACTGATATTCAGACTCCACCGGCATTTCTGGAGGCGCTCACGCAGGCGGGCATTGTTACATTGACGAGTTAAGTCACAGGCACCATCATGGTGGCTGAGTTCGGGAACTAAGCTGGAATTCCGGAATTTTGCTCACCGGGTCAACAACTATTCAGCAAGCGCTGGCCTGCGCCGCGTGAGGAAGCTGTATTCACAATTAGTGAGGGAAATATGATCTCAGCCGGAAGTTATACCCAGTCCGAAATTCTTTCTCAGCCCGATGCATGGCGTGCTACCTTGCGCCAATTGCAGGCACAGCAGGATGGGCTGCGGCTCTTCTACGCAGACGGGCATTATGAGACAGTGGTTTTCACTGGCTGTGGCTCAACTTATTATCTGGCACTGGCCGCTGCCTCGCTATTTCAGCAAATGACCGGCATCCCTGCGCGCGGGTTACCGGCCTCTGAGCTGTGGCTTAATCCGGCATCTGCCTATACCCGAAATCAGCGAACGCTGCTGGTGGCGATCAGTCGCTCAGGTGAAACGACAGAAACACTTCACGCGGTAGAGACCTTTCATAAACTGGCCCAGGGAGATGTCCTCACGTTCTCCTGTTACAGCGATAAAGCGCTGGCGACCGCCGGACAATTCAACATTGTCCTGGAGGCAGGGCGGGAAGACAGCGTCGCCCAGACCCGTGCCTGGAGCGTGCTGTATTTGGGAACAGTAGCGCTCGTGCTGGCTGCCAGCGAGGATCGTATGAGTTGGGATGTGCTCAACAAACTCCCGGATGCTGGGGCGCGTATCCTGCACGACTATACCGACCTGGCTCGGGAATTAGGTCGCTCAACCCAACTGGATCGCTTCTATTTTCTGGGGTCAGGGCCGCGTTATGGCATCGCCTCTGAACTCAGCCTGAAGATGAAGGAAATGTCACTGAGCCACAGCGAACCCTTCCACTTCATGGAATTTCGTCACGGGCCAATGTCGATGGTCACCCCGGGTACACTGCTTTTTGCCCTGCTGTCGGAAACCCAACGCGATCATGAATGGGCCGTTGTGAACGAAATGCGTGACCTGGGTGCACAGATTATCACCCTGGGCGAATCGGGAACAGGGGTTGCGTTCCAGTCCGGTGTTAGTGAAGCACTGCGCAATGTCCTCTATCTGCCTTTCGGGCAGATGATGGCTTTTGAGCGTGCGTTGAGCAAAGGACTTAACCCAGATCGGCCAACCAATCTGGAAACAGTCGTCCGGTTATCCAACGGCGTGTCAACTGGTTAGATGAGGAGATTTAAGATGAAACATGTTTTGGCATTGTTCGGTTTAGTCATTCTTTTGATGAGTATCGGCGCGGCTTCAGCGCAGGATCTGGTGACGCTCAAGCTCTGGGCGCACCAGGAATCCAATTTTAATGCGGCTACTCAGGCGCTGATTGATGCTTACGAGGCGGCCAATCCCAATGTCAGCATCGAGATGGAGACTTTTGAGTACAGCCTGTATATTCAGACCTTGCAAACGGCTTTACCTGCTGGCGATGAAGCCGATATTCTGGCGCTCTTCGGTAGTTGGGTATGCAGTTACAGCGACCGACTGGCTCCCAAACCGGATTCGATTGACCTGAATCCGGCAGATTTCTTCGATGCCACGATGGGTGGTTACATCTGCGACGATACGATTTACGGCGCGCCGCAGGAATTCAACCTGGAATATGGTGGTGTGCTCGTCAACCAGGCGATGTTTGAGGCGGCTGGGCGTGTCTACCCGCCAAACTGGACAAGCTGGGATGAGATGATTGCTGATGCCCAGGCATTGGCGGTGACTGGCGATGACGGCACCATGACTGTAGCCGGTTTCCATTTCACCAATGCCGATGCGATTGCACACTTTTTTATGTCTGGTATCCTGCAACGAGGCGGTGCTTACCTGAATGAAGATGGCAGCTACAATCTGGACACGGAAGAATCCCGTGCAACTCTCCATCAGATGATGGATCTGGTCAGCTCAGGCGTGGTTGACCCAGTGCTGTTCAATGACTCGGCTAACTGGGGCGGCAGCGCCTTCTTTGGCGGTCAGGCGGCGATTGTTCTGATTGGCCCCTGGGCGACCGGCATCAGCGCCGATTACCCGGATTTTGGTAGCTTCGGCTATGCCCGGATGCCTTCGATTGGGGAAGACCCAGTCTTCGTGGCCGATTCGGGTTGGGGTCTGACTGCATCTGCCAGCAGCCCAAACAGCGCAATTGCCTGGGACTTCATCAACTTTGCTACTCATAATGAGGCCAATGCCCTGGCTTGGAACATGCAATCCAAGACTATCCCGGCGCTGAGCGCCATCGTTGCCGATGATGCAGCGCGGACTGAACTCCTGAGCGTTCAGCCGTGGCTGGAAGGCATTCTGCCGAATCTGGAATACGGACGTTTCCTGGGCAGCCTGCCGGATCGTGATCTGCTCTACTATGACATCATCTATCCCACTGTACTGGATATGCTTCAGGGTGTGCTAACGGTTGAAGAAGCCGCGCAGATCATCAACGAAGACGCCAACGCCGGAGCCTAGTCCGAGCAGAACGTCGTTATGCATTGCCCCCATTGACGTAGATTGTCGATGGGGGTTGTGAACCCAAAACTGTTTCACATCCTAGAAGTCTCGTAAGGGAAATCCCCATGCAGCCACTCAATCTGGAGGCTTTCTCTCTCTACTGGCTTATGATCGGAGCAGTGCTGGGCAGCAGCATCACCCCGCTGATATGGGAAAAGCGCCGGCGCAATCCCTGGCTGGGGGCCCTCATCGGCCTGATGACGGGCATACTCGGCGGACAGATCGCCGGTCGGCTGATTCTGATGCTCGTGGAACCAGCTTCACAATCGCTGGCAGCCGTCCTGAGCCTGTTGGGGTCACTGCCTGTGTTGCTGCCCCTATGGTTGTGGGTCAAGCCAGCTCCTCAACAGCGGATCCGTACTGCTGGATTCGTAGCTGGCACTATGACCCCCTTCCTGTTCTACCTGTTGACCCTGAGCATCTTTCCGCTGTTGTGGGCCATCGCTCTGGCGTTCTTCGACTACAGCCCGCGCAATGCTGGCGGGCCTATTCTGGGGTTAGGCAGGGACAATCCCTTTGTTGGCTTACAACATTTCCAGCAGATGATTGATGGCTCTGGGCGAGATGGGCGCATTTTCCAGAACAGCCTTAGTAATACCTTATTGTTCACCGCACTGGTGCTTCCGCTCAACTTTGTGATTACGATTCCCCTGGCAGTGATGATTGAGTCGGTTCACGCTATCCTCAAGACGGCCTTCCGGGCGATATTCTTCCTGCCCGTCGTCACATCATCCGTTGGGGTGGCTGTCATATGGGGATACATCTTCAATGCTCAGTATGGCCTGCTCAACCAGGGATTAGAGGCGGTTGGCATTCCAGGAGTCTCCTGGTTGCAGGATCAGCGCGCCACTCTGCTGGGTATTCCGACGGCGATGCTGGCCGTGGTGATCGCCTATTTGTGGAAAGACTTCGGATACAACCTGGTCATCTTCATCGCTGCCCTGCAGGCGATCCCAGAGGAAATGAAAGATGCTGCCAGAGTGGATGGTGCCGGGCCGTGGCAGGTATTCTGGAATGTAACCTTGCCTTTGTTACGTCCAACTCTGCTGGTGACATCGGTTTTGACGGTCATTTCATCATTTCAGGTTTTTGATCTGATTCAGGTGATGACACAGGGTGGGCCGGGGCGTGTGGGTCAAACTCGGGTTCTTGTACTCGATATCTACGAAAGCGCCTTTCGCTTCGAGCGGATGGGGTGGGCGGCTGCCATCTCGGTGGTGATGTTCGGCGTAGTGGCTCTGCTGACAGTAGCACAAACCCGGCTTCTGCGTACCCGATGGGATTATTGACATGCCACTCATGCAGACACCTCATATCGTCGTCCGCTCTGCACCCCGGATAGCCAGTCAGTCCGCACTCCGCCCGATCGCTGGTCGCGGGGTCATTTACCTCATCCTTGTGCTTGGCTCGGTGTTGACGTTGGTCCCGTTTGCCTGGACGATCATGGCATCGTTCAAGCAGCATGCTGAAATTGTGGATGTGGTCAATCCAACATTCTTCCCGCGCGAGTTCACTACCGAAAACTACACCACCATCCTGAATGATGAAACCCTGCCGTTGGCTCGTTTCTACTTGAACAGCACGGCAGTGGCACTCGGCAATGTACTCACGCTGGGGTTTTCCAGTTCGCTTTTTGGATACGTTTTTGCTAAGTTCGATTTTCGGGGGAAGCGGCTGCTTTTCGCCTATGTGCTGGCGACTCTGATGATCCCATTCCAGTTGACGATGATTCCGTCCTATCTCATCCTGCTGCGCTTCGACCTGACCAATAATTTGCTGGGTCTGGTGGCGCTCAGTTGGTTCGATGCCTTTGGAATCTTCCTGATGCGCGGTTTCATGCGGAATGTTCCCGATGATCTGCTGGATGCGGCCCGGGTCGATGGTGCAAGTGAATGGCAAATCTTTCTGCAGATTGCCATGCCGCAGGTTCTGCCTGCCCTGGCGACCTATTGTGTCTTCATTTTCATCGGACAGTGGAATGCCTATCTCTGGCCGCTCATTGTCCTGCGCGATCAGGATGTCCGCACCCTACCGATTATCCTGACCTGGTATAACCAGGCCAATGTGAGCAATCTCGGTTTGCAGATGGCGGCTTCTGTCTTGTTGGTGATGCCGATTCTGCTGGTTTACCTCGCCATGCAGCGATGGGTGGTGCAGGGCTTCACCCTGAGCGGCTTCAAATAGGAGGTCCCATGCGACGTATGTTGCTTGCTATGCTTGCAGTAGTGTTGATTGTGATCGGAAGCGCCTCAGCACAAGAAGGCGATCCGCTGCTCACCCGTGACTGGTCGCTGGTGAATGATTACATCATCCAGCTTCAGCGTGCCAATGTCGAACGACTGAGCGCAACCGCTTTTGATCTGGTTATCTCGGACATTGCTATTGCCGGTAGCAGTCGGGAGCGTATTGAAGCCCTGCGCCAGAGCAGTGGTGGCCCTAAATTGATTGTGGCATATATGAGCATCGGCCAGGCAGCCCGCTTCCAGTATTACTGGAAACCGGAGTGGCGGCGCGAGGATGGTAGCTGGCCGGAGTGGGCGGTCGAGTTCGACGCCACCTGGGCTAATGATGTCTGGGTACAGTACTGGCATCCCGGTTGGCAGGAAATTATCCTCACTGGCGAGGACGCCTACATCGACCAGATCATTGACCAGGGCTTTGATGGTGTACTGCTCGACCGGGTGGATGCTGCCTGGTATTTCGAGTCGCAGGGGCGGGAGACCGCCTATCAGGAGATGGCTGATTTTGTGACGGCTATTGCGACGTACACCCGCGAACGCTCCCCGAACTTCGGCATCTTCACCATCAATGGCGAGGATATGGGGCTCCGCTTCCGCGATCAGGGTTATCTGGATCAGGTGACAGGTGTGCTGGTGGAAGACCTTTACTATGGCTACCCAACCGATAATGCTGCCTCTCCGGCAGAGTGGACCGCCGAAAGGGAAGCCATGCTCGATGAATGGGTGACGGTTGGTCGCCTCGTACTGACGGTCGACTATACCCGCCTGGATGAGCAGATTAACGACGCCTATGCTCGGTCAGCCGCGCGGGGCTATATTCCGTATGTGTCCTCGCGCAGCCTTTCTCGCCTTTTCATTCACGAAGGCCATGAGCCAGACTAAGTCACTTAACAAGGAACCCTTTGATGACCAAAATCACTTTCATCGGCGCTGGGAGCATCGAATTCACCAAGAATCTGCTCGGCGATATTCTGACATTTCCGGAGTTACAGGGCTGTACCATCAGTCTTCACGATATTGATTCGCTGCGTCTTCAGACGGCTGAGGCGATGGCTCGCTGGACGGCCAATGCTCTGGGCGCACAGCCGGTTATCGAGGCTCACCTGGACCGGCGCAAGGCGCTGGAAGGTGCGGACTACGCGATCAATATGATCCAGGTGGGCGGGCACGCGGCCACCCTCATCGATTTCGATATTCCCCGCCGCTATGGAGTCAGACAGACCATCGGCGATTCACATAGTATCGGTGGCATCTTCCGTGCTTTGCGAACTATCCCGGTCATGTCCGGCATCGCGCAGGATATGGAAGTGGTCTGCCCGGATGCCATCATGCTCAATTACACCAATCCCATGTCCATGTTGTGCTGGAGCTGGTTCGCGTCATCCCGCATTCCTATCGTCGGCTTGTGCCACAGCGTCCAGTACACGACCTGGCAGATTTCACAGTATGCTGGTGTGAACTACGATGAAGTTACATATCTGGGCGGAGGTATCAACCATGTTGCCTGGATTTTGCGCTTTGAGCACCAGGGAAAGGATGTATACCCGCTGCTGCGAAAAGCACTGGAAGAAGGACGTATTCCACCGGAGGACTCTGTTCGCGCCGAGTTATTCCGGCGGCTGGGCTACTTTGTGACCGAATCTTCTGAGCATAATGCCGAGTATTCTGCCCATTTCATTCCACATGCTGGACAGATTGAGAAATTCCACGTTCCTATTGATGAATACATCCGACGCAGTGAGGAAAATTTACGCGAATTCGATGACATCCGGGCAAAACTTGAACAGGGTGAACCGTTTGAGATCGAACGCAGCGCTGAGTATGCCTCGCTCATCATCCACTCCATCGAAACCGGACAGCCACGAGTCATTTACGGCAACGTTCGTAATACCAACCTAATTGATAACCTGCCGTTTGGCTGCTGTGTTGAAGTCCCCTGCATGGTGGATCGCAATGGGGTACAGCCCACACGACTGGGATCACTACCACCGCAGCTTGCCGGGATGTCCCGTTTGCATGTGGCGGTACAGGAACTCACGGTGCAGGCGGCACTGGAAGGTAAACGTGATTCCATTTATCAGGCAGCTATGCTTGATCCGCTGGTAGCAGCTTCCCTACCACTTGAGCAGATCTGGGCGATGGTGGACGACCTCTTGCAGGCGCATCAGGGTAGTCTGCCGGAGGCGCTGCGTCCATGACTGAACGTGAGCTGGATGCCCTGGTCATTGGTGAACTGAATGCCGATCTCATCCTGACCGGGGATGTGACTCCGGCTTTTGGTCAGGTCGAAAAGCTGGTGGAGGATGCGACCCTGACGATTGGCAGTTCTGCCGCGATCTTCGCCTGTGGCGCGGCTCGGTTGGGTCTGCAGGTGGCTTTCATCGGAACTTGCGGCGATGATGAGTTCGGGCGCTATCTGTTACGTCAACTAACCCAGCGCGGGATTGATTGCAGTGGGGTTGTCGTGAATCCGCTGGTCAAAACCGGCCTGACCGTTCATCTTTCGCGTGGGCAGGATCGTGCCATGCTCACCTATCCCGGCACGATTCCGCTGCTGCGATACGCTGATGTTGACCAGCGCCTGTTCGCCCGGGCCCGGCATATCCATCTGGCAAGTTACTTTCTGTTGGATGCGCTGATGCCGGATGTTCCGCGCCTGTTTCACGATGCTCATACGGCCGGCCTGACCGTTTCGCTGGACACCAATTACGACCCAAAAGAAACCTGGGATTCCGGAGTACAGGAGGTGTTGGCTGAGGTTGATGTGTTTCTACCGAATGAAACGGAATTGTGCCGAATCACCCGGCGCGAATCGGTGGCAGATGCGCTCGCCAGCCTCAGCGGTAAAGTTCCCCTGACGGTGGTCAAGCAGGGGGCTTCGGGGGCATCTGCCCAACACGATGAGCGGCTTTATCAGGCGGAGAGCATCCCGGTCGAGGTGGTCGATACCACCGGCGCTGGTGATAGCTTCGATGCCGGGTTTATCTACAGTTACCTGGCAGGCTGGTCGCTGGATAGGGCTTTACGCTTGGCCTGCATCTGCGGAGCGCTTTCGACCCAGGGACGTGGCGGCACCGGCGCACAGGCGATACTCGACCAGGCGTTAGTCTATTTGGAATCCTGACGCCGATATGTGTGCGGCAACCAGCTTGTTCACCCGCTGGATGACAGTCAGTCGATTATTGTGGGGGATCACGCTCAGTCTGACATGCTGCTGATTGGAGCGAGTAGCCTATAGCGTTCAGCCGTCAGCTTTCAACGATGACCTGACCCGCAAAATTCGTCAAATTCGTCAAAGTTACGAATGCTTTTTGTGAACTTTTCCCTCAATCAGTCGTCATTCATCAGTCGATCGTCGTCAGAAAGAACGCTCAGGTGTTTGTGTTGCTGATTGACCCTACCCCCGTTGCTGCTGATTTTGCTGTTCAAAGACATAAAATCCAACACAGAGAACACAGAGAGAAAACGGAGTGATGATTCACATAATTCGTCAGATTCGCATCACTCTGTTTTTCAATTCGCGAATCTTGTGCAACCGTTTTCCCTCATTCGTTGCAAAAGTTGCAAGTGTTGCAACTGCATTTGACCCGTTTTATGCAACTCCCGATTTTGTGTCGTCGTCGTCGGACAGACACAACGACACAGACAGAAAGACCAACACAGAGGACACAGAGAACACAGAGTCTTTCACTTTCAACTTATCACTCAGCACTTTTAACTCAAAAGTCGTCAAAGTCGTCAAAGTCAAACGTGCCTTTTGTGACTTTCAGCTTTCAGCCCTCAGCTTTCAGTCTATTGACTACCGACTATCGACTGATGACTGCCCTGTGGCGGCGGCGGCAGTGGCAGTCCTGGTTGTGGCAGTGCTGCCAGTGCGCCCGGTTTTGGGTCAGACGGGCGGTTGGCGAACCGCCCCTATGAGAAGATTATCCCATTTGGTGCGGTTGCGGGTGAACTTTTGGTAAACCTTTTGTTCTGGATTCGACAAGTCTGGCGCTAACCATTTTGCGGTAGTGAAGATGTTAAGAGCATCGGTGGAGAGTTAGAGAAGGGTTGGGAAAAATCAGGGTTGAGGGAGCGTATTTTGCAGTAAAGTGTTTCAGGACTGTCATCGGACGTGCCGTTGTGCGAGGTATGGGAAAGGGTAGCAGGCTGTCTAGCCGGGCGGGAAAGGGCGTCGGGTTAGCTGGCGGCGACCTCAACCACCTTGACCAGTTCGGCGAGGTTATGGCCGATGATGCGGAATTCGCTGCCCAGTTTGAGTTGCAGCGGGCCGTTGAAGGGAGCTTTATGGATGACCTGGACCGTTCTGCCGGGCAGCAGCCCCAGCGCTGCCAGATATTCCAGCCGGTCGGATTCACGGGTGCGAACGCGGGTGAGGTGCAGATCAACGGCGGTGGGCGCATCGGAGAGCAGGATGTCATCGGGCGTGACCATCGTGCCATCGGCGCCGGGGATGGGTTCGCCATGCGGGCAGACCTGGGGGAAACCAGCCATCTCGTTCATGCGTTCGGTGATAACGGCGCTCATGCCCTGCGCCAGCCGATCGGCCTCAGCATGAACATCGTGCCAGCCATAGCCCATGACCTTGACGAGAAAGACCTCAGCGATGCGATGTCGCCGCAGTTCCTTGAGGGCTTCACGCTGACCGTCGGGGGTGAGGCGGATGCCCTGGTACGGTTCGTGTTCCAGCAGGCCGCTTTCCTTGAGCTTGGTCACCATGCGGTTGACGGCTGGGGCGCTGACATCCAGCACATCGGCCAGTTCCGAGGTGCCAACATACGGCTCGGCAGCCGACACGCCGCGATCCGCCAATCGATAAATTTCCGCCAGATAATCACGCATCGAACGCCGATCAGGGGTAGCGGTCATTACCAGCCATGCTCCAGCCGCGTCACCAGGCGTTCCGGCATCCCATGACTGCGCATCCGCTTCTGCACCGCGCTGATGTCGTAGGAGACGCGGCGGTGTTCCCAGATGTTGCGCTCAACATCGAGGATGGCGTAGGCCGCTTCCGGGTTCTGGTCACGCGGTTGACCAACGCTGCCAGGGTTGATGATCTGGCGGTGGCCGTTCAGATAACGGGCTTTGCGATAGGTGGGGGCGACCGCTTCGGTCATGCCATCGTCGCTGATGAGTTCATAGATGATAGGCTGGTGGGTGTGACCGACCAGACAATAAGGTGTTTCAAAGTGGGGAAAGTTAAGCGTGGCGATCATCGGTTCCAGGATGTATTCCCAGACTGGCTCACGCGGGCTGCCATGTGCCAGGGTGTAATTGCCGATGACGAAGGTGGTCGGCAGGGCGTCGAGATACTCGGTGTTCTCACGGGTGAGGGTTTCGCGCGTCCAGTTGACGGCGAAGCGGGCATCCGGGTTGAAAGTACGGATGTCCAGCCGTCCCAGCGCGGCCCAGTCGTGGTTGCCAGCCAGGCACAGATGCGGTAACGTCCGCAGCAGATCGACACACTCGTTGGGGTCGGGGCCGTAACCGACGACATCGCCCAGGCACCAGACGTACTCCCACTGGCCTTTGGCATCGTCCATGACCGTTTCAAAGGCTGTCAGATTGGCGTGAATATCGGAGATGATGAGAATACGCATCGGGGAACCTGTGATTCATGCTGACACATTATGAAAAGCATCTTACCACGCTTTCAGGGTAGCCGAAAGTTTAAGAAACCCAACTATGGCCTTAAGATTATGAAATCTTTGCAACACTGGCGATGGGGCTGGCTGGCGCTCCTGCTGTGCGGTTGCAACGTGATCTCGGCCACACCAGCACCGGCACCAATCGAGTTGACGCCGCCGGCATCGACGCCTTCACCCAGCGCGACGGCTCTGCTCTATCCCTGGGTGGATGCCAGCGCGGTGATGGCGGGACTGTGTTTCGAGGTAGTGCAGGCCTGGGCCGGGCAGCCGATGGTACTACGCGATGCTGACCAGCAGAGCGGGTTCTATGATCGGGTTGATGCCAGCGGGTTGTGCCGCCGTCCGGTGAGGCGCTATCCGTTTGACTTCAGCGAGGGGCGGGTGCTGGCGGGTCTGTTCAGTCGAGGTGTTGGTTGCACGGCGCGGCATGAGGTGCTGGGCTGGGAACGGGATGCGTATGCCAATCGTTTTGTCATCCGGCTGCGTTTCATCACCGAGGGCGATTGCCCCTATGAGTTGGTGCGCGGTTTTTGGATAGGGATCGAGGGCGTGGGCGCTGCCGAAGTGGTGATTGTGATGGAGGAATAGACAATGGCTGTGGTGGGTCTGTTGGGAATTGCCGATGACAGCGGCTCGTCGTTTCAGCGCGGTTGTGCCGAAGCGCCGCCCCTGATCCGGCAGGCTTTTTATTCTGATTCGGCCAACACCTGGAGCGAGACCGGCCTTGATCTGGGCGCGGCAGATGTGTTCGTGGATGCCGGGGATGTCGTGACAGCGGCGGGCGAGGACAGCGCGCCGCTGATCGAAGCCGGGGTGAAGCGACTGCTGGCGCAGGGGTTAAAGCCGCTGTGCCTGGGGGGCGATCATGCCGTGATCTATCCGATTGTCAAGGCGCTGGCGGCGCATAATCCTGACCTGAACATCCTGCACTTCGACGCTCACCCGGATCTGTACGATCATTTCGAGGGCAACCGGCGGTCTCATGCCTGCCCCTTCGCCCGCATCATGGAGGCCGGGTTGGCGCGTCGTCTAGTACAGATCGGCATCCGCACCTGCAATGGTCATCAGCGGGAGCAGGCGCAGCGCTTCGGCGTTGAGATGGTGGAGATGAAGGATTGGGAGGATGGGCGGGTCTTTCGTTTTGACGGGCCACTGTATATCTCGTTCGATATGGACTGCCTCGACCCAGCCTTTGCCCCTGGCATCTCACACTGGGAGCCGGGCGGTTTCAGCACGCGGCAGGCGCTGCGGCTGATCCAGCAGGTACAGGGAACGGTCATCGGCGCGGATGTGGTCGAGTTCAATCCGCGCGTCGAGTCGCGGATGACGGCGATGGTGGCGGCGAAGGTGATGAAGGAATTGATGGCGCGGCTGCTGATTGATCACCACGCCAGCCGGTAAGCCTTGAGCCAGTCGATTTCCAGGTGAAACGGGCCGGCCTGCTGATCGGCGATGAGGAAGCCGAACGAGAGGATGCGGCTGGGGTCAAGCGGCGGGGCATCGGGCAGGACGAAGCCCATGCGCCGGGCTACAAAGTCAGTGAAAGGCAGGTGAATGATCTGCCAGTCGGGTTCGGCCAGGAAGCGCGCCTCATGGCGGATGCGGTTGTTCCAGCTCTGGGCATCGCGCAGATTGAAGTGAAATTGTTTGTCATCGCCGCGCACCCGCAGGGCGATGCCGGCGTATTCGGCCAGATTGTATTGACGCAGCACGGTGCGCACTGAGGCGAACCCGCCGTTGTTCGCCAGCGAGACCACGCCGGTGAAGCTGGCGGCGCTCTCGGCGGCGGCTTCGAGGCGGCTGCTGGAACGCCCGCCCATCACGACATCATCGGTGGGTGCCCAGGCGGCTAACTCGGCCACATGATCGAAGTCAAACAGGGTACGCTCGGTTTCCATCACCATCGTCAGATCAGGCATGTCACACTTCCGGGGTATTCACCTTGCGGCGGTTGAAGCCCAAACGCCCCAACGCGCCATTCATTCCGGCTGGTTCGGCGGCTGGCTGTTCCGGCAGCGGCAGCGCCACGCGGAACACGGTTCGGACGCCCGGCTCGCTCTCGACCTGGATGCTGCCCCCGTGCGCTTCGGTGATCCACTTGGCAATTGCCAAGCCCAATCCGGTGCCGCCGCTCTGCTGACTGCGGGCGCGGGAAGCATCGGCCTGATAAAAGCGGTTGAAGATATGCGCCATGTCCTCGGCGCGAATGCCCACACCATCGTCGGCGACCTGCATCAGGGCGTGCTCGCCATCGCGCCGCAGCGCCATCTCGATATGACCGCCGTCGGGGGTGAACTTGATGGCATTGCTGACGAGGTTGAGCATCAGTTGCTTGAGCCGATCCCCGTTGCCGCGCACACGCAGCGGTTCCATCTGGGTCAGTTTGATGGTCAGGTCGCGGTCTTTCGCCAGCGTCCGCGCCTGCCGCAGCACATCATTCATCACGGTGTCCAGATCAACTTCAGCCATCTCGATCATCACATGACCGGCATCGGCGCGCGCTAGCATCAGCAGATCATCGACCAGTCGTGACATGCGTTCGGCCTCGCTGTGAATGGCTTCCATCGACTCCTGATCCATGCCGTAGCGCTGCGCCATCTCCAGATTGCCACGAATGGCGGTCAGCGGCGTCCGCAGCTCGTGTGAGACATCGGCGACGAGCCGCTGCTGGGCACCGAAGAGATGCTCGATGCGATCCATCATATGGTTGAAGACACAGGTCATGCGCCCCAGTTCATCCATCGGCCCATCCCAGCGCAGCCGGGTCTTGAGGTCTTTGGCGGTCGAGATGCCGTCGGCGGCCTGCATCAGCGCGTGAATGGGTTTCATCGTCTGGCTGGAGAGCCAGGTGCCCAGGCCGAAGGAGGCCAGGATCGCCAGCGCACCACCACCGAGCATCAGCAGCGCCAGCCGGTTGGTGGCCTGATTGATGGTCTGGAGCGAGGCCGCCACCTGGATCTTGCCCAGGATGCGCTCGTTGGGCAGGTCACGATAGGGATAGGTCAACACGCGCAGCTCGAGCCCATTGACGCGCACGTTGTGGTAGACCGGTTCGCTGGTGCTTAGCCCGCTGGGATCAAGTGGGTTGGTATAATTGCGCAGGTTGTCGGACTTGGCGTCGAGCTTGTAATCGGTCTGCTCGGGCATCTTCGACCAGGCCTGCACCATCACACCGGAAGCGCGAAAAGTATCGAGTTCGGGCAACTGAACGGCAATATAACTAGGTGCGCCGAACTCGGCCACCAGCCAGGAGCGGCTGTTCTTGATGACTTGCTGAACCGTCTCGTTGAGGGCGTTGTCCACCGTTTCAATCCAGGATGAGCGAATAACCCAGAACACACCCAGACCAAACGTTAAGATTACAACTGCCACCAGCGCCGAATACAGTAAGATTAACTTGGTACGGAGAGTCATGTCACCACACGCTAACTACTCTTCTTCGCGCAGCACGTACCCCACTCCACGGACGGTGTGGATGACGCGGGTTGCGCCTTCGGACTCAGTCTTCTGGCGCAGGTAGCGCACATAGACCTCGATAATGTTGCTTTCGCCGCCGAAGTCGTAGCCCCACACGCGGTCAAAGATGACATCGCGGGTGAGTACCTGGCGCGGATTGCGCATGAATAGCTCGAGCAGCTCATATTCCTTGGCGGTCAGATCAATCGGGCGCTCGCCACGATAGGCGCGGTGCGTCCCGGTATCGAGCGTCAGATCGGCAAAGCGCAGGATTTCCGGTCGTGAGGCCGGCACCGAGCGGCGGAAGAGCGCCCGCACCCGTGCCATCAGTTCATCCACCGAGAAGGGCTTCACCAGATAGTCATCAGCACCGGCGTCCAGCCCGGCCACACGATCCTTGATGTCGTCTTTGGCGGTCAGCATCAGGATCGGCACATCGCTGGCGGCGCGCAGTCGCTTGCACACTTCCAACCCATCCAGTCCCGGCAGCATCCAGTCCAGGATCACCAGATCGGGCGGGTTATCGCGGGCGATCATCAGCCCGGTATGTCCATCGCGGGCCACGCTGACGCGGTATCCTTCATAGATCAACCCACGTTCGATGAACTGCGCAATGCGGGCTTCGTCTTCGATGACTAAAACACGTTCAGATGGCATCTCGCCAACTCCTTATCGGGCAGCCGCTGGTGTCGAGCCAGCCGGCTGGGTGAGGCATTTTCCCGGAATGGTCGTCGAATCAGGGAAAAATTTCGGAATCATTAAAAGTGATCGTACACCCGATTGGTTAGAAGGGCATGAGTGTTACGGTGATGAATTGGGAGTCTGCGGCGCGCCCCAGGCATAAGCGACGACTTCCTCTAAGGGCAGGACGAAGGACAAACTGCTGCGTGGCAGCACCAGCGACAACTGACTTTCCCGCAGCGCGAGCATAAGCAGGCCACCCGGCCCCCAGCGCAGCCCGGCGAACTCGAAGACGGTCTCGCTGAGGTTGTCGATGCGCGGGGCATCTGGTGGCAGACCGATCAGGCGACCACTGCCAGTGGGTACGGTGTCGTCAGTTTTCTCGCGCCCAAAGACGGCGATGACACCATCAGCTTGCAGCACCGGCAGGGCATAGACCCAGGTGTCGTCAAGCAGCATGGTCTGGGCATTGGCGCTGGCGAGATCCATGCGATAGAGGCCGCCTTCCGCCGGGGCGAAAAGCAGGGCAGCGTCGTTGTACCAGCCCAGGCCGAGCGAGGAGGGGATGGCGCTGGTCAGCACCAGATTGAGCGCTTCACGGCGGAATATCCACCAGATACTGGCTTCAGCTTCGGCGGCCAGATAGCTGCCATCGGACGACCAGGACAGTCCGAGGAAAGCGCCCTGTGCCAGATTGATGAAGGTCGGCTGATCGCCGAGGAAGACAGCGCGTCCGCCGTAACTGGTGGTATAGGCGATGGCATCGCCAGCCGGCGACCAGGCCAGGGTGTCACCCAAACCGCGCACACTGGGCAGATCGGCGGTGACGGCTTCAATGGCGCTGGATTCGCCAGTTTCGAGGGTGAGGATGAACAGCCCGTCCGGGGTACGATAGGCCATCTGTTGACCATCCGGCGAGAGGCCGAAATCAATGATGAACACGTCTTCCGGCGTGACGATCGTCAGCCCTTCCGCCCCCAGCCCGATGCGCTGCACCTGGCCGTTGTTGGTCAGCACGAATAAGGGCGCGGGCAGGTCGATGCCGTCCTGCGCCAGGGCTGTCCCCGACCAGAGCAGCAGACTCAACAGCAGCCACAGGAATCGCTTACTCATCATGCTCATCCTCTCCCCGTCCAGCATCATGACTCATGGTTGAAGATTAGCAGAGGTCTGGCGGTGGCGCAAAACAGCCGGGGATTGAGTCTGGTGGGATGCTGGCTGTATAATGCACCTCTTGTTTAAATGCGACGAGTAGAAGCGCGTGGGCGCAAGCTACTTCGTGAAGCGAGGAAAACATGGCAAAGAAGATCAAAGCAATCGTCACGCTGGCGCTGCCGGCGGGCAAGGCCAACCCGGCACCGCCAGTCGGTCCGGCGCTGGCGCAGCACGGTATCAACCTGATGGGTTTCTGTAAGGAATACAACGCCAAGACCTCCAACCGGATTGGCGAAATCATCCCGGCAGAAATCACCATCTTCAGCGACGGCTCGTTCCGTTTCATCCTCAAAAGCCCGCCGACCGCCTTCCTCATCAAGAAAGCAGCCGGCATCGACAAAGGCTCCAGCACGCCCAACAGCGTTAAGGTGGGGCAGATCAACCGCAAGCAGATCCGTGAGATCGCAGAAATCAAGAAACCGGACATGAATACCCAGGATGTGGACGCCATCATGCGCCAGATCGAGGGGACGGCGCTCAATATGGGCGTGACGGTGGTTGACTGAGGTCAGCCGCATCTGACAAGGTGAACAGGTAAGGGCGGTTCGCGAACTGCCCCTACGATATGTATCGCATCATTTTATTGTGGGAGGGCAGAACGCCCGCTTGACCACCAGGAGAATCAACAATGGCTACACATGGTAAACGGTATCAGAATGCGCTCAAGGAAGTCAATCGCGACCACCTGTACCCGCTGGCCGAAGCGGTAGCGCTGGCGAAGAAGCTGGCAACCGCCAAGTTCGACGAGACGGTGGAGATGCACTTCCGGCTGGGGATCGACCCGCGCCAGAGCGACCAGCAGGTACGCAGCACAGTGCTGCTGCCGAATGGTCTGGGTAAGACGGTGCGCGTCATCGTCTTCGCCGATGCGGCTGAAGATGCCCGTCGCGCTGAAGCGGCTGGTGCCGACGTGATCGGTGACGAGCAGACCATCGCCCGCATCCAGAACGAAGGGTGGATGGAATTTGATGCCGCGCTGGCAGTGCCGTCGATGATGGCGAAGGTCGGTCGCGTCGCTCGTATCCTCGGCCCGCGCGGTTTGATGCCGAACCCCAAGGCTGGCACGGTCGTCCAGCCAGATGATCTGGAACGGGCGATCCGCGAACTGAAGGCCGGTCGTGTCGAATTCCGTAATGACAAAACCGGTAATCTGCATGTGCCGGTGGGCAAGGCTAGCTTCCAGGAACAACCGCTGATCGAAAATGCCCAGAGCATCCTCGACGCGGTTCAGCGCCAGCGCCCCTCCAGCGTCAAGGGTTCGTTCATCCGCCGCCTGGTGGTGACGACCACGATGGGGCCGGGGGTGCGGGTGGAAATTGGTGGCGGCACCACTGCCTGATCGACGCACTTCATATGACTGCGAAAGGCGATCCAACTGGGTCGCCTTTTTTATTGCGGCTTATCGCATTTCTCCAAATCGGTTAAAGGTTTATTGGCAACAATGCTCATTTAATGAGTATAGTTAGCGCTCTAAAATTATCGATTCAATAAACAATTTACCGGTAAACCGCGTTATGCCTGCACAACAACAGCGCCAGTCGATGACCCCGCAGCCGCTCGCCCGCTACCTGCTGGACGAAGCCTATGATGAGATGTTCGAGCCGCATGGCCGCGCTCGTCCCCATTATGAGGCCTTATACCAGCGCGTCCTCGATATGACCGGCGAGGAGTTGGACAGCCGTAAACAGGCGGCGGATCTCTCGTTCCTGCATCAGGGCATCACCTTCACCGTCTATGGTCGCAGCGAGGGGACGGAGCGCATCTTCCCCTTCGACCTGCTGCCTCGCATCATCACCGCCGCCGAATGGGAGACGATTGAGCGCGGGCTGACGCAGCGCATCACGGCGCTCAACCTGTTCCTGAAGGACATCTACCATGAGCAGCGCATCCTGCGCGACAACATTGTGCCGCCGGAGCTGATCTATACCAGCCAGCACTTTCGCCGCGAGATGCGCGGGCTGCCGGTGCGCCATGATCTGTACGTCCAGGTGTGCGGCACCGATCTGATCCGGGTGCCGGATGGCAGCTTTGTGGTGCTGGAAGACAACCTGCGCGTCCCCAGCGGCGTGTCGTACATGCTGGCGAACCGGCAGGTGACCAAGCGGGTGTTCCCCAGCCTGTTCTCGGAATACGCGGTGCGTCCGGTGGAAAATTACGGGCGGGCGCTGCTGGCGACGCTGCAACATTTAGCGCCGGAAGACCGACCTGAGCCAACTATCGTGCTGCTGACGCCGGGGGTTTATAACTCGGCCTATTATGAACATGCCTTCCTGGCGCGGCAGATGGGCATCGAACTGGTCGAGGGGCGCGACCTGGTGCTGCACGATAATGTGGTCTATATGCGGACGACGCGCGGCCTGAAACGGGTGGATGTGATCTACCGCCGCATCGACGATGATTTCATCGACCCACTGGCTTTCCGCCCGGATTCGATGCTGGGTGTGCCGGGGTTGTTCAATGCTTACCGCGCTGGCACGGTGGCGCTGGCGAACGCAATCGGCACCGGCGTGGCCGATGACAAAGCCTTTTATTACTATGTGCCGACGATCATTCGCTATTATCTGAAGGAAGACCCGATCCTTCAGAATGTCGAGACCTATATCCTGACCGATGACAAGCAGCGTGATTACGTTCTCGCCAATCTGGACAAGCTGGTGGTCAAGGCCGTCGGCGAGTCGGGTGGGTATGGGATGCTGATTGGGCCACACAGCACAGCCGAACAGATTGACGAATTCAAACGGCGCATCGTGGCGCACCCGCGCAATTACATCGCCCAGCCCACGCTGTCGCTCTCGCGCGCCCCGTGTTTCGTGGGCGAGGATGTCGAAGCCCGGCATATCGACCTGCGCCCGTATATCCTGTGTGGCGACAAAGTGACCATCGTCCCCGGCGGGTTGACGCGAGTGGCGTTGCAGCGCGGGTCGCTGGTGGTCAACTCGTCGCAGGGCGGTGGGAGCAAGGATACCTGGGTGCTGGGGCGGTGAGTGATGCCCAGTGCAGTTGTTAGTTGTTAGTTCCTGGTTCAAGACAGGTGCATTCGTAACTTTTAACAGCGCTTATGCAGGATAACACTTGAATCAGGTCATGCTCTGGCGGACGGACGTGCCGTTGCACGTCCCTACCATCGGCTCGTTCGTAGGGACACCCAACGGGGTTGTCCGCTTAAACCGCAATCCGGCTATGTTCTTGATCTGCCTAAGACATTTAAAATGGCTTGTTCGATGAACGTTCAATCTGTTGGCTTCTGATCTTGTACTGATTACGATCAATATCATCTGATGGAAGCGGTGGTGGAATGGCATCGTTGAGTGACATAGACGAAATCGTTCGCAGTGTTGTTGAAGGCTACGACGGACCCTCCATCAAGGCCCGTTCGATGAGCCTGATTGACCCTACCCGTCAGCATTATGCGGTGCTGATGGTTCCTGACTATCCGCGCCTGTTCAAAGCCGGCATCGTGGTGATGGCGCGGGTGGTGGGCGACAAGGTGGTGATCGAAGAGGATACGACCGATCGCCCGTTGTACAAGGAACTGCTGCGCGCCGGCATCCCGCGTGAGCAGATGGTTCTGGCCTATGCTGGCGAAGTGCTGCCGGATGATGCACAGCCGGTGGTGGAATGAAGTAGACGATGAGGATAAAGGACAAAGCCAATGCTCTCGCGTGTGGCCGATAATCTGTACTGGATGAGCCGCTACCTGGAACGGGCTGAACACACGGCTCGGGTGGTGGATGTCAACCTGAACCTGAGCCTCGACCAGGCCAACCAGGCCGCCAATGCGGTGCGCTGGGAACGGCTGACGCGGGCGCTGCATGTCGCTGTCTCGGAGGGCAACCTGGCGAACGATTACGCTATCACCCAGCGGTTGACTTTCGACCCCAAGAATGTCAACTCGGTGGTGAGCTGCATCGGCACTGCCCGCGAGAATGCCCGTCAGGTGCGCGAGAAGATCAGCTCGGAGATGTGGCTGCAAGTCAACACGCTCTACCTGGATGTCAAGCAGACTGGCATCGAACGTATCTGGAAGGATCAGCCGTCGCTGTTCTTCATGAGCGTCAAGAACGGGGTGCATCTGTTTCAGGGGATCACGGCTTCGACGATGGCGCGTGACGAAGGCTGGCACTTCATCCAACTGGGTCGCTATCTGGAGCGCACCATCTCGATTGCCACGCTGCTGGGCGAGTATCTGGAGGTTTATCCGGTGGCGCGGGAGCCAATTTCGACTGATGATTACTTCGAATGGCTAGGGCTGTTGAAGTGCTTCACCGCCTTCGAAGCCTACTGCAAGGTTTACAATGCCGACCTGCGCCCCTACCGCATCGTCGAATTCCTGATGTTCAACGCCGAGTTCCCGCATTCGGTACGTTTCAGCGTCGAGCAGGCGGTGCTGGCATTGCAGGACATCGCTGAGTCGACCACCATGAGCAAGAACACCCGCGTTCACCGGTTGGTAGGACGGCTGCGTTCATCCCTCAGCTTTGACACGGTGGAGGATATGGAGGGCAGCGGAGCGCGCGCCTATCTGGAGAGTCTGGTGGAGCAATGCCTCGCCATCCACGAGTCGCTCTATGAAGCCTATATCACCTATCCGATTGAGGCGGCGCTGCCGTGATGCAGAAGATCATGGCCCTGCCATGACAAAGCACCTTACCGACGGGTCACCCCTACACCTATGCTGTAAGTAGGGCTTATGGACTTAATGGTAGAGGTGGATGATGGCGACGATGACACAGCAGGAATCGTACTATTACATTGGCCGGCAGACCCAGATGCTACACGAATTCGATGAGATCGCAGACCAGACGCGAATGGTGCTGCTGAAGCGTTATGGAGCCGAGTTATCAGACAAGATTATGCGCGATGCTCATGCCGAATACGCCGCGCTCATTCCCCGTCTGCCCTACATTGGTGGGAAGGCGAACCCGCACACCTGGAATCTGGTGACATCCGCCTGGTTCCTGGCGCTGTATCGGGCGCTCAAGCCGCACGGTGAACCGTTAGACGCCATCGGTGCCTTGTTCATCGAGATGATTGAGATCTGGCTGGGGCGGTATCCGCGCTGGCTGCTGCGGCTGATCGGCTGGTGGCGCTTCACCCCGCTGTATCTGCGCCGTCTGACCCGGCGAGCGCACCAGTCGCAGCATCGGCGTTACCCGGATGACTTCGTGTTCACGGTCTTGCGCGGCGATGGGCAGGCTTTTGACTATGCTGTATATTACAGTCAGTGTGCTATCTGTCGCCTGTATCATCACGAGCAGGCCGACGAACTGCTGCCGTATGTGTGTGCGCTGGATGAGCCGATGTGCCGGGCGCTGGGCATGGGACTGAGCCGCAGCACGACGCTGGGGACTGGCGGCAGCAAATGTGACTTTCACTTCAAACGGATGTATCATTGACCTCATGTACTATACCGTCCGCCATCTGACCCGCTTTCGCTACAGCAACCCAATCAGCCAGAGCATCATGGAACTACGGTTGCAACCGCGCACCGAGGGCAACCAGCGCTGTCTGAATTTCCAGGTGTCGCTCATCCCACAGGCGCGCACACAGTCGTATTTTGATTACAATGGCAACTGCGTCCACCACTTCGATATTCCGGGGCCGCATCGCCAGTTGAATGTGGTGGCGCAGGCTCAGGTTGAGGTGCGCCAGACCCCACCCCTGCCGGAAGCGCTGACACCAGTCTGCTGGGATGAACTGGATCAGACCGAGTATGAGTATCTGCTGCCCAGCCACTTTGTCTATCCGACGCCGCTGCTGGATGATCTGCGGGCAGAACTGCGGATCGAACAGCGCGACGACCCACTGACGCTGCTGCGTGACCTGAACCGGCAGGTTTACGAAGCCTTCGATTACGACCAGGAAAGCACCACCGTCGACTCGCCGATTGATGATGCGCTCCGGCTGCGCAAAGGGGTCTGCCAGGATTTCACCCACATCATGCTGGGACTGGTGCGGTCGCTGGGCATTCCGGCGCGTTATGTCAGCGGCTACATCCTGCCGCGCGAAGGGACGCGCTCGACGCCAGGGGCCAGCCATGCCTGGCTGGAGGTCAAGCTGCCCCGGTTAGGCTGGGTGAGCTTTGACCCGACGAATAACCTGGTCGCCAGTGATCGCCACATCCGGGTGGCTATCGGACGCGATTACCAGGATGTTCCGCCGACGCGCGGGGTATTCAAAGGCACTGCCACAACCGAGCTGACCGTCTCGGTACGGGTGGCTCAGGTGAACGAGACGCCTGAACCTGACCCGCCGCTGCCCGAAGGCTGGGGGGTGCTGCTGGCCGCACCGCCGCTGAATGCCGACGAATTGTACGAGCAGCAGCAACAGCAACAACAATAATCCATCATGATCTGAATCAATCCGCCAACTCATCTATTGGGCAGGTTTGGCAATCACATACATCAAGGCTGACCCTTCGACGACGCACATCTGAGGGCGGAGCAGAAGCATCGCGGTCTGGGGGTGGGGTGCAGCGAATACCTGTAATTCTTCCAGAGTATGCAGATCGAGAATCTTCCCCAATTCGGTGCCGGCAGGGAGCAGTTTACCTACTCCTTCCTCACGCACCGTGGGCACAAAGATACCGCCTACCTGCGCCCGCATCACTTCTATTCCAGCGACATCCATAGACGGTTCAGGCGTAGCGGGTGGAGTATCCAGCGCCAGAACACCCATCTGGTATAGGGCCCGTTCCATACCGCTGACGATCTGGTTACACCAGAACATCTCGGCACCGGAGCGTCCACCAACTTCGACGTTGACCACTTTAATGCCTAAGGATCGGGCGTAGGTGGTCAGCCCACCGGGTTTATTAGGCGCATTACTGATAAAGGGCGCCCCCATAGCGGTAGCAAGTTCTTCTGAACCTTCGAAACGCTTGACAAAGGCATTCACGCACCAGCTTCCGCCGCCATGCAAATCGATGACCACATCACTATCGGCGATCAGCGGTGCCAGATGGGCTGCCAGCCGTTCGGTGTGGGAGCCCTGCGGATTGCCGGGAAAACAACTGTCCAGATCGACCGAGTTGGGCGAATCGATGGAGGAATTACGGGTATTGGCTTCTGCGGCCAGGGCGTTAGCAGTGGGAATGATACGGATGCGTCCTTTGAGGTTGCTGATTGGATGGCGCAGCAGCAGCTTCATGGCTAACGCTGACCAGGGGCCCTCATCACCATGCGTTCCAGCGACCAGCGTGATCCGTGTTCCAACAGTGCCAACTTCGCCATAAGCCAGGGGAATGTGGCGCGAGGCCGCATGACTGGTCACCTGAATTTCATGCCAGGTCAATGACTCAAAAATACTCTTCATGTTCAATTTTCCTTCAGTTGAATGACGCACTCAGCAATTTTCCTGGCAATCAGCCGGTTAACATCTGTGACATTTTCCAGGCATCCAAACGCTCCCCGGTAGCGAAGGCTGTATCCTGTTTTGCCAACCAGACAAAAGCCGGCGCCAATAAATCGGGGTCGATCCATTGTTGGCGCAGGGCCTCAGGATAGTGGCCGTGCGACATCGGCGTGTTGATGGGTGCGCCAGGTGTGACAGTGTTGACCGCAATGTTAAACGCTTTGCCTTCGAGAGCAAGTACCTTCATTAAGCCTTCCTGCCCATGCTTCCCTGGGCAATAGGCGGCTTCCTTTTCAAAGCCTTTTAGGCCAGAGCCAGACGAAACGAAGATAATGCTGCCCATTCCAGCCGCCATCATGAGCGGCCAGACCCCTTTGGAGAGGATGAAGCCGGCCTGCAAGATGATATCAATCTCTTTACGCCACTGTTCAAACGCAATATCCACAAAGAAGCGCTCATTCAGCACAGCCGCATTGTGAAGCAGCACGCGGGGTGTGCCATAATGATCCAGCGCCTGTTGGAGGGCATGGTGGGTCTGCTTTTCATCCGAAAGATCCACCGATATGGGCAGACAGTCAACGCCATTGGCAATCAGTTCGGCCGCAAGTTCGTTCAATTTCTGCGTTTGAACATCCATGAGCGCCAAGCGCATTCCCTCACGCGCATAGGCTCGTGCGATTCTGTTGCCTAAGCCTTCGGCAACACCTGTGATGATCCCGAACCTATCCTTCAATTGACTCATCGGCATTCGTTTTCGTCCTTTCAAAGGCGGGGGATGCAGCAAGAACCCTGATTATAGTTGACGTCGAAGGCTGGGTAATGTCTGTGGACTGATTTGGCACATAGGGACGCACAAGCGAATCGCTTGACAACCCGTTTTAATCTGGCTATCATCTGCATGAAATCGATTCAATGGATTGATTTTAATGAATGTTATTTTCTTTTTAGAAGAGTGGTCTTTTGGCAATTACCATCGCTGATGTCGCCGAACTGGCTGGTGTCTCGGCAGGAACGGTCTCGCGGGTCTTGAACGGTGCGCCCAATGTGCGCCCGGACACCCGTGCGCGTGTTCAACAGGCGATTGCCGAGCTGGATTTTCAGCCTAACCTCCAGGCGCGCAGCCTCCGCAGCAAACGCACCAACACCATCGCGCTGGTGATCCCCGAACTCACGAATCATTACTGGACAGCCGTCGCCACCGGCGTGCAGCACAGCGCCCAGACCCAGGGTTATCACCTGATCCTCACCAATTCGGTCAGCCCGCATAACGATCACCTGCATTATCTGGGACAGATGCTCACGCGCGTCGATGGGGTGATCCTGACGCGGCGGTCGGAACGGGGGATGCTGAATGCCGAGCGACATTTGGCTGCCGAGTCGACCAGCATCCCGGCAGTGTTCATCGGTCAGTCACAGGCGTCGCGCTGGCAGGTGGACAGCGTGTACAGCGACTCAATCAGCGGGTCGTATGCCCTGACCGACCATCTGATTCGGCTGGGACACCGGCATATCGCCATGGTCAGCGGACGCGAAACCTCGTCCAGCGCGTCGGAACGGGTCGCCGGTTACTGCATGGCGCTGGCGAACGCGCAGATTCCTATCGACGCGCGTCTCATCTGCTGGGGCGAATATCAACGGGAGGCAGCGGCGCAATTCACCTGCCAACTGATGGAACGGGCTGCCGAGACCAGCGCTATCGTGGCCGCCAATAACGAGATCGCCATCGGCGTCATGTGCGCCCTGGAGGCGCTCGGTCGGCGGGTGCCGCAGGATGTGGCGGTGGTCTGTTTTGAAGACTTCTACCCGGACTCGCGCTTCGCCTCGATCATGACCTGCGTCGATACCCTGCCCTATGACATCGGCGTGAATGCCGCCCAAATGCTGCTGCACCGCATCAACAGCGACGATCATTTACGTCCACGCTCGGTAATGCTGCCCACCCGTTTGATCGTTCGCGAGTCATGTGGCGGCGGGCAGGTTGAACCTTTCGCCATTGACCGCCGGATGGATTCGGTGCTTGGGCAACTTGTGCCGTCGCTCCCGGCGCAGCGCCTTGCTGAACTGATGCCGAAAGTCGCGCCGTTCATCCAACCCGACCGCCCGGCGCTGGATATGCCGATCAAGCGCCCAGATCGCTTCCTAATCAAACAGATGCTTCAACGCACCACCCCGGCTGAAAACCGCATCCTGCGCTGTGACTATGCTATCAGCAACAAGCGCCTGTTTCGCTATGTGCTGGAACGTGAACCGCTGCTGGAGTCCATCGAGGGGGCTTCACAGATTACTGCCGAAGATCAGGTCGAGTTGGCCTATCGCACCGGCGCGACGGCTGCCCTGTGTCGTTTCCCCATGCAGCGGTGGAGTGACAAAGCCAACCGCCAGTCCCATTTCGCCGCGCTGCTGGCCTCGATTGATTATTGTGATCGTTATGCCCAGGCCGCCCGTAACGCCTCGATTGGACTGGCGATTGAACTCGGCCCACTGGTGATCCCTGACCAGGAGCAACCGTCGCTGCCAGGTGAAGACGACGACGCGCTGCATCTTCAGGTCAAACTGGCGCAAATGTTGTGTGATCGTTTCAGTGATGATCTGATATTCGCGCTGGTGACGGTTGAACCGGCGAATGGTCAGCTTCCGCTTTATGATGAAGCCGCACTACAAGCCTTTTTACAGGAACGTTTGAGCCGCTTGCTGCAACCAGCGCGTGAGCATCATCTGCCGACGGTGGTTTATCTACCGGGGAAGCTGGACAGCGCCTTACCGTTGCTCCATGCCTGGGGCATCGATGCGGTGTATCCGGCTCATCCCGAACTGAGCGACCTGGTTCGCTTGAAGCTGGAGTGGCAGGGCAGGCTGACCATCATGGGAGGTATTCCAGTCTCGCTGCTGGCGATCAGCGCCACGCAGCAGATCAACGATTTATGTTCAAAGCTGGCTGCCGGCGGCTGGATTGGCGGTGTATCTGGCGAAATCAACCATCACGTGCCTTACGAGAGCTTCCTCGCATTCCTGCGGGCGATGCATGAGTTACGACCCATCCGTTAGCATAAGAGACAGGCAAAAGACATGAGCGCGACAACTGAAGTCACCGGGTACGCCAAAGCTACGATCACACAACCGATCAGCCGTCGGGGCAGCCTCAGTCATTTGCTGATGCGTATGCGCCGCCGCTGGCAGCTTTATGCGCTCCTGATTCTGCCGTTGGCCTTTGTCCTGGTTTTCAACTATGTCCCGATGCTGGGGGCCCAGATCGCCTTCCGCGATTACACGGCGCGCGGCGGTGTGTGGGGCAGCGAATGGGTGGGGTTGGAAAACTTCCAGCGCTTCTTCGACTCATACCTGTTCGGGCGCATCATCATGAACACCTTCACGCTGGGGCTGTATTCGCTGGTCGCCGGCTTTCCCATCCCGATCATCCTGGCGCTCAGTCTGAATCAGGTGCGGGTGATCTGGTTCAAGAAACTGGTACAGATGGTCACGTATGCGCCGTATTTCATTTCGACGGTGGTCATGGTCGGGCTGCTGCTCCAGTTTTTCAACCCACGCTTCGGCGTGATCTCCAGCATATCGATGGCGCTCACCGGTCAGCCGATCAACATCCTCAATGATCCGAACTGGTTCCAGACGCTCTATGTGGGTTCTGGCATCTGGCAAGGGATGGGCTTCGCAACGGTGATCTATCTGGCGGCGCTGACGACGATTGATCCCTCGCTCCATGAAGCGGCAGTGGTCGATGGGGCGTCGCGGCTCCAGCGCATTCGCCATATTGATCTGCCGGGGATCATGCCGGTGACGACGATGCTGCTGATCCTGAATTTGGGCAACTTCCTCAACATCGGCTTTGAGAAAGTCCTGCTGATGCAGAACACCCTCAACACCAGCGTGTCCGAGATCATCGATACCTATGTCTACAAGATTGGGCTGGCCTCCACCGCGCTCGATTTCTCCTATGCGACGGCGATTGGATTGTTCAAAGGGGTGATCGCGCTGGTGCTGGTGGTTACGGCGAACTGGGCGGTCAAGCGCATGGGTCAAGAAGGTTTGTGGTAGCCAACGAATTAAGGATGGGGGCGAGCAATGGCAGTTCTTTCACAACGCATGACGCAGCGCGGCAACTCACAGGCTATTCGTGACTCGCGCGGTGACCGTATCTTCAGCTTCTTCAATTATCTGTTCCTGTCGATCATCCTGATCGCGGTGCTTTACCCGTTGGTTTATGTGCTGGCGGCCTCGTTCAGCGAACCGGCAGCGGTGACGGCTGGCGAGGTGGTGTTGTGGCCGGTGCGCCCGACGCTGATTGGTTACCAGAAGATTTTTGAGCATCCCACCATCCTCAGCGGGTTCGTGAATTCGGTGTTCTACTCGGTGGTCGGCTCTATCGTCAACGTGGTCATGACGCTGCTGGCGGCGTATCCGCTGTCGCGCAATGATCTGCCGGGGCGGCGCATCCTGGGCGTCCTGTTTTTCTTCCCGCTGCTGTTCAATGGCGGGTTGATCCCGTTTTTCCTGGTGGTGCGCGACCTGGGGCTGCTGAATTCGCGGCTGGCGTTGATCATCCCGGTGGCGTTAAGCACCTGGAACCTGATGATTGCGATTTCGTTTTTCCGTTCATCCATCCCCGAAGAGCTGCTGGAAGCGGCGCAGTTGGATGGGGCGAACGACATTCAATATTTGCTGCGAGTGGTGCTGCCACTCTCCGGCCCGATCATCGCCGTGCTGTTCCTGTTCTACGGCGTGTGGCACTGGAATCAATACTTCTATGCGCTGATCTTCCTGAGCAGCAAGGACATGTTCCCGTTGCAGCTCGTCATGCGCGAAATCCTGGTGTTCAACCAGCTCGATCTGTCGATGCTGTCGGACATCAAGCAGATGGCAATCCAGCAGGGGTTGAAGGAACAATTGAAGTTCACCGTGCTGGTGGTGTCGTCGCTGCCCGTCATGATGATCTACCCGCTGGTGCAGAAGTATTTTGTCACCGGCATTACGCTGGGCGCGGTCAAGGGGTAAGTGGGTTCGGAGGCGCGGCGACGGGATACCTGATCCCCCGCCTGCTTCAAATTCAACAGTAAGTGAGGGAAAGGAGAAGCGCTATTCAGCCAGACTGGAATGAAACTTTTCGTCAATCAAGACATTTTTAGTTGTTTGAAGGAGACTGGATAATGAGTCATAAATGGTCGAAGGCTCTTGTTTTCGCCGCACTGCTGGTCATGACGACCTTCGTGGTGCAGGCACAGGGTGTCGCGGTAACGCCGGCCGGGGAACTCCCCATCGTCAATGAGCCGCTGACCATCAACATTCTGATGGTGCAGACGACTGGCGTCGAAGACTACAACAATGGCAACAAGTATACCGAGTGGCTGGAAGCGCAGACCGGCATCGATGTCCAGATCGAGGTTGTCCCCTCGGCTGACGCCCAGACCAAGCTCAACCTGACGCTGGCGAGCGGTGAGCTGCCGGATGTGCTGGCGGGCTTCTCGATTGACCCCGGTGTGCAGGCCCAGCAGGGTGCCGAAGGCGCGTTCCTGCCGCTGAACGGCCTGATCGAGCAGTACGGTTTCTGGTCGAAGCGAGCGCTCTATGAAGAACGTCCGTATCTGCTGCCGCTGATCACCGCCCCCGATGGCAATATCTACGGCCTGCCGGACATCAATGAATGCTTCCACTGCTTCCTGTCGCAGAAGATGTGGATTTATCAGCCCTGGCTGGACGCGGTTGGCATGGAAATCCCGACCACCACCGAAGAATTCTTCCAGGTACTGAAGGCCTTTAAGGAACAGGACCCGAACGGCAACGGCATCGCCGACGAAGTGCCGATGTCGGCCATGATCCTCGAAGGCGGCTGGCATCAGACGGTGGAAGAATTCATCATGCAGTCGTTCGTGTACTATGATCGCATCTCCAGCCTAAATCAGCAGCGCTTGCTCCTCGATGAAAATGGTCAGATTCAGGCAGCTTATGCCCAACCGGGTTATGCCGAAGGTCTGAAGTTTATGCAGCGGTTGTACGCTGAAGGACTGATCGACCCCAACGCCTTCACCCAGGACAATTCGCAGATCCGCACGCTGGCGAATAATGCCGACATCAACATCCTGGGCGCGACCCCCGGCGGCTGGCCGGGCATGTTCGCCGAGGTCGTCTTCGTCGCTGATGGTGGACGACTGGAACACTGGGTCAACGTCCCGGTTCTGGAAGGGCCGAATGGCTTCCGCAGCGCGGCTTACGCCCCCTGGGGCATTGGCAAGCCAGGTGGCTGGGTTATCACCAGCGCCGCCGAGAATCCCGAAGCTGCCTTCCGCCTGGGCGACTTCATGTACAGCTTTGAATCGACCATCCGCAATGTGTTCGGCGAAGAGGGTGTGGACTGGGTACCGGCCAGCGAAGGTATGCTGGGCATTGATGGTAAACCGGCGATCTATGACAACCTGAGCCAATGGACCGAGGGCATCCAGAACCAGACCTGGCAGCAGGCCGCCATCCAGTACCGCACGTCCGAATTCCGCCTCGGTCAGAATGCCGACGGCGAATACATCGAGACGCTGCTGTTCAAGGCCACGAATGAGAACATGCTGCCCTATGCGCCGCCGGTTGAGCGGCTGATCCCGCCGCTGACTCTCTCGGAAGATCAGCAGCGAGAGATCGCCGATCTGCGGCTGGCGATTGAAACCTATGTCGATGAGATGAAGGCCAACTTCATCATCGGCAACGCCGACGTGGATGCCGAGTGGGGCAACTACATGGCGCAGCTCGAAGCGATGGGTCTGCCACGCCTGCTGGAAATCATGCAGGAAGCCTACACGACTCAGATGGGTGCGGTTGACACCCAGCAGATTCAGCAAGAAGGCGGCTAGTGGGACGACTATCGTGAATTGACGGGTCACAACCTCTATTTTCACGCTGTTATCATGAGGTTCAGTCATCAAATCACGGCGGTCAGCCCACTAGTCGCTCCGCCGTTTGTTCCGGCTGCGTTCTCTTCGACAGGAGGGGACGCAGCCCCATCTAGTTCTCAGCTCCTCAATCCATGCACAGGGCGTCTGACCCAACCCAGACAACAGCACTCAATCCCGCTGGCCGATGGAGCCAGGTGGGACTACTCATGCAGGCACACAAGGAAGAACGACTATGGCAAAACAGGCTTCACAACAGGGATTGAACGGGTTCCAGGATATTCGCTTTGGCATGTTCATCCACTGGGGATTGTATGCGATCATCGCCAAGCAGGAATGGGTGATGCATACCGACCGCATTCCCGTATCAGAATATGAGAAGCTCGCCCCCCAGTTCAATCCGGTCAAGTTTAACGCCGACGAATGGGTGAGCATCGCTGCCGACGCCGGGCAGAAGTATATGGTCATCACCAGCCGGCATCACGACGGCTTCAGCATGTATGACACCGCCTTGAGCGACTACAAGATCACTAACACCCCATTCAAGCGCGACCCGATCCGCGAACTGGCCGATGCCTGCGCCCGCAATGGCAACGTCAAGCTGGGCTTCTACAGCTCACTGCTGGACTGGCATCACCCGGCTTATCGCTTCCGTCAGGAGAGTGGGCTGGCGTGGTCGGATTATCTGGATTTCCTGCACGGTCAGGTGCGCGAACTGTGTACGAATTACGGCGAGATCGCCTGCATGTGGTTCGATGGCGACTGGCCGCGCCACGCCATTGACGAGAGCAACGCCTACTTTCAGGCGGGCGGCTCGTTTGAATACGAGAAACTTTTTGACATGATCCACACGCTGCAACCTCAGGCTGTCGTCATCAACAACCGTCATGCCGAGCCGCTGCCGGGCGAGGACATCCAGAACTTTGAGCAGGACTTGCCAGGGATGAACGCGGCCGGCTTCAATGAGTCGACCATTTACGACTACCCGCTGGAAGTGTGCATGACGATCAACGATCACTGGGGCTTCAGCGCCAATGACCACAACACCAAATCGACGCGCCATCTGGTGCATCTGCTGGTTCGCAGCGCCAGCGTCGGCGGGAATTTCCTGCTCAATGTCGGCCCGACGGCGTTGGGCGAAATCGTCCCGCAGCACGCCGACCGCTTGCGCGGGGTGGGCAAGTGGCTGAAGGCCAACGGCGAGTCGATCTACGGCACGCGCAAGGGGGTCATCCCGCCGACCGGTGTGAGCGTCAGCACGCGCAAGGGCGATACCCATTATGTCCATGTGCTGGATTACATCAGCGATTCGGTGACGCTGACCGGTGTGCCGGAGAGCATCACTTCTGTCCGTTTGCTCCAGGGTGGCGCGGCGCTGGCGTTGACGCGCAGCGAGGGCAAGGTCGTCGTCACCATCCCGGAAGCCAGTCGCGACCCGTTCGATACGGTGCTCGTGCTGACGTAATCGGACGCCCTACATTGCGGCGGACACCCCGTTGGGTGTCCCTACAACACGGTGGACACGCCATTGGTGTGTCCCCGCGATCACCAGATTTCCCGTAGGGACGGGCAATGGCCCGTCCGCAGCGGGTGAAAAACTCGACATTTCATGTATCGGTATCCGATACCCAATCCTACACAGGATCGATCATCATGACCATGCAGGCTTCACAAGCGGGATTGAACGCCTTTCAGGACAAGCGCTTTGGGATGATGATCTGTTGGGGCATCTATGCCATCATCGCCAAGCAGGAATGGGTCATGCACACCGACCGCATTCCGGTCTCAGAATATGAGAAACTTGTCCCGCAATTTAATCCGGTGAAATTCAATGCGGACGAATGGGTGCGCGTTGCGGCGGACGCCGGGCAGAAATACATCGTCATCATCACCCGTCATCACGATGGCTTCAGCCTGTACGACACCGCCTTGAGCGACTACAAGATCACCAACACGCCGTTCCAGCGCGACCCAATCGGCGAACTGGCCGAGGCCTGCGCCCGCAATGGTCAGGTGCAGTTGGGTTTCTACAGCTCGCTGCTGGACTGGCATCACCCGGCTTATCGCTTCCGTCAGGAGAGTGGGCTGGCGTGGTCGGATTATCTCGATTTCCTGCACGGGCAGGTACGCGAACTCTGCACCAACTACGGCGAGATCGCCTGTATGTGGTTCGATGGCGACTGGCCGCGGCATCCGATTGATGAGAGCAATGCTTACTTTCAGGCCGGCGGTTCGTTCGAATACGATAAGCTCTACGATATGGTGCATACGCTTCAGCCCCATGCCGTCATCATCAACAATCGTCATGCCGAGCCGCTGCCCGGCGAGGATGTGCAGAACTTCGAGCAGGACTTGCCGGGGATGAACACGGCTGGCTTCAACGAGTCGCGGATTTATGACTATCCGCTGGAAGTGTGCATGACCATCAACGATCACTGGGGCTTCAGCGCGGCGGATCACAACACCAAATCGACGCGCCATCTGGTGCATCTGCTGGCTCGCAGCGCCAGCGTCGGGGCCAATTATCTGCTCAACGTCGGCCCGAATGCCGAGGGACTCATCAATCCGGTTGAAATCGAACGCCTGCGTGGGGTCGGTGACTGGCTGAAAGCCAATGGCGAGTCGATCTATGGCACGCGCCGGGGGGTCATCGCGCCGACGAATGTCAGCGTCAGCACGCGCAGAGGCGACATCCATTATGTCCATGTGCTGGATTACATCAGCGATTCGGTGACGCTGACCGGTGTGCCGGAGGGCATCACTTCGGCTCGCCTGCTCCAGGGTGGCGCGGCGCTGGCGTTGATCCGCAGCGAGGGCAAGGTCGTCATCACCATTCCGGAAGCCAGCCGTGATCCGTTCGATACGGTGATTATTCTTTCGTAATTATTGCATGATCGGAGTCCGTTGTGGCTCCACCTTCAGGAAAAAACCACTATGACATTACAGGCTTCAGCGCAGGGGTTGAACCGGTTTCAGGACATCCGCTTCGGCATGTTCATTCATTGGGGGCCGTCGGCCATCCCGGCGCGCCACGACTGGATCATGGCAGCCGAAGCGATTGCGGTGCCGGATTACGAACAATTCGCCTATGGCTTCAACCCGACGCGCTTCAATGCTGACGAGTGGGTGAGCATCGCGGCGGACGCGGGGCAGAAATACCTCGTCTTCACCAGCCGGCATCACGATGGCTTCAGCATGTACGATACGGCGTTGAGCGATTACAAAGTGACACGAGCCACTTTCGGACGCGACCCGGTGCGCGAGCTGGCAGACGCCGCCGCCCGCCGCAGCGACATCAAGCTGGGGTTTTACAGTTCGCTGCTGGACTGGCATCACCCGGCCTACCGCTTCCGCCACGAGAGCGGGCTGGCGTGGTCGGATTATCTGGACTTCCTGCATGGGCAGGTGCGCGAACTGTGTACGAATTATGGCGAGATCGCCTGTATGTGGTTTGATGGCGACTGGCCGCGCGGCAATCAATTTGAGGTCTACCCCTACTTCAGGCCGGGTGGATCGTTTGAATACGACAGGCTCTATGACCTGATCCACACGCTGCAACCCCAGGCGGTCGTCATCAACAACCGTCATGATGATCCGCTGCCGGGGGAGGATGTGCAGAACTTTGAGCAGGATTTGCCGGGGATGAACACGGTGGACTTCAACACTACCTATGTCTCTCCCCTGCCGCTGGAAGTGTGCATGACGATCAATGACCACTGGTTCTATATCGAAGGCAGCCGCAACCACAAATCGACCCGCGCCCTGGCCCATTATCTGGTTCGCAGCGCCAGCGCCGGGGCCAATTACCTGCTCAATGTCGGGCCGAATGCCGAGGGGGTGATTAACCCGATCCACGCCCGCCGCCTGCGCGAGATCGGCGAGTGGCTGAAGACCAACGGCGAGTCGATCTACGGCACACGCAAAGGTGTGATTCCGCCGACAGCGTTCAGTGTCAGCACCCGCCGAGCCGATACCCATTATCTGCATCTGCTGGATGATCAGAGCGACGCGCCGACCATCAGCGGTGTGCCGGAAACGGTGCGGCAAGCGCATCTGCTGCGCGATGGCAGCGCCGTGATGATCGAACGACAGGCTGACCGCTTGACCCTCTTTTTAGCCGAAGACCAGCGCGACCCCATCGATACCGTCGTCGTGCTAACCTAAAGGAGTTGTGACCATGCCCAAATTATCGCTTCCGTTTCGTCAGATTCATCTCGATTTCCACACCTCGGAACACTGTGCCGAGGTCGGCGCGGATTTCAAAGCCGATGCCTTCGCCCAAACGCTGGTCGATGCCCACGTCAATTCGATCAATATCTTTGCCAAGTGTCATCACGGTTACTCGTACTACCCGACGAAGGTCGGCACCGTCCATCCGACACTCCAGTTCGACCTGCTGGGCGAGATGATCGAGGCGCTGCACAAGCGCGGGATCGCCTGCCCGGTTTATTACTCGATCATGTGGGATGAACTGGCTGGGCGGGAACACCCGGAATGGCGCATCGTCAATAAGGATGGAACGCTGGCGGATCGTCCGCCGCTCTCCGGGCAGTGGGGCTGGGCGACGATGGATGTCAGTTCCGGCTACCGCGATCTCTGCTTCGCCGCCACCGAGGAGATCATGTCGTTGTACGATGTCGATGGCATGTGGTTCGACATCTGCTTTGCCCAGCCGAATTATGCCTCATGGTCGAAGCTGAAGATGCACGCCGCCGGCGTCAATATCGAGGATGATGCCCAGGTCTGGGATTACGCCCGCAAGATGCAGACCGATTTTTTCGACGATATGTCGAAGCTGGTGCAGCAGAAGAAGGCGTCGTGCCTGATCTATTACAACGGCACCATCAAGCCGGATATGCGCCGTGTCGCCCCGTATATGACTCACCTGGAAGTCGAGAGTCTGCCGACGACCTCCGGCTGGGGTTATCTGCATTATCCGATCGCCGCGCGGCAGGCGCGCACCTACGACCTGGATTTCATCGGCATGAACGGACGCTTCCACAGTTCATGGGGGGACTTCGGCGGGCTGAAGACCACCGACCAACTGGATTACGAAGTCGGGACGATCCTGGCGGCGGGCGGCAAGGTGTGTGTCGGTGACCAACTGCACCCACGCGGCGCCCTCGACCCGGCGGTGTATCGCCTGATCGGGCGGACGTTCGAGCGGGTCGAAAAGCTCGAACCCTGGCTGATGGATGCCGTCCCCACCGCCGAAATTGCTATCGTCGCCGCCGATCTGGGCAAACAGAACTGGGGCGGCATCGCGGCCTATGGGGCGGATGTCGAAGGGGCGGCGCAACTGCTGCTGGAACTGGGCTATCAATTCGATGTGATCGATACCGAAGCCGATTTCAGCCGCTATCCGGCGCTGATCCTGCCGGATGGCATCAAGCTGGATGAGGGAAAGATCGCCAAACTGAATGCCTATCTGAGCAAGGGCGGACGCCTGATCGCCAGCGGCACCGCGACACTGGATGAGTCCGGTTCATTCCGGCTGAAGGCGATTCCAGCGCACTATCAGAAACCCGCGCCAACCATCCCCAGCTACTTGCGCCCGGATGCGACGCTGATCGGTGACAGCGAGTTAGCGACGGATTACGATTACGCCTTCTATGAACAGGCGCACCTGGTCACGCCGGCGGCAGGGGCCGTGAGCTATGGCGAGATCAAGTCGGCGTTGTTCAACCGGACGTGGGAACACTTCATCAGCCACCAGCACGCGCCGGTGGGCGAGGCGCTCCACGCGCCGGTGGCGGTCAGTAAAGATAACGTCCTGTACTTCGCCGCGCCGGTCTTCACCGGCTACCGTCGTCATGATTACTGGGCCTACCGGGCCATGGTGGCCGCCGCGCTGGCGACCTTCCTGCCGCCCGCCCGCATAAAGCCCGCAGCGCCGGGATGGGCCGAGGTCAGTCTGCTGGAACAGGCGGCGGCTGCCTCGCATCCGGCGCGGCAGGTCATCCATGTGGTGTGCTATCACCCGCGTCGGTCGATGCAGTCGATCAATCATGTCGATCAATCGTGGGCGACGGCCGGCATCGGGCTGGCGCTGCGGCGGGAGAATGCGCCAGCGCAGGTCTATCTGGCACCGGAGCGGCAGGCTGTCCCGTTTCAGTTCAAGGATGGCGTGGTGAGCATCGATCTGCCGCCCGTTGGCGCACACGCGGTGGTGGTGGTGGAATAACCGGACAGATATGTGTGAAGTTACAGACGGACGGACGTGCCGTTGCACGTCCCTACACCAATCGCTCGTTCGTAGGGACACCCAACGGGGTGTCCGCGTCAACCATTTCCCGGATGTTTCTTAACCTGGGCAACCTCCCTGCGGCGGAAACCCGTGTAAAAGCGTTCAACCCTATTTTCGGCGGAAAGCGGAGATTGAGGGTTATCCGGTCACGAAAGTTGAGGCCATCGTGTTGAAGATTGTCGATCTGCGCTGTGAACACGCGCCCCATCCGCTGGGGATCGATGTCCCCCGTCCGCGCTTCTCGTGGAAACTGGAGCATCATGAACGGGGACAGGCACAAACCGCCTATCAGATTCAGGTGGCGTCATCGCCCGACCACCTGGCGGCCGGTCACGGTGATCTGTGGGACAGCGGCAAGACGCCTGCCGGGCTTCTGCCGTTGATTCAATATGCGGGTATCCCCCTCGTCAGCCGGCAGCGCGTCTGGTGGCGGGTGCGGGCCTGGGACGAGCAGGATCGCCCCAGCGCCTATAGTGAACCGACCGGGTTTGAGATGGGACTGCTGCACGCCGAGGACTGGCTGGCGCAGTGGATCGGCTTTCCGGCTGGCTGGAATGGCAAGGCGCTGTACTTCCGGCAGCAATTCGAAGTCGAGCAGCCCATCGTCGCGGCGCGGATGTATCTGTGTGGGCTGGGCTGGCACGAACTGCGATTGAACGGGCAGAAAGTGGGCGAGAGCGTCCTCGAACCGGCACAGACCGATTTCGGCAAACGAGCGCTCTACAGCACCTACGATGTCGGCGGACTGCTGCGACCGGGGGCGAATGGCATCGGTGTGATCGTCGGTCATGGCTGGTATGGCACACCGAAGCTGATCGCCCAGCTTGAGATGCAACTGGGGGATGGCTCGACCCAGCGGGTCATCACCGGGCGCTGGAACGCCGGCGGGAGCTGGTGGCAGGTCAGCGATGGCCCGCTCCTCGCCAACAGCGTGTATGACGGCGAAGTGTATGATGCGCGGCTGGAACGCCCCGGCTGGGACACCCCCGGAACGGTCATGGATAACTGGGCGGGCGCGATGGTCACGGATGGGCCGGGCGGGCGACTGGTCTCGGCCATGCTCGAACCGGTGCAGGTGGTCGAGCGGCGACAGGCGGCATCCGTGAGTCAGCCGAAACCCGGCATCTTCGTCTATGACACCGGACAAAATCTGGCGGGATGGGCGCGGCTGACGGCCCAGGGCGAACGCGGCACGACGATCACGCTGCGCTTCGCCGAGTCGCTGTATGACGATGGCACGGTCAACCAGGAGAATCTGCGTTCGGCGCGCGCCCGCGACCGGTACATCCTCAAGGGGGAAGGCGTCGAGAGCTGGGAGCCGCGCTTCACCTATCATGGTTTTCGTTATGTGCAGGTCGAAGGCTATCCCGGCCAGCCGACGCTGGACTCGATCCAGATTGCGGTGGTTCGTTCCGCCGTCGCTTCGACCGGGCAGTTCGACTGCGATCACCCGCTCATCAACCGGATTCACCAGGCGGTGTGGTGGACCGAAGCCTCGAATCTGCATGGCCTGCCGACCGACTGCCCCCAGCGCGATGAACGGATGGGCTGGCTGAACGACATGGCGGCCCGCAGCGAGGAGGCCATCCTCAACTTTGATCTGGCGCGGCTGCTGCGTAAATGGCTGTACGACATCGCCGATACCCAGGATGAAGCCGGGGCTATCGCTGATACCGCGCCTTTCCGTTGGGGCAGCCGTCCTGGCGATCCGGTGATCGTGTGCTATGTGCTGATCCCCTGGCTGCTCTACACCTATTATGGCGACACCGGCCCGATGACCGATCATTACGATGGGATGCGCCGCTGGGTGGATTACCTGACCTCGCGCTCGGAACAGCACATCGTCACTTATGGACACTTCGGCGACTGGGCCCCGCCCATCGCGGAAGGGCTGGCGGGCAGCATTGGCAGCTCCGCCGTCGCCTACAAGACGCCCGCGCCGCTGGTCTCGACCGCCTATTATGCTTATGCCACCTGGCTGATGGCGCAGATGGCCGCCGTGCTGGGGCATGGGGCGGATGCGGCTGTTTATCACGCTCAGTTCGCTCAGATTCAGGCTGCCTTCAATGACCGTTTCTGGGATGAGGCGGCGGGCGGCTACGGCAGCAACAACCAGGCCTGCAACACGCTGGCGCTCTACATGGGACTGGTGCCGCAAGATCGTCGGGCGCGGACGCTGGCGAGTCTGATCCGCGATATTGAGGAACATGAGGGACATCTGACGACGGGCAATCTGACGACCAAGTACATCCTGGAGGTGCTGACCGAGGCCGGGCGCGGCGATCTGGCCTTCCGGCTGGCGACCCAGACCAGCTACCCCAGTTGGGGCTATATGCTGGAACACGGCGCGACCACCATCTGGGAACGCTGGGAGCAGGCGACCGGCGGCGGCATGAACTCACATAATCACGGCATGTATGGCTCGATTGGCGCGTGGTTCTACCGGGCGCTGGCCGGCCTTCGCGTCAATTCGGATCGCCCGGCATTCGGTCACTTCGTCATCGCGCCGCCGCTGCTGGCTGGATTGACACGGGCGAGCGCCACCCTGCACACGGTACGCGGCGTGATCGCAAGCGCCTGGGAACGCGATGCCAACAGCTTTGGCCTGCACACTCGCATCCCGGTGGGCAGCCAGGCCGAAATCCGGCTGCCCCGATTGTCCGACACGGAGTCGGCGCGGCTGATGGAAGGCGATAGCCTGATCTGGAGTGGGGGTCAGCCGATGGCCGATGTCCCCGGCATCGTGGAAATCCATGAAGCCGCCGACCATATCCGCCTGCTGGTCGGTTCCGGGGATTACACCTTCCGTCTGGAGGCGGTGCCGTGATGCTTGTTCCAATTTCTCCTGTAGAGGCGCAATATATTGCACCCCTACCTTCCCTGACCTGCGTAGATTTTCATGCTAGGAGCGAAAACGATCATGACCTTTGAACCTACGCTCGAATCGGTGCGGCAGCATGTCCTGCCGGAATGGTTCGCCAAAGCCAAGCTCGGCATCTTCATCCACTGGGGTTTGTATTCAGTGCCGGGTTGGGCCCCGCCGGGCGAGGACATTGACCGGCAGGTGGCGGAGAAGGGCTGGTCGGCGATGTTCGCCAACAACCCCTATGCCGAGTGGTATCAGAATTCGCTGCGCGTCGGCGATACCCCCACCCGCCGGCATCACACCGCGACCTATGGCGAAAAATTCGCTTACGAGGACTTCGCGCCACGTTTCAATCAGGCGGTGGAAGCGTGGAATCCGGCTGAGTGGGCGGCGTTGTTCAGCCAGGTCGGGGCGCGTTATGTGGTGCTGACCACCAAGCATCATGACGGCTTTCTGCTCTGGCCCAGCGGAAGCACCAGTCCCAAGCGTCCGCCGGGGTTCGCTGCCCGACGCGATCTGGTCGGTGAACTGACGACGGCGGTGCGGCAGCAGGGGATGCGCATGGGGTTGTATTATTCCGGCGGCCTGGACTGGACGTTCGAATCGCGCCCGGTGCTGGATTTCCCGGATGTGCAGGGGACGATTGTGCAATCAGCCGAGTTCATCGCCTATGCCAACGGGCATTTCCGCGAGCTGATTGATCGTTATGCGCCGTCGGTGTTGTGGAATGACATCGGTTATCCGGTTGCGGCTCACTCGCCGGAGTTGTTCGCCTATTATTACAACACCGTCGCCGAAGGTGTGATCAATGATCGCTGGTCACAGAAGCCGGTTGAGGCGGTAAGCGATTTCGGCGTGCTGCACAAAGGGGAAAAGGAATTCCATTACGATTACATCACGCCCGAATACTCGACATTCACCGGCATTCAGCCGCATCCCTGGGAAATGTGCCGGGGCATTGGTCACTCATTCGGTTACAACCAGATCGAGGGGCCGGCTGATTATCTCTCGGTCGATGCGCTGGTGCGCCTGCTGGTCGATGTGGTGAGCAAGAATGGCAACCTGCTGCTGAATGTGGGGCCGAGAGCCGATGGCAGCATCCCGGAATTGCAGCGCGAGCGATTGGTCGGGCTGGGCGACTGGCTGGCGATCAACGGTGAGGCGCTGTTCGACACATCGCCCTGGACGACAGCCGAGGGCAAAACCGCCGACGGGATGGATGTGCGCTTCACGCAAAAGGACGGCGCGGTGTATGCCATCCTGCTCGGCACACCGTCGTCAACCGCCGTCACGATTGAGGACTTTCAGGGCAGTCCGCCGCAGACCATCCAGCAACTGGGTCACAGCGAGCCGCTGCGCTTCGACACTCAGGGGCGTGGCCTGACGATCCATGTGCCAGAGGTGCTGGACAAGCGTCCGGCGGTTGCTTTCCGCATAACATAGTGTTGTCAGCGTAACCGCTGAGCCGGGAATGCGCGGAGTAGAGCCGCCATTTCCGGCGGAAAATCCATCGATCAACCCTATAATTCGGTGTGCACGATGCAACAACCCTGACTATGATTCCCTTGGCAATGCGGAACCGAACTCAAATGACGAGCATCCAGGGTTTCGGCTCGGCTGAAGCAATCGATGATTTTTGATTCAGCAGCCGTTGCAGTGATGATCGTCGACGAACAGCGTCACCGGTTGACCATCGCGCCAGGTGGTGATGCGGCTGCCGTAGAGCTGTGCCAGCACATCGGGCTGTGAGACCAGATCAGGGGAGCCGAAGGCGATCATGTGCCGCCGCAGCGCCATCACCTGATCGAAGTGGTTGAAGGCCAGACCCAGGTCGTGGGTGCTGAGGACAATGGTCAACCCGTCGTCATTCAGGCGATCCAGCACATCGAGCAGGCTGGCCTGGGCGCTGGCATCGACACCGCTGAAGGGTTCATCCAGCAGCAGGATGCTGGCCTGCTGTGCCAGGGCGCGGGCGATGAAGACACGCCGCCGCTGCCCGCCGCTCAATTCACCGATCTGGCGCTGGGCGAAGTCGCTCATCCCAACCCGATTCAGGGCGGTTTTGACGACTTCCCGCTGCTGACGACCCGGCCAGCGCAGCCAACCGATCTGGCGCAGGCAGCCCATCATGACCACATCGTGCACGGTGACCGGGAAGCTCCAGTCCACGCCTTCGTTCTGGGGGACATAGCCGAGGGCGGTCTGCGGGTCGCCTTCGACGTGGTAGCTGCCCGACTGGGGTTGCAGCAGCCCCATAATGACCTTGATGAGGGTCGATTTGCCCGCGCCATTGGGGCCGATGATGGCGACTTTTTCCCCAGCCCGAACTGAAAAGCTGACACCTTCCAGCGCCGGCTCGTCCTGATAGATCACGGTCAGGTCGTGGGCGGTGATGACCGGCGGCAGGTCTGGTGAAGAAGAATTATCCAGCCAATCACGGGCAGGGGCAATTTCAGGTACGTCAATCATCGGTCACATCACAGATGGGTTAGGGGGCGGGTGAACGCCCCAATAGCACAGAACAATCACACAGCAGGCTATTGCAACGCTTCAGCGATCACGGTTGCATTATAGCGCAGATAATCTACATATGTCGCTGCCGGGCCATCGGCGGCGCTGAGGGCATCGCTGTAGATAGTAGAGACGACTGTGATGCCGGTCTCGGCTGCGACGGTTTCGGCGAGCTGCGGATTAGCCGAGATTTCGGCGAAGATGGACGTCACCTGTTCCTCCTGAACGACTTCGATCAGCGCCGCCATCGTTTGCGGATCAGCCTCGCCCAGCGTCGTTCCGCCGGGGATGACCACGCCGACCACTTCAAAGCCGTAATGATGGGCGAAGTAGCCAAAGAATTCGTGATTGGTCACCAGCACGCGGCGTTCTTCTGGGATCACGGAGAGGATCTGCGTCACTTCCTCATCCAGCGCCGTCATCTGCGCGGCATAGCTTTCAGCATTCACACGATAGGCTTCGGCGTTAGCAGCGTCTGCTACAGCGAAGGCTTCGGCGATGTTGCGGGCCCAGATCGCCACGTTATTCGGGTTGGTCCAGACATGGGGATCACAGGCACCGTGTTTGTGTTCATCTTCGCTGTGCTCGGTTTCGCTCTGAGCTTCCTCATCGTGATGCTCATCCTCACAGACGCCTTCTTCCCCCAGGATGCCCACCACTTCCGCCGCGCCATGTTCGTCTTCGCTGTGACCGGCTTCTTCGGTGGCTGCGGGTTCGGTGTGTTCCTCGTCGTCATGACTTTGACCGGCAAATGACAGCATCTCGATGCCATTGGAGACGATCACCGGCTCTTTCTCACCAGCATTTTCCAGCAAGTCTCCCAGGAACGATTCCAGCCCCGCGCCTACTGTCAGCAGCACATCGGCCTCGGCGACGCGGGCAACATCATTGGGCGTGGGCGTCCAGGCATGGACATCGGAATCAGATGGTACCAACGACGACACATCGGCGAAATCTCCGGCGACGTTACGGGCAACATTGGCCAGAATGGT
>JALHNT010000025.1 GCA_022843385.1 Anaerolineae bacterium | reverse complement strand
CGCTGGGGGCTGAAGCCGCCCAGCTACCGGGAAATCGGTAAGCGCACTAAAGGCGCTGAAGAAGACGTTTTGGGAAAGCAGCCCCTTCAGATGTCATGTTAAGAGTCAAGCAGCAAAACCGAAAGTGGGGTCATAAGGCCGTCCTGATTTCAAGATCGCGTAGACCAAAACCAGCAGTTTACGCATGACTGCCGCTACCACCACCATTTTGGCTTTGCCTGCCGCCGTGAGCCGTTCGGCAAAACAGCGCAGGTGGGGATTGTGCGTTTTGGCACTCAAGGCCGGGAAATATAAGGCTTTGCGAATCCGGGCACTGCCTTGTTTGGATAACCAACTGACGCTGGCCTGGTTGCCTGACTGCTGCTGATGCGGACACAAACCGGCATACGCCACTAATTCATCCGCCGAGTCAAATCGGCTCAGGTCGGGTAATTCAGCTAGCAGTTGCATGGCACTGATGCGACCAATCCCCTTGATGCTCTCCAACAAGCGGCATTGGCTGGCGGGTTGCTCATCCTGATCCACCCGTTGGTTTAATTCGGCCTGGGCTTGCTCAAGCTGGTCTTCGAGCTGGCTTAACTGCTCTTCCAAATAGCGGCGGGCCGGTGAGCTGGTTCGCAAGCCTTCCAAACGGTTCTTGACGCGGGTACGATCCGCCTGCAAATCATCCAGCAGCCGTTTCAGGTCTTGCATCTGGCTCTTCAACTCAGGCGGTGGTTGCCACCGTTTAGGCTGCATGTGGGTCGCATAGCGCGCCAAGACTGCCGCATCGCTTTTATCCGTTTTGTGGCGTTTCATCAGGGCTGCAGCGAAATGTTTGACTGACGCGGGATTGACGATGCTCACCCGATAGCGGTGTTCATGTAAATAGGTGGCAATGCCATCGCCATACCGCCCGGTGGCTTCCAGGCACACAGGTAAATCTTCTCCCTGCTCCTGCTGCAACCACTCACCCAAAGCTTGATAACCCGTCTCACTATTGCTGACCCGCTGATAGCCTTCGCTACCATCCTGCCGCAACAGCACCACGTCCAAATGGGCTTTGGCGACATCAATACCGATGCTTCCGCTCTGCATGCTTCTGCTCCTTTCAGTTTGACCCCCGCTCTTGTGAGGAATGCCAGCCCCCTTGTCATACAGGGTCATGCTTGCCCTCAGATGTCATTCGCTGTCGGCCTCACAAAAACGAGTTGGGGATCAATCTAAAGGACAAGTTCTCTCACTTAGTGGGCTTACGACCTCACCAACTCGTGCGATGGTGGGTATCCTTGTACCCTTTTTTCCATCCTTTTTCAATCATACAAGTGGGCTTACCCGAAACCGGTTAGCAGAGGGTTAACCCCTCTGCGGCGGACACCGGCTTGCAAGTCCTTTTTATAGGAAGGACTTAGGGGGCTGAGGTTAGAAAGTACCTGAACAACTATTGCTTGTGCTGAAAAGAGGACAATCATGACGCGCTGGAATCGCTGGCGGCTGGCGTTGGGGCTGGTGGCTTATGGCGGCGGGGCGCTGCTGCACATCCTTCTCGGCCTGAGCAATCCGGGCGTCTATCGCAGCCTGGGCGAGACGGCGCTGCTTCCGTTTTACCGCGACCTCTTCGCCACCACGCCGATCTATGGTGCACAGTTCCCCCTGCTGCTGGCCGGGCTGCACCTCATCATCGGCCTGCTCATCCTGCATCGCGGCGTCTATGTCCGCTGGGGATCGGTCGGCGGCATCGTGTTGCAAGCTTTGTTCGCGCCGGTGGGCTGGTGGGGCTTCCTCAACATCGGCCTCGTCGTTGTCCAGGCTATGATGCTGGCACACACCTTCGACGACTCGTGGGTCGAATGGGTGCTGATTGGCCGCGAACGGCAGGTGTAGCGCTGCTCGAACAGGGGTAAGGGTATGCCGAACCCTGTTACCCATCCGCCTCAGCTTGAGAAAATCCAGTGATTCCAGATTGTTTGCCCAATCGAGTCTTCCCATCTGCCACACCGGTGTTCAGCGCCGTGTTGATTATCATGCCGCGTCAACCACAACCACTAGCGCGATTGGGCGGAGTTTGCGGTACAATGATGCGGATCATGTCAACAAGGAGCATGGGTTCATGGCAGAAGCACTGGGAATGATCGAAACCAAATCGTTTGCCGCGCTGGTCGAAGCCGCGGATGCGATGGTCAAGGCGGCGCGGGTCGAATTGGTCAGCTACGAAAAGACCGGTGGTGGTTTTGTCACCGCCATCGTGCGCGGCGATGTCGCGGCGGTCAAGGCCGCTGTCGAAGCCGGCGTCCGCAGCGGCGAAAAAGTCGGCGAGATCGTCGCCGTCCATGTCATTCCGCGTCCCCATGTCAACGTCGATGCTGTCCTGCCGTTGGGACGCACCGATGAAGGCAAGGCCGGTATGCAGGCCGCCGGGTCGTAGGAGCAAGCCGCTATGATGCTGGCGATGGTCGTCGGTACGGTGGTTGCCAGCGCCAAGAGCGCCAAAACCGAGGGACTGAAGATGCTCATTCTCCAGCCGCTCGACCTGGAGGGGCGTCCCAAGGGGCAATACGTGGTGGCCTTCGACGCGGTGGGGGCCGGCGAGAGCGAAGTCGTTCTCTATGTCACCGGCAGCAGCGCCCGCCAGACCCCGGCCACCGAGGGGCGTCCGGCGGATGCTACCGTGTTTGCCATTGTCGATACATGGGATGTCGGCGGCGCGGTCAAGTATGTGAAGGCCGCTGGCGACTGACCACCGGCCTGTGAAACTCCCTTCCCGACGTATCTTCACCTTGCTGGTTGCGCTGGCGGCGCTGGGTCTCTTCCTGGCGCTGGTGGCCTATCGTTTTCTGCTGCCCGCCCTCAGCGACCAGATCAGCGACAGCAACCGTCCGATCTACCAGTGGTTCACCGACCCCGCTTCGCGCCCATCCCTGACCACCCGCCTGAATGCGACGGCCTGCCCCGGCGCACCCTTCATCCTGCCATCCGACGGATTCATCGGCCTGTTGTGGAATGACCCGGCAGCGCCCTACACTGTTCTGGCTACTCACACCGGCATCGACATCTTCGGCGATGGCGCACCCGGCACGGTCCCAGTTCACGCTGCTGCAGATGGCTGGCTGACGCGCCTGCCGGAATGGTTATCGACGGTCATCATCCGTCATGATGATCCCCTTCAGCCGGGGCGCACCATCTGGACCTATTACACCCACATGGCTTCACGTGATGGCACACAGTCGTTCGTCGCCCCGGCGTTCCCCGCTGGCACATCCGAGCGTCCGGTGAAACAGGGGGAGCTGCTGGGCTATCAGGGCGAATACGCCGGGGTCGGTCGCGCAGCGATTGGGCTTCACATCCACTTCAGCATCGTCCTGAGCGATGAAGCTGGCTTCTTCCGCAACGAAACCCAGATCGGCAACACCCTCGATCCCTCGCCCTATCTGGGGATGCGCGTCAATGTGCTGGATCGCGCTCCACGTCCGATTGCCTGCGAGACTTCATGATGGTGTGTGAGACAAGCCAACCAGACAGGCCAGCAGGATATCACAGGTTGCAGATGCGGAAGTAATCCAGGTTGAACTCGGCCGGCGGCTGCGAGGCGGCACCCATGAAGGCCACCCGACCTTCTTCCCAGGTGTTATCGCTGACGGTGGTGATCTCCAGTCCATTGATGTAGAAGGTGAAGTCATCCCCCACAATATCGATCCGCAGCGTATTGAGGGCGTTGTCGCCTACGCGGATGGCATCGCTGTTGGTCCAGTTGATGAGATCGATGTATTCATCGTTTTGCCAGCGCCCAATGTAATAGCGTCGCTGGCTGTTAATCATGAAGGCCAGGAAGTTATTCTCGTCCTGATACCGCACCCACAGACCGAGCCGTGAGCCGTTTTCGAGCGTGAATTTTCCAGCGCGCATCACGCCTTCGATGCGCCCGTCGCCCACCAGCACCCCGCGCAGGCTACCCCAGGTCGCGTCATTCACGCCGCGCCCCGGCACTTCGCCGATCAGGAGCCGGTACGAACCATCGACCAACTCGACATTGGTGCGCTGACCGGCACCGACAAACCAGTCGTTCTCGCTGAAGCCCTCGTTGAAGTCGTCTTCAACCCGCACACTGCAACCCCGTGACAGGACATAACCGGGCGTCGGTTGCGGCCCCGGCGGACGGCTTCCTTCTGGTGGATTGACGGGCCCAACGAAGTAAAAATCAGTGCCTTCTGCGATCCAGCCTTCCAGAATCCCGCTGAAGCGCACGCGGAACCAGGCCAGATTATCCTGGCACACCGGCCCTTCCAGCACGAGGAAGGTCTCGCCTGGGCGCAGTCGCTCGAACGCCTCGCCCGCCCGTCCCGGCGCGCGGCGCACATTCACCGGACGCTCGTCATTTTCCAGCACGACGCCTTCGATACCAACGAAGAGCTGCGATGGCAGCGCCCCGGCGCAACTGACGATGGCTGGGCGCGTCGGCGAAGGCGGTGGTGGGGGCAGCGATGGGGTCGCGTTGGCTGCTGGCGGGAGCGTGGCCGAAGGCGTGAGGCTGGGCGTGGGTGTCGGTGTGAAGGTGGGCGTCAGTGTCGGCGTGGAGGTCGGGGTACGCGTTGGAGTCTGGGTTGGCGTCGGCGTATCGGTTGGCGTGTTGGTCGGCGCTAGAGCCACCGCCACAGCGTTCAGATCACCGAAAGCCATCACCGAGACAGCGGCGCTGGTGATCCAGCCGCTGCGCCCATCTTCCAGTTCCACCTGATACCACAGGCCATCTTCGCTGATCCCCAGGATGGCGACCACGCCCGCAGCGCTTAAGGTGGCGAGCTGGGGATAACTCTGATCGGGTCCAACACGCACCGGAATATCGCGCCGCGCCTGGGCAATCGGCGTGGCGGGGGTGGCGGTCGCGGTGGGTGACGGCGTCCAGGTGATGGTCGGCGTGGAAGTCGGCGTAGACGTGCTGGTCGGCGTCGGCGTGGCGGTCGGCGTATGGGACGGCGTAAAGGTAGAAGTCGGCGTATGGGTGAAGGTCGGCGTCGGCGTTGGTGTCAGCGTCGGCGTTGGCGTATTCGTCGCGGTCGCTGTGGCCGTCGGCGTTGGTGTGCTGCTGGGGGTGCGGGTGGCGGTGGGGGTCGGTGTGCTGGTCGGCGTATTGGTTGAAGTCGGCGTATCGGTAGGCGTGTTGCTGGGGCGCTGCGCCACCGGGATGATGTTCAGATTGCCGAAGCCTTCGACCAACGAATTGGCGGTGCCGATCCAGCCGATGCGACCATCCGGCAGCACGATCTGATACCACGCGCCATCCTCGCTGATGCCGACGATGGTCAGTGGTGCACCGGCTTCCAGGGTTGCCACCGCCGGGAAGCTGGTATCCGGCACCAGCCGCACCGGGATGCTGCGCACCGGCACCGCAATCGGCGTGGCGGGCGTCGGGGTGGCGGTGTGGGTGAGCGTCGGCGTGACGGTATGGGTTGGCGTCCGGCTGGGCGTCTCGGTGCTGGTCGGGGTATGGGTGGCGGTATTCGTCGGCACACGGGCGGTTTCGCTGGCGTTCTGCGCCACTGCCTGTGCCGCTAAGTGCGTCGCGGTCGCAGCCGTCGCGGTCTGGGCCGCCGCCTGCTGTTGACCTGAAATCAGCCCGATCCCAGCCAGGCCAGCGATGATGACCACCAGCGCCACCACCCCTACCACCAGCCAGTTCAGCCGTCCCCGCGCCGGCGCTTCCACCGGCAACGGCGTGACACCAGGCAGCGGCAGCGAAGCGGGAGTGATGGTCGGGCCATCGACACTCTCCGGCACGGGCAGCGGCGTGGTCTGGCCTTCGTAGAAGGTTCCTGGCACGGGTGGTTTCTGTGTTGTGACTGGCGGGGCAGCCGGACGGGTGGGCAGCGGCGTGGTGAAGAAGCCGGTCGCCCGGTTGGGATCGGCCGTAGCCGATTGTTCCAGCGCCCGCGCAAAATCCCGCGCCGAGGGGAAGCGCTCATGCGGCAGCTTCGCCATCGCCCGGTTCAGCACTTCCTTGACACCCTGCGGCAAATCCGAGCGCCACACATCCGGCGGCGTCGGGTCTTCGTAGAGGTGCTTGTTCATCATGGCGTAGGGCGTAGTCGCCTCGAAGGGCAGATGCCCGGTCAGCACATGATAGGTCATCACCCCCAACGCGTACTGGTCAGTGGCCGGGCTGATGCTCTCGCCCTTCCACTGTTCCGGCGACATGTAGGAGGGCGTCCCCATCGCCACACCGGTGCCGGTCAACTGGGTGGTGCTGCCGGCCAGCTTGGCGATACCAAAATCGACCAGGAAGGGCGTCCCCTGGTCGTCGAACATGACGTTGTTGGGTTTGATGTCGCGGTGGATGACGCCGCGCGCGTGGGCGTAATCCAGCGCATTCGCCAGCCCCCGGATCACATCGGCCGTCTCCGCCAGCGACGGCATCCCTTTGCCACTCGCCAGCCGGTACTGGATGCGATCGGCCAGTGAGCCACCGGTCAGCAGCCGCATCACCACATAACTGACGCCGCTGGCGATGCCGTAATCATAGACCGGAACAATGTGGGCATGTTCCAGCGCGGCAGCGGTCTGCGCCTCGCGGTTGAAACGCTCCAGAAATTCGGTCTGCTGCGCCAACGCCGGCGGCATGACCTTCAACGCCACATCGCGCTTGAGCGAGGGCTGCGTCGCCCGGTAGACAGCGCCCATCCCGCCCATGCCCAGCAGTGCCGTCACCTGATACTGACCGAGACGCTGCCCGGCCAGGTTCTCGATGCTGCGGCTGCTGCCGCTGTCGACGGCGGTCGCCGAGGGGGTGGACTGGCGGCGCAGGCTGTTTCCAACCATGTTCGCCAGCGTGTCGATCTTGGTGTCGAGATAGAGATTCTGCTGGTCGAGGACGTAGACGCCATCGGCTTCCAGCAGAGCTTTGATGAAAGGGGTGGGCGCATCTTTCAGCGCGATCGGTTGGTAGCTTTCCTGAAACAGCGGGATCAACGGCTTGCGGGCGCGGTGAGCCGCTTCTACTTCCTGCTGCACCAGCATCGAACCGAGCGTCTCGGCCCCGATCAGGCAGATGAACAGGTCGGCATCGGCGATGGACTGGCGCAGGGTATCGTTCAGAGTCGTGACGCTGGCATCGCGTTTTGACTCGAAAAAGACCTCCAGGCCGCGCTGCCGCAATTCGCGTGAGAGCAGGGCGGAGAGGTCTGCGCTGGAGGGCGGATGATAACTGAGGTAAACCGTTGGCATGGCTGCTGGCCCGATTCGCGCCGAATTTCACCTAGTATAGACCGATTTGTTCTGCCGTACCAACGCCCCAACCGCTTTATAACCACTCCCCTATTCTATTTTGGGGTGAGGAGTCATTCCAACCCCGTGCCTCCAGCCCAGTGCTATAATCAACTCGACGCGACAAGTAGAAAGCGCTGACACGATGTACACATCCTTTCACATCCAGAATTTCCGCCTGTTCGAGGAACTGAAGATCAATGATCTGGCGCGGGTCAACCTCATCGGCGGCAAGAACAATGTTGGCAAGACATCCCTGCTCGAAGCGCTCTTTGTTCACTCCGGCTTGTATCGAACCGAGATTGCGCTGCGCCTGAATACCTTTCGTGGGCTACCACCTCGCTTCCAGCTTGTACGTCTACAATCATCAATCACTCCATGGCATCCAATATTTCGCAATCTGGATACCAATCAGACAATCTTGTTGGAAACAGAGAATATGGCGGGGAAAAGTCAGCAGATTCAACTCACCGAGGTCACTGATCTAGATGAACTAAAAAAGGTAGGCGGAGAGTATCTATCGGCTGCAAATGATAAATCAAATGGGGCTGTCATCTCTACCAACCAACTTGCCATTCGGGTTCTTCGCCTGACCTATAGCGATGGACAAGAACGGGTTACAGTGCATTCCGTACTGGACTATCAGGATATTCATCATCCGATTGTCCCGCCACTGCCGGCTCAATCCATTTTCTTTGCGACAAAGGTGCGAAATCTGCCAGAAGATGAGACGCGGCGCTATACAGAACTCATCCGAAGAGGTAAAAAATCACTTCTCTTGGAAGCTCTGCGATTGATGGATGATCGGATCAGCGATGTGCAATTGCTGGATTACGGGGGTGAAAGCCTCTTACATGCTGATATGGGAACGGGGAATACTCCCATGCCCTTGAGTTTCATGGGTGAAGGAGTGGTTCGGCTTGCCAGTCTGGTCATCGGCATGGCGGAAGCAAACGGCGGCATGATCTTCATTGACGAGATTGAAAATGGCTTTCATTACTCCATCCTGCCGCAGATCTGGAAAGCGATGGACCGCGCCTCGCGGGAATTCAACACCCAGGTCTTTGCTACGACCCACAGCCTGGAATGCATCCGCGCCGCACATCAGGCGTTCGCTGAAAGTGAGGCCTACGATTTCCGCTATCACCGCATTGATCGCACAAAGTCGGGAGGCAACCGTGCCGTCACCTACGATCAGGAAACCATGCAAGCCGCCGTCGAAACCGACTTTGAGGTGCGGTAATGGCAAACGATGAGACCAGGAAGGTGCTGGATGACCGTCCGGTTTTGTTGGTGGTTGAAGGCAAAGAGGATGAAATCTTTTTTCGCGCATTGGTCAAGCATCTCGACTTGACTCAAATGGTTCAGGTTCTTGAGATTGGTGGTCGATCCAATCTCACTCGTCAACTAAACCTGCTCAAAAGCAGCCGCGAATTTCTGGACAATGTGAAATCCGTCGGCATTGTGCGCGATGCCGATGAAGATGCCAGAACAGCCTTTCAGAGCGTGTGTTCGGGACTCAGAAATGTTGGATTGCCGGTCCCGAAAAAGCCGCTAAAAGTCGCGTTGGGAAATCCGGCTACCGCTGTCATGATCGTCCCACCAACGACACAGCGAGGTATGCTGGAGGATGTCTGTCTGCAATCCATGAGCGATGACCCGCTTATGGCCTGCGTTGATAGTTTCATCGCATGTGCCAAGATCAGTCCAGAGTCAACCAACGTTGCCAAAGCCCGCGTCCAGGTATTGCTTGCGGCTAAAGAACCCGAACTTCGAGTGGGCGAAGCGGCTCAGAAAGCTATATGGAACTGGGAACATCCGGCCTTTGCCCCACTGAGCGATTTTCTCAAACAACTTATAGAGAAGCTGTGACTGCTTGCCCGGTTGGGCATCATCCCATCTCCTGCCACATGAACCACCCCTTCATTATAGGTGATCGGCAGGAGGCTCACAGCCGGTTCAGCGGTGGACTCGATCAACGGAACGGGTAGATGTTCACGCCTAACGCGGCAGCGACCGCCACGATCAGCGGGGCGATGATGAGCGCCGGCAGATAATTCGCCACACGCGGCTTCTTGATGTCCATCAGGATCAGCGACAGGCCGATCAGCATCAGGCCGCCGACCGCCGTCATCTCGTTAATCATATCGGTGGTCATGATGTTGCCGGCCACCATCCCCAGCAGCGACAGCCCACCCTGCACCACCAGAATGGTGATGATGCTGAACGACACCCCCACACCGAAGCTGGCGGCGAAGGCCATCGACGCGAATAAGTCCAGCACGCTCTTGATGGCGATCTGCTGAAAGCCGCCCGGCAGCCCCATCCCATCCTGAATCGACCCGACGAATGTCAGCGGCCCGATGCAGAACACCAGGCTGGCGGTGACGAAGCCGGTGATGAACCGGGCGCGGGCGTCATGCAGCACACTGCCATCGGCCTGTGCAGGTGCTTCCGGGCTGGCATTAAAACGCCGCTGCAACCACGCGCCGAAGCGTTCCAGCGCCGCCTGAATATCCACCAGTTCGCCGATGATCGCGCCGGTGGCGATGCTCAACAACGGGATGATGATGTTGCCGCTGCTGTTGGCATTGCTCAGGCCGACCACCAGCGTGACGAATCCCAGGCCGGTCACCACCGACTGCTGCATCTTCTCCGAGAGCCGGTTGCCGATGAGCAGGCCGATGGCGCTGCCGATGGCGACGGTGATGATGTTCAGGATGGCTCCACCCATGTGCATTCCTTTGTTTCAATTAGGATTTAGGCTGTTGCAGAAAAATGTTTAGCCCGTACAGGTCTTTGTAGGGGCGGTTCGCGAACCGCCCCTACAAAGCAATTCTGTTGACCAACGGGATCATTATTTTCTTGGAATAGCCGTCTGTGCGCCCCTACGGAAAAATCTACCATCAAGTGCATAAGTCTTATCAATTGTAGAGGGTCGTATACAGGTCGTGCTGCCGTTCCCGCGCGGCCCGCAGCCGAACGGCGGCCTCCGGGCGCGGCTGGATGATCTGGCGCAGGCGCGGCGGCTGATGCCACTCGCCCCGCAGCAGCAGCGCCACCCCACGCGCCGTCGGCTCGGCTTCATCCAGCAGATGCAGCGGTTGGTCGAGGGCATCAGCACACACCTGCGCCCAGGCGCGGGAGGCCGCCAGCGCTCCCCCACCGGCATAGAGCGTATGCGTCGGTGGCAGCCGTTGGGCGATGAGCGCCAGCCGCAGCGCCACCCCTTCCAGCGCCGCCTGCAAAAGATCAAGCGGGGTGGTGGAGAGGCGTATCCCGTGAACCGTGCCGGTGGCATCCGCCCGGTAGCCGGGGCTGCGTTCGCCAGCCAGCAGCGGCAGAAAGGTCAGCCCGTGTCCGTCAGCCGGGCGCTGAAGCAGGGCATCATCCACCTCACCCTCCAGCCGCAGCGTCTCCCGCGCCCAGTGAAAGATGTTGCCACCTTCGCTGGTCGCCCCGCCGATCAGGTGATGCCGCGCATCCACCCGGTAACTCCACAAACCGGCCGGAACCGCTGGCAGGACTTCCGCCGACACCACCCGCAGCGCCGCCGTCGTCCCGATGGTCAGCGCCATCTCACCCGGTTGCGACGCGCCGGAGCCGATGTTGGCCGCCGCGCCATCCCCCAGCGCCAGATAAAACGGACACTCGCGCAGCGCCGGCCAGCGCGAGGCATAAGCCGGACTCAAGCCCACCTGCACCACGTCAAAATCAGCCAGCGGCGGGAACTGGTCGGCAGACAATCCCAGCGCCGCCAGCCAGACCGCATCCCAGTCCAGCGTCGCCCGGTTCAGCAGACCGCTCCACGAGGCCACCGAGTAACTGCACGGCACTGCCCGCCCGAACCAGGTCTGATAACAATAGGTGCCGATGTCCGACCAGCGCGGCACCGCCTGATGCGCCAGCCAGCGCAGCTTGGCCGGGTGATAGGCGGCGTGGTGCAGACAGCCGGTGCGCTGATGGGCGGCTGCCAGATCAACCTGGTCTTTCAACAGCATCAGTTCCGGGGCGCAGCGGGTATCGGCGTAGGTATACACCGGGGTCAGCGGCTCGCCAGCGTCATCCAGGCCGAGCAGGTTGCCAACGAAGGTCGCCATGCCCACCGCGCCGATGGTCGCGGCAGCCGGATGAGTCAGGATGTCATCCAGGCAGTGCTCGACCTGTCCACGCAGCCAGCCGGCATCGATCTCGGCAGCGCCGGGGGGCTGGGTGACGAAATTGTAGGGTTGGCTGGTCGCCGCGATGACCTGCGCCGCTTCATCCAGCAGCAGCGCCCGCGCCGACGAACTGCCGATGTCGATGACCAGCAGCGTCATGAGCGCCGCGTCCGGTAGAGCATCTCGCCGGCTTTCGGCACCACCAGGATGCCTTCGGCTTCACGCCCCTGCCAGTCCGCAAGATGGATGCTGGCCGGATCGGCATATCCCAGGTTCAGGGCGCGGCAGTCGGATTCAGCCAGGCGCGAAGCCAGCGTCACCTGAATGCGCGGCTGCTCGACGCCTTTCTCAAACCAACCCGAACCTTTTAGATGGGTGCTGTGGGCGATCACCCCCAGCGGGATGTCTTGGAAGCGCGCCCACTGTTTGAGGAAATAATCGCGCACATGGTAGCCGATCTTGTAGATGTTAGCCCCATGCACATGGCTGACTGTATCCAGATGCGGGACATAGACCACCACCTCGCCGCCATCGGCGATAGCCGGGTCGAGCTTGTACATGGCTTTGGCCGCCACCCATAGCTCATCATACATCGGCGGCGCAACCGAGAGCACCCGTCGATAGGGCTGATCGACCCAGATGATGTGGCGCTGCGCCGAGTGATCGGCAGCCGCCCGCCACGCCGTCAGATGATCGCCGATGAAGATGCCGGAGAGTCCGTCATACTCCACCGTCAGAGCCGCCAGCGTGACCGGCGTCGGCAGCAGATCAGCCGCGGCATGGATGACCTCCCGCACCGGCGTGTCGGCGACGCCGATGGTATCCAGCACGGTGATGAGCGCCCCCAGCCAGTGCGTGACATTGATGAGTTCCGCGCCGGAGATGCCGGGGAACAGATACTTCGCCCCGCCCGAAAATCCGACCACCTCATGTGGGAAGGTCGGGCCCAGGATCAGGATGTGGTCATATTCCAGCGCCAGCTTGTTGATCCGCACCGGCACATCTCCACCCAGCGACGGATGCCAGCGTTCGCCCGCCAACGCCTGAATCTGCGCCTGGGTCAGCGTGCCGAGCTGCGCCAGCGCCGCCGGGTCATCCCAGGCGTGATTGAGCAGGCCGATATGCCGGTAGGTGGTGGTGCGCGCCGCCCGGCTGATGCCCACCAGACGGCACAGCGAGTCTTCGTCCAGCGGCGGATGGGTGCCGAGCGCGACCATAAAATCGAGCTGGCGCGTTCCATACAGCAGCTCCACCAGCAGCGGGAACAACTGCGGCAGTGGGATCGAACGGGTGTGATCCGGGATCAGCGCCAGCACCCGCGCTCCATCAAAGCGCCTGCCCAACCCTTCGGCGAAGGTGTCGCGGATGGTCGCTTCGTCCAGCAGTTGACCGGGCGCGGCTGTGCGCTGTGCTGCCAGTGCGGTTGTAATCATCAGTTGCAGCCCTCCATGCTCCAAGAGTTCAAAGTTGAAAGTGCTAAGTTCAAAGTGATTCTTTCCGTGTACGTCCTTGAAGATAGGGTTTGCGCCTGGGTGTCCGCCGCCGAGGGGTTATGCAGGTTAAGAAAATATCCAGATAAGGGTTTACCCGGACACCCCGTTGGGTGTCCCTACAAACGAACCGGTTGGCGTAGGGACGTGCAACGGCACGTCCGAATACTATCTGATTTAATTCTTAAAGTGCATAACCCCTCGGCTACTAGCAGACGCAAAGCCCACTGAAGGGGCTGGTGTCCAGGACTGTCTTCTTTAGCGCCTTTAGTGCGCTTACCGTATTTCCCGCTAGCTGGGCGGCTTTAGCCCCCAGTGGTTGTTCAGAAAGTTCAAAGTGAAAGACCTCTGCTTGCTCTCTGTGTCCTCTGTGTTCTCTGTGGTTCAATTCTGCTACTTCTTTTTCTTCGTCTCTTCCTGGCAGCATGTCAATCCATCCACGTCAATTTGCGGTAGACTATAACGCATCGATTCGGGGTGAACCATACTCGACGGCTGGTTGGAAAGGGATCGTATGCTTCAGACCGCAGCTCATCCGGCAGCGCAGCTTCAGCTCGGACGCGCCATCAGCGGGATTTCCGCCATCCTGCTGCCCTTCAACGTCGCTGGCGGAGTCGATTGGGAGGGGCTGGCTGCGCATATCGTCCGCACCGCCCAGGCCGGCATCATCCCGGCCGTCAACATGGATACCGGCTATGCCAACCTGATCGATGAGGCCACCCGGCAGCAGGTGTTGCGCCTGACGCAGCAGGTCTTATCCGGCGCACCCTTCGTGGCGGGAGCCTTCGTCGGTGACCAGTCCGGCGCGGCTTTTGATCTGGCGGCCTATCAGGCACAGGTAGCCAGCATCCAGCAGCACGGCGGGACGCCCATCATCTTCCAGTCATTCGGCCTGACGCAGCAGCCGGATGACGCCATCCTCGCCAGCTACCAGGCCATCGGGCGCGACTGCCCGCACTTCATCGGCTTCGAGCTGGGGACGATGTTCGCCCCCTTCGGCAAAATCTACGATCTGGAGACCTTCGCCGGGCTGATGGCGATCCCGCAGTGCATCGGTGCCAAACACTCCTCGTTGCGGCGCGACCTGGAATGGCAGCGGCTGGCACTGCGCGATGAGCAGCGCCCGGATTTCAAAGTCTACACCGGCAACGATCTGGCGATTGATATGGTCATGTACGGCAGCGATTATCTGCTGGGACTCAGCACCTTCGCCCCGGATGCCTTCGCCCGCCGCGATGCCTTGTGGGTGGCAGGCGACCCAGCCTTCTACGAACTCAACGACCTGCTGCAATACCTCGGTCACTTCGCCTTCCGCGCCCCGGTGCCAGCCTATAAACACAGCGCCGCCCAGTTCCTCAAGCTGCGGGGCTGGATACACCATGACGAGCCGCACCCCGCCGCGCCGCGCCGCCCGGAAACCGACCTGCCGATTCTGCTCGACATCCTGGAACGACTGGAGGCGCTGACCGCATGAGCCATTACAAACGAGTGGCACAATTGCGAACGCCGGCGGATTTCCGCCAGTATGTGGACAGCCTGGGGATCGACCTGCCGCTGGATGACGCGCTCGAAAGCGCCCCGGCCTCGCCGCTGGCACAGCCGCTCACGGCACACGGGCAGGCCATCGGCAACCGCTTCTGCATCCTGCCGATGGAGGGCTGGGATGGTACGCTCGACGGGCGTCCGACCCATCTGGTGCGGCGACGCTGGCAGCGCTTCGGCCTCTCCGGTGCCAAACTGATCTGGGGCGGGGAAGCGGTGGCGGTGCAGCCGGATGGCCGCGCCAACCCCAACCAACTGCTCATCAACCCCGATACCCTGCCCGACCTGATCGACCTGCGGCAAACGCTCCTGACAGCCCATGAAGGCCGCTTCGGCCGTAGCGATGACCTGCTGATCGGCCTCCAGTTGACGCACTCCGGGCGCTTCGCCCGACCCGTCGCCAAACAGCCGATGCAGCCGCGCATCGCCTATCATCACCCGCTGCTCGATCCACGCTTCGGCATTCAGGGCGACGACGCGCTGCTGACCGATGCCGATCTGGAGGCGCTGATCGAGCACTTCATTCAGGCCGCCGTGCTGGCGCAGCAGGCCGGCTTCCACTTTGTCGACATCAAACATTGTCATGGCTATCTGGGGCATGAACTCCTGAGCGCGGTGGATCGCCCCGGACGCTACGGCGGCAGCTTCGAGAACCGGACGCGCTTCCTGCGTGATATTGTGGCGGGCATCCGCGCCCAGGCACCCGGCCTGCACATCGGCGTCCGCCTGAGCGCTTTCGATTGGATACCCTTCCGCCCTGGCCCCGATCATATCGGGCAGGCCGAAGCGGTTGACGATCAACCCTACCGCTATGCCTTCGGCGGCGATGGCACCGGCACCGGCCTCGACCTGAGCGAGCCGAATGCTTTCCTGTCGCTGCTCGAAGCGCTGGGGATTGAGCTGGTCTGCATCACCGCCGGCAGCCCGTATTACGTCCCGCACATTCAGCGCCCGGCGCTCTTCCCGCCCTCGGATGGCTACCAGCCGCCGGAAGACCCGCTGGTCGGTGTGGCGCGGCAGATGGCGGTCACGGCTGCGCTCAAACGCGCTCATCCCAACCTGCTGCTGGTCGGTTCTGGCTATTCGTATTTACAGGACTGGCTGCCCCAGGTGGCGCAGGCCGCCGTCCGTGCGGGTATGGTGGACAGCGTTGGGTTGGGGCGGATGGTGCTGGCCTATCCCGATTTACCGGCGGACGTGCTGGAAGGCCAGCCCCTCCAACGCAAACGGCTGTGCCGTACCTTCAGCGATTGCACCACCGCCCCGCGCAAAGGGTTGATCTCCGGCTGTTATCCGCTGGATGAGTTCTACAAGCAGCGTCCGGAATACGAGCAGTTGCAGGCGCTCAAAGGCTGATGCCGATGCACCATCACGACGATGGCCGGGCTGTTGCGGTCTATGCCGCTGACAAGCTCTTGTTCCGCTATGTCTATCATCCCACTGTGCCGCCCGAAGAGTCGCCGCGCCCGTACTGGCATCCCCTCAACACGCTGGCGGGCTACACCCTGACCGATTTCCAGCCGGCCGATCACCGCTGGCATCACGGGCTGTCGCTGGCGATCCCCTACCTGAATGGGGCGAATTTCTGGGGCGGGCCGAGTTATGTGACCGGGCAGGGCTATACCTGGCTGGCGAATCACGGGCGGACACAGCACCGGGAATGGGAACCCATCGTCAGTCAGCCGGATCAGTGTCTCATGGTTGAACGCCTGGACTGGATCAGCCCGGCGGGCGAACGCTGGCTGAATGAACGGCGGACGATCCGCGCCGCGCTCGAGTCGGATCAGCAGTGGTCGCTGCACCTGACCTTTGAACTGACCAACATCAGCCAGACAGAAGTGGTCTGGGGGTCGCCCCGTTCGCAGGGGCCGGATGCCCCCGGTTATGGCGGTCTGTTCTGGCGCGGAGCCGAGTCCTTGCGCCAGGGCGAGGTTTTCACCGAAGCGCGGCGCGGCGAAACCGCGCTCATGGGTCAGTCCGCGCCCTGGCTGAATTATCAGACATCCGCAGGGAGCCTGCTGTTTCGTGATGCGCCGGAGAATCTGCGCCACCCGACGCCCTGGTTTGTGCGCCAGGCGATGTATGTCGGGGTCTGCGCCGCCTTCCTCTTCCATCAACCCTATGCCCTACCCGCCGGCGATACGCTGCGGCTGAATTACTCCATCACGATTGATGACCCGCTGCCGGATAACCGTTCTCAGCGCAGCTCTACATGAAAAACGAATTCGACCGAAGGGATGAAAACAGACTACCAGTGTTAGCCGCTGGGGGCTGAAGCCGCCCAGCTAGACGGAATACGGTAAGCGCACTAAAGGCGCTGAAGAAGACAGTCTCGGCATTAGCCCCTATTGTGGGCTTGCCAAAAACTGTTAGCCGATGGGTTAACCCATCGGCGGCAGGTACGCGGTTGCAAGCCCTATTTTCAGCGCAGCTTGAATACGATCAGTTAAGCCCTGGAATAGCCTTCGCGCTTTGAACTTTTGGAGCAGCCTGTTGGGTGCGAACGCGAGAGATTTCGTGCCGGAGCAGCAGCGCCACTAGCAAGGCCACCACGAAGAAGCTGTCGAAGATAATCAGCGTTTGTTCATAACTCTGGGTGGATTCGCGCACCCATGACACCAGCGTCGGGCCGACGTAACCAGCGGCTGCCCAGGCTGTCAGGATGTACCCATGAATCGCGGCCAGTTGCTTGGTGCCGAACAGGTCGCCGATATAGGCCGGGACGCAGGCAAATCCGCCACCGTAGCAGGTCAGGATCAGAAAGACGAGCGCCTGAAAGATAAGCGGATTAGTCACACGCGGCAAGAAGAAGAAACACAGCAGCTCGATGGCAAAGAAGAGGATATAGGTGATCGGCCTGCCGATCTTATCAGAAAACGAAGCCCAGCCAATTCTGCCAAAGCCATTGAACAAGCCCATGATTCCGACCATGCTGGCAGCCGCTAGCGTTGTCATGCCGGTGAGTTCCTGCGCCATAGGCGAAGCAACCGCGATGATGGCAATGCCGCTCGTGATGTTGATGAACAGCATCACCCAAAGAAAATAGAAACGGCGCGTCCGGATGGCCTGGTTAGCGGTGAGCTGCTCAAGGTCTTGCTTGGGAACCGCGTTGGTTCCACTGCCTGGTTTGGGGTTGGTCGGCATCCATCCCGCCGGAGGCAGCGCCAGATAGGAAGCTGCCATGAGCATGATGGACACATATACCGTTCCCAGGATGAAAAAGGTTCCGGCAATGCCAATGCTGGTGATCAGGCGCGCGATCAGCGGCCCCGCGATGACCGAGGCAAAACCAAACCCCATGATTGCTAGCCCAGTCGCCTGACCGCGCCGATCCGGGAACCATTTCACCAGGGTAGATACGGGTGAGATATAGCCGATGCCTAACCCCATCCCGCCGATGACCCCATAGGTCAGATACAACAGCGGTAAGGATTGCAGCGACACCGCCACCCCGGCGCCGATCAGACCGATGCCAAACAGGATCGCTGCCAGCGTGGCTGATTTTCGCGGCCCCTGCTGCTCCACCCACCGGCCCATGAAAGCTGCCGATAAGCCCAGAAAAATGATCGCGAGTGAAAAGGTCAGCGACAGCTCGTTGAGTGTCCAGCCGAATTGTTCCTGAAGCGGCCTGGTGAAGACGCTCCAGGAGTACACTGAACCAATCGAAATATGAATGCCAACGGCTGACAGCGCGATGAGCCAGCGATTCTTGGTTGGGGATGCAGAATTTTGAACCATTGTTGCCCATACCCGTCACTGGCATGACAACTCAGGTGGCAAAAATCAGGTAGTCGATGCCCCACGAATGCCAGTTGTTGATAATGAAGAGTCTACGTCTACCGGTACATCTAATCCAAGTGATGTTCCTCCCTAAGAGTTAGTGACATTCGAGGGGGTAGCTGAGTCTGATCAAGCCAGCGCCAAAGGAGTCGAGCCATTGGTCTAATGGATTGGAGAACAGGCTGGGGTGTCAGGTCAACCCGAATAGGGGCCCTGCCCTCTTTCAGGTCGATTTCGTCTGGAGCCACTCGTCCAGCGCCCGCACCGCGGTGCCGACGCCATCTTCGGCGCGGATGCCTTCGCCCAGCGCGGCGGTGCGTTTCCGCATATCGTGACTGCTGGTCATGGCGCGGATGCCGTTTGCCAGCTTTTCCACCGTCAGCGCGTGCCGGGCGACCGGTGCTGCGCCAACTCCCAGCTCATGGATGCGCCGTCCCCAGTAGGGCTGGTCGCCGATGTGTGGCACGATCATGGATGGCACGCCGGCCCGCAGCGCTGCGCCGGTTGTGCCTGCGCCCCCGTGATGAACGACGGCGGCCATCCTGGGGAAAAGCCAGTCATGCGGGGCATAATCGAGCAGGAACACCTCCGGCGGCAAATCCTCGGCGTGCAGCCCAGCCCAACCGCTGTGGATGATGCCGCGCTGACCCGACTGCTTCAAGGCCTCGATCATGAGACCGGTGGTGGCCTGGGGATCGCGGTTGGACATGCTGCCGAACCCCAGATAGACCGGCGGCGCGCCCTGTGCCAGAAAGGCTGCCAGCGCGGGCGACGGCTGCCAGTCCGGCGCGGCATCATAGAACCAGTAGCCGGTGGTGCGGATATGACGGCCCCAATCCGCCGGCGGCGGCACCACCAGTGGACTGACACCCAACACGGTCGGGGTCTGGTTCCAGGCACGCAGGAAGTCGGCGCGGCTGGCCGGTGACAGATCGAGGCGGGCGCGCACCTGGTTGGATGGACCCTTCAGCACATTGAATAACATGCTCTGGATGACATAGCCCCAGCCGTAATTGATGACATTCTCGGAGCGGGGCAACAGAGCCTGCATCCCGGCTGCTCCGCTGCGAGTGGGGCTGAAGGGCGAGAGCAGCCCGACGATATGGCGTTTGCCATAGACCTGTGCCAGCGTCGCCATCGGCTCGACCGTCAGGACGCCGCTCAGGTAGACATCCGCCGATTGGGCGATGGCGATCACATCTTCAGCCACGCTGGCGGCGATGCCATCGGTCATGCGCTTCATGTTTTGCAGCTCACGATAAGGATTGCTGCTGCTGTTGCCCAGCCATTCCTTGCCGACATCGGTCTGCATGTAGGCTTCGATGTCGACGTGGAAGGCGGTGAATCCCAGCCCTTCGCGCCGTATCCACTCGCCGAAGTTAAGCCCGGCTGCCAGTGTCACAGTGTAACCGGCGCGTTGCAAGCCCTTGCCCAGCGCCACCAACGGCTGCACGTCGCCGCGTGAACCAAAGCCAATCATGAGGATGTGCATAGGTCGATTGATCCTTGTGTAAAGCAGATCGTCGCACTCAACTGCCGAAGCGGCTCAGAATGTTTTCCACCGAGCGGACGTAACCCCCACCGAACAGGCGGACATGCACCAGCAGCGGATACAGATTGTAGAGGTCGCGCCGCGCCTCGAAGAACCCTGGCTCAATCGGACGTCGCTCGTGATAGCGTTCGAAGAAGGCCTGACCGAAGGTGTTGAACAGGGTGCTGAAGGCCAGCTCGATCTCCGGATGAGCATAATACACCGCCGGATCGATAAAGCCGGTGATACGCCCCTCCTGTGCCAGGATGTTGGTCGTCCACATATCGCCATGAATCAGCCCCGGATCATCCGGTTCGTCCAGCCAGCGCGTGAGCCGCTGACCGAGATGCTCCAGCCGGCTGAAAACACCGGCTGGCAGCCGGCCAACCCGCAGCGCTTCCCGCCCCATATAGAGCAGCCGTTGGTCACGAAAGAAAGGAATCCATTCGGGGGAAGGTGCATTAGGCTGGTGCAGCCCGCCGATCAGCGTGTCGCGCTCCAGGCCAAAAGCTGTCCCGCGCACACCATGTAAATCTGCCAGCAGATCGGCGGCGTGCTGTTCTGCCCGCTCATCCAGCAGACTGTGACCCGCGATGAACGTCATCAGCAGCAGGGTCGGCGCGCTGAACAACACCTCCGGCACCGGCAGGGCGCTGTGGTCGCGCAGGTAACGCAGCATATAACCCTCGGCATCGAGCGTCGCGCCGCTGCCATCAGCCACTTTCGCCACCAGCGATGTACCATCAGCCAGCCAGACACGATAGACGCTGCCGATGCAGCCACCGGAAAGCGCTTTATGGCGCACTGGGCGTTGACCGAGCGCCTGTTCAATCTGATCGTCGAGCATCACCGGCTGTCCTTCTCAGAACGACAGCAGTCGGCGCGGTGTCTCGACCAGCAGGGTGTGAATGGTGGCGTCGCTGAGTCCCTGCTTGCGCAGCCACGGGATGATGCGCCACAGGATGAAGGTATAGCCGGGGCCACCGCCATACCCGGTCAGGTCGGAGCGCCGCGCCAGGTCGCTGGAGATGGCGATCTGCTGTCCATAACCGGCCTGCACCATGCGGCTGATGAAATCGATCCGCTGGCTGTCTGGGTAATATTTCTCCTTGCTGAACTGGTCATAACCCAGCGTGACGCCGGTCTGCGCCAGCGCCAGATGCAGCTCCCAATCCAGCTTGCGATCAGTATGGCCGATCAGGATACGTTCGGCTGGGACGCCCTCGGAGCGCAGCAGCGCCACCTGTTCCAGCGCCATCGTCCCGGCTTCGGTATGAGTCGAGATCAGCGCACCCGTCTCGCGGTGGGCGCGGGCAGCGGCACGGAACAGTTTCTCTTCATTCAACGTGATTTTGTTCAGGCTCGACCCGGCCTTGATGACCCCGGCGCGTATCCCGGTATCATCGATGCCCTGCTGCACCTCGCGGATCATCACCTCAGCCAGCTCTTCGACGCTTTTCCCCTCGATCAACGCATCCGCCGACCCGCCCTTGATGAAGCCGGTGACGCAGATGATGTGGATGTCAGTGGCCTGCGACAGCCGCCGCAGCGCCAGGGGATTGCGATTGTAGTCCGCCGGCGACATCTCGACCATCGCTCGCCCGCCAGCCATACGGAACATCGTCAGTTCAAATGCGGCTGCGGCTTCGCTGTCCAGCCGTAAATCGGGGTCGCTCTCGGGTTTGAGCGAATAGCCGATCAGGTGTTCATGGAGATGGGTGACCCCTAGCGCGTCGGCTGGAATATCACCCCGCACAGTGCGAATGATGCTCATTAAGCCTCAACCTTGTATGTGCATGAGAGATGACCGCGATTATAGCACCAGCCGCTGGAAGCGGGGTCAGAGGATTGCGCCTCTAGCCAGAGGTTTTTGGAGTGAAGCCCACCCGCAGCGCATCCAGCCCGCGTATGACATAGGTATCGCGATAGGCCGGCGTCTCCAGCAGGTGCAGACCCATGAGCCGCCGCAGGACGGTAGCGAATGCGACCTGAAGTTCCAGGCGGGCCAGCGGCGCGCCCAGACAGAAATGTATCCCTTCGCTGAAGGAGATGTGGGGGTTATCCGCTCGCCCGACATCCAACTGATGCGGGTTGGCGAAACGCGCCGGGTCGCGATTGGCCGCACCGAACATCAAACCAAACTGCATCCCCTGTTTGAAAGCCATCCCCTGATAGGTGAAATCCTCCAGCGCCCAGCGGCGGAACAATTGCAGCGGCGTGTCATAACGCATCAACTCTTCGACGCCGGTCGGGATCAGGTCGGGCTGGTCGAGCAAGCGCTGCATCTGCGCCGGATGCTGGAACAACGCCCACAGGCCATTGCCCATCACGTTCACAGTGGCTTCATGCCCGGCGTTCAGCAGCAGCACACAGGTTGAAATCAACTCATCCATCGTCAGCCGGTCGCCGGCTTCTTCCACCAGCGCCAGCGCACTGATGAGATCATCCTGGGGGTTGTGCCGCCGCGCTTCCGCCAGATGACGCAGATAAGCGGCGAAATCAATTGAAGCCTGGATCGCCTGCTGTTCCTGTTCCGGCGTGTGATCCAGCTCGTACATCTTCACAATATCGTTCGACCAGGGGCGCAGGTGGTGCCGATCAGTTTCCGGCACGCCCAGCAGCTCGGCGATGACGGTCACCGGCAGCGGCACGGCGAAATCTTCCAGCAGATCCATCTCGCCCCGCTGGATGTGGGCATCGATCAACCCATCGGCCACCTGCTGGATGCGCCCGCGCAGGCTTTCGACTCGCTTGGGCGTGAACACTTTATGCACCAGACTGCGCAGCCGGGTATGTTCCGGCGGTTCCTTGTCGAACATCGAGTGATCGCTCAACTTGCGGAACGGCAGCAGATGCTCCGGCGTCGGTGGCAGCCCCCGTGCCTCGCGGCTGATGATATGATCCATCGTCCGTCCCAGCCGCCGGTCGCGCAGCAGGGCGCGGACATCCTCGTAGCGGGTGATGAACCAGAGGTCCCAGGGTTCGTAATACAGGATCGGCGTCTCCGCCCGAAGCTGATCATAGGTCGGATACGGATTGCGCTGAAATTCGGGCGAGAGTGGGTTGAACATGGCTGGCTCATGGATGGTGAATCGGTGCGCAGCGGATTGTACCGTTTTGCCCCGCCCTGGCACAACCATCACCGGTTGCGCCGAAAACAGGGACGGTGTCCGCTTAGGCGTCCGAGGGCTGGGTCACCAGAAATGCCTGGCAGACAAGAGCCCGGATCAGGCAGTGGATATGGATTGCCGCTTGTTCAGCCGTCAGATCGGATTTTTCAGTCAGCCACCAGCTAAAGAGCGAGGTGTAGATGCCAACGATGGACTGGGCGACCAGGGGCAGCGGTATGCAGCTTTCCACATCGGCGAAGGCCTGACGCAGCCCGGCTTCGATCTGGTTGTTCAGCAGCAGCGTGACGCGCCTGATGATGAGGGTCATCTCGCGGCTGAAGCTCAGGTCTTTGCTGAGGGTGTAATAGGCTGGATTGCGCTGATCCATCCGGCGCATATGGGTCAGAAAATCAACCAGCCCCGGCGGTGGGGTGTCGGCCAACCATTCAGCGCGCCGCGCCATACCCAGGTTCAGCCGGGTGAACAGATTTTCGTGCATCGCGATCAGCAGATCGGTCTTGGTCTCGAAGTAGCGATAAAAGGTGCTGCGCCCCACATTGGCGCGTTCGGTGATGTCGCTCACCGTGAGCGTCTCATAAGATTGCTCGCGCAGGAGAGTCTGAAAGGCGTCTTCGATGGCCGCTTTCATCCGCTGGGTTTGACGTTCACCGGGTTTTCTGCTCATGCGCCGCACTTTGTGAGACACTTCATCATCGTTTGTTCCATTTTGAACAATGGTAGCGGGTTGCGCTTTGATTCGTCAATCCATGATCGGGTATGCTGGCGCTCATCTAATCAATCAGACTGAGTGCTGCTATGCTCTACGAAATTTCGCTGCTGCTTCACAGTTATCTGCGCTGGCTCATCTTCATTGCCATGATCGGCTGTCTTGGCCTGGCCTGGTGGGGAGTGCTGCGTCAGCGCACCTGGGGCAAATGGGAGTCGCGGTTCGCGGCTGCTTTCGCCATGCTGGCCTCAATCCAGTTTGTCATGGGAGTGCTGCTCTTCATCGTGCCGGACGGCATTGCCCAGGCAGCGCTGCGGGATATGGGCGCGTCGATGCGGGTGCGGGAGCTGCGTTTTTTCGGTCTGGAACATCCGCTGCAAATGGTCATCGCTATCGGTCTGGTCCATCTGGGGTGGGCACGGGCGCGCAAGGCCAAACTGGATCGGTCGCGGTTTCGCTGGACAGCCGGATCGTTCACTGTCGCCAGCCTGCTCATCCTGGCTGCCATCCCCTGGTGGCGTCCACAAGTGCGCCCCATCGTGGTGAGCAGCGCACCACCTGCGCCAGCCGCCATCGCACTGACCGGTGGCGATGCCGAACGAGGCGCGACACTCTTCACCCAAAGCATCGGCGGTCAACCGGCCTGCTCAACCTGTCACGCCTGGGATGATACGCGTATCGTCGGGCCAGGCATGGCCGGGATAGCGACTCGCGCCGCTGAGCGCGTTCCCGGTCAATCTGCCGCAGACTATCTGGTCAACAGCATTGTCAATCCCGCCGCTTTTGTCGTTGAAGGCTATGCTAATGTGATGCCAGCAACCTTTGGGCAGGTCCTGGATGAGGAACAGATCCGCGATCTGGTGGCCTATATGCTCACCAACCGCTGAGGCTTCGCGATTTCATAACAGACAGCCGTCGAACAGCCTCAAGCAAAAAGGGCATCCTGGTGATGCCCTTTTTCGATCTTCAAACGGGGAGCTGCGTTACCGCGAGCCCAGCACTGCGCCCAGCGTGACACAGGCATTGCAGGTGTTGTTGGGGCGGATGATGGCGAACCCGGCCTGCGGATCGGCACCATAATCGGTTGAGTCCACATTCCAGATAATCATCAGGCGCACGCGGCGGCTGTCACGCGCCAGACGGGCCGCCTCGGCCAGCCACACAGCCTGATCCTGCGCACTCACATTCTGCGCCCAGGCGAAAGCAGCGGGCAGCGGGCCGTAGCCTTCCGGCGACAGGTAACCAAACTCAGTGAAGCACAGCGGCTTGCCCGGGAAGGTGCTGCTGTACAGGTTGAACATGGTCGGGTAGTAGCGCGAATAGTGGCCGGAGTTGCCGCGCGGGTCGCCGCTGGTGCGGCTGGGTGAGAGGATGCCTTCATTATAGTGCAGGCCCACGCAGTCCATGTTGTTGGCCGCACCCGCATCGCGCATCTGCCGGATGAAGATGTCATCGTCACAGCCGCCCGCTGCACAGCGTCCACCGAAGAAACCGGTGGGGGCTGGGGCGCCGCTGATGACCAGGATATTGGAGTTAACCCGCTTGATCGCGGCATACGCTGCTGCCAGCATCTGGGCATAATTGCCGCCGCTGATCTGGCCGCTCGGCCATTCACGGTCAATGTTCGGCTCGTTCCACACTTCGATAGCATCCGGGTTCAATGAAGCCACCGAGGCCAGGAAGTTAGCGAAGTTCTGATAATACTGAGTGGGGTTAGCACGGATCTGATCCGGCACACCGACGACGCCCAGCAGAATCTTGAAGCCATTGCTGCGCGCTGCATCAATCGGGCCACGGGCAATGTCAGCGGTTGCGCTGCCATCCCAGCGAATCTGGACTTTCGCCCAGGTCATGCCGGCACCGCGCATCTGGGCCGGATAGGCAAAGCTGAAGACATGACCGCCCAGCTCAAAGCCACCGGCAATCGGGGCCGACGAGGTAGGAACGGGGTTGCCACCTGGCACAGCCGTTGGGCCAGGGAGTGCACCGCCGCTGATTTGGAGTACCTGACCGGCAAAAATGCGGTTCGGGTTAGTGATGCGGTTGCGCGTGGCAATATCCTGAATGGTGGTGTTAAAGCGGCGTGCAATGCTGCCCAGTGTATCGCCGCGCTGCACCGTATAGGTAGTCACATTGCCCGGTGGCTGAGTCGGCTGGGGCGTGCTTCCCGGAGCCGTTGTGGGGGGTGGGGCACCACCGCCTGCCGGAATAATCAATCGCTGACCGGCGAAGATCAGGTTGGGATTGGCGATGCTGTTGCGCTGCACAATCGCGCTGACACTGACGCCATAACGGACCGAGATACGGAACAGGGTTTCGCCGGGCTGGACGATGTGGGTTTGTTCGCCAGCGTTCTGGGCCATGACGCTGCTGCTGATCAGAAAGACCAGGGTGAGCAGGCTGAGAATAAGAATGAAGCGGCGCATACAGGCTCCTTGTGGCTTCACAATTAAAAAATGGTTTGCTGCTTTTCAATATTCTAACATGACCTTGAAAAACGCGCAGGCAATTCGCGCCAGATTGCTCTGCCGGGCCATCCACACGCTTTACCCCAGTGCAGATTAGCGCAACAGACTCTCTGCTGCGTCACCGATCCATTCCAGTAGATTTAATCATCACATAACACGCGCTTAACCCCTTTTTCGACTGCAATCCATTAAAATTTAATCCGATGTTTAACGAAACAATGAACTTCACCCTCAAAGGACATTACAATGACGACCATTAATCTTTTTCACCACGCCTCCGATACATTCCCGGTAGCCAAGGACGAGGTTCTGTTTCGCGAAGGCGATGCGGGCGACGGCATGTACGCGGTGGTTTCCGGCGAAATCGACATCATCATTCACGGCAAGCTGATCGAGACCGTCACGGCGGGTGGCATTGTCGGCGAGATGGCGCTGATCGATCACAAGCCGCGCAGCGCCACCGTTCAGGCGCGCAGCGATAGCCAGTTGGTCAAGATCGACGAAAAGCGTTTCCAGTTTCTGGTACAGGAAACCCCGTTCTTCGCCCTTCAGGTGATGCGGATTCTGGTCGAACGCATTCGCCGCATCCACGCCGCCGGCATCGAGCTTCCGGCCTGAGCATCTCAAAGTTCGTTACGAATTTCGCTCTGGCCTTGCCCGCACCCCACGTTCGCCAGAGACTCTGATAAACAAGTTTTTCCCCGCGGCTCTCCTTCTCCCTGTGGGAAAAGGAGCGGGGAGGATGAGGGCATAAAAGGCATAACCCCTTAAACGATGTAAGCTGACAGTCTGCTCAGAGTGACCCGACAGACTGCCAGCCTGCTATCTATCAGGATGTCCCCCAAAATCGCTCTCTCAACCTCTATTTTTACCAACCCTTTTCTAACCATCACGCGACCTTCTTAACCATCCCGCTCCCGTCGAATCGTTAGCGACGGCTCGCCTTAAGTCGTACCAAAAAGTTTACCAAAAGTTCACCCGTAAGCCCGTGAACGGGAGTACGCTGCTTGGTGTCAGTCGATAGTTATCAGTCGATAGTCAATAGATTGAAGACCGGAAGCCGATCACTCGTCACTCGTTACTCGTCACTTTTCACTTAGCACTTTTCACTTAGCACTACCCTGGAGCTCCCATGTACACCCTCGCCACCCTGCACCACCTGCGCCAGCGCCTCGGCCTGGCCGCTGCCGACACCGCCGATGATGCCCGCCTGCTGCACGCTTTGCAAGCCGCCAGCAGCGCCATCGAACGTGCCACCGGACGCCGCTTCGCCCCGCGTCGGGCCGCCCTGCCGCACACCGTCACCCATCCGCTGGAGCTGCTGCTGGAGGATGATCTGCTGGAACTAACCAGCGTCACCAACGGCGACGGCCAACCCATCGCCGGGAGCAGCCTGATCGCGCTGCCGTCACAACCGCCCTTCGTCGCGCTGCGGCTCATCGCCGGCAGCTTCGTCTGGTTGACCACGCCGGCGCAGGCCATCACCGTCAGCGGCGTCTGGGGCTGGCATGACCGCCCGGCGCTGCTGTGGCTGAACAGCCTGGACACGGTGCAGAACAACCCGTTGACGGCCACTGCCACCAGCCTGACTGCCACTGCCGCCGCCGCCGCCAATGCCAATGCTGAGTCGCCCCGCTTTCAGGTGGGGCATCTGTTGAAGATCGAGAGCGAGTATCTGCGCGTCACCACCATCAGCGGCAACACCCTGACGGTGCAGCGCGGGGTGAATGGCAGCAGTGCCGCCAGCCACGCCCTCAACACCCCCATCTTCACCCACCAGCCACCGGCAGCCGTTCAGGCGCTCACCCTGCGCTGGGCGCACTGGCTCTACCGCGAGGCCGACGCCACCGCACCCGTCCCAGCCGCACTGCTGGATGAACTGGCCGCCCTGCGCCGCCCACGTGTGGCGTGACGGGGGAGGTCAATCGGCGGCTGAACCCGCTGGGGGCTCATGCTGGTTAAGAAAATAGCCGGGTAACAGTTTGTGGATTCTGATGCCGTTTCCAGCCCTCATCCCCCCAGCCCCTTCTCCCAGTGGGAGAAGGGGAGCCGTCGGGAACAGGTCTTGAAGCCCCTCGCCCCGTGGGAGAGGGGTTTGGGGTGAGGGCGATAGGGAAAGCCTGTCCACCAAAACATTACCCGATTTAATTCTTAAAGCATAACCCCTCTGCGGTGGACAACCGGATGACGAAACAAGGGGAGAACTGCCACCCAAAATTCACAAAAGGCAAAAAAGGCAGGTGTGAATTTGACGAATTTGACGAATTTTGTGAATCATCCGGCTCACAACTAACAACTAACAACTCGGAACTAGGAACTAACAACTCTCTGGAGGCCATATGCACACCGCCATCAAATTGCTCGATGCCGCCGCAGGTCGCGTCGGCGGCTACCTCGTCGTCTGGGGGACGCCGCAGCAGCGCGATCTACAGGGCGAATTCTTCACCCCCCACACCGAACTGGGCCTGGATTGGTATGACCAGCGCCCGGTGCTGTATCACCACGGCCTAGATGGGCAGCTCAAGGCCGCCATCATCGGCGTGATGGATACGCTGCGCCCGGATGACGTGGGCATCTGGGCTGAAGCACAGTTGGATACCCGCCAGCGTTATGTGCGCGCCGTGCTGCGGTTGGTCGAGAAGGGCATTCTCGGCTGGTCATCGGGCAGCCTGCCGCATCTGGTGGATGTCAGCCCACAGGGGGAGATCAAGCGCTGGCCGATTGTCGAAGGCAGCCTGACCCCCACCCCCGCCGAACCCCGCCGCACCGATGTCCACACCCTCAAGAGCGCTTATGCCACGCTGGGGCTGGATATGACACGGCTGGAACTCGACGGGCAGCCGGTTATGTCGCCCGCCGTTTCTGTCGGCGCGACGACGACGACACAAAACACAATACAAGGAGAACTGTCCATGTCCGATCTGCCGAACCTGAACGATACCGTTGAAGCGCCGCGCAAGCGCCTGCCCGTCGCCAGCCGCGACGAAGCCCTCAAGACCCACATCACCGTCACCAGCCCTTACGACAACCTGGACGCGCTCGACCTGCTCTACGGCTACGTGCTGCTGCGCGGCGCGACCAAGAACTTCCAGGGGGTCAGCTCATCCTACTCCAACGCCCTGGCGCACAAGGTGCAGAAGGCCGGGTGGGCCGGCATCAAGGCCGACGAACTGAGCTACAGCACCCAGTCCGGCTTCGGCGACGACTGGGTGCCGGATCTGTGGAGCGCCCAGATCTGGCAGAAGGCGCGTATCGAGAACAGCATCCTGCCGTTGTTCTCGGCCATCGAGATGCCCAGCAATCCGTTTGAAGTGCCGATTGAAGGCACCGACCCGACGGTGTACTTTGTGCCGGAGACCAAGAACGAGGCGGATCTGACGCTGGCGGGGTCGGCCAACCCCATCCCGGATAGCAAGATCGGCAGCGGCAAGGTGACGCTGGATGCCAAAAAGCTGGCGCTGCGCGTCGGTTTCAGTGCCGAATTGGTGGAGGACTCGGTGGTGCCGGTGCTGAACCTGTATCGCGAGCAGGCGATGAAGGCCATCCTGACCGCCATCGATCATGTGCTGCTGAACGGCGACACCGCCGCCAGCGGCAACATCAACAAGAACGGCGGCACCCCCAACGCCACCGACCGCTACATGGCTTTCAACGGGCTGCGTAAGCTGCCGCTGGTCACCAACACTGCCAACCGGGTCGATGCCGCCGGCGGGCCGACGCTGGCGCTGCTGCGGCAGGCGCGCTTCTCGATGGACCCGGCTTATGCCGCCCGTCCCAGCGACCTGGCCTGGATTGTCAACCAAGACGCAATACATACTCAAGGCTGTTCATAGTATCGCTTTGCCTGACCAACTATCTAATCCTGCTATGTGCAGTGCGCCGCAGCGTCCCATCTGTGCACCCCTCAACTTGGCAGTCTTCCTCTCTCCCATCACTGTCTCTCTAGCTATCTGATACTCCCTTTCACCCACTGGATCGGCTTCCAGTGGGCTTTTTTTGTTTTTGTGGCAAGCGGCGTGACCTCTTATCGCCCTACATATGTAATGTAATGTGATGTGCTGACATAGCCGCATATTCACTTCCCCTTTCCCTCTCTTCTATACTTACTTCCAATGCCTCCCGAACAGCCGCAACGCCAGGAGATTGAGCCACATCTGCTTGATGCCTTCATCTCTACCTTTATCCTGCGCCAGGATGCTTACCCCAGGCAACAAGCGGACGGAACGTATGTCGCTGTCCGCAAACCGCTTACCTCTGCTCTCGTAGAACAACACTTCAAAGGGCAGCTTACGCTAGGGACATACGCCCTGGATGCGAGGAGCATGGCACGATGGATATGCCTGGACACGGATACCGATGCCCAGGCGAGTCGATTGTTGGTAATGACAGAGCGCATAGCAGAACAAGGCATTCCCTTCTATCGAGAACGTTCACGGCGAGGGTTTCACTTGTGGTTCTTTTTCCAGCAACCCCTCACTGGAATACTTGCCCGGCGCTTCATCCAACAGTTGCTCATTGAGCATGGAATAGACCCTAAACAATGCGGTGATAAGCCGCTTGAAATTTACCCTCGGCAAGTTCAGCTTGTTGGAGAGGGCTTAGGCTCACTGGTGCGCCTCCCCTTAGGTGTTCATCGTAAAACGGGCAAGATTTACCCGTTTGTAGATCGGAATGATCAGCCCCTTGCCAAGACCCCAAGAGAACTTCTCCCGATCATGTCCAACCCTGATCGTGTTCCCCTGCCCTTCCTCTTAGCTGTCATTAGTCGTTCCCCACAACCTGTTCTAGAGCGCCCTACCCATGCCTTTAAGACGAAATCCCTTGCAGGTCGTAAAGATCGACAACCCTCTGAGCGGATATTGGCAGCCATCAGCACATTCGAGTTTGTCCGGCAGTATGTGAGTCTGGATGACCATAACCAAGGCTATTGCCCCTTTCATGACGATGAGCATAAGAGCTTTAACGTAGTCGAGAGTGGCAACTACTGGAATTGTTTCGCCGGCTGTGGTGGCGGGAACATTATCCACTTTTGGAGCAAGTGGCGGGCTGAGCATGGTGAAGATGGCAGTTTTGTGGACACGGTACGTGATTTGTTAGGGATACTTGAGCTATAGCTCTGCCGTGTTTTCCCAGCTTAAGCGCCAAATATCTGAGATGGTGCATGGTGCGGCACCAAGAACACAAGAACATGATCTATTGCAACTGTCAGTCGTGTATGTTGTAATACGCACATATGGTTACTCCCGTTCGCACTACCATTATGATGCGCCCTGCCCTATTTGAACGCCTCAAAATTTTTACTCGTGAGACCGATAGGCCAATGTCTGCTGTTGTTGAGGAAGGCATCACAGCCGTGCTTGAGCGCCATGAGCAAGAGCGCCTTGATAAGATGTATCAAGGCTTGTTTGAACTCAGTGGAATGATACAAGACCCCGATCTCATTGACGTGTCTGGCAACATTGACGAAATCCTCTACGGAGAAAACGGAGCATGGAGGGGCGACCATGACTGATTTTGATGTACTGGTCGATAGTGATGCGTTTGTGGGACTGTTTATTGAACATGACGCTCATCATCAAACGGTTCAAGCCCGTATGCAGCGTTTTGCTACAGAACGGCGCAAACTCGTCACAACAAGTTTTGTGGTAGCGGAAAGCGCGACAGTTATCAGCCGAGTGAAAGGCCAAGTACCCGCACGCAAATTCCTGACCTATGTACGCTCAGGTGTTATCCCGGTGATTTTTATTGATGAAGCCTTACAACAGGCATCTGAGTGGGTATTTCTTTCTCAGGAGAATAAAAGCATAAGTATGGTGGACTGCTCTAATGTGGCCGTGATGCAAAAGTTTCACATCCCCGAAATTCTCAGTTTTGACCAGTTTTATTTCAAAAAACACCAGTTACAACAAGCTGCATAGGTTTTTAGTTCCCCAAATTCCCCAGTTGACATGATTGCCCCAAACTGTCATAGATAGCCTATGAGGAGTTTTCTCAGTGCTACCGAATTTTCCCGTATCGTCAAGCGGGATAAGAAGACCGTTATTCGCTGGATACAGCAAGGTTTTATTCCCGGTGTCAAACGAGTTGGGCATGTCTATCAAATCCCATTAAACGAGGTTGAAGTGTTTCAACATGCCGACGAATATCCAGCAAAAAAATGGCAACAGTAATCTCTTTCTCTATCTTCAAAGGTGGAACTGGTAAAACGACCAGTGCGGTGAATACAGCAGCCTGTTTAGCCGAATTGGGTAAACGGGTCTTACTGGTTGATCTTGACCAGCAAGCCTCATCCACCCGTTACGTCAACATCGACCCCGATCAAGTCAATCCGTCCTTTTATCATGTGTTTCTCAAGCAAACCCCTGCCAGTATCGTCAAAAAACATACGACTTTCGGATTTGACATCTTGCCATCCTCTTCTCTAATGGCAGCCATCGAAGAAAGCCTTGAGCCGGGCGATGAAATCTTACTCCGCGATATTCTCAAACCGCTTCAGGATGAATACGACTACATTCTGGTGGATAGCCCACCTGGTAAAGCAGGATTGGCCTTTAATGCCATTGTAGCGGCTGATTTGCTACTTATTCCAGCCAGTGCCGAACGAATGGCAATTGACGGTGTATCTGACCTGATTAACCACGTTCAAGCGATCATCTGGCACAAGTTTAGAACGGAGCTGGGTAAACAGGAAATCCGTATCTTGTTTACGATGTATAAGGCAGGCACCAATCATTCCCCCGGAATTGTTCAAGCCACGCGCAAAATCTATGGCGGGAACGTATTGGACATTCTCATTCCAGAAACAATAGAGTTTCCTCGCTCCTTCGATCACAAAATGCCGCTTATTCATCTTGCGCCACACCATGCCGGTTCAGATGCCTACCGGAGTGTGGCAAACTGGATTGTCAACCATGCGTAAGCCACGCCCGGAAGAATTTGACCCTAAACAGCGCCAGCGCAAACCTGATGTCATCAATATGCAGGGGGTTGTTCCGTTGCAGTCACAAGACTCCCTTGCTGTTCCCCTTCCATCAAAACCGGATGAAAACGAGAACGTGGTATCACGGTATCATGGTGTCGTGGTATCACGAAGTGAAGAGACAAGTGTGTTTGTCAGTGAGAATACGGTCATCACGATGGTGCGCAAAGCGGTGAAGGAATTTGGCAAAGAGGCTGCTACCCACCGCTTTACTCAAGCCGAGAAACAAGCGATTGCTGAATTGGTGTATACCTATCGACAGGCGGGTATCCGTACCAGTGAAAATGAGATTGCACGCATTGCCATCAATTATCTGTTTTACGACCATCAGCGTAACAAGAACAACAGCATCCTCCACAAGGCTCTCCAATCTCTGAATGACTAATCAATATGATTGCGTGGTATCACGGTATCATGGTGTCGTGGTGTCGTGGTTGAATGGCATCATGGTGTCGTGGTAGCAAGCATGGTATCACGGTGCGATTTACCTCTTGTAGCAGTGTTTTCCAGTGTTCTAAATGGGTATATGCACCAAACCGTTTTACGGTCTGTGCATGGCACGCCACCATCGTGGCGTAAGAACGATGGCCTATACCCATACCGTGAAGCGATAGCCTCGACGGTCAACCGGGATTCGGTCAACTCCTCATCGAGTTGGCTGAATGGACACCTCACGCGAAATGATGTTTCGGATCAGATCATAAAAATCCGATGCGAAGCATCGCGTAGGACGACTGGAAGGGAAGAGCGAACGGGAGGGGCAGGGTAGCCGGAAACTCCAAATGCGCGGAGCGCATTTATAGGAGAGCGTTGTCCAACACCTGATTTTGAGGTGTGTTTTTGCGTGTCAAAATACATCCAAAGATACGCCTCCCCTGAGGCGTAGTTTTTGTTCGCTGTCGAGCGACAAAAACTATACATCTGGCTGCGTCGGGCAGGGGAGCGGATGTTGTCCTCTGATCGAGGAGACACCCACAACCCCCACCACTCCACATCCAGGCCACCGCCTGCCTTGTCCGCTGTGCGTCCAAGCCAGGCTACCCCCCTCGCCGCCGCCAGCCTGAACCCGATACTTTTACTTGTTGTTTGCACAATGGCTGGCGGTTCCCTCACTGGCGTGTCGGCGGTTCGTGGGCGGGCGAGGGGACAAGCCCACCGCCCGCACCACCGAGGGGGGTAGCCTGCCTCCGGCAGGCGGTGGCGGTGAAATTGATGATCATCGTCCTGCACAAAACATATCAAAATACATCTTAACAGCGCACACTTCTTCCTGTTTATTGAAATAGATTCACGATTGATTGTGTTTGAGTTTTGTATTCGGATTTGCGAGGAGGGGGTTTACATGGGTTGGGAATTGGGTTTTGCTGTTCGCCTTGTCTGTCAGTTTTTCCTCTGGATTTTTGGCTCGATCTTTTTTGGCATCATGTGGCTGATCAATCGAAAAGCCGCTAAACGCCCTCAACTCGACTTGTTTGACAACAAAGATCAGCGCAAAAAGCGGTAAGGGGGTTATCATGTCGCGAATCTTTTCGATTGCGGTTCCAGCAGCGATGTCATGGCAGCCGCAACGCGCATTTCAGTTTATTGACCAGTTTCTCTTTTCGTTTCCCCAAACGGCTTTACGAATTGTGGCTCAACCTAACCACATCGAGTGGCAAGTTGCTGTCTTGGATGAGGTGGATACGACAACGGTTGAGCGAGCGATTCAGGCAAGTTACCCTGAAGCAACGGTGACACAACTTGAAGTCGAGTCGTTGTTTCGCACGGAGTCGAAGATTTATCGTTATCTCTGCAAGTACCAACCGATTGCTGAGACATTCCTCGCACCGATCAAACACGTGCAGGAGATCAAGGATAGTGATCCTCTCGCGTCAGTGATTGCTGCCATGGGGAAACTGCAATCTGGCGAGAAAATATCCTACACATTGTTTGTCTTTGGCATGTCGGAAGAAGCCTACAAAACGGGTGAATCGCAGCTGTACCGCAATGTCTCGGATAGTTTATTGACCGTATTGTTTCCAAACAAAGTGCAGATCTACCGCGATGAGATTCATCGAGTGCTTGTACAAAAACTAGAGACGAAACTCTTTCAGTGTCTTGCTGCCATCCAGATTGATACGCCCGTAGCCGAGCGCATTGGGGAACTGATGGTGATTGATAGCCAAATGGTGCTGTTTGATCGCGAGCAGTTTAACGGTTTGCGTCGCTATGATGACACAGCCGTGTATGAAGTTAGCGATGACCCATTTGACTTTGAGACCAGCATCTTTGGCCTTTTTCAAAAACTGCAAGCGCCATCGCCATCGCGGGAAGTCAAGCACATGCGTCAGGCATTAGGACTCGTGCTCGAACCGCGTGAGATTACTGCTCTCTGGCATCTCCCGCATGAAGGATTTCGGACTCCGGGCATTGTCTGGGCAAAATCCGATCATCCCATGAGCGATCAGGTTGCCCAGGTGAGTGAAGGGTTGGCATTAGGAACAGGTATCTATCAAGGCAAGACTCATCCGGTATTCTGGCAGCACTCCCAACGGGGTACACACCTCACCATTGTGGGTAAATCAGGCACAGGGAAGAGCAATTTCCTGCACACCCTGGTTCATCAAGACATCCATGCCGGGCGTGGGGTCGTCGTGATCGACCCACACGGGAACAAACCCGACAGCTTGTTCCGTCGCCTGCTGCACATGAGTATCCCTGAACAGCGTGCGGAGGATGTGGTGGTGATTGATCTCGCAGATAGCCGTCATCCGCCACCCCTCAACTTGCTGGCAATGAGCAAGACCAACGAGAGCGCGAATGGAGCCGGAGAAGTCATCGCGCTGATGGAGCGCGTCTACGAGGACATGGAAGCCACCCGTTGGCGGGATACGCTTGCCAACCTTTTGTTTACTCTCTGGCAGGATGACGCGCCAACCTTGCTGGATGTTGATCGGCTGTTTTCCGATTCCGCCTATCGAGCGAGGCTGGTTGCCAGAATTGGGATTGAGAATTATACCGTTCGGCAGTTCTGGGATGGGTTTGAGCGTTTAAGTGAGTTGGCACAACAGAACTTGCGCCAGCCGGTGACCTACCGCCTGCGCACGCTGATAGGCAATCCACACCTGCTCCCCATGTTGTGCCACCCGCAGATGCTCAATTTTGGCGACCTGATCGCGAACAATCGGATCATCCTCATCTCGCTTGGCGTTGATTCGCAAGTCGTCCCGGAGACGGAGCAGAACTTGTTGGCAGCATTGCTGATCGCCGCCTTTGAAAAGGCGGCTTTTGCGCGTCGTAGTCAGGACATCTTCCCCATCTACATTGATGAAGCGCAACGCTTTGGGGTTTCGAGCCTGGCAAAAGTCTTTGCCGAGGTGCGGAAAAGTGGCGTTGCTTTCACGCTGGCACATCAATACCTACGGCAATTACCAGAGAAGGTACGCGATGCCGTCTTTGGTAACGTCGGCGCGATTGTGGCTTTTCAGACTAGCCCCGAAGATGCGGTGTATCTTGCCAAGTACATGCGACCCGCGTTTGATGGTGATGACCTGATCCAGATGGATAAGTTTCAGGCTGCCGCCTGGCTCCGGCAAAGCGACAAGACACAGCCAGCCTTTGCGCTTACGCCATTGGCACCGATTACACCTCCACTGCCATCGACAACGAGCAGCACACGCGAGCAGCAGCTTCGGCAACGCTCAATCCAGCGCTACACCTCACAAACGAAGGATGATATTCTCAGGTGGATAAAAGAACGGTATATGCCAGCACAAGCGCCCACAAAGGGCAGTGAACCAATACCACCCGACAGCAGTTTGTACGGATAAGGGTGGGTGAAAATAGGGTATGCGCACTCGCAGAGATCAGCGACTCACGACAAAACCAGCCCGCCAGCGTAAGCCATCGGCGCGAGACATCCAGATTGTCCTGGCAGTCTATCGCTATCGTGTGCTTCGGCAAGATCAGTTATATCGACTATTCTTTGCCAGTCCCAGCACGGGCAAGCAGGTGTTGCGACGGCTGTTTCACCAAGGGTATCTGGCACGCAAGTTTATTGATCAGATGATGAATGCAACCTACTACATCCTGGATACCCGTGGCGTAGAGTTGTTACGCGCCCAAGAAGGTCTGGAAGACTTTTCTTGGTATGCGTCCAATAAGAACTTGAAGACTGAATTTCTCGAACATACCTGCGCGATCAATGACGTGCGCATCACCATCGCCAAGACAGCCCCGTTGCAGGGCTTGGAACTCCTGAAATGGGTCGGGGAGAGTGAACTCAAAGCCGATTACGACCGGGTCACTATCCGTACAGCAAGTGGGAAACAGCAAGCGGTCTCCCTGATCCCCGATGGCTATTTTGCGCTGCAAACACCCAAAGGGATTGCCCATATTTTCCTGGAGCTTGACCGCGGCACAACCACCTCAAAACGCTTCCGACAGAAGATCGTGGCGTATCAAACCTATCACCAGACAGGCGGCTATGAGCGTCGGTACGGCGCTAAAAACTACCGGGTCATGACGGTCACGACCAGTGAGAAACGCTTACAGACCCTCAAGGCAGCGACCGAAGACGTGAATGGACGGGATCGGTTCTGGTTCACCACCCTGCAAGCGGTAACTGAACAATCCGTCTTCTTTGTTCCCATCTGGTTTGTGGCTGGAAGAAAGGAACTGTGGCCGCTTATTTCATGATTGGATTTGACCGCTCGCATTTCACAAGGCACACTGATTGCTTCTATGTGGCTACGCACTCCCCGCAATAGCCTGCGGGTTGGGCGGATTGGTCGCTTCAATTACTGCCCGCCCGTCACCTTGACTGCCCAGGAACGAACTGGGCATATGTACGTCGTGGGCAAAACGGGGAAGGGCAAGAGCAAACTCCTGGTTAACTGCCTCTATCAGGACATCACAACGGGTCGAGCCTGTGGTGTGATTGACCCGCACAGTGACTTGATCAGCGATGTGTTGGCACTGCTCCATTCTCGCGGCGATCTGGATAGACAGCACGACCGCATCATCTACCTCAACCCCGCCGAGACTCGCCATATCATCCCATTCAACATTCTGGCAACTCCAGGCGACCCGTATGAGATCGCCCAGATGGTCATTGAGAGTTTTCGCCGGGCATGGCCTGAGAGTTTGTCTTCTGCACCCCATTTTGCCAACGTGATGCTTCATGCGCTGTTGGTACTCATCCACTCACACTTGACCTTAGTTGACCTGCCGCGATTGTTGATGCACAAGGAGTACCGTGACCATCTGCTTGTCCAGGTGAATAAGACCGAGCTGACGGAGTATTTTCATGAGCGGTTTGATGCCTGGGCTAGTAAAGACCCTCGTATGCTGGAAAGTAGCCTCAATAAAATCACCGCGCTGACCCTTAACCCCTTCATCAAACGCATGTTGGGGCAGCGGGACAACAAACTGGATTTTCGCCAGATCATGAAGGAAAAAGTGCTGCTTTGTGACCTGGGGCATTGTGGTGAAGAGAGCCAGCGGCTTATTGCTAACCTTATCAATTGTGGCATCGAACATGCTGCTTTTGCGCGTGATAGTGTGCCTCCAGATCAACGAATTCCGTTTTACTGGTACATTGACGAGTTTCAGGATTTCGTCACCGATGGCGCTGATCGAGGGGGTGTCAAAACCCTCTCCAAGATTCTCTCTGGGGCGCGCAAGTACGGATTGCATCTGACCCTCGCCAATCAGAACTTGAGTCAGCTTTCTGAGCGCATGATCGGAGCGATCATCGGAAATGTCTGGACGAAGGTCATCATGGGGTGTAGTGAACAGGATGCGCTGATTTTTGCCCGTTATATCGGTATGGGTAGTGTAGACCCAGAAGCTATCAAACACGCCCCGCAAACGGATACTCAGCATCCGGTGTACTTTCCACTTTCCGAGCAAGAGTATCAACTTGCCGCTATGCTCGCTAACCAGAAACCGAGACAAGCGATCTTGCGAACCCATGAGGGCAAGACCAAACAACTGTGGACAGAAAATATTAGAACTGATGCTCCTCAAGAGCATATTCACCAGTTTCGACTTGCCTCACTGATGAAACATGGCAATCCGTTGGAAAAGGTGGAGGAAGAATTGAAACGACTCACACAGGCTGTGACGCCGTTATCGCCTGCAATTGAAGAATTGTATGAGCAAGGAATCTGACCTACTCACTTAATAAGTTTCATAGAATCCATCAAGAATTATTCCATAAGAACAGTGCAACAATTAAACTAAAAATACCCACCATCAATAACTGAAAGTAAGGATTCTTAGACCAATTAAACCTCTCACCGACGGAGTACATAAGTAAAAGGAATCCTGATAACAATAATAGATATGGAAAATACTTGTTCGAAGTATCCTTCGCCCCAATTTTGGCATATATGTCTCTAATTCTTGTAAATATAAATAGGACGCGAATTCCTCCTACAATTAATAATAGGCCAAGTATGCCGGATAGGTATCGCATGGATGGCATTATATCACTTCGGAGGCAAGGTGCGTTTGCCTCCGAAGTATAACTAAGAGGGTTTATTGGGGAGAAAACTCCACTGACTCAACATAAGTATTTTTTAGAGCAAGATTCCATGCAGAAGTTGCCCATCCATACGACGAGGCGCGATTTTTCATGCCTGCGTAAACAATTATTGATTGACCTGCTGTAACCGGAACTGTGGTCGTAACCTTTACAGTCTTTGAGTGAAGATCGTGGTTTATGATAGGCGTTCCATATGGGAACATTGCTGTAACGTATCCTGCATATTCACCCACTGGTGAAGCAGCATAAAAGCTGGCTGTACCTGTTTCTACCCCTATGTAAGACCACATTTCAAGACCTGAACTTGTGGGTGATGTGAGAATCTCTAAAAGTCCAGCTATTACATCCATACCTATAGGCGCATAATTAGCTCTTCCTAGTGCAGCACTAGCTTGAGCGTCAATGTCGCTGTTCGGCAATAAGGCATCACTCCCACTTGAAAGACTGATTTTCCCGTTCACCACAAACGTACTGGTAATCGCTACGATTCCGTCTTTCTTGGGTAAATAGGTCGTCTTTATAGCTGCCAACACCTCCGCACTTTGACTTGCGTTTGGATAGTCCAATAAGCTTCCGTGTGTGCCACCAAATGTTACAACAAAGGTGGATAAGCGTCCTGACGTTGCATCACATGTTGCTCCACCTCTGGCAAATCCATTCTCCAAGAGTTTATCTTGACTACCCTCGATATTCTGACCGCTTAAGCGCACATTCTGTACACAATCAACATATGGTGCTCTGTTGTTCATCACCACATTTACTTCACCACTTGAGACAATTTCAGTAACAGACAGTGTAGGTGTCGCAATTTGGCTGTCGGGTAGTGAAGTCGGTACTAACTGACTCGATACATAATATGGCAGTGGCGTCCCATTCGGCACCAGATCATAACCTATGGAACCCGTTTCTATCGCCCATCCGCTATTTCCTCCATCACCAACTTCCCACCATACATAACCGTCTTTACACTCTGCGCCTGATATGACACTGAATGTATGACCAGCGGGTAAATCGAATTTGACTCCACTATTCACGCCCGCCTCATGATAGACGTGAATTGGAGATGATGTGACTGTGTTTACAATCCCGATCATCCCAATTGCCAAGTGACTTTCCAGTGTGTTTGGACAACTGAATTGTGTTATATTTTCCGCAGGCGGTGGAACATTCGGATCATATACATTGTAGTCAAAACATTCTCGCGCAGCACGTTCCCAATACTCATCACCATGACTTGCACCTGTCAAACAAATCTGATGAAGACCGAGCGAAAGCTGCGACGAATCAACTGAGAATTCTTTTTCACTGGTCGCATCTTCACCAAAGGCTTGCCCATCTAATTCTGGGCGAACCGCACGCGGCAGTCCATTGTCACAGTTGACTCGATAGAAGAACTGCAACACTGTACCCTGAGATACAGGTGTTACGGCAGGTTCACGGCTAATTTCTGTGACATAACACTGACGAGGGTTTGATGAACGAGGCTGTATCGGATTGGACACTGGTGGAGCAACGTATCCGGGGATTTGCCTACATTTCCATTGTCCCGCTTCCGTCGCATTGCTCAAGGTTGCGTTCCACCCTTCCCCATACACCTCTACACAAGCTAATTGAAAATCAACCTGAATACGCCCGCTATTCGTTTCGCACGCCCAACTATATGCGTTATTGAGCTCGCGGTATTCACCGCTGCTTTCACCATATTTCGCTTGGCAATAGTTAAGAACGTGGACACCATCATCAACTTGTGCTTGCGGGTAGAGCGGCGGGATAAGGGTCGCAGGGGGTTGAACTGCGGGAATATCTGTCGGAACGTGAGTTGGAGTAATGCCCTGGTTGCTTATGATTTCTAGCAACTGCCCCGCAACCCAGCCTTGAGTTCCGTTGACATCCACTTTCCACCACCAGTAGCTTTCGGCGCATACGCTCCCCTCAACAATTGTCATAGTTGTGCCATTGGGCAGGGATTGAATGGTACTAGCAGATGTCGTTGGATTGCTGCGAAGATTTGCAGTTCCCGCGTTGGAGTTTACGCGGGCAGATGCACCAACTGGTAAACCGTTTCCTAGTGATTGTGAACAGTCATTGGGAATTGGAGGAGGAGGATTAGTGACACCAACTATTGGGCTATCAGGTGTAGTCGTAAATGTGACTACAGCCCGATTTCCCTGTTGGTCAGAAAATGTGTATGTGTATGTACCTGTATCCTGGTGAACAACACCATAATAGTATTCTCCGTTCCCATCGGTTGTACCAGCAGCACCAGACCATGAAGAATTTGATTGTTGACCTATACAGTTTGTCGCCGAGTAATTACTACTGACCGTGATTTGACTATTTGGTGCGAAACCGTTGAGGGCAAACCACAAGTCCCAACGACAATCACCACTGAGCGAAATAGAAGGTGCACTCACTGACGGATTATAGCCAGTAATTATCGGAACAGATGTGGGATCAGACGGTGCTGGCGTAGGTTGGCTAGGTGGTACGGGCGTGGATGGTAGTGCTTCGGAAGCATAGCTTACTACGGTAGATGCGGAGTTACCCTGAGCGTCATGAAAATTGTAGTAGTAAGTTCCATAGCCACCGTGAATTAGAGCTATACTAAAGTTTCCATTTTCATCAGTTGATCCAACTTCCCAATTACTCCATCCACTTATGCTATATGCCTGACCAGAGCAATTCGTTTCACTACCACCAGTGTTATCAATGTACATGGTGCTGTTGGGTGCAAAGCCACTTCCATACAAGCTGACGTGCCAAACGCAATTCCCTTGATAGGCAACCCCAGATGTTATGCTTGGACTTTGTGCCAGCGTGGGATATATGGCGAGGACAAAGAGAAGAATGAACTGCGGCAAAACACGGAGAACAGTTGAACGTGCCACTTCATATACCCCCTTCATTTTCATGTAGCCAGAAAGTAAGGTGATTGTGGCGATGGTTTGGCTACTCTACATTTGTTATTGATATAGTATGCCGCAGAATACCATTTCTAGCGAACTCCAGATATTGGGTGCAATAAAGCGCGTCATCAATTCCGGTGTGTTCATGTTCCAATCTTTATGAAAGAAACGCCATCCTTTAACCCCAACCTCACTACTGCCACCAAGCTGCTCTTTTTATCCTTTCGCCACTCACAAGGCAGTCCTGTACTGCAACAGTGGCTATTTGACTGCAAACGCTGTATGAGGCTTCAAGCGTACAGACCATAGCAACTATGCTGGTTGATCATCTATTCTGTGGTGATAGAATGTAACAACTTATGGCAGTTAGCACTTTTCCTTCCCGCATCCCTACCAACATTTCCGCTATGCAGGCCCGTCAACAACTCGGCACATTGATGGACAAGGCTGTGTATCAGGGCAGGAGCTTTATTGTTGAACGGGCGGGTGAAGCTGCCATTGCGATTGTGCCGATCACGCAATATCGTCAAATGATGGCACGCGAGCAGGCGGAACGCGACACTTTTTTTGCGTTGGTAGACGAGGCTGGGCAACTATTTTTCGATAAAAGTGAAGATGAGGTTCGTCAGATTGTCGATGAAGCGGTTAGCGAAGTGCGGGCGGAAGCGAAACAAGATCCACAAAGGGAGATGTGAGAGTTGTCTTGGATACCACCGTCTTCATTAGCGCGGTATTGAAGCCATCCGGTGGTTCAGGAGCGGTTCTAGAACTCTGTCGAGATCGGCAAATCCATCTCCTGGTTTCCAAGTCATTGATCCGTGAAATCGGACGGGTGTTGCATAAGCCCAAGATTCAACATGTGCTGCATTGGGATGATGGCAAAATCACTCAGTTTCTCCGTTCACTGTCTGCTATAGCTGAAGTCGTCCCCGATGACCTGATTTCACCCATTCTGAAAAGCGATCCGAATGATACGTTTATCCTCGCTTGTGCATTACGTGGGCAAGCTGATGTGATTGTGAGTTTGGATAAGGCACATCTCTTGCCATTGCACCCATTTCAGGGAATTGCTATCCTCACTCCGGGAGATTTCTTGCAGTACTTTCACAATACTGATGCTCTTTCGTAAAGATTGCTCGTGGCACATTCTCATTGAGACGAAAGCAGTTAAAGCGTGCTTGACTAAGTGATGATCCACTCAGAATCAGCAACTCTTTTGTTCCACAGCATCTTAAACCACTTAGCAAACGCATCGCTCATCATGGTTGTGAATTCCAAGTTTGGTACATCCTTATCCTTGTCTTGACTTCCAAAATCGATGAAATCTACCCCTGAAATCAAAATACAGCGCGGATTATCCCCTATAGGATCATACAAAACATGCTCTGCCCATCCTGGAAATTCATCAGGCAAAGCCGCCACATAATGGGCGAGTCCTTTCCAAGAGTCTCCGAGTTTTGCATATAGCTTGCGAGTAAGTCTTTCCACTTTCTCGTCGTTCTCGTCCGTTTTCTTATACAGGAAATAGTACTTGCAACCTCTTGCAGTGATGTTTTCAAAAATCAACTCACTCCAATGATGATCGTCGTATACCCAGTAAAAATCAGGGGTTGCATCCCAAATGATACGAGAATCTTTTTCTACTTCCTCTGTTTTGTCCAGGCTCCACAGACGGGCATAAAAGGGATGCTCTTTGCTTGGCTGAGATTCACTGACGGTTTCGATGTCACTTATTCCCAAAAGATAATCAATAGACACACCAGTGAATTGAGAAATGCCGACTAAATCTTCAGCCCTGGGGAATCGCTTCCCGTTCATCCAGTTCGAGACCAGCTCAGGAGAGCATTTGAGGTGTTGTGCAAGTTCTACTTGCACAATCCGTTCCTTGTCTTTGATAGCTCGCAGCCTTGCGCTAAACAGCGCAAGCCGATCTTTATCGTGCATTGCTCAATACCCTTAATCTTTAACCCGACTAAACCGAGTTTAACCACATTAAAGTTTTCCGCAACAAAAGTTGAAGAATGGTGAAGAAGCGGTAAAGCATTTTTATCGCAAAATGAATGATGCGGCAGGAAAGCAGAAGGTTCCAAAATGGGTTCTGCAATCGAATTTCTTTTTCAGATTTGGGTCTTTGTTTAGCTATTTGGGAGGGCAATATGCTTAATTCGATACGACGAATCATACACCTGCTTCGTCATCATAGACCCGGGCCTGGTGGTTGCGAATGCAAATGTAAAAAATGTGACGATCAGGGGCATTGTGGCAACATCGATACAGGTTGTCGGTATTTTGATCGGTAGAAGGGCAATGCATTGCTCAAGAGAGAGGAGAACCTATTCGGTTCTCCTCTCTTCTTTCCATTTTGATATGATTTCTCAATGTTCAAGTTGAATGAACATCGGAAAAGAATTCGCTTCCAACGCATGTTGTCATTACGATGCAATAGAAGAGCTAAATTGCTGCTAACTCCCCAGCATGTCAAAATAATCGAAAACACCAACTCGCTTTCACTTGGCGAGAAATATCAACTTATTCTGATTTCGCTGGGAATGAAGCTCACAACAGAGATATACAGCAAGATCAATTATAGGTTTGATGAAAAATCAGATACAGAGTTATCTGAGGCGAAAGATATTCAAGTGATCAAAGAAATGTTGGCATCTCTTCCATTCCCATTCTATGAAGAACGATACACTAAACTAAATCGGCTATCTGACAGAAAACGTGAATTTTCTTGGTTCCAAGTGTCACTCAATTCAGCCGTTGCTATCTTTGTGAAAGACTATGCAGAGACGTTCTCTGAGTTTGAGGACGGTATATTATATGGTTACCCGAATACAGCGATCAGAGCCTTTTGTGGACTTATTGAGCGGAGGTATCAACCCATCTCAATAGCGAGATATTTTCTGGCAGGAGTTGGTTCAAAAGATTTTTGGGATCAAGAAGAGGAGTATTTCACTGCTTGGTGGAATGCTATTGGAACGATCAGCCCCAAACTACAAGCAGAGGGCGAAGGACAATTCGCACTGTGGAAAGCAGAAAAGGAAAACACTGATCGACCATGATATGGTGATCAATGTACGTTGTGCTAGCTTCGATTTTTAGAAAATGAGTTTTAGAATTTTTATCGTTGGTGCAAGAGTATTAGTTTTGGGATAGGTGATTCCATGCGTATCCGAATTATCTTGTGGATCATTGTCGCTATTGCTATCGGCATAATTTTAGGTCGATTAGCCGTTGCACTAATCGAGGCTTCACCAGTTCTCTTTGGTGTAGTTATCAGTATTTCATGCGGAGCAATGTGGTTCTTCTGGCTTGAACCACTTGGAGCGTCCATTAAGCGAGATGTTTTTAGCCATTTGCATGAAACTGACGACTAAAACCAGCCCTTCGGGTTTCTTCAGTTCGCACAATATATGTTCTCAGACGAGGTTCTCTTGAGGTTGCTTATCGGTGGACAGTTGTATAACTGATGAGTCCAGGCAGACCGCTGGGATTTACCATCCCATAGTAGAAGGGAAGCGGACATAAAGTGGATGAATCGACGAATCAAACAATTCTTGCAAAATAGTGATCGATCTCAAAGACCTCGTACTGATTACATCTGAAGGCTGTATGGCTTAGTGGGCGATGATTTGGCAGAGCGCTGTGTCCTGATCCCCTGGACTCCGCTTATTCGATGATGTCCACGCTTCAGCAACCCTGGCTCAGTCGGGTGGCAGCCCTGATCCGTGCCTTCTATACCCTCTGTTTCTCCCCGGCTCGGCCTGGCTCGCCGCTACATCCGGCCTCAGTCTGGGTGATTGACGCGCCAACCCGGAGTGTGATACACACAAACACACACCGATCCACATGAATCCCGAACACTCATCCGTCAGCGCCTACCTTGCCTTAGAGGACAAGACCGAAGGCTACAGCTATCTTGCCTGTCAGGGAGACCAGCCCGATGAAACCGCCCTGCTGGGGGTGGTGATGGCGGCTATCCATGCTTACGAGTGCGGAATTCCGCCGACGGAGATCGCCCGCGCCATCCGGGAAGCGCTTGCCAGCGGCATTCGCTTTCATGGCAATGTCCAGTCGGGCGGTCATGATCTGGCCTACTGGCGTGCTATCCGTGATGAAGCCGAAGGTAGCTTTCGTTCATCTGAGGCGGACGAATGACCACCACCCATCAGGCTATGTCGCATCCATCCAAAGAAACACCATTATCCCTCGACCCGCATCCCCTGAACGGCTGGGGCGAGGTTGCATTCTCTCCAGCCCTCGACCCGGCCTATGCCCACCTGCTGGAGCGAGCGGGGCAGCTGGGGTTCAGCGTGTTTGAGATCGATGCCCATACCCTGGAAATCTGGCATCATGCCAGCGAGCGCGTGTTCTTTGTCACCTATGATCGCCACAACGGGCAGGTACTCGCCATTCAAGCGCTGGATGCCTGAGCCGAGCGATAGAGGAGTTGAAACCTCCCAGCAGACTGTGTTAGGCTGAACCTTCCCGATGACACACTGCTGCCACAATCATCTGCCGCCGGAGGACGATGGAACGGTTTAACCCCGTTCCCATCGCCGAAACCTGGGTTTGTGTCCCGTCTCCGATGGCGCAGGCGTATGGGGAACAGGTTGCGCCCGTCGTTCCAAGTCGCCCATCCCGATTCGCCGGGCAGATCTTTCCTCCACCGCCAGAACTATCACCCTCTCGTCCAACCCATCCACCCAGGCTGAACCCCGAAACATTCCAGGCTAAACGTCAAATGCCGTATGTCGAAGGCGAAAAACAACTGCCCCTACCGCCAACCGACGACGCCAGTGATGCGAAACCTCAACCGCAGGGAACGGATGAAGCGCCGCAACTACGCTATGCAACGGCATCGGGCAGGTATACCTTTGAGGAATTGCACGATGACACGCGCCGCTATGTGGCCGCAGTGCTGCTCCGGCGTTATGGGCTGCATCCCTCGCGCATGGATGATGCCTTGCAGGGAGGGTATCTGCGGATGCTGCGACGACTGCACGCTCGCCCCGACGCCTATGCCGACAAGGGCAAAGCCTACTTTGCAACCCAACTGGTATTTGATGCCCTGCACAGCTTGAGTGCGGATGGGCGTTACCAACGTCGGATCCAGGATGGGGAAGGTCATTCCACCTCAGACAGCCACGCGCGACACTCCCCGGAGTCGCGACAGACTGACGTGCGCCATGATCTGCATCAGGCGATTGCCCAGGTCGCACAAGCCATCCTGAGTTCGGGCAACCGTCGGCGTCACATCGAACTCGATTTGTGGGCATTGTATGGGTTGACCATGCAGCAGGTGACAGCGCTTGAGATGAGTCAGCTATTCCAGACGCGGAAGCAATCGATGCAGGCTGCCTATCGTCGTGTGCGGGAGATGTTGCAGACGGCTTTGCCCGGCTATGCGCTACCCGATGCCCGTCCTTATCGCCAGCGCGGACGTGAACGACTGCCGCGTGAGGATCTGGCGGTCATTCGTCAGTCCAATCAGAGCGCCTCTGCTGCTGACTTTGAAGTGGTGCGACGGCGGATATTGGCGTTGGAAGCTGATACCCAGGCGCAGGATTTGATCGCGCTGGATGGCATCCGCCGCGGGATTACGGTTCGCGAGCAGGCATGTGCATCGGGACAGCCAGCCGCCCGGCTAAAACGTGCCTACAACCGAGTACATCTTCTGCTAGGAGCCGAACGCGATCCGACGGTGCGGGTTAAGCGAGCGGATAAGCGGAAGCGTTATGTGTTTGTCCTGACACCGGAGACCGAAGCGGCGGTACACCAATTAGCGCTGGAACTCATCAACGCGCCGCGCAGTTATGAGAAGCTGGTGGCGCTGCACACCCACATCAGCAATCTGGCGGTCAGCACCACCGCCAAACACTTCCGCCTGCCGACAGCGACCCTGCGCTATTTCGTCCAGCAGATTGGCGAACGTCTGGGAACGCCGCAGCAATCCGCTCCCTGGCTAGGAGTTGACAGGTCATAGTCCCGTCGTCATTCGATTGGCGCGACGAGGTATAGCTCTGTGAGCAGCAAAGAAAGTTACCAAAGTGTTCTTTTCAGGGGGATTCTGGATTCTGGGTCGCGCTCTGCTCTCTACCTCATTGCTTGTCCTCTTTCTTGTCCTTTCCATCTCGGTTGAGTCAGGTTTGGCTCAAGATGTTCAACCAGTTGATCCAACACTGGACTCGTCAACGCCGACAGTGATAGGTAAAACTAAACTACCCTCAGCTTAAGCTGAGGGGTTGAAATTCCGACCTTCGGTCGGCTGAAAGAGAAAACTGCGCTGAAGCGCACGGCTTTTACCTATCCGCCTTCGGCGGGCTAAAGCTTTTGATGGAAGTAAACTGGACAAGTATCGTCCCGAAATTGAAGCCTTGCTTGCTAATGGCTCAAAGCAGTCCTTCATTGCCAAACGTTACGGAACAACTGAACCTAATCTCAGCAGGTGGCTCAAGAAAAATCGCCTCAAGTTTGCCGTCTAAGCCACAACTCTTGGGCGGACAACTTGGCTTATTGGCGCGCCCAATACCCTCATTGGATAGAAAATCGACGTTAGAATAGTAATCCATCGACACCCAGAGTGAACTGGTAGTTCTTCAGATTTACATTGCCCTTACAACTATCACTGCACAGCCATGACACTTATCATCTTTGCGTTAAATCTCTGTGAATCGTAGGGCAATCGTAGGGCAATTTTTGACAATATGCGGTACTGTCACTAGCAGTGAATAAATGAGGGGGAGTTATGCTGCGCACATCACGGCATTCGGCATTCATCATCCTGCTTGCAGTGTTGTTCATGTTGTCCCTCCCGCCCGGACTAGCACAGGACGCCACGCCTGACCCCTCGACTCTCCCCTCGGTTTTCACTGAGACGCCACTGCCCACTTTCACCGAAACCGCGACAGCTTCGCCAGGCGAAACCGTGACCGAAACGCCAACTCCAACGCTGACCGAAACGGCAACGGAAACGTTGATCGAATCGCCCACGCTGGTTTCAAGCGAAACAGCGACCCTCGAAATCACCTGGACACCGGATATAGCCCCTGCACCCTCCGAGAGCGCAACCAGCGAGATCACCCTGACCCCAGCGTTGATTGAGACACCTAGCGAGACGGCACTGCCATCAGCAACGCTGCCGCTTTATCCCCCTGAGCCGCCAATGGCGCTGCTCTTCAGTGACAATCTCGACAGCGGTGCCCTTTACCTCTGGACTCTGGACGAGGGCTGGTCGCTGGTCGCCAGCGAGGGCGGACAGGCCTTTCAAGGAACAACCGATGCTCCCCTCACTTTTGTCCATGACACCTTGAACGAAGTCGCGGTACAGGTGCGCTTCCAGTTCACGACGGGCGCGGTACGGTTAGCGGTTCGTGAGAGCAAAGAGAGCAATTACGCTGTTTATCTGACCGCCGCAGGTCAGATCAGTCTCAATCGGAATGGGCAACCGCTCGCCTCGGGCGCGGTCAAGCCGACCGAAGCCGGACAATGGCGGACGCTGCGGCTTTCCGCGATTGGGGAGTATGTGCGCGTTAGCATTGATGAGGTCGAAACCCTGGTCGCCCAGGACTCGTCGCCCCTGGCACCTGGCACTTTTTCCTTCAGTGGACTGGCGGCTGCGCCTGTGCTGCTGGATGATGTGAGCGTCTGGACACCGGTTGCGCCTCTCCCAACTTCAGCGCCGGAAAATCTGCTAATGAGTGAAACTGAACCGCCGACAGTAACGCCGCATCCAACCCTGGTGCTAACCCAGGTGCCACCTCCGGTGCCAACGGGTGCCTACCGTGCCACCGTTCCTGCCAATCCCTGTGTAATCAATCTACAAGCACCTGTCACCATCAGCACTGTCGCTGACCTGCAAAATTATGTCCGCAATACCGTCAATCAAAATAAGAGCAATACCTATGTCGTATTCTTGACGCCTGGGGTTTATACCTTTTCTCAACCCCTCTACACTGGCGGTGAACTGATAGGCACAGACACCTATTTGAGTATCCAGGGAAAACTGATCCTGGTCGGCATCAACAGCTACAATGCCAACATCCATCCCAATGCTTACAGCCAGAATGTCATCTTCGACCGGGGTACAACTGGCCCAAATCACAATGCTGTCATCGTTGAAATCGGTAGTTGCTTATCGATGTACAACATCGTGGTCCGCAATATGGGTACCGGGCCAGGAAACCTTCGCTTCACTGGTGGGGCCTTTTTGGTCAGAGGTGGTCGCCTGAACCTGTACAACATGCTGCTTGAAAACAATCGAGCGAATTTCACTGGCGGAGCATTACAGGTTAATGGAGACAATATCAACAACAGTAACACTGCCATCATAAACACCCATTTCCGCAATAATCAAGCATTATCTGGTGGCGGCGGCGCGATCTCCAATTTCCAGGGGGCTATTAACGGCTCATGCCTGACATTCGAGAATAACAGCGGCCGCACTGGTGCAGCCATTGAGGACGGATTGGGCCGTGGTGCGTTGCCTGGCATCATTTCCCTGAACAAAGTCAACTTCCTCACGTCGTTGAGTCAGTTCACTACTTTTCGCGCCATCAACGCCGATGATGGCAGCGGTTCAGGTGTCACCATCAGCGGCGGCACCCACTGGAACCCGCCGTTCCAGGCCAACTTCGTCACCAGCAACGTCATAATCTCGCCTGATCCGGCGTCCACTGCGCCGCCCAACAGCGCCAGCCCCTTGCCCCTGAACTGCACAGTGCCGCCCGCGCCAGGTGTTGTCAGCACCAATCAAACCGTCGTCTTTCAGATCAATGCTGGCAATGATGATGTGAACGAAGTCAACACCACCTACACCACCACCGACAATAGTACCTGGTTCGGCACGGGCGGTTCAACCACCAACTGGAACTGGACCGGGCTGCGCTTCACCGGCGTGACCATCCCCAAGAACGCCATCATTAACTGGGCGCGGATTGACTTCTATACCCCCCAAAACGACTGGATACAATTGGAGGCGACGGTCTGGGGCAACAACAGCGACAATGCCTTCGCCTTCAGCGACAGCAGCCGTCCGTCATCGCGTAATCGCACCACCGCCCAGATCAGCCACAGCTCCAATCTGGCCTGGAATGTGAACCAGTGGTACACCGTTGAAGATGTCACCCCCATCGTGCAGGAGATCATCAATCGCGGCGGCTGGCAGAGCGGCAACGCCCTGGCCTTCATGCTGCGCGGCTCCTTTGGCACCTGGTCGCGCAAGTTCGGCAGGAGTTTCGAGGGGCGCGCCTGTGTCGATGGCGCGAACACCAACTGCGCTCCTCGCCTGGTCGTTAACTTCACGCAGAATACCGCGACGCCGTCGCCGACCTTTACCCCGACAGCGACGCCAACACTTGGATCGATCTGTTATGCACAACTTCCGTCAAGTAGCTTCGATGTTCATAGCCAACCGTCTAGCCAAAGCAGCGTGGTGGCTACTGTTAACGCTGCAGCCGGTAACTTGCCTCCCAATGGTATTGAAATTGTGGGCATTCATCCCAACCTGGATGGAGAACTATGGTATCGCTTGGGTACTTACCGGGTTGGTCTATCGGGTGATTGGGCAAAAGCCGATGGCACACCGATGCAAGTGCCAAATAACACCCCTTGTGGCAATCTTCCCTTGATGACTAGCGCAGGTCAACCAACGGCTGCACCATCGCCTACAACCAACTTGCGTGATCGTTGTCTGTTCATTCTCAATGCGGCGGTTCTATCCTACTCATTAGGCGGGGTACGCGACCGGACAAACGGAGGAACCCCTGCCACCCTCAGCATCGGTGCCAATGTTCCAGTGCTGATTACGCAGGTACACCTCAACCAGCAGTATGCACGGGTTTTGTACAAAAACAGCGACGGGGTAAATCAACCGGAACGGTGGGTGAAGTTCATCGAGTCTGGCATCAGTCGCAATTCGCCTTGTGTGACCCAGGGATTTGCACCCTTCATGACCGAAGCCGAATTGCCGGAATGCTTCACAGCAGTCTTGAACTGTCGGCCTTCATCCCCCGTTCCTGCACCGCGCATATTTAATGGGTTGCCTGCAACTGTTATTGCGCCATTTGCTCATCCAAGCTTGGGATGTGGGAATGACAACTTGCTGTGTTGGGGGGATACAAGTAATCCTGATACACGCCCGTGTCCCTATAGAGACATAAGTGCAACCGAAAACTGTGGAATTGATCTCACAGCAAGCTCCAATGCGACGTACATTTATAGAGGCGGCATTCTTGGAGGCTATAGCTCAAGTACTGGAACAATGGCAATTCTCGTTAAGAATGCAATAGGAGCCACTGTCTTGCGCTATAACTACACGCACGTTGGTTTGGCTTCTCCACGATTTAACTCAGGGGCAGGTGAATATGTAGCATCTGGCATTTACCTAGGCAATTACGGTCCAATTGGACCATACGGAGACATAGAACACATTGACACGGTTCAGGTCAATGATACCAACCAAACTTATGCCGAACCACCTTGGAATTAGGTGAAGTGGGAGTACATCCGATGAAAAGTCGTAATTCAGCTATTCTGTTGATTGTCTTCTTCGTAATTTTGTTTGTGGCTAGGCTGGCCGCCCAAGATGTACAAACGTTAGATGGGTACATCCTCACGCCTAATCAGGACACTCTTCAAATTCAGCGATTTGACTTCGATCAGTCAACCAGCACAATATCTTCAGTTGAGATGCAAACCACTGATCTTCAGGGAGAATGGCTATATTCTGCACTTGCACCCAATGGTTCTCAACTTGCATTCATTGTCGCCGATGCCGACAGCAATTTTACGCTTGAAGTGATTGAATTGAATACAAAAGCAATTATCCAACATTCACTGCCAAAGACTCAGAATTCACAATTTGGTTACATCGTAAAGTGGTCACCGGATAGCTCCAAACTCATCCTGTTACCTTCATCACTTCTTGAGTCTACACTGATATTTGATCTGCAAACGCAACAGCTATTACCAATTCAAATAGGATACGGTTTTGGATTTCAATGGTTACCAGATAGCAATCAGTTTATGTTCAATGGCACCTCAGTATGTGGGGAAACATGTAGAGCATCCAGTGACGTTTATATGGGCACATTCTCTACTCAGGGCATCACAACGCGTCCATTGACTAGGCTTGATATAGCTACTCTGGACTTGCGAGGATATATACCTATGACTGATCTTGGACTTGGACTGTTGACGTGGAATCCAGCCGATGGACGCATCTATGGAACTATCGGCGATGACCCGATGAATCTGGACGGATTTGAGCTGCTATATTCAATAGACATGCAGGGGAGCGTAACCTTTGAAGCGGATATTGGAGTAGCGATACCCGATGCTATTCTGCCGCCGCAAATCCAGCGTATCATTTTCAATAAGTTAGACAATAACTTGTATCTGGTTGTTTACAACGATGGCACTACATCAAACGGTGGGTTGCCGCAAATCCATGTAATGCGCTTCGTACCCGGAGTTGGCTTAATGCAGTTATTTGAACATACATCTACTGGGCTCAATGAGGATGTTCGTTTGCCAGATAGTATTGAACTCTCTCCTGACGGACGTTTTCTTGCGATAGGAAGCGTAGACCCAACGCGTTCTCAGGCAGGTAATCTGATTGTCGTGGATTTGATTCAGGGAGGTGCCGTCGTTGAACTGGATGACCTGCGGCCAGTCTGTCAGGTGAGTTGGGCAGTAGACGGTTCAAATGTCCTGTATACTCAGACAAACAATCAGGCTTGTGCAAGATACTTCGAGAACCAACCTATCAATCAACTGATAGCCTTGAACATGTCTAGCCAACAAAGCACGGTGGTTAAAGATGCTATTGAATCACCTTTCTACTTTTTGAGTCCAGGCCAATGAATGAGCGTCCGGAAAGCTAATCATCCACTGCCACCCTCAAAACCGGAACCAACTCGAAATAGCTGTTCCGGTTTCCCGCCTGCACCTGTGCTACGCTGAAAGCGTCAGTGTAGGTGGGTCACATCCGCGACTAGGCTGGGGCTGGCTGCCCCTCGTTCCACCCGCGTGGTCGCTTGCGCCGAGAGTTCGGTGTTGAGCGACCCGTTGCCCGCCAGATCAACCGCCCACACGGCGAAGGCATAGGCGCTGCCGGACTGGCTCCGGGCATTCAACCCATCGTCAATCACGGTGGCTGTGAGATCTGGTGGAGGCGGAGAGTAGTTACTCTCTGCCTCTTTCGTTCGCTAGATGGTGAGATTGAAGATCGCTGTGGCAGCTTCGTCTTCGAAGTTGACAAAGGCCAGCCGGACAGTGGCGGTGATCGGGTCGCTGTTGTAGTACGGCGTCAGCGATCAAATGATTCAATGATTCTAGGTGTATTGACTCGAGGCACTTGAGGATATAGACTCATAATATTACTTTTAAGGCTATCCAGATAGGGCGTACCACTCTCATTCTCTTTCGTTTCAGTGTTTTGCCAATGCCTTCACTCTGTTCAACCGAGAAGTAGAGGTCTTGCGCCTAATCCGTTGGTCAACCCGCAAGCGCTTGACAAAACCTCGAAGGCTCTACGAAACCCATTTGTACGAGACACAATCAAAACTCAGTGAATCATAGATTTTGCCTGCTATCCCTCAGCCCCTTCTCCCTCACGGATGGATTTAGGGCAAAAGAGTAGAAACATTCGTGAATTCACTGAACTTTGGTATCAATCGAAAGGCAACGATGCTTAGACGTACAGCATCCCGTGTGCTACGATATATCTTCTCATGGATAAACCAAAGCGAAAACGCCTAATCCAGACGGGCGCACGGCAGTGCGCCCCTACATACAATCCAGCGATTTCTAATTCGGTTGTCCATCAGTAATTTAGAACAATCTCGGAGAGGGGTGTCACATCGTCAAGAAATCGATTACCAATTCCCTGTTTCATCCTATGAAACTAATCCCAGTAAGGCTGAATCAACATACCCTACGGGATTTGGAGAGTTTACCTTTGAAGGGCTTTACAAAACTACAAGCCGAATAGTCGGTCATGTCCTGCGCGATCAAATGGGTATGAGCGATCCCGAAGATATTGATGACTGTATGCAGTCGGGATATCTGAAGGTGTGGGAACATCTGCAATATGACCCTAACGTGTTTGCGGAAAAACCCAAGAAATATGTTATCCAAGCTGTTGTATTTCACTCAAAGGCACAGCGCTACACGCACTTACGCCATCATCGCAAGATCGCCTATGAAGTGGACTTGCAGGAAAATGAAGACACAGTAGGTCTGACTATATCCCGAATAGACATCTGGATTGATCTCGCTTGGGCGTTGCAACGAGTGGCTGAATATACTGTTGCTCATGCCAATTCCATGTATCTACTTGCCTTGTACGCGCTGATAACAACCGCCAAAACACAGGATGTTGCTTCTACCAGTCGATATGCAGTGAGTACACTGACTGCCGCCAAACGGAAGGTGCGTGTAACTCTTGCCAGAGAACTCTCTGAATACGGCATATTGGATAACACCATAAAGCCACTTCCCCTCCCGAAAAAACAATCAACAGAACTTTTTCAGAATCGCCAACAACTCATCAGCGTAATTCTTGTCGAAGACATGAGTTCTCGTTTAGCTTAAATTAAAGTAGCATAGTCTACTAAATCGATATAGAAAACCGACATCAACGCTATCAAGAACGTCGACTCCAATCTTGGTTCCGACGGAAACTTCTACCCCCACCATATTTTACCGAAGGGCCGACTCAAGTAAACCGTTTTTCTATGTCTTGTAAACTTAACCTTTACTATCCCATCTCTTTGGCAATAGTCACCTCGCTTGGTCGAAGGAAGTCAAACTGGCAGAACAGCAGGTAGAGTTAGAAAAAAGTTAAAATGAGTCATCCCTTATACTTTACCGTTCTTCTGATTGACTCCGATGCGAGACTCTTGATAGAGTCCGAATCTCTATGCAAAGAATTTTTTGGCTGGTGTATCGATTCTTTTTTGCTTTTTGTGATGCGGTCAGCTTGATTTGGCGATTATATATTTTGGTACAGCGTCGTGCCGATCTTCTACGGCTAGTGCAGTGGGCGAAACGCAAACGTTTAAACGGTCAGGAGCGCTGGTATCGCTGTCTGCTCATGGATACTGAGCGCATTCTTTTAGCATACAATCTCCGCTATCCACGCCTTTATACACCCACGCTCCTTCTCTACGCTTCTATAAGCAGTTGTACCCCCAAGCGGTACTTTATCTATAAAGGTGCTGCTGCCAAATACGCAGTAGGGCGACCACACGCGAGACCTAGCCTCAGTTTCACGTAAAGAAAGGAGTTATGCTCGCTTCTCAACCATCTCTGCCTCACCCCTCCAGCACTACTCAAGTACCCGCCCCGACCCACCATTCATCCCCACCTAATCTTGCGATGGTTTATCGTCTCCTTGTGCGCGCCCATTTACGCAAACAACAGCGCCTCATTTTTGAAAATCCAATCGACAGTTCAACAGGAGTAAATTCCCGTGAGCAAGAAATATAACTCACCTGCACCAGCGCCCATCACGCTGAGTAATGGACTCAGTGACCTGCCCACAAATTACCCGATTGCGGTCTACTATCGACAATCTACTGAGGCTCAGGTTGGCAACATTTCCACTAGCATCCAAACGGTTGATATGGTCGCATACCTTACTCAAAAAGGATGGATAAAAGAGCATATCTATATGATTGACATGGACGCTGGGGTGAGCGGGATGACGAAGATAGATGAGCGTCCCGGTATGAAGTATCTCTTTGACTTGATCACACGCGGAGAGATTCGGGCAGTTGCCTGCCAAGATGAAGATCGCTTATTTCGCGATGTCACCCAAATTCAGGTCAACATTTTCATCGAAGCGTGCCGCGCTTCCAACGTCCTCGTGATTACTCCCAACATGGTGTATGACTTTGCCAATGAGCTAACTGGCTCATTCCATGCGCGGCAATTTCGCTTCAAGTCGGAAATGGCAGCTGAGTACATCAACACTGTTATTCTAGGTAAACTCAACCGGGCAAAACGACATTTGTTGATGGAAGGTCGATGGGCAGGTTTTGCGGTACTTCCTGGCTTTATGGTCGATGTGCGTAAACACCTTCCTGATGGTACCCCGAACCCTAACTGGCGACGCTATGTTCCCTTCCCTGAGTACGCAGAGGTAGTACGTGAGTACTTCCGTCTCTTTCTCTCTTACGCAGGCAACGTACACGCCACACTCAAACACATTCAGCGTTCTGGCCCGTTCTATCCTGACCCCGACCTCTGTCGGCCACCGGAAGGATACAAGTTTGTGTTCAAGATGAAGAAATATGCACGGGGCTACTGCCCTGGCCGGAGAGCGTTGGTGGAGCTACTGACCAATGCTCTAGTTCTCGGTCACTGGTCGGTTAATAACACGGTAGTCAGATGGAACAACCATCCGCCAATTATCGAGGAGAAAGCATTCTGGCAGGCATTCAATTATCTCTCCCAAGTCACGCTTGACGGGCAACCTAACCCCTATTACAAACCGTTTTCCGTCTGTGCCCGTCCACTGCTCGAGCAGAAACGATCTGTAGAACGCCCACTGTGTGCCGGAATGGTGTTCTCACAAGACAGTGGGGAATTGCGCAAGGTCGGCACAGTCTGGATTAAAAGCAGACAAGAGTACATCTATGTGTTGGCAGAAAAGCACCCCGGTGAGCACATCATCTGGCGGCGCACTGCATCCTTTATCGATAGTGCTATTACCGCGCTGGTGCATGAGAAACTCAAAGTAACGTTTGATGAAACAGTGTGGGAGAAAACCATTGCCGCTGCCAATCTTGAATATGAAGAGGAAAAGCGGCGCAAGTATGCTCAGCTTGCCACCCTAGAGCGGGTGATGCAGAGTCAGGTCTTGAGCCTAGAAGCGGTTTCTAATCTTGATATGATTCAGGCGATTGAAGCGCGATACGAAGAAGCGCAGCGTGAACACAAACGCCTAACCGCCGACCTTGCCGCTGTAACTACACAAGCACAACGGCTTGAAGCCCTCAAGCGAATCAAGGAGAATTGTGACCCGACCCTGGAAAGTTGGGATACCCTCTTGCGTGATGAGCAGCGTGCAATCTTGCATACCTTTATCGACCATATCCAGGCAACACAAACTGACGGGACAGGAATACGACTGATTGTCCAGTGGATTGACGGCAGTTGCGATACCGTTGTCCTTGCCAAACAAACAAAGAACGGCTGGCGAAATTGGCTGGAGAGCGAAACCAACACACTGCTACATATGGTTGCGACAGGTGCAGAACAAGTTGAGATCGCTGCTGCTTTTCCCTCTCGGACATGGAAGCAAATCATGGACAAAATCGCTGCTCATCTTGGATATGGCACTGCCGATTTCGCGCTTCATCCAATCCGGGAAGATGAAACCTATGAGGACTTTGCACAACGGGCAGGAGACCTAGCCGACACGTATCAGGCCAGTAGTGCTGATCGCTGGTCACGTCAAGACAGCCAGCGGCTTGAGACCTTGTTTGAACAAAGGGCAACCAAGCTCAGCTATCTTGAGGCGTTTCCCTACCGAAATTGGTTGAGTATCGCCAAGAAACTACGCTGCATCCTGGGCGATATTGAGCTTCCGGTTGACAGTCGTATCCGCAAGCAGGATACATTGGCAACATTCACTACGCGATTTGGACACGATCAGCATGACAGCATATCTTCAGAGTGTCTTTCGTCGATGGCGGCAGCTATGCCAAGCTGCTCGGCCTGAGCGAATTCCTGACGATGGATAAGGCGGGCCCGCTGGCGACGGCCATGACCGGGCAGATCGGCATTGCTGATGGTGCGCCGGTGATCGTCTCCGCCGAGATGCCGCTGACCGATGGCACCAACGGGCGCGTCAGCACCACGCCGGCCAACAACACCAAAGGCACCGCCCTCTGCATCTACCGTCCCGGCTGGCTCGTTGGCTATCGGCGCCGCGTCGCCCTGAGCGTCGATTACCTGCCGTACTACGACAGCTACCAGATCACCGCCACCGTCCGCCTGGCCTTCGTCAACTTCGATGCCGAAGCCGCCAGCGCCCTGTTCAATGTGACGGTCTAGCCAATGAAGAGAGGTAGGGGGCATGTCCCTCTACCTTATACCTTCGTCCAACATGCCAACGCCTGGGCTGGCTCAATTCCAAAAACCGTCTGGCTGTACTGCGCGCGAGCCGATCTCTGCTGAGACAATCCAGCTAATCAACAATAAGCCATCGCTGACCGCATAATGAAGATCATACCAGGGGGGCAAGCTCGGTTGTCAGGGTCAATGATCCAGGGCTCCCAGGTTTCACCATCCTCGGCCAATCGCATCCGCCATTGACCGTTAATTTGACGGCGGACGACTTCACCCAGGTAGGCCAGCAGCGCCGGGAACAGCGGTGGACGATTACAGGCTTCTCGGCCTCGTCGCCGCATTTTGCGATCGATGATCTCCAGACTGCTCTGGGAGTAATCCAGTTCTTCGGGTTTCATGTTCAACAAACCGGGTAGCTGGGCGACGAGATCAGGAACTTGCGCGGCGAAGTCCTTCCCCTCAGGGAGCATCCCTTCGAGGATATGGCTCGCTCTGATTTGGTTATGTGTATCCCTGACGATGGCAATGAAAATCTCAGCATCAGAAGGATCATACAATCTACTCAAGCCATCCGTGATGACATACAAGGCTTGACCGTTCGGATGCTGGTAAACAGTGCTGGGGGACACTATGCTTGATAACTCGGCGTTGATACTCCATTGACTATCCAGAAGCAGCGTTCTTCTGGCTTTCTTTGTTATGGTGCGGCCAATAACACGTTTGGCTTTCATCCTCTCACCATCTCCAATAACATCCCCTTCAACGGGACAGTGAGTGTAGCCCAACCCGCGAACGACCTCCAGCATTCATCCACAATTCCGCCATCCGTGTTACACTGGAGATGTTCGTCAGTCAGGAAGGATTGACCATGCTGCCTCATGAGATGACTCCTACACAGTCGCCGGAGATCGCCCCGGACCTGCCCTCCCAATTGGTCCAGCTCTGCTTTGCCGCAAAAGACGAGCGCTTTGAAGATGGCTACGAAAGTGACTTCTCGCGCCAACTGGTCGAACTGCTGCGGCAGCACAGCGATGAGACGCTTGCCTGGCTGACAACCGCCATCCTGAGCGACCAGATCAATCCCGAAGTAGCGGCTGAAGCGCTACGCTGGGTCGGCAATGTGCCATATCCCTTCTCCCGTCTGGAGCGCCGCCGGTTGTTGGAACGGTGTCTGCTGCACAGCACATCGGCACGCATCCGCGATGGGGCGCTGCTGGGGTTGGCCTCGCTGGATGACCCGGCTTCAGTACAGACTGTAAAACGAGCCATCGCTCAGGAAACCCTGCCAGAGTTGCGGGCTGATCTGGAACAACTATTGCAGCAGCTTGAAGAAACCCAGGCGGCGGAGCAGGCATAGTGTCGTTCATCTTCCGCAAGATACGCACAGCCAAGTGGTATAAGAACGAAAATGTAGCTTGGTTGCCTACCGGGGCATTACAGGCCGATGCGCTCGGTGACCTGGAGACAAATTCCAATGCGCTGTCGATCTGGCGGATTGAGGCCGACTTATCCAATTTGCGGCGGGTTATCACCGCGCTGGCTGCGATGGGTGATAATGTATCGAACGTGGATTATGCCCTGCTGGATGAAGGCCGATTCCGGTCAATGGGATTGAACACCAGACCGCAACCGGGAGAAACTCCCGATCACGACGCCAACCACTGGCACATCGACCTCGTAGAATTGACGGCTGACAATCTGCTTCAGTTCGCCAAACTGATCCAATCGAGTGGGCAGATTGAACGTGTGCCAGAGAAAAAAGTAAAACAATGGTTGCGAGACGGTGTGGCGAACGGCCAGCTTGATCGTAGCAAGATGGGATCCAGCATACTCACCAAACTAGAGGTGTAGGCGCGGAAACCGTCACCGCCCTATTCAACGGGATAATGAGTGTAGCCCAACACGCCAACAACCTCCAGCTTCATCCGGTCAGATGGAGAGGTGAGCGACCGGTTCAGGGTGCCATGTGGTTGATGTAAGAAACGCCTATACAACGACAAAGCAGGAGCGACCCCGGATGGATCGCCCCGGTGCATGATGTGGTGAGTTAGCCGAAGGACCAGACGCTGCCGTTGTTCCACATGATGACGCGGCCATCGGGCAGGGTGAAGGAGAAGACGCGGCCATCCTGCCGCTGCAAGGTGCGCGAGAGATAACCGACCTCGCTGCCGGTGGCCCAGCCGAGCGTGTTGCGGATGATGGCGAAGTTGCTCCACACTTTGCCGAAGCCGTTCGCTGGCTTGATGAAGCCGGGTGGTGCGGCGCTGGCATCGATAGGCAGGTTACCATACTGGTTGACGCCGAACACCAGAATATCCCCACCATTGGTGCCGAAGAATACCCGCACCTCGCCTGTGCCAGCCGTCCAGGTCATGAAGCCGTTCTGGAACGCCTGATAGGTGGTCGCTGTATCGCTGGTGATGAAGCCATCGGTGACGATAGGCGTGGGTGGGATGGGCGTGGCAGAAGGCGTGACCAGCGTCGGCGCTGGGGTCGAGGTCGGCGGCGCGGTGACAGCCAATGACCAGGTGCCATTGGGGTTCACCTGGAGATACGAGTTCAGCGCGGTGGTCATGACGAAATACTGCCCGTTGCCGACATTTTGCAAGAGCATCTGATAACCCTGCTCCGGGCTGGTGGCGAAGCCGAGGCGGGTGCAGACATCATTGAAGTTGTACCATACGCGGGCGAAACCGTTGGTCGGCAGGGCGCGTCCGGGCGGGGCGATCAGGTCAGGGCGACGCGGGATCGACAGGCCACCGTAGAGCGACAGCGGATAATTGGCGACCGTGCCGCTGGTCGCGCCGCTGCTGGTCTGATAAAACACCCAGATGCTGCCGGTCGTCGAGTTCCACACCATGAAGCCCAGTTCAAAGCTCATGCTGGTCACGCCGACGGTATACGTCCCCTGCGGCATCTCCGGCAGCGTCGGACGACCGACCGGAGCCGGAGTCACGGTGACGCCGGGACGCGGGGTGATGGTTGCTCCGCCGGTGGGTGGAACGCGAAGCTGCTGCCCGCCGAAGATGCGGTTGATGTTGGTCAGGCAGTTGGCCTGCGCCAGGGTTTGAACAGTGGTGTTATAACGCCGGGCGATGCGACCCAGCGTGTCACCCCGCTGCACAGTATAGGTCGGCCAGTCGGTGCGGACAGTGCACTGCTGGGCTTCGATGGCCGGTAAACTGAGCGACAATAATCCGACGAGCGTGGCGGCGATCAGACCGACCAGCAGAAAACGATAACGACGTCCCATGATGGACTCCTCACAATAGCAATCCCGGCCAAACGCGAGTATGCTGCCGGGGCGAACGATCTGCCTTATTGAAGGGCATCTCGGCGCGATTGTGGACTAACTGAAGGTGGAAACTCGGCTCAGACTTTAGGCGGATGAGGCATGATTCAGGCGACGCTGAATGCGATTGTGGGAGCGGTGCTGCTCACCTTTGCGCCCAGGGCTTTGCGGCGCGGCTGGCCGTATGTACGGGATGGCTGGCTGGCGCTGCGGGTGGCGCTGTCTCGCCCGGAGGCGCGGGTTCATGTCGAGAGCCGGCGGGCGATCAGCGAGGGCGGCTTGTTCGTGGTAGGCAGCCTGTTGTGGTTGGGGGCCGGGCTGGGCGCGGTCGTCGTCGGCTTGTACCTGAGCTGGCTGGCCTGGGATTTCCTGTTCTAGTCCCCAAGCTGAGCAGTCACCTGGGCCAACCGGCGGCGTAGAAAGTGCTGCTCGACCTGGTTGTGGCAGCGATCCAGCGCCTGCTGGTAAGCCGTGCGGGCTTCGTCCAGCCAGCCGGAACGCCGTAGCAGATCAGCTTTGGCGGCGTGAAACAGGTAGTAATCCTTTAATTCGCCCCGGTCTTCCAGTTGATCGAGCAACCGCAGCCCGGCCACCGTCCCCTCGGCCATGGCTATCGCAACAGCACGGTTGAGTTCGACCACCGGCGAGGGGTGATGCTTCAGCAATTCGCCATAGAGTTCAGCGATCTGCGGCCAGTCGGTATCTTCAGGACGGGCGGCCTCGGCGTGAAGCGCAGCGATGGCCGCCTGGATCTGATATGAACCAGGCATCTGCTGCCGTAAGGCTCGCTCCACCAACTGCTGCCCTTCACGGATGTGATCCTGATCCCACAGACGGCGATCCTGGTCTTCCAACAACACCAGTTCACCCTGCTCATCCACCCGTGCCGCCCGCCGCGCATGTTGCAGCAGCATCAGCGCCAGCAGCCCCTGAGCTTCCGGGTCAGGCAGCAGATCAACCAGCAGCCGTCCCAGGCGAATAGCTTCGTCGCACAGGTCGCGCCGCATGAGAGCCAGGCCGCTGGTCGCGCCATAGCCTTCGTTGAAGATCAGGTAGATCACCGCCAGCAGCGCTTCCAGACGTTCCGGCAATCGATGGGCCGGCGGAACTTCGTACGGGATGCCGGCGTCGCGGATTTTGCGTTTGGCGCGCACCAACCGCTGTGCCATCGTCACTTCGGAGACCAGGAAGGCCCGCGCGACTTCAGCCGTTGCCAGCCCGCCAATGGTATTGAGCGTCAGCGCCACCTGAGCCTCTTGGGCCAGCGCCGGGTGGCAGCAGGTGAACATCAGCTTGAGTCGTTCGTCTGGCAGCGTGTCCATGTCGTCATCATCCATTTCGGCATCAGGCAGGGCTTCCAGCAGGGTGTCATCACCCACATGACGACGTTCCCGGCGAAAGCGGTCAATGGCTTTGCGCCGGGCTGTCGTCGTCATCCACGCGCCAGGATTTGGCGGAATCCCATCCAGCGGCCAGCGTTCGAGCGCAACGATCAGGGCGTCGCTCAGGGCATCCTGTGCCGCCTGAATATCCCCGCCCATGCGGCTGACGAGGGCGGCCAGCACCCGCCCGTATTCATCATGAAAGATGCGCTCGATGACCTGGCGTGGATCGGACATCGCTTATCCCATCTGGCTGAAATCAACAATCGGGCGAATTTCCACCGAGCCGGTCAGTGCGCCGGGGATTTTGGCCGCCATCTCCGCCGCTTCTTCCGGCGTCTGGCAGTCCAGAATATAGTAGCCGCCCAGCACTTCTTTGGTCTCGGCGAACGGACCGTCGGTCAGCAGTGTCTTGCCATCGCGCACCCGCACCGTCCGCGCAGTTGGGGTGGGGTGCAGCGAATCACCAGCCACCAGCGCGCCGCGTTTCCCGGCCTCTTCATTGAAGGCAAAGTATGCCGCCATCTCGGCCTGGGCGGCTGCCGGATCTGGCGCTTCGTTCGATGGCGTTCCGTAAATCAGGAACATGTACTTCGTCATGATTGGCTCCTATCGCTTAGAATGTGCACGATCAATTGTAGATGAGATCATAAAGCCGGGCGCACCCAGCTCGGTTAAATGCTCGTTAATCGTCTATGAAAACACGACCACCGGACGAATTTCCACCGAGCCGGTCAGCGCCCCGGGGATTTTGGCTGCCATCTCCACCGCTTCTTCCGGCGTCTGGCAGTCCAGTATGTAATAGCCGCCCAGGATTTCTTTGGTCTCGGCGAACGGGCCATCAGTTAGCAGCGTCCTGCCATCGCGAACGCGGACGGTGCGGGCAGTATTGGTGAGATGCAGCGCTTCGGAAGCAACCAGCATACCGCGTTGCTCGACTTCATCCTGGAAGGCATTGTAAGTTTCCATCTCGGCCTGAATGGCTTCCGGCGTAGGTTCCTCGCTTGGCTCGGTTCCATAGATCAACAGCATGTACTTGGTCATGATTGGCTCCTCTTCGTTCCTTAAGACGGTCAATGGTAGATCAGGCAGCAGGCCGTACCTGCTCCGACAAGTGGCTTACGAGAATACGACTACCGGACGAATTTCTACTACGCCATCGCGTGAACCGGGAATATGGGCGGCGAAGTCGATGGCCTCATCCAGGTTCTGGCACTCGATCACATAATAGCCAGCAAGCTGCTCTTTGGTTTCGGCAAACGGGCCATCGGTCGTCCCGATTTGATTGTTGCGCAGACGTACGCTGGTCGCCATCTGAGTCGGCAGCAAGGCTTCTGCCGACGAAATGCTGATGTTACGCCCTTTGGCATAATCATTCAGCCCGAAGTATTCCGCCATCTCAGCCTGACGCACCGCTTCGCTCTTGGCGGCTTCCACGGCTTCGCTTCCATAGATCAACAGCATGTACTTCATGATCCACTCCTCTTGCTTTTACAGCGCTTCTCATTGGCGCTTCTACCTCTACTACGAACGAGGTGACCGCGAATCGACAGGCATTCGACAATCGACATGTTACAGAATGGTTAGAATCTGATCTGGCTGGTCTGTCGCAAATTCAGCCGCCATCTGCAAGAATAGAGCGATGGAGATGACCAGGAATAGCCGTCTTTCTCAAATCTGGAGAACAGCCTTCATGGCAATTTACAACATTCGGGATTATGGCGCGGTGGGCGATGGCACAACGCTCGACACTATGGCGATTCAGGCAGCGATTGATGCCTGTGGCGCGGCGGGCGGCGGACGGGTGCTGGTGCCGGCGGATGGTATCTATCTCAGCGGAACGCTCAGCATGCAGTCGCATGTCGAGTTTTATGTCGAGCGCGGCGCGGTAGTCGAAGCCAGCGGCAATGCCAGCGACTTCGCTTATGTCCAGACGGCGGAAAGTCATAAGGGAGTTGGTTATCCCAACCTGCGCGAGAGCATCACCTTCATCGCGGCCTATGATTGCGATGACATTGCTTTCACCGGCGGTGGCGTGATCGATGGCGGCGGGCGTAAATATATCCGCGAGAATCTGCCGCATATCTACCGGATGCATCCGCTGCGCCCTTTCACCTCGGTCATGATTGGCTGCGAGAATGTCACGTTTCAGGACATTGTGATCCGCGATGGGGCGATGTGGACGCTGCGCTTTTCCGGCTGCGAAGATGTGCTGATCCAGGGGATTCGCATACTGAACGATCTCAAGCTGCCCAACAGCGATGGCATCGATATTGACCAGTGTCGTAATGTGCGCATCGCCAACTGCCATATCGTGGCGGGCGACGACTGCATCTGTATGAAGAGCTGTGGCAACGCCGGCGCATTTGGCGCGTGCGAGAACATCACCGTCACCGGCTGTACCCTGGTCTCGACCTCAACCGCGCTGATGGTCGGCTGTGAAACCTATGCCCCGATGCGCAATATCATCTTTGACTCGTGCGTCATTCAGTCATCCAATCGCGGGTTGGGCATCCACCAGAGTCATCACAGCGACATCGAGAATGTGATCTTCTCCAACATGATCATCGAGACGCGCCTGTTTCATCACGATTGGTGGGGGCGAGCCGAACCGATCTATATCTGCGCCATGCCCTGGACGACAGCCGACGAGATGGGACATTCGCGGCAGATTCGCTTCTCCAACATTCTGTGCAAAGGGGAAAACGGCGTCTTTGTCTATGGCTGGGAGCAGGACACGTTGCAGGATATTGTGTTCGAGAATGTCCGCGTTGAACTCAACAAATCGACGAAAATCCCGGCGGGTCTTCAGGACATCCGCCCGTTTGAAGGCGGCGAAGGCATGCCGGCACATCCGACTTCTGGTTTTTTCATTCGCAATGCCAGCGGCGTCACGCTGCGCCACTGCGAGGTGGTCTGGGGCGAAAACCGACCAGATGAGTACCATCACGCGCTGGAAACCATCAACGTCGCCGGGTTGAAGCTGGAAGACTTCAAAGGCGAAGCCGCCCACCCGGAACGTCATGCCGCCATCTGGCAGCACTGAGCATTGGTCAACGGGATGGCAGCAATGCCACTATTTTATCGTTCACACCTTTAGAAGAAGGAATGCACCATGTCCTACCCTATCACCGAAGGGACGATCCCCTTCAAAGGCTATCACACCTGGTATCGCATCGTTGGCGAGAAAGAAGAGCCGGGCAAGCTGCCGCTGCTATGTCTGCATGGCGGCCCCGGTGCCACCCACGATTATCTCGAGTCGCTGGACGCGATGGTGGCTAGCGGGCGGCGGGTGATCTACTACGATCAGCTCGGCTGTGGACGCTCGGCCATCGGCGAGAGCAAGCCGGAGATGTGGACGGTGGCGCTGTATGTCGAGGAAGTTGATGTGGTGCGGCGGGCGCTGGGGCTGGAGCGTATCCACCTGCTCGGTCAGTCGTGGGGCGGGATGCTGGCGATGGAGTATATGTTCACCCAGCCTCAAGGTGTCGCCAGCCTGACGATTGCCAGTTCGCCGGCCAGCATGATCCAGTGGGTGGAAGAGGCCAACAAGCTGCGCCAACTGCTGCCGCCAGAAGTCGAAGCCACGCTGCAACAGCATGAACAGGCCGGGACGACCACCAGCGCGGAGTATGCGGCGGCGATGCAAGAATTCTATGATCGTCATGTCTGCCGGGTGGTGCCGCCACCGGATTATGTCCAGCGCAGCTTTGCTTATCTGGCCGAGAACGGCGAAGTCTACAACACCATGAACGGCCCCAGCGAGTTCCATGTGGTCGGCACACTCAAGACCTGGGATGTGCGCCATCGCCTGCCGGAGATCAACGCGCCGACGCTGGTCACCTCCGGGAAATATGACGAGGCCACGCCGGTCATCGCCGAGACGGTGCGGCAGGGCATCCCCGGCGCACAGTGGGTTCTGTTCGAGAACAGCTCACACATGTCCCATGTCGAGGAAGCCGAGCGTTATATGCAGGTGCTGGGCGACTTCATCCGCCAGCACGAGTAGCCTGTGAAAGCGTGGTGCGGGGAACAATCCACTCCCTGCACCACTATTGAGCGAGGCGTTGAACAATCATCCTCGCATCCGCTAGTACAGCATCCGCCAGTTCCGGTGGTGAGACAATGCTAACCGCATCCCCCAGCCCAAACACCAGCATTTTCGCCAGCAGCACAGAGTCCATCATTAATTTCAGCGTCACCCAACCCGCAGCGTCCACTTCTCCGACCATGTGCCAGCGTCCGGGCATCAGCCATTTGACGAATGCTTCGCGCTGGGGATGAATGTGTAGCACACACTGATACTCAGAAAAGCTCTCGACGAACTCAGCCAAATGGGACCGCCAATAAGATTGAAGATCAAAATCCGGCTGGCGGACAAAATGCTGATCGCGCAAATGAAGCGTCTGCAAGCGGGAAACACGATAGGTTCGGAACTCGCCGGCCCTTCGAGCGACGAGATACCAATGGCTGGACTTGTTGACCAGGCTATAAGGTTCCAGCACACGCTCCACCACATCGCCTTCATAACGTTCATAAGTCACTTCAATCACGCGGTCTTCATAAACACCTTGCTGGAGATCATCCCAGAAGGGCGGTGTCTCAGAATTGTGCCACCACCAGGTCGGGTCGATCATCAGGCGCTGGCGAATGTGATCCACAGTCAGGCGATGAGTCTCAGGAAGGGTGGCAAGCAGTTTAATGAGGAGTTGCTCGGCGGCATCATTCAGGCCAACATCACGCAGGACTGTTTGATTGTTCGTGATGAAAAGTGCCTTAACCTCCTGCGTATGGAGTCCAGTCAGCTTGGTGCGATAATGTTCATCCAGGGCAATTCCGCCGCCATGCCCCCCTTCGCAGTAGATCGGAACTCCGGCTAACGAAAGGGCATTCACATCCCGCAAAATCGTGCGGCGTGACACATTCAGTTCTTGCGCCAACACCTGCGCTGTGAGCTTGCCGCGTGTTTGCAGTAACATCATCATGGTCAGCAGACGATCAGCACGCACGATTATCTCCCTGATGCGACTATGAATCTTGAGTGACACAGGATGTCACCCAATGCAGCCTATCATCAGGATGGTTGAGGATAAAGGCAAGGAGCAAATAGCATGACACACACAACAAGTGGTTACCTGGAGTTAGACAATGGCACGCTGTACTACGAAACCGCTGGAGCCGGCGACCCGGTTGTCCTATCCCATGCCGCGTTCCTCGATAGCCGCATGTTTGACGCTCAGTGGGAAATACTGGCACAGCATTTTCGCGTGATTCGCTATGATATGCGCGGTTACGGTCAATCTAGCCCGGCAAACGGGCCAGTCTCCCGCCGTGATGATCTCTGCCGGTTGCTGGATTACCTGGAAGTCGGTTCGGCACACTTTGTCGGTTGCTCCAACGGCGGGATGATTATGCTTGATCTCGCCCTGGAACAACCCGAACGCATTCGTTCATTGACGCTGGTCGGCTCAACACCGAGTGGCTTTGAGCCACAGGGTGAACCACCCCGTTATTTGCTGGAGATGCTGGATGCCATGCAACGCGCCGATGTCGAGCGAGCGAATGAACTACAAATCCGCATCTGGCTGGATGGCTCGTTCCGCGAACCGGATGCAGTGGATAAGGCGCTGCGTGAAAAAGCGCTGCTGATGAATCGCATTCCGGTCGAGCGCCAAACATTCTTGATTGCCGATATGCAGCCGGTCAATCCATTGACCCCGCCTGCTCTAAGGCGACTGGATGCCGTTCAGTGTGCGGCGCTGGTCGTGGATGGTACGCTCGATCACCCAGTCATTGTGGAGGCTGCCGATCTGATGGTTGCTGGCATGAGTAACGCGCGCAAAGTCATGATCGAGGGAGCAGGGCATGTGCCGAGCTTTGAACGCCCTGAGGTGTTCAATCCGCTACTGCTTGATTTTCTGCAAAGGGCATAATAACCCCTCAGCGGCTTACAATCTCGAAGGTGAGCAGCCAAGCGGTTGCTCACCGATTTTGTCCAGTTTGCCCTGGCAATACTAAAAGGGGATGTCGCCCATGTTATCTGGAGCAGGTGCGCCATAATCATTATACTCGCCGCGTCCGCCTTCACCTTCCTGGCGCGAACCGAGCAACTTGATCTCGCGCGCATTCAGCTCAAGCTGCGCCTGCGGTTGATTGGATTTATCCACGTAGGCGCGGGCTTCAATGGTGCCGACTACCATCAACTGCTTACCTTTGACGATATAAGGAGCCAGGCTTTCGGCCAACTGTCGCCAGGCAGAAACCCGAAACCAGGTAGTTTTCTCGGTGCGGTTTTCGCCGCTGCCGCTAACCTGACTGACGGCAACCGTGAACCCCAGCACCGGAACGCCGGATTGCAGATACTTGAGTTCGTCGACCCGACCGACATTACCTACAATGATGACCTGTTGGTAGCCTGACATACGCTCTCCTCTCGCGAATAACCTGGTTCAGTTATAACATAGTCGCAGGATTTGTGGAGTGATTAGAAATTTAATTCTATTCTCGATTGTCATTTTTGTATACCCCCAATCCTTGAGGGTTATCTGATAAATTAACAAAGAATTGAGATATTGTTGATTATTTCTGATTAACCGAACTCATTTCAATGCTATACTGAATCAAGAAGTGGCTTGGATTGGAACGACAGACACATGGCTCAGATACTCGTCCTTGATGACAATCCGGATATTGTTTCGCTGGTTAACATGACATTGCAGCAGCAAGGCCATGCTGTGATCGCGGGTCGACATGGACAGGAAGGTATCGAACTGCTGGAGCACAGCGAGACGCTGCCCGATCTGATTCTGAGCAATTATTATATGCCACAGATGAATGGCATCGCTTTCCTGGAATGGCTGCGTGCCCATTCGGATTATGACGCCATTCCGTTCATCATGGTCAGCGCGGCACCGGGTGTCGAATGGCAGCAGCAGGCCGCGGAGATGGGTGCAGCGGCTTTCATCACCAAACCGTTTAAGCTCGACCATCTCGTCAAGACGGTCAATCGCGCCATTCATCCCAACTAGCCTGCTTTACCCTACCCATCGATTCTCCTGCCTGAGCTTCCGCCACGTCGTTGACGGACAGTATTTCCGGTTGTGCGTGTTGGCTTCGACATGCTGACATGTATGATTTTGGCTGGGTACTTGACTGGACTCACAAATTTCACATAAATTTAGACTCACATTAACATATTGTGTGATATAGATTCATCCAGGCCGAGATGTAGAGTTATGCGCCCATCCATGAGTATCGCGACGATTCTGTTTGATCTGGATAACACCCTCACTGACCGAAAGCGTTCGATCCACGCCTTTTCCCTGCTCTTTTATCGCCACTTCGCCGACCAGCTCAAGACCATCACGCCGGATCGGCTCGAGCGCATCATGCAGTTGTGCGACGGCGGCGGGTATCGCCCCAAAGAGATTATGTTCAGCGATCTGGTCAGCCGGCTGCCCTGGTTTCAGAGTCCCACTGCCGACACCATGCGCGAATTCTGGTACACCCGGTCACCGCGCTGTATGAAGGGGCGCGAGGGGTTGCACGAAACGCTGCAAACCCTGCGCGAACGCGGCTTCCGTCTGGGGATCATCACCAACGGGCAGGCGCAGGCACAGAATGCGACGATTGATGCCATCGGCGTGCGCGACTATATGGATACAGTGGTCGTGTCGGAGACGGTGGGGTATCGCAAGCCGGACCCTACTATCTTCAAGCTGGCGCTGCAAAAACTGAATGCCGCCCCCAGCACAACCCTCTTCGTCGGCGATCACCCGCTCAACGATGTGTTTGGCGCGGTGACCAGCGGCATCGTCAGCGTTTGGCTTTCCGATGGGTTCGACTGGCCGGGGCATTACCCCGAACCAGAATTCCAGATCAGCTCCTTGCCGGAACTGGTGCAACTGGTTACACCAGCGTCGGTTTGAGCGCCTCGGCCTCAATAGACGGCGTAGGCCGCTTCCAGTTCATCGCGCAGCACCAGAAAACTCTCGTAGCGACTGCGAGCAATAGCACCCTGTTCGACGGCAGTTCGTACCGCGCAGCCCAATTCCTGATGATGACTGCAATCATTGAACTTGCACTGGCTGACGAAGGGCGCGATCTCACGGAAGTAGCCATCCAGCTCCTCCGGCTCGACATCCCACAACGTCAATGAGCGCAGCCCGGGCGTATCGGCCAGATAGCCGCCGATGTCCAACCGCACCAGCGCACTGTCGCGGGTGGTGTGGATGCCTTCCGAGCGGCGTTGACTGACGGCCTTGACAGCGCGCCCCAGCCCCGGTTGGACGATGTTGAGGAGGCTGGTCTTGCCCACGCCCGATGGCCCGGTGAAGACCGACAGGTGATCCTTGAGTAGCTCGGTCAGTTCATCCACCCCCAGCCGATCTTTGGCACAGGTGTACAGGACGCGATAGCCCATCTTCTGATATGGGGCAAAGCGTGCGGTCGTAATCGAGTTATCTTCCAGATCCATTTTGTTGACAACGATGATTAATTTTTCGATGCCGGATTTCTCGCCCGATACGAGAAACCGATCCAGCATCCGCAGATTGGGGGAAGGCTGTGCCGCCGCAAATACGAATAAGGCCTGCTCAGCATTGGCAATAATCACCTGCTCGCGCTCGGAGTCGCCTGCGCCACGTTTGCCTTCTGTCCGCATCGCCCGTGAAAGGATGCTTTTGCGGGGCAGAACCGCTTCAATGCTGCCCGTTCCGTCAGCCAGAATTTGAAAACTGACACGATCACCAATGGCGGCGATATCGGATGACTGCGCTTCCTCCATCAACCGACCGCGTAAACGACAGGTCACCGACCGACCATCCGCCAGTTCAACACGAAAAAAACCACTCTGGTCGCTGACGACCAATCCTTCCAACAGGGACGACGCTTCACTCAAAGGCAATGCTCCTTCTATTGAGGTCTCGGACAATGGATAAATGATGGTAACGATGGTTGAGATCGCTGCGTCTCTATTGTATCTTAGAGTGAGACATTTGGCGCTGTCAATCGGGGCATAAACCCAATATGCGGATAGTACCAGCGTCATCGAGGCAGAAAGGCCGTTGCAATGGATAACACACTACCCCCACCCGAAGCTGAAGCGCGTCCTGCCGAAAGCCCTGAGCCGGTGGAGAAGCTGAAAAATGATGCATCGGCCTACGCGGATCCCCAGGCGGTGCTGGTCATTCCGCGTGTGCTGGTGAATTACATCATCATCGCGGTTGTGTTCTTTGGTCTGGGCGCTATCATCACCTATTTTGCTACCTCCTCCCTGAATGCGAGCAACAGGGTCGAAAATCAGGCGCTGATTGCTCAGGCGGTCAAGGAAGCGCTGGACGCGCGTGGTCAGGTGGCCGAGCAACCACCGGGTTTACAACCGGGACAGCAGTATGAAGTAAGCGCTGATGATGACCCGGCCAAAGGCCCGGCTGATGCCCCCATTACCATCGTTGAATTCAGTGATTTCCGCTGCCCCTACTGTGGACGTTTCTTCAGCCAGACGCTCCAGCCGTTGCTGGATAACTATGGCGATCAGGTGCGGATGGTCTTCCGCGATTACCCCATTCTCGGTGCCAGTTCGGTGTTATCAGCTCTGGCCGGGGAATGCATGAACGAACAGGGCAAGTTCTGGGAATTCCACAACCTGGCCTTCAGCAACCAGCAAAACCTCACCCGCGAAGCCTTCATCGGCTATGCCCAGACGCTGGCGATGAATGTCGAGCAGTTCACCCAGTGTCTCGACAGCCAGCAGTACATTCAGGAGATCAGCGCCGATGCCAGCTATGCCCAGAACCTGGGCGTGACCGGGACGCCGGCCTTCTTCGTGAATGGCCGCTTCATCAGCGGCGCACAGCCCTATAATGTCTTCGCTTCGATCATTGATGAAGAACTAAGCAAACTGAAAGACTCTACACCAGAAGCGGCACCTTCATCATAACCAGAGGGCATTATTGCACATCGGTCTGTAACACATAGCGCCATTTCGGTGAATTGCTTGATGCGCTCTCTATTGTGAAATCAGAGCGCATCGATTATCACGAGCGAAAGGTCACTCTGTGCGACGACTGGTACTCATGGGCGTGATATTGGTGGTGACAATCGGTGTCGCAATTGCCGCCGCCTATCCCCACAGTGTTCCGGCAAGTGCTGAACTGATTTTCAGCGCAGAGCCACAGGTTGTTGATCGTGGTGGGTTAGTCACGTTGCGCTGGAACGTCCCTGGCAGCAGCAGCGTGATGATCGAGCAGCGCTACGGCAACCCCAGGACCATGCCGCAGCGGTCATTTGATCATCTTCCAGCACAAGGATCAATGGTGGTTGATCTTTCAACGGTCGCACCCGGTGAGATGCCCTACATTCATTCAGTGGATTTCTGGCTATGGAACTATAGCAATGTCGCTGACGGGGGAACACCTGGACAGTACAGCGTGAGTAGCGTCTCCATTCAAATCAATTGCCCATTCAATCTTTTCTTCTTTGGTGAAGATCCTTCCCGTACCTTTTGTCCGTTAGCAGAAGCGGAGCAGGTAGAGGCCGTCTATCAACGATTTGAATCCGGTTTCTTGATGTGGCGGGGAGACAACCAAACTACCTTGATTGGGCGAACTGACCCAAATGGTGAAAGGGCAATGGGGGGTTCGGCGCTGCGTTTTGACCCGGATGCCTCACCCTCGTTCCCGCTTACGCCGCTGCCGATAGACTCGACTGTCGATCTGGTTTTTCGCGACTTTCTCACAGAGCAGGCCGGTCATGGCATCCTGATCGGCCTGGGTGAACCACTTGCGCCCGCTGAGCATTACGATGCCACCATCCAGGAGAGTTACAGCGATTCCCTGGCGAGCGTCGTCACCTATCTCACACTGCCCGATGATCGGGTAATGCGCTATGAGGAATCCATCTACAGTGCGCACTGGGCACTGTTGTCGGACGCCCCATCACCCGCTTGCGCTGCTTATGGATGTGGGACTGTGCCACCAGCCGACGGCAGATAAAAGAAAGCGATGGCGATAATCAGATACACCGCCAGCAGCATCGCGCCCTCAATCCAGTTCGACTCGCCATCCAGGGCGATGAAGGCGGCGATGATGGCTGCTGCAAACAGAGCAATCAGCTCAAAGCTGCTGAACACTAGCAGCAGCGGTTGCCCGGTCATCAACAGCGTGATGAACACCAGCACTGGCGCGACGAACAAGGCCACCTGCAAGCTCGACCCCAGCGACACCGCCATGCTCAGTTCCATCTTGTTCTTGAGGGCGACCTGCACCGCGACCAGGTGCTCGGCGACATTGCCGACCAGAGGAATGATGATGATGCCGATGAAGAATTCGCTCAGGCCAAAGGTTTCAGTGACATGTGTGACCGCCCCTACCAGCGCCTCGCTCAATACAACGATGCCGATGGTTGCCCCTACCAACACCAGCGATGAGGTGCGGATGCTCCATTTGGCAGTGTGTGGTTCAGCGGCCTCGCGGGTCACAGCATCGCCATGCCCCGGATTGGCGTGGGTGAAGGAATACAACACACTCAAGCCATACAGGACGATCATCACGACAGCCACGCCTTCGCTCAGGCCGAACTCAGCCGCCAGATTGCCCTGAATGGCGACATCAAACAAAGACGGCACCACCAGCGCCACCACCGCCAGGATCAGCAGCGTGGCGTTCAGGCCAGCGGTGCGCGGGTCGAACTTCTGCAACCCGTTTTTCAGCCCGCCCAGCAGCAGACTTAACCCCATGACCAGCAGCAGATTGCCGATGATCGAACCGACAATCGAGGCTTTCACCAGATCGAGCAGGCCGGCGCGGATGGCGAAGATGGTGATGATGAGTTCAGCGGCATTGCCGAGTGTGGCATTCAGCAGCCCACCGATTTTGGGGCCGGTGTGATGCGCCAGTTCTTCGGTGGCCTCGCCGATCAGATCGGCCAGTGGGATGATGCCAAGCGCGGCAACGATAAACACGACCAGCGGATCAGCCCCAAGCAGTTCCGCGATGATGGCAACCGGCACAAAGATCAACAAAAATTTGACGATGCGGTCAAATGACACAGTAATCCCCCTTTGGATGGCGTCCCGACCTGATGGAGAAGTGTAGCACGGGCGGATGGATCGGACGACTCATCATCAGCCCGCCAGCGCCATCGTGCATCAGATGAGCGTCGGATGAATTGCTGTTGTTCTTAAGCCATTTGGCCAGCTCTTTTTCTTTCAATCAGATAAGTAATTGATAAATAGATTCGTTTAGAGTGATCCAGACGTGACTTTTGTACTGCTCAGAGCGCCTTAACTGCCATTTCACCCCCGGCTCAAACAGGCATGGCATATTCATGACCGTAGCGCGCTTTTGACTGATTTTGTTCAAACACAGTTCGTTGGGGAGTAAATCAACATGCGTAAGTTATCGGTAATGATTGTTGTTCTCGTGGCACTGCTGGCCGTCCTGGTGACGCCCGCTGTTGCCTCACCCGGTCAGGCTCACATCTATGTCGTACATGGCATTCCCGGCAAGGACCTCGGTCTTGCCTCGAATGACCTGCCGGTGGACATCAAGGTGGCGGGTGGCTGCCTGCTGAAGGGTTTCATGTTTGGTGAGATCGCTGGTCCAGTGGCGGTTGCGCCCGGTACCTATCGCGTCGAAATCAGCCTGGCGAACAGTGCCGCCCCGTGCAGCAATGCGCCGGTGATTGCTGAGAATATCGTCGTCGGTCGGTCAGAGAGCGTGTCGGTCGTCGCTCACCTGCGTGTCAATGGCTCGATCACACTGACAAAGTTCACCAACCAGGTCGGCTTTGTCGGTGGTCAGACTCGCCTGATTGCCCGTCATACCGCCAATGCACCCCGCGTGGACATCAAGGCTGCTAATGTGGCGAATCCCGCCATCGCCGCCAGCTTCCTGAACGTTGCCAATGCTCAGGTGCAGTTCGGTGGCGCGCTGGCGACCGTTCCGGCTGGCACCTACAATGTCGGCATCTTCGCGGCTGGCACCACCACCCAGGTGTTCGATGCTAATCTGCCGCTGGCCCCTGGCAAGGTGTACCTGGCCTTCGCTGTCGGCTCGCTGGCGAATGATACCTTCACCGTTCTGCTGAAGGAAATCCCGGCCGCCTTCTAATTCAGACGGCATCCAGTAATGAAGCAGGTGGGGACAGTTTCGTCCCTGCCTGTTTTTGTTTACAGTACCTGCCACCCTATTTCATCTGCTTACTGGACGATTTGCGCCATCCTTCGTACACTATAAAAGGCTCGTTTCAAGCGAAGGGACCTGGTGGTGACGAACATACAGGACGTGAATCTCAAAGTCCTTGTTATGGATACGGATTTCTACGCGCTGCACTCGGTCAACAGTTTTCTGGCCTGGGATCGCCGTACCCGCGTGACCTTTCTTTCGGAGACACCACAGGAGATGTGGGAGTATCTGAAGACAACGCCGCTGGCCGAGCTGCCGGATGTGGTGCTGCTGGAAGCCGATCATCTGGGTGGAGCCGGGATGCTGCGCGAGGCTATCACCCGCATTAAACGGCATATTGAGGATGTGCGCGTACTGTGCATGGCGCAAATCCCTGATCCTGATCTGGTGGAAGCCGCCGCTGAATCCGGTGCTTCCGGTTTCCTGTTGAAACAGGATGTCCGGTTGCAGGTGGCCTGGGCCATTGTCTTTTCGCTCGATCACGATTTTGTCGTCACGCCGACTGTAGCGCAGATCGCAGCGGATCGCTTTCATCACCGCATCTTCCATGCCAGCGCTCTGCCAGCCATGCGGAAGTTCCCGGAATTGACCGGGCGCATCGCCCAGGCGCTCAAGTTGTGCGTGCTGGATGGGATGCCGGCGCATCTGGCCGCCGACGAGATGGGCATCAGCCTGCACACTATTCGCGGCTACATCAAGGAAGGCTACCGCATCCTGGAAGCCTATGATGATACCGAGTATCCGGTGGATATGACGCCGCAGGAACGGGCCTTCATGCGGCTGACGGCCTTTGAAGAAGATGATGATACCGAAGATGAAGCAACGATCCAGGCGCGCGAAGGCGAAGAATGACACTCAATCCCTTAACGCCACTGGCGGGTCGGGCGGCGCTGGTCACCGGAGTCAGCCGGCGCATCGGCATCGGCTTTGCCATCACCCGCCGGTTGGCACAGTTGGGGGCGGCGGTCTGCATCCAACATTACATCCCCTACGATGCCAGCCAGCCCTGGGGCGCTGACCCTGGCGGCATTGAGGCCCTACTAACGGAATTGCGAACCGAGACAGGTGGTCGTATCGAAGCCATCAGCGCCGATCTGCGTGATCCGGCCGCGCCAGCCCACGTGATTGACGCGGCCTACCAGCACTTCGGCGCGCTGGACGTGCTGGTGTGCAACCATGCCTACAGCACGATGGGGACGCTGGAGGAGATGACGGCGGAACAGATCGACGCCCATCTTCAGATCAATGTGCGCGGTTCGCTGCTGCTGACACAGGCTTATGCCGCCCGCCATGACGATGCCCGCCCCGGCGGACGGGTGATCCTGATGACCAGTGGACAGCACCTCGGCCCGATGCCCGGCGAACTGGCTTATGTCGCGTCCAAAGGGGCGCTGCATCAACTGACGCAGAGCCTGTCGGCCCATCTCGTCCGACGGGGCATCACAGTCAACACGGTCAACCCTGGTGCTACCGACACCGGCTATGCCTCGCCCGATCTGCTGGCTGCCGGACGCGCCGCCAATCCCCAGGGGCGCTGGGGGATGCCGGACGACGCCGCCCGACTCATCGGCTGGCTGGCGACGGACGATGCCCAGTGGATCACCGGGCAGGTCATCAACTCCAACGGCGGCGGCTGGTGAACGCCTCCCGCGCCCATCCTGACCCATTAAATTCTCATTTGACAGGACAGGCAAAAGTGATTAAAGTGATGCTATCGTCAAATACATGAAAGGAGGTGGTCTAGTGTTCGAACAGACTATGGTGGGGGTGTTGACACCCTAAGGCCAGCACCTCTTGTGGGAGCCTGCTTGTCAGCGCCCCCACCCGCTAGTTTGGCAAGACGTTAGCGGCCCTGGGCAACCAGTGGCCGCTAATGTTTTATAGCCCAGTGCTCAGCAACTATGAATTTTCGGTTTGATTAATTTGAACTTCCTGTCGATAATTTTGCTACGGGTAAAATAACGTTATACTCTCCAACACCTCAGTATTAATCTGATGACACAAGGAGAGGGTATGTCCAACCTCGTACAGCGTGTATTGCTGCGCCTGAGACTGCTACTGATGACGCTGCTAGTTGCGGGCGTGATGCTCAGTGGCACTGCTCAAGCCGCGCACCCTGACCTGCGCGCCGATCTCGAACTCCCTCTCTGTCAGCAAGCGCTTTTCAGCAATCCGATCAGCGGCCAACTAATTGGACGTGGTCAAAGCTTAGGGGTGAGCATCAGTGGTTCCCCTGCTGCTGCGGTGCATGTCCAGATCAATGCGTATCTGGTTGGTCTGCCGGAGTGGGGTACGCCACAATTTTCGCTCGAGGGAATAGCCGGCTATGTTGGTTCAGAAGCGGCTTTCGGTTATATGGGTTATCTGGTGCAGTTTGATGATTTGGCACTGCATCTCGATCAGCCAGGTGTCTACAATTACGTTGCAGTCTTTTACGCTGAGTCAGATCGTGCCCTGTGCCGAACGCGCCACGCCTGGGTCTTCGTCGAAGATCGAGCCGGTACACCCATAGCCAATGGGCAGCCCACTGCGCCACCGACCAATGCGCCACCCCTTGACCCCTGCACCACCACCCTGATCGTGGTCTTTCAAGGCAGTAGTTACAACGGTATCTACGACATTGTGGTGACCAACAACTTCTACAATGGAACCTGTGCGCCGGAGATCATTTATGGCAATGACCTGGACAACATCATCAATGCTGGCGACGGCGATGATACGATCTATGGCGCGGGCGGAAACGACACAATAGATGGAGGCATGGGGGTCGATAGCATCAATGGTGATGATGGCAATGACACGCTGACCAGCGGTGCAGGTGACGATGCTATCAACGGGGGCGGAGGTGATGACACCATCATCGTTGATCAGGGAGCGGATGACATCGATGGTGGTGCCGGCAGTGATACCTATGATGGCAGTGGATCGACGGTCGGCATCTTCATCAATATGAACACTAGTGTGGGTGGACAAGGCGATACCGTCGCCAATATCGAGAATGCCGAGGGCAGCACCCAAGACGATATTCTCACCGGTGACAACAATGCCAATGTGCTAAACGGTAACAACGGCACCGATACCATCTCTGCCAACGGCGGGAACGACACGATTGATGCCGGTGCTGGTTCGGACATTGTCTATGCTGGTGGCGGGAATGATACAGTAGAAGGCGGCGCGGGTAACGACATCATTTATGGAGGGTGGTTCAACGAGGCTGGCGACAACCGCGATGATGGCAACGATACGCTTTCCGACTGTGGCAACACCACTGATTTCATCTATGGTGGGAATTTCAACGCACTCAATCAGAACGGTACTGTTGTCGGCAATGATGGCGACGACTCGATCACCGACTGCGGTGGTGATGGTGACTTTCTGACCGGTGGCAATGCCAATTCAACTTTTCAAGGGTCTCCCGCAACTGGATCGATTACAGGCAATGATGGCGACGATGTTATCGTCGATCAAGGTGGAAACAACGATAACATATATGGTGGCAATGTTAACTTTGCCTACCATGACATCGACATCACGGGTGATGATGGTCTGGATACCATCACCGATCAGGCCGGGAATCGCGATGAGCTCTATGGTGGCAACATCAATCTGGTGGGCGGAACCGGTGATGTGTCAGCCAGTGATAGTGATGATACCATCACGAATGCTGCCGGAAACAATGACAACACCTTCGGCGGGAATCAGAACCTGGTTGATGGCAGCGGCGACCTGATTTCGAATGATGGCGATGATACAGTGACGGATGAGTCCGGGGATAACGATATTTCATTCGGCGGCAATAACAACACGAGCCGCGATACTGGTTCCCTCACGGGCAATGATGGCAGTGATTCCGTAACCGATAATGGCGGTGATGGCGATACTGTGGCTGGCGGTAACCTCAACACCAATAACTTTGGTGGTACAGGCAGCATCGAGGGTGACGATGGCAGCGATGTTGTAACGGATGCTGGCGGCACAAGTGATACCGCACTGGGAGGGAGTGGCAGCGTCAACCTCAACTTTTTTGGAGGCAGCATCAATTCCGATGATGCAGGTGGTGACACCGTTATCACGGCTGATGGATCACCGAATGATGACGCGGCAGGTGGCAATGTTACCTTTGGCATCAACGTCACTGGCACTGATGGCACCGATACGATGACGTGTGATGGCGGCGATAACTGCACCGACTGATGTTCAGGGTCAGCAAGCGAAACAAAAAAACAGGGAGAACACATCTCCCTGTTTTCATTCGTTTCAGCGTTATGTCGTAACTTGACCTTACCCGCCGCCCATCAGACTGTTGAGGAGGGGGTTATCGCCCAGCCCGCCAGTGATGCCTTCCATCCGGCGCGCCGCCATCGTCTGGCTCTGCTCGACGGCCTGGTTCATCGCCAGCACCAGTAGTTCCTGCAGGTCGGCCAGCCATTCTTCATCGCTGGTGTCGAGCGCTTCTTTGTTGATGGCAATCGACTGCACCCGCTGGTGACCGCTGATGACCACCTTGACCGCCCCGCCACCCACCGAGACTTCGACGGTTTCCTGGGCCAGCGCTTCCTGCGCCGCCGCCATATCTTCCTGCATCTTCTGAATCTGGCGCATCATGCCGCCCATGCCACCCTGCATCCCGCCGGGCATCCCACCGCCAAATCCGCCACGCTTGCCTTTTGACATGCTGTCATCTCCTCGATACTGTCACACGATTGACTGAGTCTAATGCATTCTAGCCAACTGGTCTAGCCATCCTGCGAACGCGGTTCGGTTGGGGTGATAGTCGCGCCCAGCTCCGCCCCCATCGACAGGAGGGGATCGTTGGGGTCAACGCCCGGCGGCGCATTGGCGATCATCGGCTCGGCCATGTCACCCGTCGCCACCAGCAGCACCTTGACGTACAGGCGCTGGCGATGCACTTCGTACAGCACCCGCTCGATCACCTGAAGTTTCTCCGGCTGCTGCAAGCGCTCGAAATACAACTGGTTATCCGTGCCCAGAAACACCGTCGCGCCATCAACGCGCACCACGCGGAAATATTGCAGTACATCCGGGCCGGTCTTGCTGTAGCGATACAAGGCCTTGAGCAGGATATTCCACTTTTCGCGGATGAGCGACGCCTCGATCAACGGTGGTGCACCCGGCGGAAGTTGCACTGGCGGCGGGGGCAGCGGTGCTGCCGGCGACATAGCCGGTTGCGCAGCGGCCAGATAACGCGCCATCAGGTCTTCCGGCGGGGCATCGCTTTCCGGCACGCGCAGGCTGTCCATCAGCGCGATCTCCAGTGCCAACTGTGGCTGCCAGCCCCCGCGATAGGTGTTCACGGCTTCATTGAAGGCCTTGATCGCCCCCAACAAGCGCGGGCGGGTGATCAGCACGGCCTGATCCTGATACATCGATTGATCTTCGCGCGAGGCTTCCACCAGATCGGCGCTGCTGGTCTGGGTGAGCAGCACCGCCCGCAGATGTTCCACCACCTGCTCACCGAACTGACGTGGGTCGGCACCATGATCGACGGCGTCGGCGATGATGTGCAGCCCACGCGCCGCGTCGTCATCGATCAGCGCACTCACCAGTTCCTTGACCGCCGCCATGTTGGCCGTCCCCAGCACGCGCTGCACCGTCTCCAGCGTGATGAATTCTTCAGGGTCGGAGATGATCTGGTCGAGCAGGCTGATGCTGTCGCGGACGCTGCCGGTGCCGTGTCGCGCCACCACTTCCAACGCACTCCGTTCGATGTTGATGCCTTCGGACTGGGCTATCGCTTCCAGCCGATCAGTCACCTCTTGCAGCGAGACGCGGCGGAATTCAAAGGGCAGGCAGCGGCTCTTGATGGTCGCCGGAACCTTATCGATTTCGGTGGTCGCCAGCACAAACACGGCATGCGGCGGGGGTTCTTCCAGCGTCTTGAGCAGGGCGTCGAAGGCATTGCCGGTGAAGCGATGCACCTCGTCGATGATATAGACCTTGTACTTGCCCTCGCCGGGGGCAAAGGCGATCTTATCGCGCAGGTCGCGCACATCGTCCACGCCGGTATGGGTGGCGGCGTCGATTTCGATCAGGTCGAGATAGCGGCCTTCATTGACCGCGACGCAGGCCGGGCAGACATTGCACGGACGGCGATCCGGGTCGGCATCGTGGCAGTTGAGGGCTTTCGCCAGCAGCCGCGCCGAGGTGGTCTTGCCGGTGCCGCGCGGGCCGCTGAAGAGATAGGCATGGCGGATGCGCCCGGCTTTGAGCGAATTACGCAGGACACGGACGATATGCTCCTGCCCAATCATGTCATCAAAGGTCGAGGGACGCCACTTCAGATACAGGGCTTGTTTCGGCACGGTGCATTACCTCCAGCCAACGAGTCTAGCATGGGCGTTCCACTCCGGCAATACAACGTCCGAATTACGCGAGGGTGTGTGAAGGAATGAGGTAATCCCAGGCTCGATGCTTAAGTGTGACGCTCTGTTTTCGATGAGTGAAATTTCCGGTGCCCAATCAGGGATGCGACCGATGGGCAAATCAGCCGCATCTGGCATATCATAGAGGCTTTGGCGATGATGACACAGGATAACAGGACGCGCAATGAACGCTGACGAACTTCGACAACAAACCGCCCAGCAGATTGAAACCGCTTTTGCCCAGACACCTTATCCCGGCGATGACAAGGTAGCAGTCTATGCCCGTTACGGTCATTCGCTGGCCGATGATCTGCGCGGCAAGCATTGGCGCGAAGTCCCGCTGGAAGTGCTCTATGCGCATCGCTGGGAAATTTTCCTGCTCACACCAGAGACCTTCCGCTTTTATTCGCCGGTGTTCATGCTGGCGGCGCTCTATCATCCGAATGAAGTGGAAAGCCTGAGTGATAACCTGATCTTCAGCCTGACTCCCCAGCGGGAAGAACACATCCACAATTATCAGGCCGGGGAATACAACGACTATTTCTCCCGTCGGGCTGCTGCTTATAGCGCTGAAGAAAAAGCTGCTGTGCTGGCTTTCCTGCGCGCTTTTGCCATCCTTTATGCCGAGGTACCGCTGGTGTATGACATCGATCTGAATCGCCAAACCATCGCCTTCTGGCAGCGCGCCTGAGCTACCCTCCAGATTATGAGTGAATGATGAGGACGACTTTATTCCTCTATTACAGGCACAATTCTCAATGCTTGTAACAGAAACATTGAGGTACACTCAAGATTGTAAAGAAATTGTAATCCCCATCACAGTAAAACTCGGCAAAAGGGAAGCTCATGGTTGCGTCGCTCAATCATATCATCGCTCGTCAGATCGAAGATGCCTTCGCCGATACGCCCTATCCAGGTGACGCTCGCATTGTTAAATCGGGTCAGGCTGGTGAGGAAGTGCGCCAGGCATTCCGTGGCAAATCATGGCAGCATCTTTCGGTCAATCAACTCACCTATCATCATGTTGATCTGCCAGTGCTGACGCCGGAAGCCTTCCGCTTTTATCTGCCGGCTTTCATGACCGCTGTGTTACAGCATCATGATCACGTTGGTACCATGCCGATCAATGTGATCCACAGCCTGACGCCGCCTGACGCTAACATGGTGTCGCAGTTAGTAGAAAAGCAGTTGGATACGCAGAAGTATGAGAAGGTACAGGATTTCCTGGCGCGCGTGAGCGCCTTCACTGGCAAGGAACGCGCAGCCATCCGGGTTTTTCTTGAGTCCTATCGACGTTTATACCCCAACAACACCCGCGCCCATCGCCACCTGAACCGCGCGCTGGAATTCTGGAAGACGCGCTAAAGCAGCCCCGGATCGTTGTCATCGGGCATGAAGCCATCCAGCAGACCATCTTCCTCCAGATCACTCCGACGCCGGCGCGACCGCCGCCCGGTCTCTGCCGCCGGGGGTGCGCTCTGAGCATCGAGGGTGGAGCTTGTCGGTGGGACGAGCGGCTGGGTGCGGATCGAAGGTGTGTCTTCGCCACGTTTCTGCGCCACCAGGCTATCGAAGTCAACCGCGTTGGCCTGTGCGCGCAGATCGCGCCGTCCGCCAGTGGTGCGGGCTGCCCCTTGTGACCGCGCTTCCATGAAGGCATCGCGTTCTTCTGGCGGGCTGGTGACCATGCGCAGCAGCATGTTGGCAAGGCCGAAGATGCTCATGCGCATGACCATGATGAGCAGAAAGCCAGCCAGCAGGATCAGAATACAGACTACTGCCACAATTATGGCAATCATCGTCGCTGAGTTGTCCATTCGTTTGTTTTCTCCAACCCTCAGCTTACACAGAAAACCCGCATCTGCTTCCCCCAGAAGCAGGGGGTATGGTGTTCATTCTACCATCATTGGCGCGATCATGGCGTGCAGCCTGAGCAGAATTTCTTCCAGCTCTGCCTCTGGTTGGTTCGCCAGCCAGTCGTAATGGATGATGATGCCATTCCAGCCCTCGCGCCAGTAATGCGCACCGATGGGCAGCCGCAGGTCAAAGAAGCGGGGTGGCAGCGGAGAGGCATACAGATAGACATACGGACGGGGCAGTCCGGCGCTGCCGGGCGAGAAACCGATGTTGAGATGCGGGTCATGCCCTTCGTCGAAGCCACGCGCGAACCATAGGAACGACACCTGTTCAAAATCCAGGTCAAGCTGGATCGGACCATTGAAGAAACCCAACCTGCCAGTAGTGAGACCTTTTTTGGACACGAACAAGCCTAGATGGGCGTTGTTCGGCAACGGCTCACACAAGGTCTGGCGCACAGCCCCCACCACCTGAGCCGCCTGGTGCAGCGCCCGGCGGGTGGCATCCCAATCGGTCAAGGCGGGTAAACCCATATGCTCCTCCTTACGTTCGGTCTTGCGCCCAGGGACGGCCTTCAGATGATGGGCATTGACAAGCACCAGTTCAAACTGTCCTTCCAGTACTCGCCGGTACTCTCCATCGCCACATGGGTGACGCCGACCTCCCGCAGCCAGTCACTCAGCGCCAGTAACTCTCCGATGCAGGTGCGGAAGTTCGGCACCTGCACGACGACTTGTGCCTGACTATCCGGGTACATCCGACAAGCAAATACCGTCTTCTTGTGGACATCCAATCCCGCACAATGGCTATGCCATACTTCCATCGCCTTCTCCTTCAGTCTCAAATGGACTGGCTCGGAACGGCGTCGTTCAAGACTCTGCTCTGCGTACTCATCACTTCAGATGGTACAATTCGGTATGCCTGTCTGTCCCGTAGTCTCACTCTGTGGCGTCTTCATGGAACTAGAAACAACGACCTTTAAACCAGCCCCTTCGGGTATACGTCCCACCTCCTTCATTTTCATCCTTCAGTGTGTCGCTAAGTCATCGTCACTCTGTGGTCGGTTCTTCTTCTTTCTTGGTGCTGACTCAGCTCACCTCACCCCGTGCTGCGCTTCCCGCCCAGGTCAATCGTGTGCTGCTGGTCGCCCAGGCGGATCGTCATCCGGTTAGCCGCCATCGGCGTCTGAGTGTAGGCATTCTCATAGTGCGGATACGCCTCCCAATCCACCGGCTGACCGTTGACCCGCAGCGCGCCCGCCCAACCGAAGGCCAGCGCCTCGCCCGTCGGCGTCGTCCAGCGCAGTTCCGCCCGATCCCCTTGTGGCGCGTGAGCCATCACCCGGTCACAGAAATCGACGAACGAGCCGTCCTCCGCCGCCCGCCCCACCTGACACAGCCAGGCTTCCCCCGCGCCGTCGCTGCGGAGTTCCTGCCCGGCGTGGCGTCCGTCCTCGGTCAGGCGCAGCGCACCATCGCCCCACAGCGTCACATAGCCCTGCCCACTGCGAGCAAATGCCCATTGTCCGGCCAGGCGGTATTCATCGAACAACACAGTGGGGAAATAGGCGTGGGTGAAGCCCATGCCCACCCCCAGCTCAAGCCGATACAGGCAGATCACCGTGCGCTCGTGCTGGGCGACGCGCGGCAGCCGAGCCGACCCCGCCCAGAAGTTGGGGCGGGCATTGCCGTGTTCCTGACTGTTGCCGGGATAGGTGGTGAAGACCACCGCTTCCGGCCCCAGCGTCGCCTGCCACAGATGCTCCTGGATGCCGAACTCGCCGGGGCGATAATCCAGCGCCGCCGAGAGCATCACCTCCGGGGCGCGGTAGGTCAGGGTGCGGACATCCCACTCGTCGTCGCGCATGTCGTACTCCAGCCGGAACTGGGCGCGGGAACGGGCGCGGGTCAGCACCACCGCCTCGACATCGGCTCCGACGCGCTGGATCACCTCCGGCACCCGGTAATGTTGCGCCAGCGCCAGCAGACCGGTGGCGCGGGTTTCGCCGTTGAACAGACCCATGCCCCAGGCGATGCGCTGGAGGCTGGAGGTATTCTCGACCCGCGCCGACTTGAGCGTAGTCACATAACAGCGTCCGTGTGTGCTGCCGTGTACGCCGCGAAACGACTGGCAGGCCAGCAGGAAGAACAGCTTATCCAGCAGCCGGGTCGCCAGCCCGCGCAGGCCGGGCGACTGGGCATACTCGGCCAGCGCCAGCATGGCGAAGGCATCCAGCGTCATGTAAGCGTTCGAGTCCCACTCGCTGAAGTTGCCGCGCAGCCGCCGGCGAATCCAGTTCTCGATGCGCGGGCGGTTGCGCGCCATCTGCTCGCGCCCAGTCCAACCGCTGTTGTGGAAAACAACATCCGGCCACAACTGCCCGGCCAGATACGCCGCGACGTGGAACAACACCTGATGGTTCTCGGTGAAGTAGCACATGGCATCCAGCCCCGGCTCATCCAGCCAGAACTTGAAGCCGTGAAAGGCGCTCTCGATGCGGCGATAATCCATCGGCTTCAACGCTTTTTTGCCGAAGCGATGCAGCAGCGCCAGCAGACCGATGGCGTAGAAATCGGCGCAGTCATAGCGATGCTCCATAAAATGACAGGCCAGCCCCACCGCCTCCGACGGCACCCGTTTGATCTGCCGCAGTTCGAGGGCGGCCATTGCTGCCGGGATGTCGTAGGGCATCCGCGCCAGATGCTCCAGCGCTTCCCGGCGGCGCGAGTCGTAATCGCCATAGGGTGTGTGGCTGAAGCGGTTGCTCCCCGCCCAGATGTCGCGCTCAAGAGCCAGCGGTGTCCCATCCGCCGGGCGCAGCGTCAGCCGCAGACTGTTCTCCCCCGGCATCCCGGACATGCCGGCCGTGACTTCGGTGACCAGCGGCAGCTCGGCCTGCTGACCCGGATGCAGCGTGATCTGCGACCGGCCGCGCGGGCTTTCCTGCCGCGCCAGTTGACGGAAGACATTCTCCGGCAGCGGCAGCGAGACCTCGGCCTCGAAGGTGAACGGTTCAGCCGCCGCATCCGATAACCCAATGTGGCCGGGCAGGGTTGGGAAAGCGAACTGTTTCACCCGCAGATGCGCCAGTCCTTGTTCAGCCCGCTGCCAGTTTTCGGCGGAGACTCCCCCCAGCGGGAGATGAACCTGGATGCCAGTCGCATCCAGCAACCGCAGCCCCAGCGCCAGCCGTGCCTCCCGCCAGCCGAGCATGACGCCGTGCAGATACAGCGAGTTCAGCCCGGCCTTGAGCATCAGCGTCAAGGGAATGCGCTGGATAGCGACATAGCTGAACGCATCAGCATAATCGGTGTGCAGCTTGCCATTAAGGAAGACCCGCGCCGGGCCAATCGTCAGCAGCTCGGCCTGAAGCGTGACCGGTTGCTCGCTGTGCAGCCCGGCGAAGAGCCAGCCCTGCATCAGCGTCGGCGTGAAGTTGAAGCGGCTGAAATCAATCGCGCCATCTTCTTCAGCGGCGGCGTACTCCCACCGCTGTTTGGCGAAGCCCTTGCCATGCAGCACCGGCATTTTCTTCGGCGGATTATCAAGAGGCGGGAGCTGCTGATACAGCCGTTTCTTGATCGCCTTCGAGCGCTCATCCCAGGCCCAGTAGTTCAAGATCCAGCGCCGCCCATCACCAAAGGGTGATCCGGTCGGGCGTACCACCGCCTCGATGCCGGTCAGCGGCGAAGCCAGCACACCGCAGGCTAGCCAGTGACGAACCATGCCATCAGCATCCAGTGGATAAGCAGCTATTTGTGAAGTCATGTGGTTCACCTCATAAAAACGATCCGATGCTTTCAAACACGAGCCGGCAGACTCAACTTTCATGTCCTCAGGAAACGCTGGTTCCAAAGGCCGAACCGACCAGGGCGGTTAACCCCATCGCCAAAGCTCCCCAGAAAGTCACCCGAATGGTCGATTTGAGGATCGGCGCGCCGCCCACCTGGGCCGATAGCGCCCCCAGCAGCGCCAGAAAGATCAATGCCATGACGATAACCGCGATTACGATGCTGTTTTCCGGCACCAGCAGAACCGTGATGAGCGGCAGCGCCGCGCCCACCGCAAATGAACCGGCTGAAGCAAAGGCGGCCTGTACCGGTCGGGCGATCATGGTTTCTGAAATACCCAGCTCATCACGGGCATGAACCCCCAGCGCATCATGTTTGGTCAGTTGTTCAGCCACCTGCCTCGCCAGCGCCGGTTCGACGCCCCGCCCAACATAGATAGCCGTCAGTTCCTCTAACTCAAAGTCCCCATCTTCGGCCAATTCCTTCCGTTCACGTTCCAGTTCAGCCTGCTCGGTATCGGACTGCGAACTCACCGAGACATACTCGCCCGCCGCCATCGACATCGCCCCCGCCACCAGTCCAGCGACACCGGCCACCAGCACATCACCACGAACGGCGCTGGCTGCCGCTACGCCGACAATCAGACTGGCTGTCGATACAATGCCATCATTAGCGCCTAACACAGCGGCACGCAGCCAGCCAATACGCCCGGTGCGATGCTGCTCACGTGATTTTACTGCCATACGGCCCCCCGCTTTTGCTTCAGGATCAGACCTCTGGACGATGGTAATCCCGAAGCAGGGTATCAGCCTATATCCAAAGGATTATCCCAAGAGCGCTGGAGCGCTGGTTGGGATACGATGAAAGGGGTTATGTTAACCCAAATCGGCTTGGGTTAATGACGGTTTCCCAACCAAACAAACGTTCCCTTAACCCACATTATTCCAAGAATCAGTCACCCGAACAAATGCGCCTGTCGAAAACCTGTCGAAAACATTACCCAAATTGTCTAAAACCTGTTCATAACTCCCCTGGGGGTGTTCATATGTATCCCAATTGGACACAGACCGATTTCCCAAGTCGGAGCCTGTCGAAAAGTCATCTGTTGAAATTGTTGAAAACTCGGCGAGTTTTGAACAACAGCCTGTCGATAACTTTTAACCCAAGTAACCCAAACTTAACAATTGACCTGTGATATGCCTGTGATATAGCGGGTCAGATGGGGTCAACCCTGCGAAATATATCCCTGATGAAGCTGCGCATTACAGAGTTTTCGACAGTTTCAACACCCCCTACTAAAACGACTATCTTATATACAAACGGATTCCAGGATACTGATTTCAATACCCGCAATTTCCCAGAAGGTGCTACACTTTTCAACAGACAGGCATCGCCGGTGGACAGGTTTCTACAAAGGATTTGCTCTATGGGCTTGGATCTACAGGAACGGAACCGCTATCTGGAACGTAAGGTCAATGTCCTTAACCGGCTGGCCGAGATCAGCATCGTTCTCAACTCGACCTTCGAATTAGACCCGCTGCTGACGTATCTCATGGATGCAGCAGTCGCGATCACAGAAGCTGAAAGTGCTTCGGTATTGTTGTGGGATGAGCGTGAACAGAAACTGCGTTTCACTGCCACCACCAGCGATCAGAGTGCAGCGGGGCTGATCGGTCTGCTGGTTCCGCTGACGGGCAGTGTGGCCGGCACCTGCCTGACGGAGAACCGCATCATTCAGGTGGACGATATTCGCCAGAGCGAAACCCATTATGACAAAGTCGATGAGCAGCAGGATTTCACCACCCGTTCGCTGCTGGCCGTGCCGATGCGCTGGAATGAACGGGTGATTGGCGTGCTGGAGGTGGTCAATAAGATCAAGCCGCCGTGGACGACCGACGATCACGACCACATCGCGGTGCTGACTTCACAGGCAGCGGTTGCCATTGGCACCGCCCAGATGATTATCGATATGAAGAACGCCAACCAGGAACTGAGCGAACTGGATAAACTGAAGAGCGACTTCATCGCCATCGCCTCACACGAACTGCGGACGCCGCTGGCGATTATCCTGGGTTATGCCAGCTTTTTGCGTGACGAGACCGATAACCGGCTGCGCGCCCATGCCGAGAAGGTGATGGAAAGCGGGCTGCAACTGCGCCATATCATCGAAGACCTGATGAACCTGCGCTACCTTCAGCAGAAGGAATCCGATCTGCGGCGCGAGGTGGTGGCGCTGGAGGCGGTGGTACAGGACGCGGTGCACGATGTGAACAGTGTGGTCGAGGCCAACGGCCATCATCTCCGTCTGGAACTTCCGCCAGGGTTACAGGTCAATATTGATCGCATCCGTATTGGCATGGCGCTGGGCAATATCCTGGGCAATGCTGTCCGCTTCACCACCGAGCCGGGAGAAATCACGGTTCGGGCTGAGATCCATGAGGATCTGCGCGAAGCATGGATCAGCGTGACCGATACCGGCATCGGGCTGGAAGCCGATCAGCTTGACCGCATCTTTGAGAAGTTCTATCAGGTTGAAGACCCGATGACACGGCGCTTCGGCGGGATGGGCATTGGCTTGAGCATCGCCCGCGCCCTGATCGATGTGCATGGCGGGCGCATCTGGGCCGAAAGCGCTGGTCTGGGGCAGGGTTCAACCTTCACCTTCACCCTGCCGCTGGCGGAGGGCTAGTGTCACGCTACCTGAGCGCAAAGGAAGCCTGTGACCGGCTCAACATCAAGGAAGCCACACTCTACGCCTATGTCAGCCGAGGCCTGATCCGTTCTGAATCGCTGGATAGCAGCACGCGCCAGCGCCGTTATTTGACGGAGGATGTAGACAGGCTGGCGCAGCGGCAGGAACAGCGGCGCGATCCGGCCAAAGTGGTCGAGGAAGCGCTGCACTGGGGCGTCCCTCTGCTCGATTCGGCCATCACGCTGATCGCCGATCATCGCCTCTATTATCGCGGTTACGATGTGAGCGAACTGGCGCAGCGGCAGGCATTTGAAACAGTGGCTGCGCTGATCTGGACAGGGCAACTGCAACCGCTCTCTGCTGAGCCGCCAGTCACTTCGGCACCCATGGCTGGACTATCATTCATGGCCTCGATGCAGGTGGCGCTGGCGACCGCACATGATCTGGCAGCCTTTGACCTGACCGCCGCGAATCTAGCCAGGGTTGGCGGGCGCATCCTGCGGTTGCTGCTGGGCGCGCTGATCCCATTGAATGATGTCGCGCTGCCGATTGCTGATTCACTGGCAGCAGCCTGGTCACCCGGACAGGCGCGTCTGTTCAATGCTGCGCTGATTGTGTGCGCCGATCATGAACTGAATGCCTCGTCGTTCGCTGCTCGCATCGCTGCCTCCGCTGAAGCCCATCCGTATGCGGTGGTGCAGGCCGGGTTAGCCACGCTGCAAGGCTTCCGGCACGGTGGGCATACCGAGCGAGTGAGCGCTTTCCTGCCTGAACTGGTGGCACACGAATCCGTGGAGAAAGGGATCAGTGCCCGGCTGCGGCGCGGTGAGGGCATCCCCGGTTTCGGACATCCCCTCTATCCCGACGGTGATCCCCGTGCGACCATCCTCTTCGATCTGCTGAATGAAAGCTGCGCCAATCATCCACTGCTGCTGCGGATCAATGCGGCGGCCTGGCAGGTGTTCCAACTGACGGGCAAAGCACCGACGATTGATTATGCGCTGGCGGCGCTGGAAGCGGTGCTGAATTTGCCAGAGGGCGCGGCGCTGGCACTGTTCGCCCTGGGACGGACAGCCGGTTGGATCGGTCACGCTATCGAACAGTACGAGTCGGGGCAGCTCATCCGCCCCCGCGCCCGCTACAGTGGTCCGCCTCCACAGCTCTAACGCGGCAGCGCAATATCCCAGGCGGCCAGATCGGCGATGAAGCGGTGCGCCGTCAGGTCGAGATCAATCGGCGTCAGGCTGGCGTAGCCCTGATGCACTGCCCACATGTCGGTTCCTTCTTCTTCCAGCAATCCGGTGGGTTCCTCGCCGACGATGCGTACGATGTTGCCCTCTCGTTCCAGTTGGTCGCGGTAGACGCGCACTCCCTGGCGCGTAAGCCGCAAGCCTTTGATCTGATCGCCGGCTGGAACATTCAGGTTCAGGATGGTCAGCGGTGGCAAACCCCGCTCGATCACCGCACGGACAACCTGAACCGCAATCTGCGCGGCTGTCGCATAGGCTTCGACTGTATCTGCCTGGCGGTTATCCAGCGATACCGCCACTGCCGGGACACCGCAGATGGTCGCCTCCAGCGCGGCGGTCACGGTGCCGCTGTAGGTCACATCCTGCCCCATGTTGGCCCCACGATTGATGCCTGAGACCACCAGACGAGGCGGCCAGCGCGTCAACCCCAGCGCGGCCAGGGCGATGCAGTCAGCCGGCGAGCTGGCAACCGCCTGCGCTGGAGTCCCGTCCGCTAACTCCGCTTCGTGGATAGCGATATCCTGGAACAGGGTTTTCTTGTGGCCGATGGCGCTCTGGTTGCTGGCCGGGGCAATCACGCCGACCTCGCCCAGCGTCCGCATGGCCTGTACCAGCGCCAGCAGGCCGGGGGCATGAACGCCGTCATCATTGGTTACGAGAAGGGTGGTCACGATGGATGCTCTTTTCACGATAGTGGTTCGGCTTCATGATAGCATAGGAGTTTCATAAGAAATTAGCACTCCTCTATAGACAGTGCCAAAAATCGTTGTATGATAGGGAATGCTTTGTGTAGTCGATGTGAGGGTGGTAGCAATATGCCGATCTATACGTATCGCCGTGAAGATGGCACAACCTTTGATGTCAAGCAGCGTTTTGTTGATGAACCGCTGACGGTTGATCCGGAGAGCGGGCAGCGTGTATCGCGCGTGGTGCAGGCCGCTGGGGTGATCTTCAAGGGATCGGGTTTCTATATCAATGACAGCAAGAGTTCATCGAAAAGCACGATGAGCACCCCGCCCAAGAAAGATGGCGAAACCAAGACCGAGACCCCTGCTGCTCCTGCCGCCAAGACTGAGACGACTTCGACTGCCTCGACTACCCCTCAGGTTGCTGCTGCGGACTGACCCGGTTCGGTATGTTGGTTTGGTTCCAATGCCCCCGTTCAGGGGGTTTTTTATTCCATAGCCGCCCACTGTACAGAAAGAGAAGGCCATGAATCTCCATTATTTCCAGCGGATGTTCGCTTATAACGACTGGATGAACCGGCGCGTCTGGGCGGCGGTGATCGACCTGAGCGACGAGCAGTTCACCCAACCCAACGCTTACTCAATCGGCTCGGTGCATCGGCAGGTGGTGCACACGATGGCTGTGGAGCTGTTATGGTACTCGCGGGCGCACGGCATCAACCCGGAGAGCCTCCCCAAAGCCGATGCCTATCCCACTCGTGACCTGATCCGCGCTCGTTGGGACGAGATCGGCCGCGACTGGCATGCCTATCTGGCGACGTTGTCTGATGGCGATCTGACGCGCTGGATTGAGTATCAGTACATCACCAAAACCGGCACCGAACCACGCCGGATGCGCTTATGGGAGGTATTGACGCAGACGCTTAACCACAGCACCGATCATCGGGCGCAAATCCTGGCGGCGCTACATGCGGTGGGCGGGCGCACACTGGAACAGGATTACACCCTCTACACCTGGGATCACCCGGACGAGTAGGGTGATCGACAGCAGGGGTTATGTAGTGAAGCAGCCAACACAGCCATGCGCTTCCTATCTGAAGGGTCATAAACAGCCTTATGACCTATAATTCCTAAAGAGTGTTCAAATAATGAATGGTAGAGCAATCGATGCGCCGCATGGGATTGGCAATCAGCATACTCGTGTTTACCGCGGCGGTCGTGGCACGCCTTCTGCCTACGCCGCGCACCATCGATGATGCCTTCATCACCTTTCGCTATGCCCGTAACATTGTCGAAGGGCATGGTTTTCTATATAACCTTGGTCAGCCACCCACGCTCGGCACCACGACCCCGTTGTTCACGCTGCTGATGGCCGCTATCGGTGGGGTAACGGGTGGTCAGGATTTCCCCTGGTACGCCCTGGTGGTCAGCGCACTGGCCGACGGCCTGCTATGCATCCTGTTGTATGCTATTCTCCGTCATGTGACCGGACATATCGGGTTAAGCGCCATCCCATCGCTTTTGTGGGCGGTTGCCCCGCGTAGTGTAACTTTTGCTGTAGGCGGCATGGAAACCAGCCTGAATCTGTTGTGGATGGTCAGCGCGACCGCTGTCTATGTCCTTCCGTTTCGCCCCTGGCTTGCCCGCTGGCGACTGATCCTGCTCGGTGTGCTGGCGGCGCTTGGTGTGCTGACCCGCATCGACTCGTTGATCTGGATAGGGCCATTGTTCCTGGCACAGATGATCGGTGAGTATCGAACAACCGCTCGTCAGGGGAAGCCGTTCATCCATCGTTTTCCCTGGCAGACATGGCTGGCGTTCGGCCTGACTCTGCTGCCCTGGCTGATCTTCAGTCTGGTTTACTTCGGTGTACTCTTTCCTCGTTCATTGGGGGCCAAATCAGTTGCCTATATCATGCCTCCCAACTCAGCCATGATCCTCTTCATTCAGAGCTTTGCTACCCCATTCTTCGAAGCAGATGGTGGTGTCCTGATCCCGGTGCTGGGGCTGCTCTATCTGACCCTGAGCCTGATCGGCCTGTTGTTTGCCCTGCGCCATGCGCCACGTCTGCTGCCATTGCTGATCTACCCCTGGTTATATGCAACGGTGTTTTCGGTAGCCAATCCCCTGATCTTTCGCTGGTATCTGACCCCGCCGCTGATCGGGCTTATGCTTGGTATCTTTCTGGGGATCTGGTCGATTCTTTTCAGTATTGCCCAACGGTTCCGCCGCAATGAGTCATCCACGCTGCCCCTGCCGGCAGCGGGAATCCTTGCCATGATCGGCCTCATCTGGATGGCAACCTCGCTCAATTCCTGGGAGTTACACCCGGATCACGGTCCTGATCGCCCGGCACCGGCCATGGCCTGGCATAAGATCGAGCTGCTCTATCAGGATGTCGCCACCGATCTACGCACCAATTATGGCATTACCGAGACCACCCTGGTTGCATCCGGTGATATTGGGGCGGTTGGCTACTTCAGCCGCGCGACTATCCTGGATACGGTCGGCCTGGTGACGGCCAATGTGTCGGGCTATTATCCTGTCCCGGCTGCGCTCATCCCTGAGGGACAGAATTACGCTATTCCTCCGCAGCTCATCCTCGATTATCAACCTGAATATCTGATTGCAATGGAATCGATGGTGCGTTTGGGGCTGGAACAGAATGAGACGTTTCGCTCCGACTACCGCCGTATCCGCGAGGTTCCAACTGAGTTCTACGGGACGGGTATGTTGCTCTATCAGCGCGTCGAGTGATCCATCAGGCACACGGTACAAGTGCCGCTCGATCAGGGTGACTCGCTCTGCGCCAGCGAAGATCAACTCAATAACCTACACTCTCTCATCCTGACTCGTGGCACCACCAGCGCGCGTTTGCAAAGGCGTCGGTTTGTCTTTACACTCCGGTCAAAGGATATTTATTGAGGGATCATCATCATGAATCTAACGAACAGTGTGGCACTGGTGAGTGGCGGCGCATCTGGTTTGGGCGAAGCCTGTGTGCGGCGCTTTGTCACAGCCGGGGCCAAAGCCATCATCCTGGATCGGGATGCTGATCGCGGTCAAGCGTTAGCGAGCGAACTGGGCGAAAGCGCTCGTTTTGCCCGGGCCGATGTCACCAGCGAAGCCGATGTGACCGCCGCCGTCCATCTGGCTGATGAAGCCTTTGGCGGCGTGAGCATCGTCGTCAACTGTGCTGGCGTCGGCTGGGCGTCGCGCACCATCAGCAAGGAAGGGTCACATCCGCTCGACTTGTTCGAAACGGTCATCAGGATCAACCTGATTGGTACCTTCAACGTCATCCGGTTGGCCGCCTTCCGCATGGCGCAGAATACGCCCAATGCCGAAGGTGAGCGCGGTATCATCATCAACACCGCCTCGGTCGCCGCCTTCGATGGGCAGATTGGTCAGGCCGCCTATTCGGCCTCGAAGGGTGGCATCGTCGGCATGACGCTGCCGATTGCCCGCGATCTGGCGCGCCTGGGAATCCGCGTGATGACTATCGCTCCTGGCATCTTCGATACACCGATGGTGGCGCTGCTGCCAGAGGAAGCGCGCCAGTCGCTCAGTCAGCAGGTGCCGTTCCCGCCGCGCCTGGGCCGCCCGGCTGAATACGCCCAACTGGCACAGAGCATCATCGAGAATCCCTTCCTCAATGGTGAGGTGATCCGGTTGGATGGAGCCGTGCGCATGTCGAGCCGATAGAACACCAAGGCCTCATTTGATCCGGCGGTATCGTCTTCCTCCTGCCCCTGCGGGAGAACCGGAAGGCACCCGGTCGATAGAGAATATGCTGTAACCGATCCACTGGAATCGAGTGATCCCGCGGGGGACATGATCGTCCCCCTGTCATGTTGTCTGATCCCCTTGAAGTCCCATTGCCTTAAGCCTGTTCCTGTCACACAATAGGGCGACACTCTGTAAGCGCCCTGGACAGAGTTGACATCAGGTTTTGTAATTCAGGAAAAATTTACAAAATTTGTTCCATTTTTAGGGTATAGTGAGGTTAAGTAAATTCATTGAGAAAGCATGAAAATCATGGATAACCTTAATCATCCAGCACCGACCATCCTCCTGATTGAAGATCAGCCTCGTTTGTTGCGCAGCATGTCCTTCCTGATGGAAGTCGCCGGGTGGCAGACCGCCAGCGCCGAGACTATCCAGGCCGCCACCGCTGTCCTGCGCCAGCAGATGGTCGATGTCATCGTCTGCAACGTCGATCTGGCCGACAGCGACGCCTACACCTTCCTGCGCCGGGTGCGTAAGGATGCCCGGTTTGGGCATATTCCCTTCATCGTCACCTCAGCCAGCTATGAGCTGCACGATCTGATGTACGCCCTTGACCTGGGTGCCAGCGATTATCTGCCCAAGCCGTTTGATACCTATGACCTGCTGGACGCAGTGCACAACGCGCTGATGGGACAGTCGCAACTTCGAATTGCCAGTTAACGTATACGAAGCATCAACGAACTGAATGTCTGAACGAGATTATCGAACCGTTTTGCCTGATCCAGATTTACTGTAAGTCGTCATCCCAGTCATCGGATTTGCGCTTCGGCCCAAGCGGCACTTCAAGGTTGAGCCTCGCTGCTTCAGCCAGTTGAGCGGCGAATCCTTCAGCATCGCGCAGGGCAAAGGCCAGGGTTTCCTGTTCCGCCCGGAAGCGCAGCAGCCCATCGGCACCTGGCTGATCGATGCGCTTCAGCGTCCCCGCTTCTTCAATGTTTGTCAGCGCAATAGCTCGCAATACGGTTTGCCCCCGCAGGAACACCAGATAACGCGGCATCAGATAGATCGACAGCGGCGCTTCCAGCGTCCAGGCACCGTGAATATCCTGAATGGCTGGGTTTGCCGGCTCGGGACCACAATGGATATAGGGGCGTCGTCGCCGGTAAGCCGTCACCAGTTCCTCCGGGCTGACCGACTTCAGCAGCCGCACACAATCGGCCATCGAGCCGCGCCAGAGCTTGACCCGAAGCAGCTTCCACCCATCGGGCGTCTCCCAGTGCAGCCACAGCGCATTCAACCCATCATGATATTTCTCCGGGCGTCCGAATCAGCGTAGTTGACTCAGGGGAAAGCGCGCGACTTCGCGGATGGGCAATTCATTCTCATGCAGACTGATCTCATTGGCGTTCAGGGACAACAGTGGATGCTGAAGCATCAGTGGCTTCTCACCATTGAGGGTGATAATCTCAGCCCGCAGTCCGTAGCCCTGGTCGAACAGCTTCAGCGGTTGCTCCTGTTCGCGCAGCACCTTCAAGGCCGCCTGCTGGGCGCGATAATGCCGCTGGGCGCGAACACCCATATAGGTCAACAGCAGCACCATTCCCCCTAAAATCAGCAGGGTTATCAGCCAGTCTGGCATCGATCAGCGCTTCACCCGGATGTAGATCAGTTCCTCAAACGCCACGTGGGTCAACCCTTTTTCATCGACCAGATTGATGGTGTAGCTGCGTTCCAGCGAACGGCGGCTTTCCAGCGCAGTACGGATGCTGGCGACCTCATCCGGCGCGATCACGAAGTGGGCGAACAGGGTCGTTTGTCCCGGTTTCTTGAAATCGATCTTGACCACTTTGTCCCACACCAGATAATCCTTGCCCAAAATCTTGACCAGCATTCCCATGTACCAGGGCGCGATGGCGCTGTACATGCTGCCACAGAACAGCGTTCCCACCGAATTGCGCGTGTGCCAGTTGAGCGGCAGCCGGATTTTGACCTCATGCCAGTCGTCGGCGATGTAATCGATCCATGCGCCGGTGCTGCGGTAGGATGGGAATAGATTATAGGGCAGGCAGCGAATCGTCTGATGCAGGTTCATGGGCATTCATCCTGGATATAGGGTTATCTATCGGAAGCCACGATTTTGTGGCACACTCGTCATCAATTCATCAGGGCAGGCATGATTGTAACGCATTTTCGCCCAACCCAGCCGCACCCTGAACCATCCATTTTCAGTGAAGGATACACGACCTATGCGCTTTGCTACCTTTACCTATAATGATCGCACCCGCGTGGGCGAGATCATCGAAGATCGGGTTTATATGACCAGCGAGCTGGAGCCGATGAGCTACATGGTGCGGCGCGGATTGATCCCCAACCGGCGCAATGAGTCGCTGGCGCTGGCTGATGTCCGTCTAGAAGCGCCGCTGCGCCCCGGCAAGATCATCGCCATCGGCAAGAATTACGCCGAGCATGCCAAAGAAACCGGCAGCGACTTGCCCAAAGCGCCGATCATCTTCGCCAAGTTCCCCAGCGCCATCATCGCCACTGGCGAGGCCATCACCTGGAGCAGCTCGATCTGCAACGAAGTCGATTGGGAAGGTGAGCTGGCGGTTATCATCGGCAGGCGCGCCCGCAACGTCAGCGAAGACGACGCGCTCAAGCATGTCTTCGGCTATACCATCGCCAATGATGTCAGCGCCCGCGACCTGCAAATCAAGACTGATGCTCAGTGGACGCGCGGCAAGAGCCTGGATACCTTCTGCCCGCTCGGCCCCTGGCTGGTCACCGCCGACGAAATCCCTGATCCGCAAAACCTGACGGTCAAGACCAGCGTCAATGGCAAGCTGATGCAAAATGGTAAGACCAGCGACATGATCTTCCCGGTCAAGACGCTCATCAGCTATTGCTCGCGCATGTTCACGCTGGAGCCAGGCGACATCATCATCACTGGCACACCGGATGGTGTCGGGTTGGGGATGAAACCGCCGACTTATCTGAAGGATGGCGATGTGGTCGAGATCGAAATCAGCAGCATCGGCAAGCTGAGCAATCCGTGCAAGGTGACCGAGTAAGACTGTTCCAAGAAAATACTGCCCCATTGGTCAAATCAGATTGCCGCGTAGGGGCGCAATATATTGCGCCCCTACTACGGAAGAAAAATCACAGCGATGAGTCAAATATTTCCTGAAATAGCCTAAAGCTCACGTCCTTACTGAGGGGGCATGGCACGGTTCATGCTCCCTGTCCTAGAGTAGCCTCTTTCAACCGTCTTCGGCGATCACCTGCACCCGAACGCCAAGCTGCTCCAGATACCCCGACAACGCTTCCCAGGTCATCGGGCAGTGCCGACGCATGAAGGTTCATTACAAGGCGAATTTGATGTTCATCGCTTGTCATGGGTACTCAAAGTCAGCGAAAACGGATTGGATACTGAGTTCAAACAGCTTGAATCCTCCTTTATCTTCACGCACCTTCGCTCATTTTCATGCTCATAAGCTTCTTTGAAGGTGGTCTCCTCAGAACTCAAGGTTTGTATTTTGTCTCATGCGTGTACCTTGCCTGTTCAGGCAGGACAATCCCACTAAATCTCCATGCTCCTATACAACGCTTTCGCGTTTTACTAGAAGAAGTATCGTAACCTAAAATCAGGTTGGGTAGCTCGAAAGGATTGATGATGCGTCGATTGGTGGTGATGGTATTGTGTATATTTCTGTTGGTTAGCACCTTGCCGGGGCTGGCCCAGGCCGTGACGGTAGAAGCCATCGAGGTGGATGGTGCAACTCACATCCTGCGAGCCGGTGCCGCCCGGCAAATCGTCTCCCCACTGGTCAACGAGGCGATTGGCCGTTCGGTCTCGTATTACAGCAGCCTATGGGGATCGCTGGACTTTACGCTGTTCGTTGATCTGGTGGATGAACAAGGCCCAGACCTGGGCGGCGGGCGGCGACCGGACGCAGAAACCAACTACCGCGATTCACTGGAACTCCCGCAGCAGGGGGGCGGCACCCGTGCCACCAATAAGGTTTGCGAAGTGACGATGTACAACGTCGATGCGGAGATGAGTCCGCAGGATGTCCGCTTTATCGCCGCGCATGAAATCGCCCATTGCTTCCAGGAGCGCTTCAAGGGCAGCCTGGGCGATGCCGACTATCAACGCTCGCTGTGGTGGGTGGAAGGCACTGCTAACTGGATGGCCTCGATGGTGTATCCCCCGTCTACGGCACCCACTTTTTGGGGATCGTCTAACCGGGACTTCGTGACCAACCTGGGCGTCCGGTCGCTACCCGCTACCAGTTATGACAACAGCTTCTTCTTCCAGGCAATGGCCCGCACCCAGAGTCTGGAATCCACCATGAATTACATTCAGGCTATCCCGACCAACCCGGATAGCCATGAGTCGCATTTACGGGATTTCTTCGGCAATGATGTCGTCACCGCGCTGATGGCGGACTACGCGCTGATGGTGGGGCAGGGTGTGCTGCGCGGCCTGCCGGATCAGGGTGCGCTGTGGGGCAAAAATGTCATCGCCGCCGCTGCGACCAGCGCCGGGCATGTGCTGACCACGCCACGCCTGGGTTTCAACCTGTACACCTTCAACCTGAGCGGATTAGCTGCCGGGCAAGGGGTCGATATGGTTGTGACTATCCCGCAAGGCGTCGGTGCGCGGGCGCGGTTGGTCGATGGCACCGAGATCGCCAATCTGACTTCGATCAAGGTCTGCCCGACGGATGGCGCAATCCGCATGGTCGTCTCACGCGGGTTTGGCGATGTCGGTGGGGATTTTGAAGTGGTATTCAATCTTTCACCAGAGCCGTGTGCGCCCACCCCGGAACCCGCTGTCAGTCTGACCGGGACGCCGGATTGTCTGATGGGTGATTGGACGTTGTTCAGGATGCCGGATGCGCCCACGAGTGGGCCAGAGGCAGCAGCCTATCGCATGTGGCCGGGCAACAGTGGCGTGACCTTCAGCCCAGGTGGTCATGTCGAACTGCGCTTTGACGGCTTGGTCGTCCACAACTATGGCCCGGCGAATGAACTCATCATCTTTCGCATGGGCGGGATTATCCTGCGCGGGGTGGCAAACTTCACTGTGGGGTCGGATCCCGGCACCTATGTAGTCAACTACGTCAGCGGCCAGCGCATCGGGCAGGCGCGCATGACCATGCAGGTTGCTGGTACGATCACCAACTTGAGCGCCATGCTGGAGCGTAACCTGGGCATGGGCGGCGGTGGTGGCGGTGCGATGGGCCGCTTCACTTTCCGCTGTGTGGATGGCGGAATGCTGGAGTATGTCGTCGAAGCAGGTGGTGCGCGGGTCGTGTATCTGTACAGTCGATAGTCGATCAGTGGACGTTGAAGGGTGACTCCCAGCCACAGGTTGGGAGTCACCCGGCGTGGTCATCAACGGGCAACTAGCAGATGCCCCGTCACAACCAGCCCCGACGACAAGGCTTCCAGATTCAGTCCCCACACTATCTTCGCGCTGTCCGCCGGTGGCGAATAGGATGTCGATCTGCGCGTAGAGCAGGTAGTTTTCAATCAGCCGCTGCAAGCGCTTTCCACTTTTGACAATTGCCTGGCCCATCGGCCAGATTTCTTCCGGTCTAAAAGAAAAATCTTGTGTCGCCAGCATCTCGCCGTTGCCGACTATCGCCACCAGCGGCGTCCGCAGGTTATTCAGTTCATGTTCGTTGGCGGTGGCGACATGAGATTATCTCGCACCTCCCGACAGGAAGACCGGAGTGAGGAGGATCTGCCGAACAGACCAGAGGTGGTTGGTAAGGTTGAGTGCCATGGCTGGAGTACGCGGCTGGAACTTTTTTACCCTGGGGCAGGGGCATGGTAGGCGGAGGGCACGGTGATGACGAGACCAGTTCTGGCTCGGTCAAACGCCCATTCAGATGATCGAGAATCTTTTCGATGAGCATGGCGCGAGTCATCATGATTTAACATTCTCTGTCCCCTGCTCGGCGAAATACTCCAGCAGGTAGCGATGGACAAAGATATAGCCCCCGCCGACTTTGCGGAGCAGCCCGGCTGAGGCACAATAGTCCAGGAAGCGGGCGTAGTTCAGTGGCGCATCGCCGGAAAACCAGAGGATGAGGCGGATGATGACGTGCTGGATGACAAACATGCCACCATAAACGGTGCTGAAAATGACCGCAAGAAAAACACCGTAGATGAGACCGAGAAAGGGTTGTCCCATGAGTGTAAATGCGACCAGACTGATGGCGAAACCCACCCCCGCCACAAATAACGCATTGCTCAACGACAGCGTAATCCCCTGGTTGGGGTAGGCGGTGACGCTGACCTCGTAGCGCACGAGGCCGAGAATTGCCCCCAGCACAATCGCGATGCCGACCCCAAATTCACGCCCTAACAGCAAACTGCTGGCGAGGCCGATGATGATCCCGGCAATGCCCCGCGGCCATGACCAGATAAGGCGTTCAGTGCCGGTCAGGACTTCCGATACACCATAACGGACAGTCTGATCCAGGTCGAGATAGCCCCATAACCGGTCAGCGATCAGGGTTGTGACCAGGGTCGATACCCCGGCACCGATCAGCCATAGCGCCCAATCGCCCCACACGCTGGCAAAAATCAGACTACCGATCAATGCCAGCGACTCAGCCGAAACCAGAATCCAGAACAAACGATCACGACTGGTATTCAACGCGACCTTAAAGCTCATGTAAGCTGAAAAACTGGCGGCGATGCCAATGGCAATGCTGCCGGCAACAGCTCCGGCGACGGCGTAAGCCAGCAGCCCGGCAAACACAATAGCAAAGCCGATGATAACCGCATACGAGGCGGCACTCACCCGCAGATATAACTGCCGGGTACTCAGACGCGGCAGGGCGCTGGGTTGGATGCGCTCGATGTAAAAGATGGCGCGCTTGAACGCGGTAATTTTTCCCGCCAGCCAGGACAACCAGTGTTTGGCTTTTTCCGGCGGATAGGTGCTGTCAGCCGCCAACCGTTTATTCACATATTGCTCAAACAGATGATCACGGCGATCTTCCAGTGAGTCTAGACCGCCGGGGATAGCCAGACTCTGGGCGGTCTCATGCTGATAGGCATAGGCCATCGTGTTGAGCAGGAATGGCGTGCGGCTCATCTCGCGCAGGGTGGCATCAGTGGGGAGCGTCTGGCGCAGCCCGGCCAGTTCCGGGCGATCCAGATACGACGCGATCTGTTCGTCGGACAGCGGTTGCAGCGTCACCGCCCCGCGCAGGTCGAGTTTGCTGGTCAGCAGCTCGTAATCGGCGATGCGGCTGCACACCGCCATATCGAGCGCCGGATGGTCAGCCCGGTAGGTGTTGATGGCTTGGACACAGTCATCACGATAGGCTTCGTTGACCTCATCCAGCCCATCCAGCAGCAGCGTCAGGGCAATGGGTGAGGAGCCGTATTTCTTCACCGCCTCGCTGGCATTCGCCACCCAGCTCTCGGCCAGCGCTTTCGGCACCTGATACTTCAGCCGCAGTTCATCCACCAGCCACTCGGCCAGCGGCTTGCGATCCGCCGCCCAGGACGACAGGTTGAAGACGATGGGGATCGGATTTTGCTGATCCGTACGCGCCCGGTCGATAAGGGCCTGCGCCAGTTGTAACAGCAGAATGGTCTTGCCGGCTCCCGGCGCACCGAGGATGAGCATCTCGCGGTTGAGGTCATCGAACACATCAATGATGCGCGAACTGGCAGGCAGGGGATAGTCGCCGTAGTCGACATGGCGCAGCACTGCCCCCGGCGCTGTTGCCAGCCCCAGATCGAACGCGCCGCTTTCCTTGAGCGCATTCTCCAGCACGCCGACCACCCAGAACTCGTGTACCTTATCCAGCATCCGCTGCCGGTTGTCATCGGTCAGACCCGCTATGGCGCGGGGGGCGCTCGTCCGGCTGCGCCACCACCACACCCCTGCCCCGCCCATCGCCACCACGCCGACCAGCAGCAGCGGCAGCCAGGGTCGTGCAGGCTCCTCGGCAGAGAGGCCCGTGTTCGGGTCAGCCGGCAGCGCTAGCTGGCTCAGCAGCATGACCCCCACCACGCCGACCAGCAGCAGTGCGGCGATGCCACTCACCAGCGGGATGATTGAGGCGCGTCTTTTTTTGGGCTGCTGCACCGGCAGCGGCGCGGGCGGCAGCATCGGCTGGTAAGTCGCTTCTTCGCGTTGGCGCTGGGGCGCGGCTTGATCGGGCACAGCGGCGGGGGGTGAAATCGGCGTGATCGGCGCGGGCTGCGGCTTCAGCGAAGGAACGAAAGGCGCTGGTTCGCCTGGCAGGTTAGTGATCGGCGTAATTGGTTTGGGCGGTGGCGCGATCAGCAGATCATCCAGCGCCGCGCCGCTTTCAGCAGCGGGAGCCGCCGCTTTGAGCGTATCGGCCAGTTCATTGAGGCGCTCTTTCAACTGGGTAAAGCCGTTGTTCGGGTCAGCCACAAAGTCGATGTACTGGATTGAGACGAAGATGTACAGCGGCTTGCAATCCTGATAGCGCAGCGGCACCACCGGCTGCTTGCGCTCGGCCATGAAGTAATCGACTTCGGCCATCACCTCGCGCGATTTCTGGGCTTCCTCGGTCAGCACGATCACCAGCACATCGGACTCATCCAGCCCTTCCTGAATCTTGTGGCGGAAGTAGTCGCCGGGGTTGATGTTGTCCACATCCAGCCAGGTGTCATAGCCCCAGACGCGCACCTGATCGCGCAGTGTTCGGGCGAAGGTGCGGTACTCGCTCTTGTAACTGATAAAAACTTGCAGGCTCACACCGCTGCTCCCTGTGGCGAGGACTCCATGTTGTTCCAGTGTAGTCGGAGTCGGGCGGGGATGCAAAACAGGAGGTGATCCGAGGGTGTATTTCATTGATGGCGCGGCCAGTGAGGATTCCCGTCAGTGGGCTTTGTTCCCTGTCCCACCAGTGAAGTACCCCTGAAAAGCTGCTGGCTAACCCTGTATAATGGCGTATATCGTCCATCCCTGTTCCTGGGAGCTGCCGCTTGAAATCGCCGCTGCGCCGCTGGCTGCGCCTCTTCATCCTGATCGCTGGCATCCTGATCGTCGATCAAGCGACCAAGCGCCTGATCGAAATCAATCTGGAATTGGGCCAATCGCTCCGCCCTATCCCCGCGCTCAGCCCTTTCTTTCAGATCACCCGCAGCCACAATACCGGTGCGGCCTTTGGCACCTTCTCCCAGGGAGGCGATGTGCTGCTGATCGTCAACATCATCATTGTGAGCGGGTTGATCTTGTACTACCGGCGCTTCGGTGACCATGAAGTGCTCAAGCAGATCGCCGCTGGCCTGGTCTGCGGTGGGGCGCTGGGTAACATCATTGACCGGCTGGAATACGGCTTCGTCATCGACTTCATCCACTACACCATCCCAGACGTGATCTCCAACGTTTCCAACCTGGCCGACCACGCCATTGTTCTGGGCGTCATCCTGTTCCTGATCGATAACTGGCGGGCAGAACGACGCGCTGCCCGTACTACCGACGCGGCTGAACCGGTCCCGCCGCCGGCAGCCTGACCTGCCGCCGTAGGGCAGTCGTCAGGCAGTCCCGGCTCTGGCGCGGTATAGTGGAAACAGTCGTCACCTGGTTTTTCCATTGTCGGGCAGGGCGGTGATATGTACAAAATGATCGCGATGTTGAGCTTGTTCACGTCGATATGGGGCGGATCATCCTACATCGCCCAGGAAAACATCACGTACATGCTTGATCTCGCCTGGAATTACGATGGAACTCGCCTTGCCACCGTCGGCGTTCATCACGGAGGCGGTTCGACCCAAGCCAATTCATATGGCTACCTGAGCGTTGTTGATACCGTCAACAGAGTCGAGCTATTCCTCAGTCAGCCTCAGTCAGGTTTTACCTCAGTTGCCTGGTCGCCCGATGGTCAACGGCTGGCGCTGGGCAGCTTTGATGGTACGGTATGGATTGTTGATGCATCCACTGGTGAACGCCTGACAAATTTGTACGGTCATCAGGCGACTGTGACCGATGTGGATTGGAGCCACGACGGGAACAAAATCGTCAGTAGCGGCAATTGGGACGAGTTGGTGATCCTGTGGGACGGAGTGAGCTACCAAACTCTGGC
>JALHNT010000024.1 GCA_022843385.1 Anaerolineae bacterium | reverse complement strand
CGCTGCGGATCGAGCCGACGCGCTCCGGTGCCTGTCCATAGAAGAGCGCCGAAAAGCGCGTCAATCCACCTTCGACGATATGTTCGTAGACAATATCAGCCGCGCCGATCCCGGCCTGGGGACGTACCAGCGGCGGCGCGTTGGAAATCTTGACCAGCAGCGGACGGCGGTTCAGCCGGGCCGGGTCAACCAGCGGTTGTCCGGTCAGTCGATTGATGCCAGCAGGAAATTCGTCCGGGCCAATTGCATTCTTTAGTGTTGCAATCTGGGTTTCCGGTGTAGGATTGGTGATAGCGTTGGTTGGGGCGGCGGGCGATGGCGCAGCCGGTTGCAGACAGCCGGTGCAGAGCGCCAGCAGCAGCCAGCCCAACAGACGATGAACAACTGGTGGATGGTTGAACATAGGCAGGGGACACACGCTCCCGTTGTTTGACTTGACTATAGCCGCAAGCTATAATCGGCTCAAGGGTAATATTTCTCCTGCTCTTGTCCAAACCGATCTTGAATGTAGGGGGCTTGAATGCCACTGAAGGGTGAACTGAGGGATTTTAGCACGACCCAGTTACTGAACCTGATTAATCTTTCCGGCAAGACCGGGACGCTGACGATTTTTCAGGCCAAGAAAACAGGTCAATCGGAACAGGTGAACGGCAAGAGCCGTGAACGGATCGAGGCTGGGACGGAGCGGGCGAGGATTTCCTTCAAGACCGGCAAGCTGGTCTATGCCACGATGGAAGGCCGCGAAGGACATCTGGTTTCTGTCCTGAACAAGGCCGGCAAACTGACCGATGACCAGGCACGCATCATCCGCGAACGCGCCAAGAACGCCAATGACAAGGCGCTGGCGCTGCTGCTCATTAATGCCAACTATGTGTCGCAGACCGATATTGTCGAGAGCATCAAGCAGCACACGCTGGATGTCGTCTATAACCTGATGTCGCTTAACCACGAGCCATTCCGCTTTGATGATAACATCCTGCCGCCGGCGGATCGCATCCAGGTGCCGATAGACCTGGAGAACATCATCATCGAGGGGTCGCGGCGCATCAAGGAAATTGAAGAACTGACGCAGCACCTGCCCAACCTGGATATGGCGCTGAAGTTCCCGGAAAACCCCAAAGAGAAATTCAAGGGCATCCACCTGAGCGTCGAAGAATGGCGTGTGGTCTCCTTTGTGAATCCCAAGAACTCGATCCGGCAGATCGCCAAAGCCAACAACATGTCGGAGATTGAAATCCGCCGGATTGTGTATGGTCTGGAACAGGCCGGACTGGTGGAACTGGTGAAACCGCCGGGCATGGAGCAGGCACAGGCCGCCTCCCAGCGCCGCCGCCAGGCACCCAAACCGACTGTGAAAGCGGATGTCGTCAGTCGGCTCATCGACAAGATTCGGTCTATCTAGCAAGTCCTGAGGGACGTTCATACGGAAGAGTGAGCGAAACCTATGCAAACTGTAAAAATGGTGATCACTGGCCCCTTCAGCGCCGGCAAGACGGAATTCATCCGTTCGATCAGCGAAATCGAAGTGGTATCGACCGAAGCGGGCATTTCCGCCAACACGTCGGAAGCCACTGTCAAGTCCGCGACCACCGTCGCGATGGACTTTGGGCGCATCACCGTCGATGATGATCTGGTGCTGTACCTGTTCGGCACCCCCGGCCAGCGCCGTTTCGACTTCATGTGGGAAATTCTGGCGGAGGGTATGCTGGGGTTCGTGGTCATGGTCGATAGCGCCAAGCCGGAAACCTTCCGCGAAGCCAAGAGCATCCTCGATACCTTCCGCGCCTATGCGCCGACGCCTTATGTGGTGGCGGCCAACAAGCAGGATCACCCCGATGCCTGGAGGGCCGAAGACCTGCGCATCGCGCTGCGCATCGAAGACAGCGTCAAGCTGCTGCCGTGCATCGCCAAGGACAAGGAAAGCGTCAAGAATGTGCTGCTGGAACTGCTCTACTCGATTTTAGAGGAGATGGACAAGCAGCAGTAGACGGGGCGCGGCGTTATTAACACAAGGGCGGCAACATCGTGGCAACGCTGGTCACCGATCAGGGGATCGTACACTATGAAACCTATGGGCGTGGCCGCCCGGTTTTGTTTCTGCATGGCTGGCTCGGCTCGTGGGAATTGTGGCGGCAGTCGCGCACCATCGAGGAGCTAGGCAAGGATTTTAAGACCTACTCGCTGGACTTCCTCGGCTTTGGCGAGCTGGGTTACCGCGGCGACAATTTCTCCGTCGCCAACTTCACCCTACTGGTGAATCAATTCATGGATCGCCTGGGCATCGTCAAGGCGCCGCTGGTCGGCCACTCGATGGGTGGCACGGTGTCCTTGAGCGCTGCCATGCGCTTTCCGGAAAAGGTGGTCAAAATCGTCGTCATCGGCTCACCGATTCATGGCTCGTCGCTCAGTCCGCTGCTGCGCGTGGCCGGGTATCAGGCCTGGATTGACCTGGCCGAGACCACGCCGCGCCTCTACGATGTCTTCATGGGTGGGCTGCGGGTGGCGCTGCGCGGTTATGCCTACCTGCTGGCGAAGGATGGCAAGGCGCTGGGGAAGATGTTCACCTCCGATCTCTCCAAACTGACGGTGCGCCCCTTCTTCCAGAGCATCACCACCCTGCGCCAGACCGATCTGCGCCCGCGCATGAATGAAGTGCGGCTGCCGGTGCTGGGCATTTATGGCAAGAAGGACATCATCGTTCACCCCAATCAGGGCGATGTCCTGCAACAGACTGTCCCGCATAGCAAAGTCCTCTCCTTCGCTGAGTCCGGGCATTTCCCGATGCTGGATGAACCGCAGCGGTTTCATGAAGCAGTGCGCGATTTTCTGAATAACGGGTGATAGTGCTATACTTGCCGCTGAGTCGGTTTACACCAGCGGGAGGCCGCGCACGCCATGTACCGGTATATCCTCGAAGATCATCATCATGTCCCGCCCTTTAACGAACCCGCCAGCAAACTGATCGTCGGCACCAATCTCGTCAGTTTTCAGCAGGAAGAATTGTTCTCGGAGTTCGCCCGCAAGCACCGCCTCGAATTGCGGCTGGGCGGCACCTTCCGCGACCGCGACGGCCTGACGAGCATCCCCGGCGATGACGAGGCCATCGTCTACCGCGACAACCTGTGGTTCGATATCGAATTCCTGGATTACTTCATGGATCGCGCCCGCGCCAGCAAACGCCCCTGCCGGGCGGCCTTCGCAGCCGATGACCGTTCCTTCGCCATGTATGCGCTGCCGTTGGCGACCACGTTTGAGGCGTCGGTTGATGCTGGCGGCAAGGCCATCTATCTGATCGACCTGTGGTACTTTCCACGTGGCTATGCGCCGGAGGTGCAGCCGGTGGTCATCCCCAGTGACTCGGAGCCGCGCGGCTTCTACAGCGTGCCGGACTTCATGGCGCAGGACAAAGTTGAGGAACTGACGCATTATCTGCCGCGTCGCTCGATGCTCTCGATTGAAAGCTGGGTGCATGTCTATTACGCCAGCATCATTTTCGGCGTGTTCACGCGCGGCTTCCGCTTCGAGGAGTACACCCGCAGCCATAACTTTTCCATGCTCAGGCTGTTGTGGCGCGGCATCCTGGAACAGAAGCAGATGCTGACGACCTCGGAAGTGGTCAAAGTGGGCAAGGATACGGTCATCGACCCCTCGGCCTACATCAGCGGCCCGACGACGATTGGCGAGCGCTGCTTCATCGGGCCGGGCGTGGTCATCGATAACTGCTCGATTGGCGATGATGTCAGTATCTCGCAGGGCAGCCAGTTGATGCTCAGTACCGTCGCCAACAACTGCTTCCTCCCGTTTCGCGCCTCGCTCTTCATGACCAGCATGATGAGCGGGTCGATTGTGGCGCAGAATACCTGCCTGCAAATGTGCGTCATCGGGCGCGACAGCTTTGTCGGGGCCGGCAACACCTTCACCGATTTCAACCTGGTGGGCGAACCGGATGGCAAGGGCGGCGTCATCCCGCGTTCCATCCGCGCTGCCAACGTCGATGGCCGGCTGGAGTCGGTCAACCAGGTGGTGCTGGGGGGCGCGGTCGGGCATAACTGCCGCATCGGTTCTGGCATGATCGTCTTCCCCGGACGCATGATCGAGTCAGATGTGACGCTGTTCGCCTCGGCCTCGCGCCGCGTGATCGCCCGCGACATCACCTACGAAGAGAGCGATCATCACGTGCTGAAGATCGCCGAAGCCGCCCATCAACGGCTGTATCCGCGCCATAACGAAACGCCAGAGTTCGAAGAGAAATGGGAAAAGTGGTAGGTGCCAACTCATCGCCTCGAACCTGTGCGCGACAACCTGATCGGCTGCTTCTCGCGCGATCATCAACCGATCCTGACCATCGACCCCGGCGATACCGTCGTCTATCGAACACTGGATGCCGGCTGGGGAGTGGAACGCTTAACAACCTTTGACCCGCCGCGCCGCAAATTTGAGCCGCTCAACCCGGAGACCGACAGCGGTCACTGCCTGATCGGGCCGGTCGCCCTGCGCGGGGCGCAGCCGGGCATGACGCTGGCCGTCGAGATCGGCACGATCATCCCCGGCAGCTATGGCTTCACCCTGGCGGGCGGCTGGGATCACCCGGTCAACCGGCACTATAACATCGCTGAAGGCACCGACGAGCGCATCCACACCTGGACGCTCGATGCCGCGACCATGACCGGGCGCAACCAGCATGGTCACACGATCGCGCTGCGTCCGTTTATGGGGGTGATGGGGGTTGCGCCTGTCGAGGAAGGGGTGCATTCCACGCCACCGCCGCGCCGCTGGGGTGGCAACATCGACTGCAAGGCGCTGGTCAGCGGCTCGACGGTCTATCTGCCCATCGGCGTCGAAGGGGCGTTGTTCTACGTCGGCGATGGACATGGCGTACAGGGCGATGGCGAGGTGAGCGTGACGGCGATTGAATGCCCGATGGAACGGGTCAGCCTGACGTTTCATCTGCGCCAGGACATGCCGCTCAATACCCCGCGCGCCCAGACGCCGGAAGGCTGGGTGACGTTTGGCTTTGACGAGAACCTGGAAACCGCGATGTATCAGGCGCTCGATGAGATGCTGGTGCTGATGCAGACGTTGTACCGGATTGATCAACGGGATGCGCTGGCGCTGGCGAGTCTGGCGGTGGATTTGCGCATCACCCAGATCGTCAACGGCAGCCGCGGTGTTCATGCTGTGCTGCCGTATGGGGCCATTCGCTGAGGGCTGTGGCAGGAAAATAATGATCCGACTGGTCAAACGAATGGCCGTGTAGGGGCGGTTCGCGAACCGCCCCTACGAAGACCTTTATGGGCTAAACCGTTCTCTGGAAAAGCCTACGGCTCACGAACGCTGGCGGAAGTAGCCGCTGACGAAGCGGATCATCTCCAGCGGGTTCTTGGGCTGCTGCTTGTTCTCTTCGAGACCCCGTGCCTGATTCAATTCCAGCACTTTGGGATTGCCGCTGACGGCGATAGCCGCTGCCAGCTCGGCGATATGCTGGAAGTCCAGCGCCAGCTCACGGATGATCTCGCGCCGTTTCGCCTCCGGCACATCACCCCACAGGCTGTCCATCTCGGTGCGCACCGCTTCCATCGTCAGCAGCAGCTTCTTGCCGCTGGGGAAAGCCTTGAGCGCACTTTGCAGGACGACGCTGCTGATGCGCGTGTCCTCGTTCAATTTGGGGGCGGAACGTTCCGCGAAGACATACTTGCTCAGGGCGCGATCCATCCGAAGCGGGGCGCGCGTCCCGCGTGAGAGATACCCGCCAAAGCTCCAGAAGACATCCAGACCGCTGGCCGGCGGGCGACGCAGCTTGAGCAGCTCTTCGATGTATTTGTCGCCGTCACGTGGCTTGACCGCCACCCAGCCTTTGCCCAGTTCGATGATGGCGCGCCCCAGGTTCAGCATCTCTTCCGCCAGTTCCGCCCGTTCGTCGCGGGTCAGGCTGCCGTTGAGGCTGTCGAGGCTGTTGAGCATGGCCCCCAGGCTGGGGATTTTGCCCTTGTCGGCATAGGCCGCGGTCATATCGTAGAGCAGGTCGGATACCACGCGCAGGAATTCGGCATACGACACCATGCTGACGCTGTCCATCATCTGGCGCAGCAGATAGGTCGCCGTCAGCGATTGTTCGATGTTCTGCCCAAACTCACGACCAAAGGCCACCACCGCCCGCCGGGCATCGGCATCACTGGCCTGTCGCACATAGCGTCGCAGCAGTTCCAGCCCACCGAGCTGAATGCGCTCGTCCCAATCCATCAGCGTGTACATGCGCCCGATCAGGTTGATGCCCTTCGTCCCTTCGCGGATGGCGACGGATGGCATCAGGCGGGCGGCACGGATGGTCTTCTCGACATCCTTGCGCTTGATGTGGAACTTGAGCAGCGCGATCATGGCCTGCGACGGGATGACGCGGATGATCTCCGGGTTGTTGAACAGGCGCTCGGTGGCTTCTTCAGCGATGGGATCGAGCGCCGATGACCATGAGCTGCCCTCCAGCACACCGATGTAGGCCATCAGCAGCGGCAATGAACGGATGCCGCCCTGCTCAATCGCCTTCAGCACATCGTCGGCGCGTTCGGGTGCCAGCGGAGTCTCAGCGAAGATGCGCTGCACAATCTGAATGTACTCGTCCTGCTTCTCGCCGGGGTAGAGCGTCCGCGCCTGATGCAGCATCTCGCTCGCCAGATCGGCATAGCCGCCGGAGGCCAGCAGGATTTGCAGCATATAGCTGGGGCCGGGCGGTTCCAGCCGGCGCAGCGTGTCGTCGTTGGACATCTTCGCCACAATCCAGTGCAGCGTTTCGCGGTACTGCGTCCCCCAGGCGCTGCCGAGCAGGCCAACCATCATCCCCAAAGCCGGCGTATCGATGATGTCCGCCCGATCTGATTTGATGGCCGCTTCTGCCAACCGGATCAGCACCGGGTCGCGCCACTCATCGCCGAAGTCGGTCGCCGTCGCCACCAGCAAGCCGCCCGGCGCGATCCCGGCATCCTCACCCGACAGGTACGGAGCCAGCCGCCCCAGCGACGGCGGCAGCCGGGTGATGAAGCTAGGGTTCTTCAGCAGACCGCGCAGCCGGTCAATATCCAGATAATTGACCGCCAGCAGGAAGACCGTCAGGTTCAGTTCACGATCATTCAGTGCCAGCGGCATCACCCGCTCGACCAGGCGCGGCACCACCCGGCTGATCTCCAGGCCGGGGCTAGCGTAATGCACCAATTCCAGGAATTTGTTGATGTGGGCGCTGTCGCCTTCCTTGACCAGCGCTTCCATCCGCGCCAGCGCCGCCTGATGGGTCAGGTCTACCCAGCGCATCCCGCTTGGCCCCAGGGGATTTGCCAGCCAGCGCGAGAGCGCCTCGAAGACCAGCCCGGCTTTCCCTTCACGGATAGCGCCCTCAAACTGGTCGGCGATGGCCTGCTCCAACGCCTGATTTTCCCGCAGCATCGGGGCAATCGGCTCGGCGTGGGTCATGTCGTTGAGCGCCAGGGCGAAGGCCAGCAGGTGTTGGGTATACTTGATCTTCAGTTCCGGGCTGAGCGTCGGGTCTTCCGCCAGCACTTTGGAAACCTCGGCGCTTTCCACCGGCTGATTGTTCATCAGGGCGTCGTCGATCCTGAAGCGGTGCGCCACATAACCGAGCGCCTCCGCCAGTCCGTCGCCGCGCCGGATGCGCCAGGCCGCCACATCCTTCAGCGAGCGCGTTTGCCGCGTGACCAGTTCTGCATCCAGCCGGAGCTGGCTGACGATGAAGTGGCTGTAGTCATCCTCGACCACATTGCCGCCGACCTTACCCCGTTCCCAACCATAGACCAGCGTCTGGCGCGAGAGCTTCTGCCCGCCGAAGAAGCGAATCTGGGTATCGATGTCGGTGTTATCCACCACATGGGTCGAAAAGGTGACGCCGAAACGGGCCGACGCCGGCAGGAGCGCCAGCAGCCCTTCAATGAACTTGACGCGCGTCGCCAGATCATCTGGCGCGCCCTGTACCACCAGCGGCACACCCTGCACAATCGCTGCCAGCATCGTCTCGATCAGGTCAGTCTGGTTATGGGTGTAATTCATCAGTTCGAGGAGCTGGTCGATTTCGGCTTCTGTGCTGCGGCTATCCGGTGCCGCCAGCCGCAGCGGCTTCACCACCATGCTCGTCTGGCTGAAGTCTGGCATCTGGCTTTCGACCAACTTGACCAGCGCTTGCAGGTTGCCAGCGAGCGTTCGCAGCGTATCCGCCGGGAACAGCACATAGTGTTCCAGCACCCGCTCGTCATCGCGCTGCTGCGCCTGCACCAGCACGAAGGCCAGTTCTTTCTTGCCGCGCACCAGCGACCATGAACCCGTCGGCACACCCGGCAGTGGTGGGATCGAGGCATAGCGAACCGCTTCCGCGATATGTTCTTTCAGCACATCTGGCGACGCAGCCAGCAATTGCCGCTCGCCGCCCGGTTCGCGCTGTCCAAAGTAGAAATGTTCCAGAGTGAAGAACGTTGCCGCAGCCACAAGGTTTCTCTTTAATAGGGTTCTTACCGCACACACCATCTCTAACTATAATTCGCTGTGGCCTTTCGTACCAGTGGACTCTTGTCCTTTGTTAACCTCTGCCCCGGCATCAACCGAGTGAGTGGGGGCGGAATTCAAACGTTGGGTAGAATGGAGGGGGATGGAGTTGCCAGTTGTTAGTTGTTAGTTCCCGGTTGTTAGTTCCTGGTGCCGCAAGGCCAAAATGACCCTCGTGTTTGCCCTCACCCCCGGCCCCTCTCCCACAGGGCGAGGGGAGAAAAACAACGCTGGGTGCATTTAAGCCTCAATGTGATAGTTATGCGTTCGTCGTTCAGCCAGACCAACATCCTGTGAATTTGCGCTGGCTCTGCGCACACCGGTTTCGACCCACCCGGCCTATTGTGAGGATTGATCTGTCATGCCGACCATTGACCCGATCTCGCTCGAAGTCTTCCGCAATCTGTTCGCTGCCGTCGCCGAAGAGATGGGCGTGACGCTGCAACGCGCCAGCTTCAGCCCCAACATCCGCGAACGGCTGGACTTTAGCTGCGCTGTCTTTGACGCCGAGGCGCGCATGATCGCCCAGGCCGCTCACATCCCGGTGCATCTGGGCAGTATGCCGGCCTCGGTGGAGTATGCCCTGCGCGAGTTCGAGTCGTTCGCGCCCGGCGATGTCATCATCCTCAACGATCCCTATCATGGCGGGACGCATCTGCCGGACATCACGATGGTGTCGCCGGTCTTTGTCGATGGTGCGCCGGCCTTCTTCGTCGCCAGCCGCGCCCATCACGCCGATGTCGGTGGCATGTCGCCGGGGTCGCTGCCCCTCAGCACCGAGTTGTATCAGGAAGGCATCATCATCCCGCCCATCAAGCTGGTGGAAGGCGACCGGCGCAATCAGGCGGCGCTGGCGCTCATCACCGCCAACAGCCGCGCCCCACAGGAACGGGTCGGTGATCTGGAAGCGCAGTTGGCGGCGCAGCGCGTCGGGGAAAAACGGCTGTTGGCGATGGTGGCTGAACACAGCGCGGACACCGTCGCGGCTCATGCCGAGGCGCTGCTGGATTATTCGCGACGACTGACCGAAGCGGTGATCGCCACCATACCCGACGGCGTCTACACCTTTGCCGACGCGCTCGAAGGCGACGGACAGCGCACGTTCCGCATCCCGATTCAGGCCACCATCACGGTAGCGGGGTCACAGATGGAAGTGGATTTCAGCGGCAGCGCCCCCCAGGTGGCCGGCAACGTCAACGCGGTGGAGGCGATTGTGCGCTCAGCGACCTGGTACTGCGTCCGGCTGCTGGCGGAAGAGGATGTGCCGGTCAATCATGGCTGCTTCGCACCGGTGCGGGTGACCATCCCGCCGCACAGCCTGCTCAACCCGGATTTCCCGGCGGCGGTGGCCGTTGGCAACACCGAGACCGGTCAGCGCATCGTCGATGTCGTGCTGGGGGCGCTGGCGCAGGCGCTGCCAGGGCGGATTCCGGCGGCCAGCCAGGGCAGTATGAACAACTTCACCGTAGGCGGGGCGAACTTCGTCTATTATGAGACCATCGGCGGCGGGCATGGAGCCGGGTCGCAGGGCGACGGCCTGAGCGGACGCCACAGCCACATGACCAACACCCGCAACACGCCGGTGGAAGCCCTGGAATATGCTCTGCCGCTGCGGGTGCTGGAATACAGTCTGCGCGATGACTCCGGCGGCAAGGGGGAGCAGCGCGGGGGCGACGGGCTGCGACGGGTCTACGAATTCCTGACGCCAGCCACCATCACCCTCAACAGCGAACGGCGTATCCATCAACCCTATGGGCTGGCGGGCGGTGCGCCGGGTCAGGCCGGGCAGAACCAGCTCATCCGCGCTGATGGCACCCGCCGTGATCTGGGTGGCAAGTACACCGGCAGGGTCGATGTGGGTGACCGGGTGATGATCGAAACGCCGGGGGGCGGCGGCTGGGGTACGACAACTTCCTGACAATTGCCCGCCCAATTGGGAACTTTCAAAAACCGTGTGGCGTTATAGTGGTGTCATATATTGCTATACACTACAAGGATAATGGTCATGGTTTCTGAGAACTTCATTCAATCGATCATCAGCCGTTCCAACCGCAACCGCTTGCTCCTGTTCGCCGGCATTTTGCTCATCGCGCTCATTGGCGGTGCGCTGGCGATTAACGCCTATCGCAACCTGTTCAGCGGCCCGTTTGTGACCGAGGCCGACGCCATCGCCGAGATCGAAGATGTCGAGGCGGTGTCGGATTATTACATTCGTTTCGAGGCTGATGACGCCATCGATACTGGCTGGTATGAAGTTTCGACCCGCAACGGCGTCGAGACCAGCCGCCGTTATTATGGCGCTTTTGAAGTTGACCGGAAATATGTCCTGTTTGAGACGCCCAGCGACCCGGCAGAGACCGACCTGAACGTGACCGGCTGGCTGGTGCCGATGCCCAGCGATGTCCGCGATGAGGTGCTGGCCGACATCATCCGCCAGGAGCCGCGCCTGGAAGATGACTTCCTCCCCTTCATGATCCAGACCGGCGACTTCAACCTGAATGTCGGTGCCGGGCTGGCCGCCGTCGTCGTGATCGCGCTCGGCGCCATCATCGGCCTGGTCATCACGTTCCAGCGCATGGGCAACCCGGCGGCACACCCCATCCTCAAGAACCTGGCGCGCTTCGGCGAACCGGAGCAGGTGTCGCAGCAGATCATGACCGAGATGGATGGGCAGAAGGAAACCATCGGCAAGTTCAACCTGACCCGCACCTGGGCGGTCAACCTGGGCAAGTCCTCGCTGGATGTCGCCAAAGTCAACGATGTGGTCTGGATGTACAAAAAGGTCGTCAACAATCGCGGTCTCAAAAGCTACTTCGCCCACGTCTATGATCGTCAGGGCAAGCTGCTGACGGTTCCAGGCAAGGAAGCCGAGGTCGATCAGATCATGGGTGCCATCTACCGCCGCGCCCCCTGGGTCATCGCTGGCTTCAGCGGCGACATCGAGAAAGCCTGGAACAAAGACCGCGCCGCCTTCATCGCCCAGGTCGATCAGCGTCGCCAGCAGACGGCGCAGTAATCCTCGAGCTTCTGCCTGAATCTGAGGTTGTTGCTGAGTTTTGTTTTCCCCAATCAACCCGCCCCTCTGTACAGCTCCCGCTGTGTGGAGGGGAAGTTGCTCCCCTTCTCCCTCAACCAAGCAGCTTAAGCGAGCGGTAAGGGAGCATCTGGACAACGATTTCTCTGGAATTGCCGCAATCCTCAATATCGTCCAGCCATCTGCCCCAGACCATGAACAACTCGCCGCTTTGCTCTTCGCCGGTTTGACCTTACTATAGGGAACATGAACACCAACAACGATGACCTTTTCCCGGTAGTGATTATTGGCGGCGGGCTGGCCGGACTGACAGCGGCGGCCCATCTGGCGGCGCGGGGCATCCCACCCCTTATACTCGAACCCGATCGGTTGTGGCCGGGCGGGCGGCTGTCCGGCGGCGATCCTGATAGCTTCACCTATCAGGGACGGGACTGGGCCTTCCCCTCCGAACACGGCATCCATGCCCTGTGGGGCGGCTACGTCAACATGCGGGCGACGCTGGAGCGCTTCCTCCCCATCGCCTTGCAATCGTCGCAGGGCGAAGAATGGATCAACCGCTGGCGGCGCGAGGTGCGCGTGGTCGAGGCCGGCAATCTGGTGCGGCACGGCTGGATACCCGCGCCCTTCCATTATCTGAGCCTGTTGTTCCGCCCGCGCTTCTGGACGACGATCACGCCGCTCGATTTCCTGTCGCTGCCTGGCTTCCTGTTGAGCATCCTGTGGACGCTCAGCCTCGACCCAATCCGCGAGGGCATCGCGCTCGACGGGCTGATGATGGATGAATACTTTCGCGGCTGGACGCCCAACCTGCGCGCCACCTTCACCGGCGTCGGCGTCAACCTGCTGGCCGCCCCCAAAGAAGACATCACCCTGACCGGCATGATCGCCGCTGTACGCTTCTACACCATGCTGCGCCGCGACTCGTGGGAGATGGCCTACCTGCCCGGCAACGCCCATGCCGATGTGATCCAGCCGTTCATCGATTTCATCCGCCAGCATGAAGGTGACTTCTATGGTGGGGCCGAAGCCCAACGGCTGGAGCGCGGTGCGGATGGGGAGTCGTGGCGCATCGTCGTCCATGACTCGACACGGGGTGGCAATCGGTCGCTGCTGGCGCGGCAGGTCATCCTGGCGACTCATGCCCCCGGTGCGGCGATGCTGCTGCAAAACAGTCCGGATCTGGCAGCCGAGGTGAACCGGATGCGCTTCCCCGGCGCGGTGCGCAATGGCACGGCGCGGTTGTGGTTCAGTAAAGCCCCCCGCCCCGGCACGGCGGCTGGTATGTTCACCGGCGACTTCCTGCCGGATAACTTCTTCTGGATGCACCGGCTCTACGACGATTTTCGGGAGTGGCACGCGGTGACCGGCGGCAGCGCCATCGAGATGCATCTCTACGCCCGCGATGACGTGATGGAGCAGCCGGAAAACGTTCTGCTGATCCGCTGTGTTGATGAAGTGCAGCGCGCCTTCCCCGAACTGCGCGGCAGCTATGTGTATGGGACGCTGCGACGCAACAGCCGGGTGCATACCGCCTTCCGTGTGCCAACGGCGGACTGTCTGCATGTGCAAACGCCCTGGCCGAACCTGCACGCCTGCGGTGACTGGATCGGTTATGACTCGCCTTCGCTGTGGATGGAACGAAGCTGCGTCACGGCCATCGCTGCTGCCAACGCCGTGCTGCGGGCTTATGACGCCGAACCTTACCCGATTCTGCAACCCCCTCCGCCGGAGATCACCGCCCGTCTGATCGAAGGGCTGGCGCGGGGGCTGCGAAAAGGCATCATCAGTCCGCTGGTCAGGCTGGCGCGGGCGCTGCGCGGCAGGCCGGGATAATAGAGAAGCTATGCTACGGTTGATAGAGGGAGAATCAGCCCATGATACAGGTGACGCTGGAGATACCGGAAGCCATCGAACAGGATGCCCGCAGCATCGCCCAACAAACTCAGCGCGAGCTGCCAGCCGTGCTTCAGGAATGGCTGGAGCGCTATGCGGCACAGATACCGCTTGACTCGCTCTCTGATGAACGGGTGTTAGCATTGAGCCAGATGCAGATGCCCGACGAGCAGCAGGCGCGTTTGAGCCACTTGCTGGGCGGTCAGCGGGAAGGGATGCTAACCCCTGACGAAAAACTGGAGTTGGATCATCTCCTCACAATCTATCGTCAGGGGATGGTTCGCAAAGCCGAAGCCCTGAAGATTGCCGTTCAGCGCGGCCTGCGTCCGGCATTGGGTTGACGGCGAGCCATCTCCCTCCTCACTTCACATTGACATACTCACGGCGCATCCGACAATGACAACTGGCGCGATTGACTACAACGCGAACCGTTCGGCATCCGGGATGGGTTCGCCCTGATAAGCCAGCACAATACGATCGCGGGGAATGCCCCGTTCGAGCAAGGCATTGACCAATGGTTTGCTGGTGTTGTCTTCCTGAATCACAATGATGTCACCCACAATCCGCGCCAGCACCAACACCAGCGGGATATCATGGCGCACGGGATAATCCACCGCCGTCACGCTGTAGGTCTGGTGTTCATCATCCAGCAGCGGAAACAGGATGACATTTGCGCCCCGGCCACTGCCGGCGTACCAGGCCACCTCTTCTCGCAGGAGTTGCTTCAGGTTATCCATTGGTCGATCTCCTCACGGTCAATATCAACCACGATGATCTGTATTTTAGCCTCTTGTATCACGGCTTGCACAGTCTGTCGCTGAAAAAATGTTTGATAAACTTCAAGCGGTACCGTCAGAAAGAGTGGAAGGTTCAATCCAACCAATCGCATGGCATTCCGATAAAAGATGTACTGCCCTACAGCGTGGTAAAGCTCGTCCTGCAATGGACGAATCCCATCGAAGCACTTCACCTCAATAACGATCACGGTTGTTTCATCACGCCTGAAGCTGAGGTCAGCTAAAGCGTTTTCGACACGACTTACACGTATCGAAAAAGGTTGACTGACCAGTGTCCAGCCATCTTTTTGCAGAGCTTGTATGACTTGAGGCTCACAACGATCTCTGGCTGGCAATCGCTATCTCCAGTCATATAACGACTTCATAGCCGTCAGCTACCATTTGACGTTACCCAATCCAACCATAACCGGCTGCCCCTCACTTCGCATCGACGTACTCGCGGCGGGCGCGGTCTACCAGGTCGATCAGGCTGTCGATGGTGTAGGGCATCTCATACAGCTCGTGCCACAGGGCAGCGAAGGCCAGACCGACGCCGTAATCGAAGCGCGGCCCCGGCGGCTCTTCCCCCATAATCACCATCTGCAAGCCGATCACATCCAGCCCATCGCGGGAGAGCAGCAGCGTCACCCCGGCGGGATAATGCGCCCAGCGCGGCAGCGGCCGGCGCAGCACCGTCAGTTTTTGTTTGGCGCTCTGGAGGTTGAAGGTCGTGCGCACCTCCAGTTCAGGCGCGGCCAGCGTGAACGATTCGTCTTCAGCGCGGGCGGCAGCGATCCACATCTCCCGACCCGGAGCGCGGATGATCCACTGCACCGCAAGATCAGGGAATGCATCAGAAAACGCCGCCAGCAGCATCACCGGCGGATTATCAGGCAGCAAAGCAGTCACAGGTTATTCAACTCGTTGGTTAGATTCTACAAAGAGTCTATCACATCTTGGCTTGCTCTGGATACGGCTCTGGTACAATGGGGGCAGTCGTAAGCGGATACAGGCAGGGTGTGGCTATGACGAAAGGAATAGGGGCGCTTCTCATCGCCGTGCTGATCGGACTGATCGGCAGCGCCGGGATTAACGCCCAGGATACCACCGCAGTCAGCAGCGCCAACTGTGCGCCGGTGTTGGAAGCCATCTGGACAGCCGCCAGCGATGCCTGCATTGGCGGGCCGGTCGGCTTTTTCTGCAATGGCGGTGCTGCGCCTCAGGTCGAACCGGCGGGCGCGGTCAGCAATGCCCTCAGCCCCATCGGCTCATTGGTCGAAGTTGGCGTGGTGCAGGCCATCCGCACCAGCTCGGTCTCGGCGGAAGGCGGTACCGGTGGTTTGGTCTGGTTGCGGCCGGATGCGCCCGTGCGTTACACCGGCCTGATGATCGGCAATGTTACCATTTGGAACATCACACCGCCGGACTTCCCCGCCTGGCAATCTACCATCGTCCAGACCGGCTCCAACGTCTCAAGCTGTGGCGCGGTGCCGCGCAGCGCCTATATCATCCAGGCTCCTTTCGGCCAACCCGCCAACATCGCCATCAACGGCGTCTCGGTCACGCTCGGCGGCACGCTGCTGATTCAGACCGAAGGTGACTCCGCCACCATCTTTTCATCGCTCTCCGGCGTCTCCGGCATTTACGCCGCCGGTCAGCAGCAGGTCGTGCGCCCGGGACAGGAAGTGATCGTCAGTTACAGCCCCGGCAATCTGGGTGCGCCGATTGCGCCACCCGCTCCGCCCCAGCCGCTCGATCAGGCCTTGGTGTTCAACCTGCCGGTTGCCCTGCTGGATCGCCCGATCATCCTGCCGCAGCCCGGCTTCGTGCAGACCGATGGCGCGGTCAATCTGCGCGTCGCCCCCAGCACCGACGCCGGCGTGATCGTCCAGGTGCCGCCCGGACAAATCCTGAGCGTGCTGGGGCGCAACCCCAACGGCGACTGGTATCACGTCCGGTTGGACAGCGGCGAGACTGGCTGGATGTTCGCCAACCTGCTCACCCAGAATCTCGGCACTATCAGCGCCGTCTACGAAGCCACCCCCCTGCCGCCACAGCGCTACGGCGACCTGGGACGCGTTGCCACCGTCGTCGCCCCGGCAGGAGTCAACATGCGCAATGCGCCCGATGTGGCGTTTGGTGTGGTCACACTCGTGCCGGATGGTGCGAAGGTCACGCTGCTGGCGCGCAGTCCCTACAGCCCCTGGGTCAAGGTCGATTTCAACGGGGTGCAGGGCTGGCTGGCGCTGATTACGCTGCAAACCCAATCAGTCATCGATGCCCTGCCGATTGATTACAATGTGCCGCCGCAGCCCGCACCGCCAGAACCGACCACGCCGCCCGGCTCTTTCGGCAACGCCTTCCCCGACCCGAATCGCGACGGCTAAGGTAGCCGTCGCTTCTGAGTTGGTAGAGAGGGTTTGTAAAGAAAGAGACTACGAGATAAAGGTGGGTGCTGGTGTTTGTTGCGGGAAGGTTTTCCGCCCTGTTCGGGCTGGATTCGAGCAAGTGCGATGGAGTTTGGATGACTACTGGCAACACTTCATGCTCATTTCAACGAAGTTAACCGACTGACGGTTAAAATGCGACAACTTGTAATGTGTCTTGAACGTAATCAGTCAGTTCAACGGACGGGGTTCGTAATGATCCCACACAGTCCGGCAAGTGTTCCTATTGCCGATCTCTTCGCCGATGTTTGAGTGTCGCGTCGGCTGTGGTGCCTGCTGCATCGCCCCGTCGATCTCGTCCCCGATTCCCGGAATGCCAGAGGGCAAACCAGCGGGTGTCCGCTGTATCCAACTGACCGAGGACAATCGTTGCAAGCTGTTTGGCCTGCCAGAACGCCCGGCGGTGTGCGTTCGTCTACGCGCGCACCCGGAAATGTGCGGCAGCACAGCGGATGAAGCACTGGCCTATCTGATTCATCTGGAAGCGATCACTCTGCCCGATGCAGATTAGGCTATAATGCCAGTCATCATGTTTGCAAAACTGTTGCGAAAGTTAAGCCACCGTGCCAACCGGAAACCCCAACGATGCCATGATCGGACTGATCGCCGACACCCATATGCCGGAGCGCTGCCCCAAGCTGCCGGAGACGGTCTTCCAGGCCTTCGCCGGAGTTGATCTGATTCTCCACGCCGGCGATGTCGGTGAGCTGTGGGTGCTGGATGCCCTCAGCCGCATCGCGCCGGTGGTCGCGGTGCATGGCAACGATGAGGCCGACCCGGCTACGGCCCGCGCCCTGCCCTACTTACAAACGATCACGGCGGCGGGGAACCGCGTTGTACTGACCCATGCCCATTACCCGGATCGCGTCGCTGAGATGGAGAGCCGCAGGGATGATCGCTGGGGACCCAAGCTGGCGCGGCGCGCTCAGTTCGGGCTGGAACACGAGTCGCGCATCGTCGTCTTCGGACACACCCATATCCCGATGGTGACGCTGCATGATGGCGTCTGGCTCATCAACCCCGGCGCGATTGCCCCCAGCAGCTTCACCATGCGCCAGAAAGTCCGCACGGTGGCCCGGTTGCATCTGCGGCGCGGTCAGCCTCCCCAGGTGCGACACATCGACCTCGACCAGCCGCAGCAGTCCTTCCGCGATGAGATTGATGTACGCGAGGGTTTCCACACCGCTTATGCCCGTTTCAGCGAGTCGATCCTCGAACCAGCACTGGAGACCGAGTGGCACTGGCTGACGCAGCGCCTCAACACAGTTGACCCGGACTGGTGGCGCGAGTTATTCATGCCGATGATGCGCCGCTGTTGGGCGGGCGAACAGGCCTACATCTCGGTCGCCGACATCATGACGACGCTGCAATCCGACCCGGCGCTGGTCTCAGTCATGGAACCGGCGCTCAACAACTCGCCGGTGTTCAAGCCATATCTATCCTGAACACCAGAAAAAGCAGTCTAACGGCGTCGATTGCGGACAAGCGTCTCATAGGGATAAGGCAGCGGTTTGTCGCTGGCGCTGGTCAGGCGCGCCATCTGCTCCAGGCTCAGTTCCCAGCCACACGCACCCAGGTTGTCATCCAGATGCCGTTCAATCCGAGCCGCGATGATTGGAGCCGTGACGCCGGGGCGCTGCAACAGCCAGCGCAGTGCGACCTGAGCCGGGGTTTTTTGCGTCTCGTTGGCGATTTCACCCAGCACATCCAGCAGGTTCCAGGTATGTTCGGTGGCATACCCAGTGAAGGTTTCGCCCCATCCCCGATTCTCGGCCATTTCGACACGCGTCCCGGCTGGCGGGCTGGTCATGCCCCGGTGATAGGCCCCGCCAAGCCAACCACCGCGCAGGGGACTCCAGGGGATGATCCCCAGACCTTCATTCAGGCATACCGGCACCAGTTCCCATTCCACGTCACGATCCAGGAGATTGTAAAGCGGTTGCAGGCAGACAAAGGGTTCCCATCCCATCTGGCGGCTGAGGTCAATGGCCTTCTGTAACTGCCAGCCACAATAGTTGCTCACGCCCACATAGCGTACCTTGCCACTTTCAACCAGGCTGTTCAGTGTACTGAGGGTTTCCTCCAACGGTGTGCCGTCATCCCAGCAGTGTACCTGATACAGGTCAATGTAATCGGTTCTAAGCCGATTCAGACTGCTTTCGATTCCCGCGAGAATGTGTTTCCGACTGAGGCCAATTTCATTGGGCTTCTGTCCGGTGGCAAAACGGACTTTGGTGGCGATGACCAACGGCTCACGCGGTTGATCCTTCAGCCATTCGCCAACAATATCCTCGGATTTCCCTCCCGCATACACATCAGCTGTATCGATGAAATTTCCGCCCGCTTCCACAAAGCGGTTCAGAAAGTGATGGCTGTCCGCCGGGCTGGTTGTCCAACCGAAGGTCATCGCACCCAGGCAGAGTTCACTGACGCGCAAGCCTGTTTTTCCTAAAAAGCGATATTCCATGAGATTGATCTCCCTGGCAGACATGAAGATGACTCAATTGTAACGGCGGCACCGCACTTGACCAATCGGTTGGCCTTATGACAATAGACCCTTGCGACTGCTTCCTACTCCCCTGCCCGGATCGTCTCATACAGAGCTTCGGCGGCGATGCGGTTCGCCAGCACACTTGGATGCGAGTCGAAGCGGTTCACCAGCAGGTCGCGCGTCGGATAGGCTTCCAGCAGCGGGCTGAGGTTCACCACGGTGGTATTAGACTGAGCCGCGAAGAAATCACTCACGCGCTGGAGCGCCACCTGCGACTGCGGGATGGCGGCCAACTGCGGCCAGAGCATCACGATCAGGCGGGCGTCATGGTCGGCGCACCACTGGTGGAACTGTTGCAAGTAGGGTTCATGCTGCGCCCAGATGGCGTCGTCCTGATGGGCGCGGATGAGCCGGTCGGTGAAGTTGGTGTTGCGCGCCGGCTGGGTGAACTGGGCGATGTTGTAGTAGATGTAATTCGGCACGAAGAAGTTCAGCACGAACCAGCCGCCGGGGGTGTTCAGATCGAGGAAGTCGAAGGCGGTGTTGGGGTCGGCCTCGCCGGTCAGCAGGTAGTCGATGTCGTTGAGATAATACGACAGCACCACGACCTGCGGCTGGCGCGGGGCGATGTTCTCGTAATAAGCATTCAACCAGGCGGTGTGGTCGATGCTGTCCCAGCCCGACTGCGCCACCGTGTTCACGTCGTACCCCTGCCCCAGCAGCTTCTCCAGCGCTTGCGGGAAGGTCTCATCGATGTTGCTGATGCCATGCCCGGCGGTGAATGAGTCGCCGACGATGGCGATCCGGGTGATACCCGGCTCATCCGGCAGCGGCTCATAATCGCGGTAGCCGAGTGAGTTGAGGTCTTTGAAATAGAAGTTCTGATACCACCAGTAATTCATGGCGGTGAAGCCGTAGGCGTCGGTGGTGATATAGAAAATCCGCAGATAAGCCTCGGCCCCCCAGAAGATGACCAGCGCCGTCGTCAACATCAACAGCAGGCCGGTGGCCTTGCTGGTCGCCAGCTTGCCGCCCATCGTCCGCAGCGTCGGCGAGGTCATATCGTAGCCGATGAGGAAGACGAACAGCCAGCCCGCCGCGCACAGATAGCACAGCTCCAGCGGCGTGAGTAGACGGCCGTTGGTTGGCTGGGCGCGGTAGACCCACCAGCCGACTGCCAGCGTGAGATAGAGCAGGATGACGAACCAGAACAGGGCTGGACGTTCACGTAATCTGCGCAGGAGTCGCGCCAGCACGACGGGACGATCCGCTGATACCAGGTTGAGTCCTGTCAGGCCGAGGATGATGACCAGCGCCGGGATGATCCAGGCGGTCGGTGCCAGGACGGTTGTGCCAGCGGGGGTTGCTTCGGTGACAGTTGGCCCGGCTTGCAGCCCGAAGATCAAGGCACCGAGCGCCAGCAGTAGCCACAGGCCACTCAAAAATCGTGAGTTCATGATCAGTCATTCTGTTCAATAGCAAAGCGTTAGTGTAGCGCCTGACACCAAAGGTGGTACAGGGCGAAACTGACTGAAGCGGATCCTGCGCCAGGAGAAAGAATAGGGCTTGGCTACGGAGTCCCGATGGATTTCATACACCCTGATTCATGAAAACGAAGGGCGAAAGCGGTATAGTTCGTTTCGCCATGTCCATCCGAAACGTATGCAGCAATGGCGTCTAGTGTGCGGACTGATTGCCGGTATAGATCCCATCCTAGTCTGTTTCAAGGGGCAAGAGATAAGTCATCGAGACATAGACCCAAGCATCACCGATGGGCGGAGACTGATCATAGACGCTGCTCAGGCAAAGGTGCGTACGAGTCCCCATCGTTTCGGCAATAGGAATGATCGACAATCCACAGAAAATCATCTGGTAACAAATGCCAGCCACAACCCATCTTTATCTGGCTCCACCTTTCCTTATAAACACTATCTGACAACGAGGAACATGATGCCTGCCTCAACACTCACCCAACGCGCCCTCAACCGCGCGACACTGGCCCGCCAACGCCTGCTGGAGCGTGCCATGTTGTCGGCGACCGAGGCGCTGGAACAACTCGCGGGCTTGCAGGCGCAGATGGCGCTGTCACCCTACGTTGGTCTGTGGACACGTCTTGCCGCTTTCACCCGGGCTGATCTGGCACACGCAATTGAAGCGCGCCAGGTCGTCAAGGCCACGCTGATGCGCGCCACGCTGCACCTCGTCACCGCTGCCGATTACTGCCGCTTCCGGGCGACGCTGCAACCGGCGCTGAACCGCGCTGCCGAGTCGATCAGCAAGCAGCGCCCGCACGATGGCCTTGATCTGAATGCTGTCATTGCGCGGGTGCGCGAGTACCTGAAGGAGCATCCACGCACCTTCGCCGAGATCAGCGCTATGCTGACCGAGTGGCAGCCCACTTACGATGTCGGCCTGATGCGTTACACTGCCCGCACCCATCTGCCGCTGGTGCAGGTGCCGGTGACAACCAGCTGGAGCTACCCCGGTAACCCCCAGTTCGCTCTGGCGGATGACTGGCTCGGCACACCGATTCCTGACGAGGACAACCTGCCGCTGCTCATCCGGCGTTATCTGGCGGCTTTTGGTCCTGCCAGCGTGACCGACATGCAAACCTGGTCGGGCTTGCATGGTCTCAAATCTGTTGTCCAGCAGATGAAGGACGAACTCGTCAGCTATCGTGATGAACGGGGACGAGAGCTGTTCGACCTGCCCGACCAGCCGCTTCCGGCGGGAGACTCGCCCGCCCCGCCGCGCTTCCTGCCGGAGTTCGATAACCTCCTGCTGGCGCACGACAAGCGCGAACGCATCATCGCTGATGAATATCGCAAGCGGGTCTATCTACCCGGCCTGCGTGTGGCTGCCACCTTCCTGATCGATGGTTTTGTCGCCGGCGTGTGGAAGATCGAAAAGGTCAAAGGCACTGCCACGCTGCACCTCGAACCCTTCACGACCATCCCCGCCGCTGACCGCCAAACCCTTACTGAGGAAGCCGAGCGCCTCGTCCGCTTTGCTGAACCGGACGCCAAAGCCCACGCCGTGCAGGTTGCAGGTTGATCCGCCTTTCGACGGAGAACCAATCACCCCCTGGGCGGACGCCCTGGCGCGGCAAATCCGCCATGATAGAGGCATCAACCCAATCAGGAGAGTGCCAAAATGTTTGTCATGTATGCGCCAGAATTGAATGAAGCACGCCGTCGGGCTATCGCTGCTGAGTATGCCCAACCGTTCGACCAACTGCCTCGTCAGCAACCGGCTTGGACAGGCATCCGCCGCTGGTTGGCCCGCTTCACCGAGCCACGGGTTCAGCCGGAAGCCCCTGCCGCCCCAGTGATCGCCACCGAGTCCGGCGTCTATCGTGTGTCATAACCCCATTCGCCCCACCGCGCAGACCGGTCACTGTGCCGGGGTGGGGCTGGGTGTGCCGGTTGCCAGCAGCGTCTCCAACTCCTGCACCCGATTGACAATGAGTTCCGCCGCGTTGTCCCCTGCTAATTCGAGATAGCGCCGGTAGCTCGCCAGCGCCTCGGCATAGTTGCCCTGACGGTCATCGACCACTCCAAGACCGACGTAAGCCCCTGAGAATGCCGGATCAATCCGAATAGCAGCCGAAAAATCAGCAGAAGCCGCTTGATAGTCCATTTGATCGAGATAGGCCCAACCCCGATTGCTGTAGGCATCAGCATAGTCCGCGACAAGCTCGATAGCGCGGCTGAAGTCGGTGATGGCGTCCTCGTACTGTTTCAGATCGTAGTATGCATTGCCACGATTGTTATAAGCGAGAGCATAGTCCGGGTCTAGCTCGATAACCCGCGTATAGTCCACAATCGCTTCCTCGTACTGTTGCTGATCGTAGTATGCAATGCCACGATTGTTATGAGCCCCAGCATAGTCCGGGTTTAGCTCGATAGCGCGAGTGAAGTCCGCAATCGCTTCATCATACTGTCCCTGACTGTAGTATGCGCCGCCCCGATTGTTGTATGCATCAGCATAGTCCGGATTTAGCTCGATAGCGCGAGTGAAGTCCGCAATCGCTTCATCGTACTGTTCCTGATTGTACAAGGCGAGTCCCCGATTCTTATGGGCATCAGCAAAGTCCGGATTTAGCTCGATAGCGCGGGTGTAGTCAACAATGGCTTCATCGTACTGTTTCTGATTATAGTATGCATTGCCGCGATTGTTATAGGCTTCAGCAAAGTCCGGGACAAGCTCGATAGCGCGAGTGAAGTCCGCAATCGCTTCATCGTACTGTTCCTGATTGGTATATGCATTGCCGCGATTGTTATAGGCTTCAGCAAAGTCCGGGACAAGCTCGATAGCGCGAGTGAAGTCCGCAATCGCTTCATCGTACTGTCCCTGATCGTCGTATGCAATGCCGCGATTGTAGTAGGCATTAGTATAGTCCGGGCTTAGCTCGATAGCCCGAGTATAGTCCGCAATGGCTGCAGGTCGATCTCCCAGGCTTGACCGAATCAATCCGCTTGAGAGGTGGGACTGGGCGCGCTCTGGATAAAGCTGAACGATAGCGTTCGCCAGAGCCAGTGCCCCACTGGGGTTATTTTCACTAATCCTCAACAAACCTGTACTGAGTAAACCCGCGATCTCCTGCTCAATTCTCGCATCCGCCAGAATCGTCGGCACCGGAGCGAGAGTCATATTGGCGACAGCCACCTGCGTTTCAGCCGCATCGGCCTGCTCGCCAACATAATTCAGCGTCACGTTGACCTCGGTCACGCGCTCGACCACGCGGGTGCCGGTGGAAAGGGCGACGGTGGCGGTACTCAGTTGGGACATCGCGGTGGCATTACTGTTCACGGCAGTGATCGACGTGGGTATGGCGACAGCAGTTGCCGCCAGCGCCAGCGCCCCCAGCACCCCCGCGCCGATGGCCGTCTGTCGCAGCCGCTTGACCAGCCGTTCGCGGGCGCTCTGTTGGGCTGCCCGTTCGTCCTCGGCCTGACGACTGGCGCTGATGAAGGCACGCTGATCGTCATTGGGGAGTGGATTTTCCGACTCGGCCTGTTGCAGCCAGGTTTCCGCTTGCAGCAATCGCTCGCCAGGGAATAAGAAACCGGGTGTATGACCATTTTGCTTCCAGACCAGCGCTGCCAGCAGCAGTTCGGTGTGCTGCCGGATATGCTCCGGGTTGCGTTGCAGCGTTTCAGCCAGGGTCTGGTACGTCTTCTCAAATGTTTCCAGCTTGGGGAAGTCGATGAACTGGATCGTTTTCAGGTGGTTCCAGTTATCAACGGCGGCGGCGGTCAGGGGTTGGCGCAGCCAGCGCTCTTCTTCCAGTGCCCGATAGACCAGCGGGATAATCCGCTTGTTAAAACGCCGCGCATGGATGATTTCTTCGTGGCAATACTTCGAGTCCAACGAATCGGGACTGATGACGAAGATGAAGTTATCTGCCCGTTCAATCCCCGCGCAGATTTCTTCCCACCACTTGGTCGAATAATCAATGCCCTGCCAATCGACCCATGTCGTACGCCCTTCGCCTTCCAACCGGTCGAATAACTGGCGCACAAAATCTGAATCCTTACGCGAATAGGAAATGAAGGCGTCGGACATCGCAGACCCCCTGAAGTACAGTCATCCGTTCATAAGTGATGGCGTATTCATTGAGTATAGGTGGACATTGGGAACATGCAACAATTCTGCTCCCTCAGCCCTGTTTTTTCTCAACCCTTCTCTAACCCTTCGTCAACAGCCTTAACCTGGGCGCTCCCGCCAAACGGTTAATGCCGATTCGCGTTAAGTCGTACCAAAAAGTTTACCAAAAGTTCACCCATAAGCGGGAGATTGGGCGTATGCTGAGGGCAAGAAGTCGTCAGTCGTCAGTCAATAGTCAATAGAGGAAAAGCTCATGCCTCGTCACTCATTACTCATTACTCATTACTATCCGAACGCCAAAAGTCACAAAATGCACGTTTGACTTTGACGAATTTGACGACTTTTGCGGGTTACGGACGCTGCGGGTTAAAACCCACAGCTATCCCGGTTCGGTAAGCCCACTGAAGGGGCTGGTTTCACACACTTCTCTTCCAGCGCCTTTAGTGCGCTTACCGATTTCCCGGTAGCTGGGCGGCTTCAGCCCCCAGCGGATCAACGAATTGAAAGTGCTGAATGCGAAGTTCAAAGTGAAAGACCTCTGCTTTCACTCTGTGTTCTCTGTGTTCTCTGTGTTGGTTTTATGTCTTTGTCGTTGTGTCTGTCCGACGACGACGACACAAAATCGGAGTTCTATCAGGTGCAATATCGGCAATGTTTGAGGGAAAAGTGATGGCTGAAAGCTGATGGCTGATGGCTTCAATCAGCAAAATCAGCAGCAAACGGGGGTATCGTCAATCAGCAGCAACGGAGCCCGAGTGTTTTTTCTGACGACTATTGACTGATGACTAACGACTGATTCACGAATTGAAAAAAGGACTGATGCGAATCTGACGAATCTGACGAATCAGGAATCTGCCAACGATGATGAGCCATCCCTTCGGCTGCGGTTGCCTCTAGGATGGCGCAAGCGTAGAGCATTATCAACCGACAAATACCCTGATTGCAGCCGCGATCAGTAGCTTTTATTCATCATACGCTGAGCCGCAGGTGCCCTCATCCGCTGCCAACGCAGCACCCACCAGATGCCCACCATGCTGGTGACCAGCAAAAGGGCAACTGCTCCCCAGAGCAGCGGTTCGCGCCAGTGGGGGGTGAAGCCAGTCTGCGGGAGCTGGCTGACGCATAAGGTACGCGCGGTGGTGCAGACCTGCGCCCCGCCGTCGTATTGGAGGCAGGCGATGTTCTCGGTGAAGAGTTGACCACCCGGCGTACACGATGCCTGCTGGTTGGTATACGGCGCGGGCAATGGATTGCTCCGAACACGGGTCTGGATGGTCATGGTGGCGCTGCCGCCCGGTGGCAGGCTGCCGAGCGTCCAGGTGATCTGGAGATCGTTGATGCTGACCTGTCCAGCGCTGGCGCTGCTGCTGATGAGTTCCAACTGCGGTGGGAGCGTGTCGCTGACGCGGATGTTGCTCATCGGGATCGGTGCCGGATTATTGACCTCAATCGTCCAGGTGACGGCATCGCCGGGGCGGGCGAAGGCCGGGTCGGCCCGTTTGCTCAGGCGCGCATCGCCGGTCAACACGGTGCTGCCACTGGTTCCGCTGGTGCCACCACCTGCGCCGGTGTTGGCTGCCATCCCCACCCCAACCGACGCGCCATTGGTGAACGCTGCTGCATCCTGTACCAGATTAGCCGCTGCTTCCCGCGCCGCGAAATTCGCAACGTTGACCTGATTGGTGAGCGTGACCGGCTGCTGCACATTCGGATCAATCTGAAGGTCATAGGTGATGACGGCGACATTGGTGCCGTTGGTCGGGTGGCGCTGCTGGCAGGCCGGGTTGCCCGCCGGGTCAACGATCTGGATGCCCGCGCCGAACAGCGGGATGACATCGCTCGGATTGAGGGCGACGAAGGTCAACGGTGTGCCGTCGCCGCGCACGATGGTCAGGTTCAGGCCACCGGATGGGATGATAAAGCCGGGCGGGATGATGTCGCGTACGGTGATGTCGAAGGCTCCTCCGCCGCCGATGTTCTCGATGACGATGGCGAAGCGGAAGATGTCACCGGGAGCAGCGAAGTCTACATCGCTGTCGATGGGGATTGTCCCCAGATTGTCGGAATTGATGATCCCGCTGAAGGGCGGGCCGACCGTGCCGGGCGGCGGGAAAGGCACCGGCGCGGTGATGGGCGGGTCGAAGGTGCCGCCGGTGATGCCGCTGACCACACCCTTGCGCGTCACCAGCACCGGCGTTGGGAAGTTGAACCCGGCGAAGGCATAGGCATTGAAGGGATTGAGCTGCGATGAACTCTCGCTCACTTCAGCCACATTCGCCAGCGACAGGCTGCCAGCGAACGGGCGATCCTGCACCTGAACCGTGAACAACAGATCGACCACGCGCTGGACATTGCCGGCATCTTGAATATCACCGTAGGTGAAGACCAGCGCATTCGCCACCGGGTCGAGCGTCAGAGTCGGCGTCCGCAGCGCGTTGAGCGTATCGGTCGGGCCATACTCGACCGTGTTCTCTGGCGGGATGCTGGCATCCGGTGCGCCGCCGATGAAGCTGAAGGCTGGCGCATCCGTCACATCCAGCACCGGGATCGGCAGATAATCGCGCAGCACCAGGTCTTCGACATCGCTGGTCGGCAGGGTGTAGCGCAGGCGGAAGGTGATGAGGTCGCCGGGGACGATGTCAAACGGTGTGGGTGGCAGGACGGTTGAGCCATTATAAGCGAAGATGTCCTTGACCAGCGTCCCACGCGCCAGCTCAGTGATGGTATCGCCGTCATCGCTCAGGACCTGGGCGCTGGGGGTCGTCGAGCCGGTCAGGATCAGATTGGCGCTAATCACCGCCAGATTGGTCAGGATGTCGCCCTGGTCGAGGTTCAGTTCGCCGGACGGCGGCGGGCTGCTGTAGCTGTCCTGGATGATGGTGCGGTAGACGATGCGACCTTCGGTGCCGCTGTTGAACAGCGAACAATCCGGCGGCGGGATCGGGGTCAATTCGGCAATGCAGCCGCCCAGCAGCCACCCGGAGGCGATCACGCCGCGCGTCACCATCTCATCGGCCACGCGGAACTCGATGTCGGCCCCCGGCGCACAGGTGGGCGGGAGCGCTGGCGGCGCAGTGAAATTAGCAGCGGTCATGTTGGCCGGGGCGAAGGTCACATCATGCTGATTCAGGCTGAAGCGCGGCGTGAAGCTGGGGTCATACGCCTGTCCATCCGAAAGCTGGTCGCAGATGACGGCGTTGGCGAAGGCGAAGTAATCCGACACCTGGAAATCCACCGTGTATTCCAGCACCGCACCTGGCTGGGCTGCGCCCCCACCCACGACGACAGCGTTCTTTTGCACCGCTATCGAGCGTGAGGCGAACACCGGGGCATTCGCGCCGCCGGTGGCCGAAACGGTTGCGCCATCGCCAGGGTCGGTGGTCACGAAGTCGCCGTTGACCTGCGCCACATTGTTGATCGTTTCGGTGATACCCGTCCCGCCATTCAGGATGTTCTCGGTCAGCACATCAATCGTCAACACCACATCAGCGTTCGATGCCGTTCCGGTGATATTGCCGCAAGTGGCGGTCACCACACCACCGCTGAAGCTGGTGGTACAACTCGCCGGCGTCGCTGATGAACCAACATAGGTCAGCAGCGGGTTGATGGCATCGGTTACCACCAGGTTGTTGATCGTGCGTCCGGCGGGAATATCCACCGTCACCACGAACTGCTGCGGGAAATTCTCGCCGGAAGCCACCTCGCGGGTGATAACGCGCTTGGTCGTCTGAAAGGCAATCGGCGTGACCGGGACCGTCGGATAGAGCGACGAGTCCGGCGTGGCCGGTGTGACCAGCGTCGGGTCGCAGCAGGGATTGTTCAACTCGTCGGTGCCGAATTGAAAGCCACCGCGCGCCCGCAGCGACAGCGGTAGGCCGATGTCAGCATTCGGACTCATTTGCGCTGTGATCTCTACTTCGACCGGCGGCTGATCGACCACGAACGAGCCGAAGGGCAGGCGGATGACGATCAGCGTATCGCCCGGCGTACCACACACCTGCGTCGGCGCGTTGTTGAGCGCCACCGCAAACGGATGCGTCACACAGCCACCGGCGGGGAAAGTGCGAAGCGTCACATCGGTCAGCGGCAGCAGGCCAATCGCCGCCCCGACGAACGTCGCCCCATCGCTCCCATCCGCGCCGCTGGTCGGCAGGATGACATCAATGAACGGGCCGTAGCCGGGGGTGGTGCCATTGTTATCGAACGTCACGGTGAAAGTGAACGATTCGCCGGGGAAAGGCTGATCCGGCGCGTCGAGCGTGACCAAGGGGTTTGGCACAGCCCAGACGACAGCCGGGACGAGCGCAACGAAGAAGACGATCAGGGCCGCAGACCATACGCGCTTCATCATGGATATACCATTGAGATAAAATTGAATAATGTACAAAGTATGACAACGACCGGGGAGGTTGTCCAATAGCCCAAAGGTCAGGAGTGGCAGACAGGGACGATCCTGCGCGAAACAGAAATGAGAGCGGGTTATGATTCTGTAATTTCCATCAACGTGATCTCAATGCTGCTGGCATCAGCGAAACACATCAACAGAAAATGGCTATTGGTGATTCAAACAGACGGTTGAGAGATTGTGAGGTCCAGGCACAATTTTCTTGACAACCGTAAGCTTTATAGTTACAGTACGTGAAACGTTCTGTGAAACGTTAAATATGGTTTTTTGAACTGGTTTGTTTCATGTCCAAGTTGGTCACTTTACGCGACGTTGCTGCTTACGCTGGGGTATCGGTCACCACTGTGTCCAATGTGGTACGGAAATGGCCCTATGTCTCGCCAGAAATGCGGGATCGCGTCCAGCAGGCCATCGATCGACTCGGCTATTCCCCTCACATGGTCGCCAAAGGGCTGCGCACCGGGCAGACATCCGCGTTGGCTTTCATCGTCCCGGATCTTTCCAATCCCTATTTTGCTGAAATTGTTGCTGCCGCCGAAGATGCGGCTCAATCATGTGGCTATACCCTGCTGGTCTTCAATACCCATGAAGACCCGGAGCGCGAAGCGGTTTGTATCCAGCGCGCCGCCAGCCGCTGGGCTGATGGCCTGCTCATCACACATTCTCTACATACCGAGTGGGCCGAAGTGGTCGGCGATCACATCGACATTCCAATTGTGGCAGTCGATCGCATCCCCCAAAATTGTCACCATCCCGTCTGTGCTGTCGATAATCTGCTTGTCGGTCAGATGGCGACCGAATACCTCCTGCAACTGGGACACCAGCGCATTGCCCATATCGCCGGGCCGCCCGGTGTCCGTCCGGCTGAAGATCGGCTTGAAGGCTATCGACAGGCGATGCAGGCGCGTGGGCTGCAACCCCGATACGTACCCTGCAGCGATCATTGGGGACCAAACCAGGGTTACTATCTGATGAACCGACTGCTGGATGAAGACGAAGCGCCGACTGCTGTCTTCACCAGTAATGACCGCGTGGCAATTGGCGCGCTGCACGCCATCCGCGACCGGGGGTTGCATGTGCCGGATGACATCTCGCTGGTCGGTGTCGATGACATCGAGGTTAGCGCCCATATCACCCCGCCCCTGACCACTGTGCGTCAGCCTCTGGAACAACTGGCGACGCTGGCAGTCGAACAACTGCTGCGCTCGATTCGGGGCGAGCGTCCACCACAGATGACAACGCTGCTGGAACCGCTCCTGATTGCACGTCAGTCAACCGCTCCACCGAAAGGAAGCCCTGCATGACACAACCGCTGCTGAAAATGACCGGCATCACCAAGCAATTCCCCGGCGTGCTGGCGGTCGATCATGTCAATCTGGAAGTCATGCCGGGTGAAGTCCATGGCCTCCTGGGCGAGAATGGTGCTGGTAAATCGACTCTGCTCAAGATCCTGTCCGGCGCGCACAGCCCCGACTCCGGCACGATTGAGCTGGGTGGTCAGACCATCACGCTGGTGAATCCGCATCAGGCACAGAATCAGGGCATCGTCACCATTTACCAGGAATTCAATCTGGTGCCGCAATTGACGATTGCCGAGAATGTTTTCATCGGGCGCGAACCCGGCAGCGGTGCATTTCTGAACTGGCGCACGATGGCCGCCAAAACCCGCGAAGTCATCGAGCCATTAGGCATCCATATTGACCCACTGACCCTCGTCCGTGACCTGAGCGTGGCTGAGCAGCAGATGGTCGAGATTGCGCGGGCGCTTTCAATGCAGTCGCGCATCATCATTATGGACGAGCCGACATCCGCTCTGAGCGAGCATGAGGTGGTGCGGCTGATGGAGATCATGCGCAATCTGAAAGCCAAAGGACTGAGCATCATCTTTGTGACGCACCGGCTGGATGAAGTGATGCAGGTCTGTGACCGCATCACCGTGCTGCGCGACGGACGCAATGCTGGTGAAGCCGCTGTGAAGGATATCAGCGTGCCAGACATCATCCGCATGATGGTCGGGCGCACCGTCGATGATATGTATACTGGGCAGCATGTCGATCCATCAGCCAATGACGTTGCGCTGAAAGTCACCCGACTGCGGCGGCGCGTCAACATCCAGGACCCACACGCCATCATCCTGCATGACATCTCGTTTGAGGTGCGCAAGGGCGAAATTCTCGGTCTGGCGGGATTGGTCGGTGCCGGACGTACCGAGATCGCCCGGGCGATTTTCGGTGCCGATCCCCTGGAGAGTGGCGAGGTTGTCGTGGACGGCAAAGGCGTCCAGATCAATAGCCCGGAAGATGCGATCCAGCATGGTATCGGACTGGTGCCAGAAGATCGTAAGCAGCAGGCGTTATTCCTGGCGCTGGCTGTGCGCGAAAATACCAGCATCGCCGCCCTGGGACGGCTGGCGACGCGGTTGGGCTTCATCCGGGCGCGGCAGGAAGCCGCACTGATGGAGCAATATCGCCAGACGCTCAACATCCGCATGTCCACACCTGAGGTGCGCGTCCGCAATCTGAGCGGAGGCAACCAGCAGAAGGTTGTCATCGCCCGCTGGATGGCGCTGCAACCCCGTGTATTGATCGTGGATGAACCCACGCGCGGTATTGACGTGGCAGCCAAAGCCGAAGTGCATGGCCTGCTGCACGAGATGGCGGCTCAGGGCATCGCCATCATCATGATTTCGTCCGAACTACCGGAAATTCTGGGCATGAGTGACCGCATCCTCACCATCTGCGAAGGCCGCCTGACGGGTGAGGTGTTGCGGAAAGATGCATCGCAGGAAAAACTGATGTCCCTGATGACCCGGCAAGCAGCCGGAACAGCCATCCCAACAGCGTAGAAAGGATTCGTATGGCAGGAGTGAATTCGGAATCAAGTGTGCGATCGGGCGATGCTGCCTCGCAGGGCGTTGACATTGCCAAAATACTGGGGCAATTTGCGCCGCTGCTGTTCCTGCTGGTGCTGGTAGTGGTCTTTGCCTCAGCCACTGAGGGTCGATTCCTCAATCCGCTCAACCTCTTCAACGTGCTGCGCGGCGTCTCTGTCACCGGCATGATCGCCATCGGCATGACGTTTGTCATCCTGACCGGTGGTATCGACCTCTCGGTCGGGTCGTTGCTGGCGCTGGCCGGGATGGCAGCCGCTATCGCCTTCAAAGGCACCAATCAGAACACCCTGTCGCTGGAAGCGACTGAAGCCGTTGGCCTGGGCGTGGCTGGCGCTGTGCTGGTGGCCTGCATCGTCGGCTCGCTGGGTGGGCTTTTGCAAGGGCTGGTCATCACACGCCTGGGCATCCCGGCCTTCATCGTCACACTGGGCGGTCTGACCATCTGGCGTGGTCTGACGCTGATCCTCTCGAACGGTGGCCCAATCAGCGGCTTCACACCAGACTATCGTTACCTAGGGCAAGGGCTAATCCCGCTGCCATTCCTGACCGAAATCACCCAATCGCGTGTGCCAATAGGCATTCCCATACCTGTCATCCTGTTCGTGTTGTTCGCCGGGTTGGCGCATGTTGTGCTGCGCTATACCAAATACGGGCGTCATGTTTATGCCGTCGGCGGCAATCCGGAAGCAGCGCGGCTCTCCGGGCTGAATGTGAAGAATATCACCCTGAGCGTCTATGTCATCGTCGGCTTTTTCGCCGGTCTGGGTGGCTTCGTCTCATCGGCACGTTTCAACTCTTCCGAAGCCGTCGCTGGCATCGGCACTGAGCTGGATGTCATCGCCGCAGTGGTCATCGGTGGCACCAGCCTGTTCGGCGGTGAAGGCAATGTGCTGGGTACAGCAATCGGCGCGCTGCTGATCGGCGTGCTCGTCAACGGTCTGGTCATGCTGAATGTGTCGTCGTATTTGCAGCAGATCATCATCGGCCTGATTATCATCCTCGCCGTTGCCTTTGACCGTTATGTCAAGGCTCGTCGTCGTTCATAGTGATTAGCGGGTATCAAGGAGGGTAGGGTTATTCGAGACTTTCCGATGTTTCAACCGCAAGTTAGTGATGTTTTTCCGTTGAGAAGGAGCATTTACACATGTCCCGTAAACTAAAATTGTTCCTGGGTCTGGTCGGATTGGTCATGGCGCTGAGCCTGGTCGCCATTCCGGTAGCAGCACAGGATGACCCAACCAATCTGTATGCCGATCAGATCGCTGCCTGTTCAACCGATCAGGCGTTGACGATCATGTCGTCGCTGCCGGATCTGGCCTTCCCCTTCTTCGTCCACATGCAGAACCAGATCGCTGCCGAAGCCGAAGCCATCGGCAACATCACCCTGATCCAGCTTGACGGCGAGAATGATGCCGCCAAGCAGACCGCCGATGTCGAGAATGCCATCGTCCAGGGTGTCGATGCCATCGTCATCAGCCCGATTCAGGTCGATGCCATCTCCCCGGCGCTGCAACTGGCGATTGAAGCCGGCATCCCGGTCATCACCATTGATCGCCGTGTTGAAGGCGTCGAAGGCATCCTGTCGCATGTCGGCGCGGACAACGTCATCGGTGGCGAGGTTCAGGCCGAAACCACTATCGCTGCCTTCCCCGATGGCGTTGGTGTCTTTCATCTGCAGGGGCAGCCCGGCGCTGGCCCGGCCATTGACCGCAATCGCGGTGTCCACAACATCCTCGATCCGCTGGCCGAAAAGTATCCGTTTGTCTTCGAGCAGACCGCCAACTTCCGCCGTGACGAAGGTCTGTCGGTGACTGAAGCTGGCCTCGCCGGTCTGGAAACTCCCCCCGGCGTGATCATCGCCGCTAATGACGATATGGCACTGGGTGCGCTGGAAGCCGTCCGCAATGCCGGCTTGCAGGACGAAATCCTCATCTACGGTTTCGATGCCCTGCCGGAAGCCCTCGCCAGCGTCCGTGACGGTGGTCTGGCTGGCACGATTGAGCAGTTCCCCGGCGGCCAGAGCCGAATCGCCATGCGTATCGCCGCCCTCAATGCCCGCGGCTGCGAATGGGACAACAACCCGCTGGTGCTGCTGAACCCGATCATGATTACTCAGGACAACCTCGACCAGGCCGAACGCGTTGGTGAACTGGGCGATATGGGTGGCGAAGTCGCTGGTGGCGCGCCCGACCTGTACGCCGCAGAGATCGCCGCTTGCCCGGCTGATCAGTCGCTGACGATCATGTCGTCGCTGCCGGATCTGGCCTTCCCCTTCTTCGTCCACATGCAGAACCAGATCGCTGCCGAAGCCGAAGCCATCGGCAATATCGAATTGATCCAGCTTGACGGTGAGAATGATGCCGCCAAGCAGACCGCCGATGTCGAGAATGCTATCGTCCAGGGCGTCGATGCCATTGTCATCAGCCCAATTCAGGTCGATGCCATCTCCCCGGCGCTGCAACTGGCGATTGAAGCCGGCATCCCGGTCATCACCATTGATCGCCGTGTTGAAGGCGTCGAAGGCATCCTGTCACATGTCGGTGCCGACAATGTCATCGGTGGCGAAGTTCAGGCTCAGACCGTGATGATGCTCTATCCCGATGGTGCGCGTGTCTTCCATCTGCAGGGGCAGCCCGGCGCTGGCCCGGCCATCGACCGCAATCGTGGCGTCCATAACATCTTCGACCCGCTGGCCGATACCTTCCCCTTCGTGTTTGAACAGACCGCCAACTTCCGCCGTGACGAAGGTCTGTCGGTGACTGAAGCGGGTCTGGCTGGTCTGGATGCGCCGCCGGATGTCATCATCGCCGCCAACGACGATATGGCGCTCGGTGCGTTGGAAGCCGTCCGCAATGCTGGCCTGCAGGATGAAATCCTCATCTACGGTTTCGATGCCCTGCCGGAAGCCCTCGCCAGCGTCCGCGATGGCGGTCTGGCTGGCACGATTGAGCAGTTCCCCGGCGGCCAGAGCCGCACCGCCATGCGTATTGCCGCCCTCAATGCCCGCGGCTGCGAATGGGACAACAACCCGCTGGTGCTGCTCAGCCCGATCATGATTACGGCTGACAATCTCGATCAGGCCGAACGCGTTGGTGAATTGCAGTAGACATTGGTTGACAACTGGTTGCTGAAAAGGTGGTTTCTGAATTGCCTTTTCCAGCCGGAGAACGAAAAGGGCGACTGATTAGGTCGCCCTTTTGTGTTGGTTAATCGCCCGGCTAGACGCCCAGCGCCTGTTGCAACGCCGCCCTCATCGCTGCTTCCGGGGCTTTCGCGCCCGCCCACAACTCAAAGCCAATCACGCCCTGATACACCAGCATCGAAAGACCATCCAGTGTTTTCAGGTTGCGCGCCCGCGCCGCCCGCAAGAAAGGAGTGTTGGGTGGATTGGGGATGACATCACAGACCAGCAGGTGCGCCGCCACATCATCCAGTGCCACATCAGGCATGGCATCCACATCGGGGTACAGACCAATCGATGTGGCATTGACCAGAATATCGACCTTCGCCCCAACCTGATAGGTCTGATTCCAGGGGATGAAAGCCGTGCTGACTCCAGTACGACTGCCGAGGTCAGCCACCAGCGACTGACCGCGCTCAATCCCCCGGTTGACCACATCGATATGAGCTGCCTGGGCCAGCGCCAGCTCGACCGCGATGGCCCGCGCCGCCCCGCCTGCCCCCAGGATAACCACACGCTTGCCCGCCGGATCAATCCCAGCATCTTCGCGGACACCCCGCAGAAAGCCCTTACCATCGGTATTCTCGCCGATCAGCCGGTCGCCGCTGCGCCGAACGGTGTTCACCGCGCCAATCATGGCGGCGTCGGCGGCAATCTCATCCAGCAGCGCCATCACCGCCACCTTATGCGGAATCGTCAGGTTGATGCCCTGAAAGCCCATGACTCGCGCCCCGGCGATAGCCGCTGCCAGATTTTCCGGTTTCACCTCTATCGTCAGATAACGCCAGAACAGACCGCAGGCATCAAAGGCGGCCTGCTGCATAACGCAGGTCGGGTTTTCCGCCACCGGATAGCCGAAGACGCCCGTCAGTTCCTCTTTGTAGTTTGTTGTCATCGCTACACTCGCTGTGGCATCTCCGGATTACCGGGATTGAAGTGCTTGAGGATGACCAGGGGTTCAGTCGAACTGAGATTGGTGATGCTTACGCCTTCTTTAGCAGTTGCGGCGGTGACGAAGAATTCGTCCTCAGTCGCCTCGCCAAAACGAATCAGTGACGGCGCGGAAATCGGATGTGCGCCGAAGCGTCCATACCCCTGCATGGTGATGCAGCCATAGGCCGCCGGATCGCGGACGATTACGCTGCGCCCTGGCAGCACCTCCAGCTCTTTGGCGCTGTAGAACTCGCTGCCGTAGACAATCCACTTCTCCGAATAGCCGATGTCGTGTTTGGCTTCCTGAGGCGTGGCATAGGTTGGCGCAGTGAAATGTGTCTTCCCAAAGAACGGATCAACATTGGCTTCCCAATCGAGCAGCGACATCAGATAGTCGAAATCGTGATGTTTGTCCGGCGGCACATCCTTGACCACCATCGACCAGTCAACCAATTGGTAATCGGCAATCAACGACTGCCACATCGAAAAGACATCGCTGGCACGCTGTGGCTCATAGGTACACAGCGTCCCTGGTGCATGAAGGATACCCGGCGGCACATCCCAGCCCGTGCCAGGGGTCAAACGGTAGGCTTTGGAAAGGCGTAGAATGCCGTTATCGCCTTCATTCCAGCGCTTGAGGCAGTCCAGCACCTGGTCTTTGGTTGTGCCAGCCTCGAAGCCGAAGAAGGTATACGGGAAAGTATCGTTGGCGAAGTTGTACTGCGCTGGATAGTAATACGCTTCGGGCTTGCCCAACTTGCCAACCGCAGCCGCTTTCTCATCACTCTGATGCAGGTGATGGGGCAGCGGATACATATTGTCGAAGAACTTGCTGTACATCACCCAGCCGCCATAGGTGTCCATCGCTTCCTTGCCAATGAACGTCTCGCCCATCAGACCAATGGCATCCAGCAGCGTCACCCTCTTGCCATCCACCGCGATATAACTCAGACCCTCATCATCGGGCGTGCCTGGGCCATTGTCGGCGCGCACGGTGGACGAGAACCAGCGTTCATCAATTCCGCCGCGATGCGCCCCCAGTGCATACAGGTCTTTCGGATGCAGCCGCAGCCGGCGCCCCGGTACGCAAAACGAACGCGGTACCCAGGTCGGCAGCAAACGGACAATACCTTTACCCTGATCCAATGCCTGACTCAAAAGTCCCTGTTTTTCCTGGTCGTTCACGAAAGAAGTCCTTTCTTCAGAAATGTTGCGTGAAACGTTACACATCTACCGATTCTATCAGGGTAACTGATTCTCTCCAACTCATGTGATAGATCGTTTGTTGACTGAAGTTGTGTGCAAATTCAAGGGAAAACGATAGCAGCCGTTAAGCCTTGCCATCGAGTGCCCACTCCACCGCAGCCAGCGCGTGGAGATAGGTGGTGTCGTAAAGACGGATCGCGGTATGTTCCGGCTTAACCAGCAGCGTGATCTCGGTGCAGCCCAGGATCACGCCCTGCGCTCCCTGCTCCACCAGTTGATCGATAATCCGCAGATACTCCCGCCGCGACTCATCGTGGACTCGCCCCTGACACAGCTCATCGTAGATGACCTGGTGGACGATGGTACGGTCAGCCGCCTCCGGTGTGATGACCTTCAGGCCGAAGCGCTCGATCAGCCGTCCTTTGTAGAAGTCCTGCTCCATGGTGTAGCGCGTCCCCAGCAGGCCGATGGTGTTCAGCCCATCCTGGACAATCTGCTGGGCGGTGGTATCAGCGATGTGCAGCAGCGGGATTGACATGGCGGCTTCGACATGGGGTGCGAGCTTGTGCATGGTGTTGGTGCAGATCACCAGCGCATCCGCGCCGCCGCGTTCCAACGCCTGCGCCGCTTCGACCATCCGCTGCGCCGCGCCATCCCAGTCACCGGCTGCCTGTAAGGCCTCGATCTCGGCGAAGTCGAATGACCAGAGCAGGCATTGTGCCGCGTGTAACCCGCCCAGCCGTTCCCGCACCAGTTGATTGATGAGCCGGTAGTATTCCAGCGACGACTCCCAGCTCATGCCGCCTAAGAGGCCAATGGTCTTCATGAAACCTTCCTGAAAACGTTAACGAATGACGATCAATCTTAATTCTACAATAAGGTTAAGGATTCTTTCACCCGCAGGAGCCAGGCATATGAGTTACCGTTACCGCCATGTCGAACAAGGCATCATCTACATCAACTGGATTGGTCAGGTCGGGATGGATGAACTGGAGCAGGGCATCCGCGATGCCGGGCTGCTGGCCGAAGAACACGGCGATGTCTCATATGTCGCGGTACTGGACCTCACTGAATGTCTGGCGACTCCATTTGACCGGCGCGGCCTGGAGCGTTTGGTGCAGGCCGACCAACGGGTCAGCGGATATGTCATCGTGCAGCCGAGCAGCACCGCCCGTGTGATGGGCGACATGTTCACCCAAATCACTCACCGGCCCTTTCGCATGGTGGCCTGGCCCAGTCAGGCGCTGCCGGTGGCACGGCAGATGCTGCAAACAGCGGCCTGATACCCGCTACACCCTGCCCATCTCGTCCACCGAGAAGTCGAGCGCGATTACGTAAGCATCATCAATCCCCAGCAGCTTCATGTTACGTGATCGCCTATGCTCATCATTCGCGTCGTACAGCCGGCTTTCGTCCAGTGTGCCGGTCATGCCATGATGCTTGAGCACCCGCACCATCCGCTCCGCCCCCGGTTTGGGCATCGTCGCCAGTGTGCCACTGCCACTTCGCAGCAGATCAATCAGCGGCTTCTCGCGGTTCAGGTCGCGCCCCATCTCGCGCCAGGGGCCGAAGGTGCTGAGATACGCCTGATGGATATCGAGCGCCAGTTCGTGGACATCATCCGGCTGACCTTCAAAGAGAATGGTGGCGCGCGGGGCATTGTAATGCAGCAGCACCGGATGTTCCTCGGCGATGAACAGGCTGCCGAAGACCCCCAGGCTGATGCGGTGTTCGACCACCCCCAGAGCGCGGACGATGTACTGGCTGCGCGGACGCAAGCCCTGCGCCTGCTCATCAAAGCGTGCCGTCTGTAGCATCAATTGCAATTCGCTGGGTGCGCCGCCCATCTGCGCCGCCAGGAAGATGCCGTAATCCTCTTTTTCGCGCAGTTCGCCCAGCAGCTTCTCGCGCTTATCGCCAAAATCCACCGTTACACCTGTCCTGACCGCCACGACACAAAAAAGACACACACAGAGTACACGGAGTACACAGAGAGCAAGCAGAGTCTTTCACTTTGTACTTTGCACTCAGCACTTTTAACTCTCAGCGCAGCCGCGTCGCCAGCCAATCGGGATGTGGATAACCGACAGCCTGGGCATCGGCAATGACGCCCTCGACATCGAACGGGACGCGCCGCAGATCCACAGTCACCGAATCACCCTCGAAGGTCAGCAGCGCCCAACCTGCCTGTCCTTTGACATCGAAGGGCATCCCGACGCTGCCGGGATTGAGGATACGCCAGCGCCCCAGGTCACGGTCGTACTGGCGGTGGATATGTCCGCCGATGCCCAGACGACACTCACGATCCAGCAGCCAGTCGCGGGCTTCTTCGTCGCTGGTTTCGGGTGTCAGCAGGGGTTCATCATCACCGGGAACGGCGTGATAACCGATGACATAGCCATACCCCTCGGCTTTGTGGGAAAGTTCTGCGCCGCGCAGTTGCTTCAGCCACTCGTATTCGGCGAAGCTCAACTGCCCCGTCCCCCAGTTCAGCAGGGTATCGCGCGCCTGCCACTCCGAGGCCAGCACCTTGAAAGCCGCTTCGTCTTTCGCCGTCGCCGATTTCATCCGTTCGCCGGTGAGCAGATAGCGATCGGTGTTGCCGCCGATGACCTTGAACGTCTTGCCTTCATCGGCTTCAGCCAGCGCTTTAATTCGCTGCACACATTCCGCTGGACGTGGACCGAAGGCCGCCAGGTCACCCAGGCACCAGGTCAGGTCGGCACCGCCGGCTGCTGCCAGATCATTCAGCACCGCTTCCAGCGCCATGAGATTGCCATGTATATCCGAGAATACTGCCAGCCGCATCTTCAATTATCCTTACGCGCTCGTTAACCCAGCATCACCAACCGCTGGGGTCGAGTGTCTTTCACTTTTCACGTCGCACTTTGAACGTTGCACTCGGACTGGCTATCCCCGGCTGCGTTCCAACTGCACCATCATCAGCCAGCCCAACAGCGCCAGCTCCTCGTCCTCATCGCTCAGGTCAATGTCCAGCTTTTCGATAATGAACAACCCCTCGAAGAAAGCCGGTTTCTTGGTCAGCTTCATGATCGGCGTCTCGCTGGCGCTCATGGTATAGGTCGGGTTCAGGAAGAAACCGGTGAAGAAATCGGCGAACGGAATCATGCCGACGACCGTATCGACCACCTTGACCCAGGGATTGTCCTCGCTGATATGATACCGCGCCGCGCCGTTTCCGTCTTCCAGATCGTAGCTGGATTTCCAGATGGACTGAAAACCATGATGTTGCAGCGCACCAATCGGGCGGTTGCTGCGGCTGTCGGTGATGTGATACTTGGCTGAGAAATCGATGATACGGTCGGCCTTGATGCGAAAGACCTCTTCATTCATCGTCGAATTGCGGAAGATACGAACATCCTCGCGCAGGTTAAAAATCTTCTGCCGAACGAACAGGATTTCCTGCCCCGCGCCGTCGGTGATTTCGATCTGAGGAGCCAGCGCGATCAGGCGAAAACGCAGATTCAGGGGATACTGATAAGCCATCACAACCTCATGTTTTGTTAAGAATCAACCCGTGCTGGCTGGTTATACCATCCAAAGCTGAATGATCTGTGAGAGCCTGTGGCTACCCATCCCTGCCTATGCTATCGTGTTATTGGTATGTATTGATTTGAAGGAGGCTATTATGGCGATTCGCAAGGCTGAGGCTGTCTGGCAGGGGACGCTCAAGGAAGGCTCCGGCACATTCAAGGGTGGCAGTGGGGCGCTTGAGGGCGGCTACAGCTTCAAGACCCGCTTTGAAGAAGACAAGAGCATGACCAATCCGGAAGAACTGGTGGGCGCGGCCCACGCTGGCTGCTACGTCATGTTCCTCTCGGCCCAGCTGACCAATGCCGGGTTCACACCCACCCGCATTCACGCCACCGCCGAGATCGACTTTGGTCGTGATGACAAGGGGCCAGTGTTGAACAGCATCACCCTGACTGTGGAAGCGGTTGTCCCTGGCGTCAGCGCCGAGCAGTTCCATGAACTGGCCGAGAAATCCAAAGCCGGCTGCCCGATCTCGCGGGCGTTGGCGGCGGTACCGCTTACCCTGAACGCCACGCTGTCCAGCTAATCGTCCCATTTCAAAGCGGGCAGCGACGTCCCTGTGGTGCGCCGCCCGCTTCTTCTCACTGACTGGCGGGTTCGAGGTTCAGCCGACCCACCGCTTCGGTGACGTCCTTCGGCCAGATGAAAATCCGGCTGTAGCTGGGAATGGTGTGGTACTCCTGCGGATAGACAATCTCCCGCGTTGTCATGTCGCAGCAGTAGCGCTCAATCCACGAGTAGCGTTCCGCCTGCGACATTTTTTGTTTGGCGACCAGCTTCTTGGTGATCTCGTGCAGCCGGACGCACATGCGGAATTCATAGCCGGTCAGCGCCAGCGCATCATCCCACACGCCCTTCTTGGTCTTGACGGCCTGCTCCCCCGCCCTATACATAAGCACCAGATCGCTCTGACGCGGCAGGCTAGGATAGATGATGAAGGAAGCCGCCCAACCACCTTCGACCATCAGTAGGTTGAACGTCGCCCGATCCTGCCGCGACAACTGCGCCAGCTCGTCCGCATCATAGCGCGGCGCGATATAGGCCAACAGCCGTCCGTACTGGTCGAACTTTTCGTTCGCCGTCCAGACGAAGATTTTGCGCTTGGTCTTGCGCGGGCTGCCATCCAGGTTTTGCCCCAGCTTCTCATCCATCAGCTTCTTGAAAGCATCCGACGCGTTGAAGCCCTGCTGTTGGTGCAGTGTACCGGCCCGCCCACTCTCCAGGCGGGGATGTAGGTAGGCGGCCAACCCATCGTGGATCGGTGCCTGCCCGGCCTTGATCCAGTCAGCCAGTTGTTTGAAGTTGCCATCCTGCCGCGAGGGTTTGCTGCTACCGGGGAAATGAACTTCCGGCGTATCGATGCTCAACATACGGATTGACACCGAGATGAAGGGCGTATCGCCATCAGTGGCACGCAGATACTCTTTATCTTCCAGTGATGCCAGTTCGAAGCCCTGTGGATCCCAAAAAATCTTGACTTTGGACATCGGACTGCCTTTCTGGTAATCGACACTCGATTTCAGGATAATCGAAAAGGGTCCTTTTCGGGCCGCGCTTAACCGCACCTTAAAGCCCTGCTCGCCAGCGAGCTTTGCGCTAAACTCGGATAGCAATTCATCAGTAATGCGAGAGGATTTTCTAATGCAGACCTTATCCGGGGTCAGGGTGCTGGATTTGACGCGGTTGCTGCCGGGCGCGGTCTGTACCCTGCTGCTGGCTGATCTGGGCGCGGACATACTCAAGATTGAAGACCCCAACGGCGGCGATTATGCCCGCTGGATGCCCCCGCTGATCGACGGGCTGAGCGTCTACTTCCGCATGAATAACCGCAACAAGCGCAGTTTGATCCTCGATCTGAAGCAATCAGCGGGCGTGGAGGTGCTGAAACGGCTGGTGGAGCAGGCGGATGTGCTGATCGAGGGCTTTCGTCCAGGGGTTATGAAACGACTCGGTTGTGATGCTGACGCCCTGCGGGCAGTCAATCCACGACTGGTGTACTGCTCGCTCTCCGGGTGGGGTGCCGACGGGCCGTATGCTGACCGCAGCGGCCACGATCTGAATTATGTTGCGTTGGCTGGGCTGACCGGCGCGATGGAGACGCCACAGGTCTTCGGTGGACAGGTGGGCGATATGGGCGGGGCGTATCTGGCTTTCGCCGGCATCCTGGCGGCGCTGCTGAAACGGGAACGGTTCGGCCTGGGCAGCGCGGTTGATGTCTCGCTGTTCGAGTCCAGTTTGCCCTTCGCCCTGTATAGCTGGGTGGAAGCGCTGACCACTGGCGCAGGCGGCGGTCAGGGTACGCTGACGGGCGGGATGGCCTGCTACCGCGTCTACCGGGCAAGCGATGGCGCAGCGGTTGCACTGGCGGCGCTGGAGCCGAAGTTCTGGAGCAACTTCTGCCTGGCCGTCGGACGACCCGACCTGATCGCCGATTACATTCAGCCGGAACGCCAGCCTTTCCTGCGGACTGAACTAGAGGCATTATTCGCCAGCCAGTCAGCAAATGAATGGGGGGCGCTGCTGGAATCCGCCGATTGCTGTTTCACCCGTGTTGCTCCGCCAGCGGCCTTGAGCGATGACCCGCAGGTTCAGGCGCGTGGGCTGGCCGGGCGTGGCGTGGATGGGATACCCTGGATGCGGAGTCCGCTGCGGCTGGATGGCGAGTCGGTCGATATTGGCTCGGCTCCCGGTTATGGTGAACATACCCGCGCCGCTTTGGCTGAGGCCGGCTACAGCGTGGAAGAAGTTGAGAGGCTGCACCAGGCCAACATCGTCAAGAGTGTGTAGCAACCGGGTTCACGGGTCAAACGTATTAATGCTATAGTGGGGATGGGTTCTCTCAATCAGAGGAGATGATGACAATGGACGTGAATATTCAGTACGGGCCGGCCTTCTCGCTGGCGACGGTCAAGGTGAGTTCGAGCGAGCAAATCCGCGTCGAGCCGGGGGCGATGGTCAGCCACACTGACAGCATGGTGATGGAGACCAAGGCCGAGGGCGGTTTGTTCGGCGGCCTGAAGCGCATGGTATCCGGCGAGAGCTTCTTCCAGAATACCTGGCAGGCTCCGGCGCAGGGTGGCGAGATCACGCTGGCTCCCTCGCTGCCGGGCGATATGGTGACGCTCGATATTGGCGGCGGTGATTTCCTGCTGGCGAGCGGGGCCTATGTAGCGAGCGAGATGGGCGTCAAGACGGATGCCAGTTGGGGCGGTGCGCGTGGCTTCTTCGGCGGGGGCGGGATCATCCTGCTGCGCGTCAGTGGGCAGGGCAAGCTGGTAGCGGCCAGCTATGGCGCGATTGTCGAGCGCATCCTGAAACCGGGCGAGCGTTATGTCATCGATACCGGTCATATTGTTGGTATGGACGCCTCGATCCAGTTCACGGTAGAGAAGTCCGGCACCTGGAAATCGACCATTCTGGGCGGCGAAGGCTTCGTCTGTCAGTTGACTGGGCCAGGACGGGTGCTGATGCAGTCGCGTTCCACCGAGGCTTTCCTGGGCTGGCTCATCCCCAAGCTGCCAAAATCATCCAACTGAGGCTGGAAAATTTCGTTGGTATGGATTCGTTGGCAGGGGACATGCTGGTGAACCCCTGCCATTGATATTGGTTAGCGGCGGCGGGTGCGGGAGCGCAGGCTGAAGGTTGCCATAGTGAAGGTGACGCCACACAGCAGCAGGCAGATGACCAGACCCCGCACCACCAGATCGACTTCCCAGCCGGTGTTGATGAGGGCGCGCGTCGCCTCCAGCAGATAGGTCACTGGATTAAACTGGGCAACGGTCGCGATCCAACCGGTCAACTGTTCCGCGGGGGTATAGGCGCTGGTCAGGAAGGTCAGCGGGAAGAAGAGGAACGATGCGCCGCCGACGGCTGCGGCGTTATTGGTCCACAGCGCGATAGAGACGATCAGGCCGGAGAACGCCAGACCAATCAGCAGGGCAAAACCCAGCAGCAGCAGCATCCCCGCCACACCGGTGACGATGTTCAGCCCCATCACCAGCGCCACCAGCAGGATGATGACGCACTGCAACATAATCACCACCGCCCCGGCGATCATCGGCCCCAGCAGCAAGGCAGCGCGGCTGACGGGCGTGAGCAGCAGCTTATCAAAATACCCGCTCTGGCTGTCGCGGACGATCAACTGCCCGGCCACTGCGGCCCCGCTGAGGGCGGTGGTGATGACCGAGAGCGGCAGGATGAAGCCCAGGTAGCTCTGACCGGGCAGGAAGAAACGGGCGGCCCCACCCAGCGAGCCTTCGTAAATCAGCAGGAAGAACACGCCGATCAGCGTGCCGGGGATGATCTCCGCCGGGCTGCGCAGCGTCACCTGGAAGGCGCGCCGGGTCATCATCAGGACTTGCGCCAGGAAGGGCATCCGGGCGGTTGATAGGGTGCCGGTCTTCATCGCGCCGGCGGGCGTAGCAAGAACGCTCATGGTCAATCCTCTCTCGTAGAGATTAATCGGTCAGGGTTGGGGTCAGGCGGCCTGGTCATCGTTGGCGGGCGCATCGTTGCTGAAGCGTTCGCCGGTGACTTTCAGGAAAACATCATCCAGCGTGGGCTGGGTCAGCGTCAACGACGACGGGGCGATGCCCACTTCTTGCAGGCGGTTGATGACACCCGGCACGGCAGCCGCAGCATTCGGCAGGTACAGCCGCAACGCGTTCTGATCGGCCTGGGTGCGGGTCGCCAGTGCGCTCACGGCATTCAGCGCTGGCTCGACCTGCGCCTTATCAGCGAATGTCAGATTGATGGTGTCGCCGCCCATCTGCGCCTTCAGATCAACTGGCTTGCCTTCGACAGCGATCTTGCCTTTCGTGATGATGGCGATACGATCGGCCAGTTGGTCGGCTTCTTCCAGATATTGCGTTGTCAGGAAGATGGTCATGCCCAGCGTCCGGTTCAGGCGCTCGACTTCATTCCAGATGTCGCGACGGCTGGCCGGGTCGAGGCCGGTGGTCGGCTCATCCAGGAACAGCACTTCCGGCTCATGCGCCAGCGCCAGCGCCAGATCGAGCCGGCGGCGCATCCCACCGCTGTACTTGCCGACCGGCCGAGCGGTGAATTCGGTCAGCTTGACGATTTCCAGCAGCTCTTGCGCCCGCTTCTTGGCCTGGCTGCCGGACATGCCGAAGGTACGACATTGGATGGTCAACAGTTCCATCGATTTCATCAGCGGGTCGATGCCAATCTCCTGCAAGGCCACGCCCGAAACCGCGCGAACCTCTCCAGCCTGACTGACCACATCATACCCGCCCACCGTCGCCCGCCCGCTGGTGGGCAGGATCAGGGTAGTGACGACCTTGACGATGGTGCTTTTGCCCGCGCCATTCGGCCCCAGGAAGCCGTAGATCTCGCCCGAATCAACTTTGAAGGATACGCCATCGACGGCAGCGAATTCGCCGTAGCGCTTGATAATGTTCTCGACAACGATTTCACGATTGTTCATGGTTGCTCCTCATGTGACCTACTAAATGTTAGGTTGGTGTCTAGCTTTCGTCAATGTATTGCAGATGAATTGTCACTGAGAGAGCCGTGAATTAGTCTCTCTCACATGAGCATTACTCACCCGATGTTTATGTTGACGCACCCACCCAAACGGACTCCCACGATAGGAGAACGTCAAGCACCTGATTAAACGGCGATCCACCTCCTTACTATCGAAAAGCGTCGATGTGTTCAGTGACCCACTGACTGAAGGTGCGCGGCGGGCGACCGATGACTTGCTTGACAGTTGGGGTAACGGTGTAACCTTCTGGTGGCGTATTGCCATGCGCCCAGACAAAGAAATCAATCACATCGTCGGGAAAGCCCTGATCCCGCCATTGTTCACGCGCCTGGGACTCAGTCAATTCAATGAGCTGAATATCGCGCCCAAGCGCCTCGCCAAGTGTATGCGTCATGTGAACAGGTGTTAAGACGTCGCCGCCTGTGATCCAATACGTCTTGCCACTGTGACCATCTTCAGTCAAGGCAACCGCCGCAACTGCGGCAATATCCGCTTCATGAACAATCGCAGTCTTGCGATTGACAAAGCCCAGCCGAATCATGCCAGTGTCACGAATGGCATCAGCCCAATCCAGTATGCCGGACATGAACTCCACTGGATGCAGATATGTCCAGGCCAGGGAACTTGATTCCACTGCGGTTTCAAGGCTGCCCTTGTCGTCGCCGCCTCGCAAAATCGTTACGCGCTTGACTCCGGATTTCAGTGCTTTTGCCACGATTTCACTGCCCGTTTGTAATGGGGCATAATCATCGCCGCCAAAGTTAATCAGATGGACGCCAGTCACGCCCTCGAAAGCGGGATCAAGCGTTTCAGGTTTCATCAGATCGCCCTTTACGACTTCCACCCCGTCGGGAAATGTCGCTTTAGTTGGGTTACGAGTCAGGGCGCGAACCGAATGCCCCATCTCAATCAGTTGGGCGACAAGGTGACGTCCGACGGTGCCAGTTGCGCCCGTTACCAGGATTTTCATGGTAGCTCCTTGATTGGACTGTTGCTAAGCGATACATTCATCCTATAATCCAATCAGGACAGTATTCGCCCTGAATAAGTGGTGATCTGATATGTACTCACCGACCACACGCCTGTTGACCGTGCTTGAACTGCTGCAATCTCGTCCACAGATGAGTGGGAGCGAGATCGCGCGTCGTCTGGAAATTGATGTGCGAACCGTGCGTCGTTACATCACCACCTTGCAGGATATGGGAATTCCAGTGGAGGCCGAGCGCGGGCCAAATGGCGCTTATCATCTGGAACGCGGACGCCGCTTGCCTCCCCTGTTGTTTACCGATGCTGAAGCGGTGGCGCTCACGCTGGGACTGCTTGCCATCCGCGAGCTTCAGTTCCCGGTGGATGTGGCGGCTGTCGAAGGCGCATTCGCCAAAACCGAGCGCGTCCTGCCGGAGAATGTGCTGCGACAAGTGCGCAACCTTCAGGAAGCCATCATCTTCAACCGGGCACCTTATGGCTTTTCGCCCCCGACTGTTCTCCAAAATAATTTCATTGTTGCGCTCAGTACGGCTGTACAAGAGCGCCAGCGCGTGCTTCTGACCTATCGTTCGTGGCTCAATGAAGAATCCAGGCGCGAATTCGACCCCTACGGGATCGTTTACACGGAAGGCTACTGGTACACCGCCGGATACTGTCATCTTCGTCACGATCTTCGAACTTTCCGGTTAGATCGCATCCTGATGCTTGAAGCAGCTCACGACAACTTTGACCGTCCTGAAGATATCGATGTGCTGGAACTGGTACTCGACTCCATCACCACTGGACAGGGTCTATACACTATCGAGCTTGTTCTAAAAACTTCAATCGAGCAGGCGCAATCGGTATCCAGTGCGCTCGTCGGTACGCTTGAGACTTCTGAAGAAGGGATCATCTTCCGCCGTCAAGCCTCGCGTCTGGATTGGATCGCCTATCTTTTGCTCAGTCTTGATTTTCCAGTGATCATCAAACAACCGGACATGCTGCGCTCCATGCTCCAGGAGATTGCGACCAAAGCCAATCACCTGGCATCACCGGACATCTAACTGCATCTAGGCCGAAATTTGCGCGGGATCAATCGCTTCTGGCTGCGTCTTTCTCAGCCTCAATGAGGCTGATTTCTCACCCAGAATGAGTTCACGCCGCCGTTGCAGATACAGCGCAATCGGACGATCTCCAGGGATGAAGCGTTCGCCGATGTTCAGGTCGGAGATTTTGGGCGACTGCGACTCGATGATCTCCTGATCTTCCTTGACGACATAGCGGTTGAACAGGTTGCTCATCTCAGCCACCAGGCGACCGATCACCGGTGCGGTGACGAACCGCTGATAGGTGCGGACGTAAAGATGGACATAGTCATCATCAATCGGCGCGGCAGCGATGACCTGACTGAGCTGATCAGTCAAACGCAGACGCCACATGTTGGGGAAGTTCAGCCAGAGATCAGCCGGTTTATTCGGTGGTGGCAGTTGCGTCGGCTTGAGCGCCGGCAACCCGACATCCGGCTGATTGCTCATCCAGGCGCGCAGTTCGTTGTCTTGCAGCGTGGTGTAAGGGCCATTGACCAGCGTCAGATTGCCGCGCCCGATGGTATTGGCATGAACGAACGGCAGGTGCGAGACATCCAGCAGCCCTTCCAGCGACCGGGTGTAGTGGGCATTCCAGGTGGTCTGGAAAGTGGCATACACGTAGTCATCCAGATCATCGAAAAACGGCACCGGCGGGTACTCGGCCTGTGGCTCGCCATTCCACATCCAGATCAGTCCATAGGCTTCATGTGAGGGGATCACGCCACACTGAAACACCTTCGGGCGCGGGCCGCTGCGTCCGTTGGCCGGGATCAGTTCACAGCCGCCGTCGCGGTTGTACTGGAAGCCGTGAAAGTGGCATTGAATGTTGCCGTTGATGATTTTGCCGGGGCTGAGTTTGGCGCTGCGGTGCGGGCAGCGGTCATGCATCACGACGATGCGGTTTTCTTGATCGCGCCACAAGACCAGTTCATGCCCCAGCCGCTTGAAGGCGTAGGGTTTGCCCGGCTTCACCTCATTCGAATCGGCGATGGCGTACCAGACATTTGGGATATACATCGTCTCTTACCTCAATACTGAACGTTCGTTAAGTTATTGAACCAAACAAAAGGCGTTTTCACGCACATGTCGCCAGTATGCAGTTGACACATGACAACTAACTGAACGTTCGTTAAGTTACAGGTGAGGAAAAATTCAACGCACGATCATCCCATGCAGCAGGACGGCGATCACCTGCTCGATGACGGCTTCGGTTGGCATCTCGAGCAGCGCTTCCTGATCGAAATAGGCCACCCAGTTCATCACACCGATCAGCATACCAGCCAACAAATTCGGGTCCATCGGCTGGACTTCGCCACGCCGCTGCGCCGGTTGAATCACACTCAGGATTGGCTCCATCATCGACTCGGCCACATGGCGCAGCAGTTGGCTGGCGTAGGTCGGGGAAATATGAGCCGCATCAGAGCGCAGCATTCGGATCATATCGACCGGCATATGCTCTACTAACCAATGGGCAATCGCTTTTAGTTGCGCCTCCAGATCGTCTGGCGCACTGGCAATCGCCTGTTCCAGGCCGGTGCGCTGGCGCTGCATGTTGCGCTCGACCACCGCCATGAACAATTCTTCCTTGCCCTTGACGTGGTAATACAGCGCCGCCTGCTGCAAACCCAGAACGCCGGCGATGTCGCGCATCGAGATGGCGGCATACCCCTGATCCATGAACAGCTTTTCGGCGGCGTCCAAAACCCGCTCACGCGCCTCACTCATTCGATCCATCCTTACGTTGAATCAAACACCTCGGTACGCTCAGAACCGCCCGGCCATCGCCTGAACATAACCCGTCAGTTCAGCATAACCGTAGCCAGTAGCATCGCCGCTGATGGCGACAGCGCCTTCCCAATAATCGATGCCTCCGCTGCCATGCAGCTCTTGGTCAGCCAGCAGCGGCGTGACGATCAGATCAAGCGGTTCAGCCGCGCCCACATCCACCGTCATGACCCACCCGGCTGGATAAACCGCGCCAGTGTGTGGACTGCTCCAGGTCGCCGTCACGTTGAAAGTGAAATCCTCCGCGCTCAGGTAACGGGCGCTGCCGTCGGCCTCGATCAGCAGCCCGCCGAAAGCCGGTTCGCGTCCGCCATCCTTCAGCCGAATCTGCCCCAGCATCAGCTCGCGGTTGTCATCCAGTTGCAAGCCGAACCAGTCCCAGCCCTGGGCATTGCTGGCGAGGGCGCTGGTGCTGAACTCATGATCTTTCCAGGTCGCGCCGCTGACGGCGAAGGTCTCGTCGCCAACGCGGATGGTGCCGCGGGTGATGAGGCGCGTCAATGAATAATAATAGCTGGCATTGCCCACTTCGCCGCTCTTCGGGCTGAGTCCGTTATCACCTTGCAGCGCCGGTGGCTTGACCTGCTCCATCGCCAGATCAACGGCGAAGTCGCCGCCATCGGCCTGAATCGTGGTCAGTTGCGCAGCGGCATCGCTGGCCTTGATCTGCCAGTCTTCCAGCCAGACATGGTACACCGGCTCGGCCACCGCCCCGGCCAACCCTGCGCCTTCGCGGCTGAAACGCTGCTGATGAAAGTAGCGTTCGCCCGCTATATCTGAGACGGCGAAATGCGCCATGTACAATTGATCGCTGCGCCATTCCGAGTCTGGCTGTGGCGCTTCGGGGAAGATCGCCCGGCGGAAGATGGTGAACTGATAGCCGAAGTGCCGCCCATCGGCTGTCTTCAGATTGCCAGTGTAGTACCACCACTCGGTCTGGAATTCGGGATGAGCGCCGAAATCACGGGGGAATTGCCAGTCCCAGGGAGCGACGGCGCGGGCGAAGCCGCTGCCGTCGGCATTCAGCGGCATCATCTCCGCGCTGGCCGAGACTTCCCCATCGCCGGTCGATTCGATCAAACTGAAGCCAAACACGCTGATGCTGATCGCCACCAGCGCCAACCCAAGCCAACGCCACATCGTGCAACCTCATTGTTCCGTTATTCACAAAGGCATTGTAAGGGGTGAAGGTGAGAGCAAGATGATACCGAGGACGCATCCATCACGATGCGCCCCGGCGTGAAGTGGTGGTCAGCAGGAGGGCGGGAAACCGATGGCCGAGAGCAGGTCGGGCAGCAGCGGGATGCGGTCATACAGGCACAATTGATCGACCAATACGGCGGCGATGATGGTCATGCAGCAGCACAGGATCGCCACGCCCAGGCAGCCGATGATGATCCAGCGCGTCATGCTGCGCGGTTCTTCTTCGCGCACGGCATACGGATCGTAATCATAGCCCGCGCCGGGTGGAGGTGGGGGACTATAGGCGGCGGACTGCGGTGGAGGCGGTGGATTATAAGTTTGCCCCTGTGGGCTGTAGCTGGCCGGGGGCGGCTGCTGTTGTTGACCCGGAGGTGCGTAGGGATTATAAGCTGGTGGCTGCTGCTGCGGCTGGGGCGCAACCGGCGGTGGGCTGTAGCTCGGAGGCGGTTGGGCAACTGGTGGACGCGCACCTGCCGGCGGAGCCATAACATCGGGTGGCGGGGCGCTGACTGGTGGCCCAGCCATCGGACGCGCCAGCTCATACCCCAGCGTCACCGTTTCGCCCAGCGCAAGCAGATCGCCATTGTTCAGCGGCTTGGCTCCGGTCAGGCGCTGACCGTTGACGAAGGTCCCGTTGGTCGATCCCAGGTCTTCCAGCGTGAAGCCACCCGCCCCGCGCGTGAAGCGCAGATGATGACGGCTGACCTCCGGGTCATTGATGGTGATATCGTTGGTGATGTCGCGCCCAATGGTGACGATGTCTTTGTTCAGCTCGTACACCTGATTGGGCTGCGGACCTCGGCGGACGACCAGGCGGAAACTGTCGTTGGCCTGCATAATCTCGGCGTCCCTCTATAAAAATGTGGCGAACACAATGATCGTCATTATAGCAGCGCAATGAAGACTTGGGCAAGCAAGCGACGACTGTGCGCAGGGCAAGCGCAGGTCACGCCGCCGGTGTACTGTTCGTCACCGTCCAGATGATGAAAGCGACATAACCGGCCAGCAGGATGGCCGCGCCCCAGCGTGGCAGCCGCCCCAGCGCCGCGAACAGCACGATCACGACCGCGAAGCCGAGCATAATCGGCAGGTCAATCGTGGTCAGGCTGGTCGAAACCGGGATCGGCCGCACCAGCGCGGTGATGCCCAGGATGCCGAGGATGTTGAAGATGTTCGAGCCAACCACATTGCCCATCAGCAGCTCTTCGTGTTTCTTGAGCGCCGCCACGATCGAGGTCACCAGTTCCGGCAGCGACGTGCCAATGGCTACCAGGGTGATGCCGATCACCAGCTCGCTGACGTTCAACTCGCGGGCGATGGCGACCGCGCCGCTCACCAGCAGATTAGCCCCGACCAGCAGCACCACCAGCCCGACGACGAACCGCCCCACTTCCACCAGCCGGTTGATTTGCTGGTCGGGTTCGCCATTGCCATTGGCATTCCGCTGGCGCAGGCTGATGGCGACCATGCCGACATTGAAGGCGATCAGGCCGACCACCAGGATCAGGCCATCCACCTGACTGATGATGCCATCGAGCGCCATCAGGAACACCAGAATCGACACACCGATCATGATCGGAATATCGCGCACCAGCAGCCCGCGCTGGATCGGGATGAGCGCGATCAGTCCGCCTATGCCCAGGATCAGACCGATGTTGGCGATGTTGGAACCGACCACATTGCCGATGGCGATGTCGCTGGAGCCACCCAATGCCGCTTGCAGGCTGACCAACAACTCCGGCATCGAGGTGCCGAATGCCACAACCGTCAGGCCGATGATGACTTTGGCGACGCCGAGCGAGGCCGCCAGCCGCGATGCGCCCTTGACCAGTTCGTTGCCGCCGAAGAACAGACCCGCAAAGCCGATCAGGATGTAGACGAGGTTCAACAGCATGAGAAATCCCTTTCGCGCTTACCCTGGCGCACCGGTCATGATGCTGCGGATGAGGATACCCGCGAACACACCAAACGCCCACATATAAGTCCCCATCGCCGGGCGCCGTTTGGCAGTGACTTCGACGAAGATGAAGAAGGGCAGCGCCAGCAGTGCGCCGAAACCGTAGATCAGATGGACTTCTTCGTATGGCCGTCCGCCGATGGCATACAGCGTCAGCCCGATGATCGATTGCGCCACCATCACGCCGACGATGATATAGACCGCCAGCCGATACTCCCGCGTGACATCAGCGTGGCGGATAATGGCGATGAAGAAGCCGATCAGGAACATGACGACCGAGGCCGCCAGCCCCAGCCGGGCAATCCAGTAATGCAGTTGATCGAGCGTGAGGTAAAGCTGCGCCATCATCAATCCCCGACCGCGCCGGCGGGAGTGGGAGCGGAGGCTGGTTCATCATCTGGCACATTGGTCGCCAGCCAGAATCCAGCGAAGATCAGGATCGCCCCCAGCATCTCGCCCAGATATTTGAACGACGGGTCGCCTAGCCGGATCAGTGCGCCGCCCAGCGCCGGCATCAGCCCACCGAACGCGATCAGCCAGTTGCCGACGACACGGTTACGCATAATCTGCTTGCGCCGGAAAATCCAGGCCGAGTAGATCGCTCCGCCGACTAAGGCCAGCGTCCCGTACAGGTTGGTGATCGGCACGAAGAAGCGCACCGTGCCGCGCGCGCTGCCGGACATAATGCCTTCGCGGATCAGGTTGCCATTGGCGTCGCGCTGATCCAGGTAAATCTGCGTCATATCCGCGCCAGGATACCAGGCCTGGGCGTTGAAGGGCGTCAGGAACAATGTCCAGGGCAGCGTCATCAGGCTGATGAGCACCAGGATCATCTGGACACTGCGGGCCACCGTCCCACGCCGCACCAATAGATACAGCGTCCCCTGACCCAGCCAGGCCGCCACCATCAGCGCACCACACCAGTACCACAAGCCGAAGAACAGCGGACTCCAGACGAAACTCAGCACCACCTGGCTGAGGGTACCGATGAAATAGAGCAGCAGACCGATGCCCCAGGCCATATGATGCGGACGGCGTTTTCCCCACCAGCGCCGCAGCACGATGAAGGCGAAGACGCCGGTGACAACCGTCGTGATGAGCGACAATAACAGCGGAACGGACAGCGCTTGCATACTGCACCCCCCTGACTCATGGGGCATTGAGGCCGAAACTCTAGCCTGTGAATTTTAACACAAAGCTGCCGGGCAGGTAGTGTCAGCGAGGGATACCGGTTTTCGTCCCTTGAGACTATGAATGAGCCTGATAAACAGGCAGGAACAGGTAATATGACGATTTTTGTTACGAACGGCTGCCATTCCTATAACCCTGTTCAAACCGATCCTAACCTCATACGAACGCGGCGGCGGTTCAACATCCAGTGGAAACCGTCTCCCTAGTGGTCAGAGCTGTTGCATTGAGCGACTTTTGCAGATAGTTGAAATGCACCTGCGCCAACACAGCAATCCCCGGTCAGGGTTCAATCTTATGGTATGATTCGGGCAGATCATGGAGATGATTCAGCGTGAGGACATATGACGGCGTTGCATATTGAAATCACCGATGAGGAAATGGCTTATGTCGAGGAGATGGCGCGCGAGCAGGGTTTTGCGACCCCCGAAGCCTATGTGAAATCGCTGCTGCTGGAGCCAGGCAAAGCCGAACTGCTGGATGATATTCGCCACGGGCTGCTGGCGGCGGAGCGCGGCGATCCGATGCCCAGCCTGGATGAGATGTGGGGCGCACTCGATGACGATGAAACCGCCCGTTGAAGTTGTTCCGTCACCCCAGTTCGTTAAACGCATTCGACAACTTCACAAACGTTATCGGCATATTGCCCAGGATACATTGCCGCTCATCGAACAACTTCAGCGTGGTGAGACGCCAGGCGATCAGCTTCAGATTACTCGTTACACACTGTACAAGGTTCGTGTAGCGAATCGTGATGCACAGCGCGGAAAAAATGGGGGTTACCGTGTGATATATTATATCCAAACTGAAAACCGGATTATCCTGTTGACAATTTACAGTAAGTCAGATCAAAACGATATCGGTATTGAAGACTTGCGAAGCATTATCAACGACTTGCCAGATAGAAACGAATCATAATTCCGGCACACCACCCAACGTACGAGTCATCCACACCTCGCCCAAGCCATACTCGTCCAGCCATATTTCACGGATGTGATCAGGGACTTTCTTCACCTGGGTATAGCCCTCGGCATCGCGCTCCACAATCCGCACCTCTTCCGGCTGAAAGTAGTTCAAGAACGTGGGATTGTGGGTGGTCAGGATGAACTGGCGCGGGCGGCCTTCGCGCTCGGTATAGTCGCGCAGTTGCTCAACGAAGCGCTTCAGCAGCATCGGATTGAGCGCGGTGTCCGGTTCTTCGATGACGACCAGGCCGGGAAGTTCAGCATCCCGCATATCCAGCGCGTAGTAGGCTGTCAGCATGGCGATCAAATGAGCCGTACCCGACGAGATGGTTGGCGCTTCGCTGTTCAGGCGTCCGGCTTCGCGCACTGTGTAGCGAGTATCGCGCTCATCGCGTGTGGTCTCGATCTGAGCCACATGATCCAACAACCACTTCACATCGTCTTGAAAGGCGGCATAGGTATCCGCAAACCTGAGACGCATGAATTCAAGGATTGCCGGGACATTCGAGGTGTCGCGCTCTACCTGATACAGGTCGCGGAACGCCTCGTTCGATATGCGGTGGCTTAAGACACGCTCTTCACCGAGAAACTGAATCCGATGAAGTAAAAACTGCAACAATTCTTTTGCATACACAGGAGGGATGGATTTCTCTCTACTCGGCTGAATCCCCCACTGAGTCAGCAGCAATCCGGTGCGGCCTTCGCGTCGGACGGATGTGTTCAAGAGGCCATTGCGTCCAGACTGCTCTTGGTGGGGAAGCAGCCCTGGCCTGAGCCACTCATCATAATCATAGGCGTAATCTGATGAAGTGATTGCAATCTCGTATTGCTGTTGGGAATTCTCTGCAAATTGAACGCCGACTTCAAGTTCAACGGGTTCCGCCTCTGGAATTCCCAATGTACGCGCTTTGTTCCCCTTGTCATAAGTGAACATCGTCGCTTCCGGTTGATTGTCGGAGACCAGTCGATGCAGAAAGTAGAGGCCATCCACAATATTCGTCTTGCCGGAGGAATTCGCGCCGATCAAGACCGTCAACGGTTGCAGATCATCAATCGTCACATCGCGCAGGCTGCGCCAGTTCTTGAAGCGGAGATGGGTTAACATGGCGGGTTTTCCTCAACCAGATTTCAAAGTCAGTGTACTGACTCGCTGAATAGATGTAAAGTCACCCCCCTGACAGCACAAAAATACAATTGATATTAGAATGACGATGGATCGATTATCTGCAATCGTTCATACAGTTGGAGGTTGTGCCTGTGCCTATCAAGCGTCAAGTGCTCCGATCTCTGCTCTTCGCCTTCAGCATCATGTTGTTGTTGATCAGCGGACTCTCGTCAACCTATGCCCAATCGATTAGCCTCAGCAGCGCCCAAGGGCCGCCTGGCAGCGGCGTAACCATCTTTTTCTCTGGCGGTTTCGCGGGTTTTGATGTTGAGTGTTTTGTTAATGGCGGCAGCATTGGCGCTTATCCCTACGATACACCCATCAGTTTCACCATCCCCGGCGATGCCGCCCAGGGGACTGTGTATTTTATCGAATGTCGTCAGCCCGGCGTGCCAGATGGGTTCACCGCTTCGGCCAGCTTCACCGTCATCGCCAGTGACAGCGACGGTGACGGGCTGCCGGATAATGCCGATGCCTGCCCCGGCGTCTTCGCCCAGACCCAGAACGGTTGCCCACCCGACAGCGACGGCGACGGGCTGCCGGATAATGCCGATGCCTGCCCGGCCGTCTTCGCTCAAACTCAGAATGGCTGCCCACCCGACAGCGATGGCGATGGGGTGCCGGATAATGCCGATGCCTGCCCGGCCGTCTTCGCCCAGACCCAGAACGGCTGCCCGCCGGACAGCGATGGCGACGGGGTGCCGGATAATGCCGATGCCTGCCCGTCCGTCTTCGCCCAAACTCAGAACGGCTGCCCGCCGGACAGCGATGGCGATGGGGTACTGGACAATGCTGATGCCTGCCCGGCCGTCTTCGCCCAGACTCAGAATGGCTGCCCGCCAGCGACCGCCACCACTGAGCCGAGCGCTACGCCAGCGCCGCAACCCACCCAACAACCTACTACAGCACCGCCTTCCAACGCCTGGGTCATTCCGGCCGAAATTGACTGGTCGAGCTTACAGGACTGTGCCGATCTGATTGCCCCGTCGCAGCAAGTGCCGCTGACCGAAGTGATCCGCATCGTCGCCAGCGACGATCCCTGTGGCAATCTGCGCGAAGCCTTGCGCCGCCAGCGCTTTGGCAGCCCCAATCTGCCTTCTCCCCTCAGCCAGCCACGCAGCGCAGAACTGCGCTGTTCGACCGATCCGCGCTCGGTTCCCAGCACCGATTATATGTGGCTGGATACGAACTATTCCCGTTTTGGCAGCACCATCCGTTTGAGCTGGGCCGGGGTCACTGATGCTGAATTATGTGCGGCACAGGCTGGCGATCCCTTCCGCCTGGTTCTGACGCGCAATATCATCCCGCCGCTGGATCGGGCTGAATACTACACCGGCGTGTGCTACGGCATCCTGACTGGGGTCCAGATGCGCGAGGCGATGACGCGGCTGCGCGCTGGCGCGGATCGGGAAGTCGCTACCCTGCTCATCTCCTCACTCAGCACCAGTTCACGCCTGACCGGTCAACAGGTGTGGTGCCATTATCTGCAACGCCGCATCCTGAACATTTCGCAGGAAGACATCGATCAGCAGAATGCGCTGCTCAACCGCCTGGTCGAGTGCCGCATCATCCAGAACGCTGAAGTGGATATCTGGCGCGCCCGCATCAGCGAAGGTCAGGCCGGCTTCACCTGGAATGATCTGGCTGCCTACATCGGGCACCTGGGCCGCCGCTGCCTGTCGAACCAGGACTTCCTGTTGTTCATCGCTAACAACGGCATCTTCCTCAACGCGGTCACCAGCATCAGCCTGCCGGTGGCAACTGCTGCGCCTGTGACCCAGCTCTTCGAGTTGGGTTCAGCCCCGGATCTGGTCACCCTGTTGGGGCCGTTGGAGACGACGAGTCAATCGATTGAGATTGCCCGCTGCCCAACCGACTCGCGTCCGCTGCCAACGCCAGAAATGCAGGCGTTGATCGACCGTCTGAATCGCCTCACCAACGGAGCATTCGATCCGAATCAGGGCACCGGCTTATCCAATGGGGCTGTTGTTCTGGGGCTATTGATGAGCCAGTTATCGGAAAGTGGCGTATGTGCCATCATGCGCGGCGACCCCTTTGGCACGATCAGCGGCATCAGTGGGGTCGTCGTAGAAGAACGGAACTATGTCTTCTGGACCAGCACTTGCCTGGGCGGACCATACCCGGATTCGGCCTACCTGGGTGTTCCGATGATGCGGCGTGTCATGGGCGATAGGCGCACCGCCGCCGCCATCACATCTGTCAACGCCGCCACCAGCGCTGCCGAAAAGACCCGGCTCTGGTGCAGTCATGTCAACACCATCATTGGCGAGCGGCCACCTCTGCCGATCACCCCGGCGCAGCAAGCCACGCTGGACTACTTCGCTGACTGCATCGGTGCCAGCAGCGAGGACATGGCGCTGCTTTACGCCGTACTCACCAGCGAAGGGGGCATAGCACAAGGGCTGCCCTACCGGGTGCCTATCACTTTTGAAGAGTTCATCTCCATTATTGATAACTGGCGTGCTGCGAACCCCACCCGCTGTCCCAGGCTCGAAGATATCATAGCCATCGTCGAACAGTTAACCAACAGCCGCGTGATCACCGAGCTGAGCGCCAGCGTTGAACTGGCCGAGACGAGGGTGGTCTTTGGGATTGTCTACGATGTGAACTGCAACACCCAAAATCTGAATTTCGCGGTCAGTGGGCGGGTGCCGCCCGGCTGTGTGGCGCGGAATGGCGGCAGCTTCATCGAAGCCAATACCACCCGCGACTCATTTGAGATCGGCATCGCCGGGGTCGAAGTCAGCATCTATCGCGGCACCTGCAACGAACCCGGTGGCGGTCGCCTGGTCGGAACGGCGACCACCAACGCCGATGGTTACTTCGAACTGGGCAACCTGCAGGACGAGCCGCATTGTCTGGCGATCAGCCGCGCCGCTGGGGGCAACGCCAGCGTGCTGGGCGAAGGCCAGTGGTGGACGTTCGCCGGGGTCGGCGGGACGACGCTCTACTTCAATGTGATGCCGAATCCGACGACGGTTGGCACCATCTCATCTGTGCCGAACTTCGGCTGGTGGCGCACCAGCGAAAGCGGCGTCACCACCCGCATGGGCAGCGGCGGCGAGATGTTGTATTCGGCTGCGGACACGGTCAGCGTCACTTACGATCCGGGGCTGTGGTCTGCCGAAACCAGCAGCGGCGAACTGACGACGCCATCACCCAATATTCCGTTCATCGTCAACGTCTACCGCGCTTACTGCGAACCATCCGGCTGGGATGGCACACTGGCGAACGTCCCGCCCGGCTGCATGATCCGTGAGGATGGCCGGCTAATCCCGGATCACAATCAGCAAACCCTGCTCGCGGCACCACCCAATAACTATACCGAGCCAGGGGTCGCCAATGTCACGATTGCCGTCTTCGAAAATGGTGACTGCGAGAGAGCGACGCCGGATTATGTGTTCGTGACCGGGGCAGATGGCCTGGCGCGCGGGAGTCTGCCGGCCTCGGCGGAGGGAACAGCCTATTGCGTCGTGGTCGATGCCATGCTGCCCAGCAATGCCGATGCGCTGGGGGTTGGACGCTGGGTGCATACCCCCGTACCGCAATCCGTCAGCCGCATCATCCTCACTGATAGCTATCGCCTGGGGCTGAGCTTCAACCTGCTCTGGTGGCTGACTGGCACCGGCGTCCCGCGCGACGACGATCCGATCCCGGTGCCGCCAGCCGGGGCATCGGGTGGCGCAGACCCAGGGCGGGCTGGAGGTGCTGGCTTCACGCCCATCATCCCGCTGCGCGATGCCGCCGTGTGCGCCGCCGGGGATGCCTGTGTTCCGACCGTGACGCTGGGGCGTCCGGCCGCGCCGAATGCGGTGGTGGCCCTGCCGCTGCCGTCCAATCAACCGCGCACCATCGTCGCGCCCGCCAGCGAACCGGTTGATGCCGAGGCTGAAGCTGCCTTCGATGCCGCCCTTGGCTCCGGTTGGCGCAGCGCCGTGATCGATACCAGCGAACGCGGGGTGTTCATCGGAGTCGGGGCTGATGGCAGCGCACCGAATCTGTTCCTGCTCGAAGGTGGTGGCATCTTCGATATCGGTCAGGGGGCGACCATCTCCGAACATGGGGCAGCGCTCAGTCCCGGTGGCGACATGCTGGGCTATATCGGGCGTGATGCCTCTGACAGCGGGACGCTTTACCTGTTTGATGTCAACACTGGAGCCTATCGCGCCCTGTTCAGCGATAGTCGCGGTGCCGCGCTGACCGACGACGCGGTTGCATGGGATGGCGATGGGCGCACGCTGTACTTCACCGCTGCCCGCGCCGATGGCGGGATGGACATCTACAGTCTGCCGGTCGATGAACCGGGCGCGATTCCAGCGTTGTTCCTGGCGGATGCCCGTCAGCCGGCGCTGACGCCCGATGGTCTGCTGCTGGCTTTTGTGCGCGACGGGGCTATCGTGGTGCGCTTCCTCGATACTGGCGACGAATACATCATCAGTGAATCCGCCGCCGATGTGACCTGTGAGCAGCCCTTCTTTGATGCCAATGGCATCGACCTGTACTTCATCTGCCGGCAGGGCGAAACCACCCGGTTATATCAACAGGGGGCGAGTGGACTGGTCGAAATCGTGACTGGGGCGGACAATCTGCGGTATGTCGGGCCTGGCCCGGTCAGTGGGACGCTGATCTGGGACGATGGCGCAACCGTCATACTGGCCGCCAACGATGGCAGCAATGCCGCGCCGTTCATCCAACTGCCTGATCTCAGGGTGATGGATCTGCGTTGGGGCGGTTAGGCAACTGAATCAGGGTATGGGCAAGCAAAGAGTCAGATAACCTCAAGCTGCCCATACTCATCAAGAGGTCGAGCATGATGGCGATTCTGGGCCGACCGATAACTGAAATTCATCCCTCCACACGATACACCTCGCGCAGGCTGTCCATGTGGTGGATGACGTGTCCGGCCAGCACATAGAGCAAGGCGCGCACGCTGAAGGGATTATCGCTGGCGGTGCCGAGGCGGGAAACCTCATCGGCTGTCAGAGCGCTGAAGCACAGGACATTGGCGCGCCGCTGGAGGTTGAATTCTTCCACCAGATCCGCCAGTGTCCGCCGGTTGAAATCTGTCCCGCGTGAGAATACATCCTGATCAAAGCCGGGCAGCGGAGTCTTTTCGCCGCGCGCAATCCACACCGCACGGTAGGCGAAGATTCGTTCGACATCGGATAGATGTCCGATTACTTCCTTCACGCTCCACTCGCCAGGTGCCGGGCAGGCGTTGGCTTGCTCCTCGGAAACGGACTGTAACAATTGCCTGAGCGCATCCGACTGGCTGCTCATCAGCACCAAGAGATCGCTGCCGGGCGGGACAAGCTGAATGTATCTCCCATAGTAGGCCGCATATTCATCAGACTGAGGCGGTGAAATCATCATCACGAGAATCCCTTTCTTGTTGAAATAGCCATAACCTGTCTAGCAAGCATCAATGGAACGTCATCGAAGCATAACATCACGCAGCGATATAATGACAGATGTAACTATAGGACGATTACCGCAGCCATATCGTCCAGAACTACAATATAAGTGCTGGTAGATTAATCCGAATCCCACTGAATCCTGATCAGCAGCGCGAGCGATTGAGGGCTTTTCCGACAAAGCTGATGCCTGCAAGTCTAGATCGCTGGAAAGGTAGGTGGACATGAACTGGTTGGGAGTTTTCCTCGAGCTTGTTCTACAAGCATTCTTCATTTCTCTGGGCAAATCAGATGGAGAGGTGTCATTGTTCCTCCCACTCAAGCCATCTCGCAATTCCCCCTGGCATGACAGACTTGTATACAAATTACTACGGATCGCATTTGGATTGAGCATCATCGCTATGATTCTGCTGTTCATGTATTGGATACTGGTATTGTCATTTTGGGAATTGAATTCCACTGATGAATTGGATGTTGTGGTATTCTTAGTTCTTTTCACTCTACTGCCTCTACTCGGCATTGCGTTTGATGTTGCGGTGGTCATCTGGGCGCGCAAACCAAGATCCATGGTTGGTGCCGCTGGCATGATTGTAAGCAGTACGCTGCTTGCATGGATGTTCCTTACGGGATTACCGACATCCTCAAATAGACCTCCCTATGATTTCATTATCTGGTTGCTCATATTTAGCATCAGCGCTGTATGGTTCGTTCTTTCTGGATGGATTGATGAATCACTGCAGGCTTCAACCAGGCCGCAAAAACGCAGATACTATAAATTGAAAGAACCTGCTTTCCTTCATCCCAAAAAGTGAGGCGTCGGGGCTTCCGGTGTGCCTCACTCTTTTTCTCTACTTTCTACAGCAGCAAATAATGGGACATTCTCGCGTTATAATAATACACACACTGGATTGCGAGGGTTCAGCGGCGGAGAGGTTTGACTGATCCAGAATCGCCGTCCAGCAGCGCCCGCACTCGCTTGAGGAATTCGGTCTGCTGCACCAGTAAATGCATGACATCGTTAGCACCAGCAGCATAGGCTTCCTTGACCGCCAGCTCATCCATCACGCGATAGGAACGCAGCAGTATGGGGGTGGAAATCGTTTCTGGTCGCTGGCGCACCATGCGACAAAATTGAAAGCCATCAATTTCCGGCATCATGAGATCGGTGATGATGAGGTCGGGCGTACGTTGATCGAGGAGCGCCAGCGCTTCTTTAGCATTGGACGCGACGTGAAGGATGTATCCAGCTTTTTCCAGCATCAGGCGCATGAGCATTCGCATCTGCTGCGAATCATCAACGATCAGAATATGAGTCATCACTGTGTCCACACACGCATCTTCGTCGTGTTTATAATTATATCCGTTTTTGGAGTATAGACTGGATGAGAGGGAAGTATGACTCGATAGGAAAAACGTCCCCTGACACGCCTCCTATGCGCGCGACCCGCGTCAACGCTGCCACCTGTATGTCCAGTTCACGCGCCAGCGTCAGGCATGGGCTGAGATAACGCCCGACGATATGAGCGCCAGCCCGCCCCCAGAACTGGGCTTCCGCCGGAGTCTCCAACCGGGTGTTGCTGACGCAGACCAGTACCCCACGCCGGAAGACACGTCCCTCACTGGGCATACTCAGCGCCTGAAGCAGCGCCTCACGGCTGGAGGGGTCGAAAGGCGGCACCTGCTGGACATAGCCCCCGGCCTTCTCGCTAAAGGTGGTGTAATGCTGCCCGCGCGTGCCATCGATGTAGTCATCCGGCACCAGCCAGTCGCCCACTTCCAGCAGAGGCGACAGCGCCCCCACCGACTCGCACAACCACAGATGCGTCACACCCTGGTCGTTCAGCGCCTGCGCTGTGGCGCGCGGGTCGGCAAAGCCCTGAGAAAAGGCATACACGGTATGCTCACCTAATGTCAGAGTCGCAATCGGGGCAGACGTACCATAGCCATTCTCGTATACTGTCCCCGTCTGAGGAGTATCGCTCAAAATAGCCAGTTGCATGAGGCTCACTTTCCGTAATTTGACCAATCCACCTGAAACCAGGGATGGACTTCGGCAATGAAGACGCCATCGACAATCGAGGGGTCGAGATCAACAATTTCCCAGGCTTCATCCAGGTCGCCAGCGCGCAGCAGCACAACCCCGCCGGAGTCATCGCTGTAGGGGCCGCCCTCAATCAACAATCCTTGATGATAGAGCGTGTTCAGATAATCCCAGTGGGCGTTCAAGGGCTGCTCAAAAACCGGCTTACCCGGCAGCCAACCCGGACCCGGTTGGTAGATGACCGCATAAGTCTTCATAACACCTCATGACAGCGGTTGGAAGGAGCGCAGCACCCGCGCCGTCCCTGCCAGCGTATAGGTCCCCTGATTGGCCGGGATGAGCGCAGTCTGCCCCAGCTTGAGCGGGAACGAGACGTCACTGGCGCTGACCAGCGTCTCGCCTTCGATACAGGTCAGAATATGGAAGTGTTCGCCGCGCGTGTCGAGCGTGATGCGTTCGCCGTTGCGCCGGTTCATCTGGTGCAGCAGTGTGACGAAGTATTCCGAGTGAACGACATCGACGATAGGCATGTGATTATGAGCTGTGTGGGTGATCGGCGGGATGCTATCAAGATTGGCGACGGTCACACCTTTCTCGATGTGGAGCTGGCGCGGTTGCCCATTCAGATCAACCCGCCCCCAGTCATACAAACGATAGGTAACATCCGAGGACTGCTGGATCTCGTAGATCATGATGCCTGGCCCCAGCGCGTGGATGCCGCCGGCCAGGTTGAGCAGCACATCGCCGACCTGGGCTTCTTCATACACCAGCAGCGACTCAAGCGTGTTGTCGCGGATGGCCTGTGCCATCTGTTCGCGGGTGATGCCGGGCTGGACGGCCTTGACCAGCTTCGCCCCCGGCTCGGCATACAGGACGTACCAGGCTTCGGTCTTGCCGCGTGGGTCGCCTTCCAGTTGGCGCGCCTGTTCGTCGTTGGGATGTACCTGCACCGAGAGCCAGTCGGTCGGGTCGAGGATTTTCGCCAGCAGCGGGATGCCCTGCTCTGGGTCATTATGCCGCCCGACCAGATCATGACCGTAGGTTTTCAGCAGTTCGCCCAGTGTCTTGCCCGTGTGTGGCCCATTGGCGACCGTTGCGGTATCGTGCATCTCCCAGCTCTCGCCATAGGGTTCAGCGGTGGGCAGATGCTTGCCCATGACGGTTTCGAGTTTGCGTCCGCCCCACACCTTAACGTGCAGCGCGGGATTGAGCAGGAACGGGTAGAGTGTCATGATGCAGACTATCCCCTCATGTTGACCATAGGTTCGTCAATCGGTCTATACTAACATGAATGGCGATGAATCTGGCAGAGGGCGAAACCCATGAAAAACCGAAACAACCATTCCCGCCGTCGCATCGTTTACCCACCGTTGGGATTTCTGCTGGTGGCGCTGGCGCTGGTTCTGCTGACGCGCTGTACTTTCGGCTTCGACCCGAATGCCTCCACCGGCAGCGGGGGCAACACCGGTGGCGATACGGCGCGGGTGCTTTCGGTCGTGGATGGCGACACCATCGACATCGACATCAACGGACAGCGCGATACGGTGCGCTACATCGGGGTGAATACGCCGGAGCGCGGCGAAGCCTGTTATAACGAGGCCACCCAGGCCAACCGCATTTTCGTCGAGGGGCAGACGGTGCGGCTGGTGGCCGACCGCGAAGATCGGGATCGCTTTGGCCGGATGCTGCGCTATGTCTATGTGGGCAGCCTGTTCGTCAATCGTGCCATGATCGAACAGGGCTATGGCGAGGCGGTGGCCTATGAACCGAATGTGTTGTACTTCAGCGAATTCAGCGGGCTGGAGCAGCAGGCGCGGGCGTCTAATCGCGGCTGCCACCCCACTAGTATCTTCAACGATGGCAATGACCGGCGCTAGCGTAAGCACGAGAGTCGAGCAGGTCTGTGGAGCGAACTTCAGCTCTCAGCGAAGGTCCAATCATTTCCATCCAGATGCCTGAAAGATGCTGACGGAAGCCTCGCAGCTCCCACAAGCCGAGGTCGCGCAGCAATTGCAACCGGCGTCTGTCACGTCCACGCTACGCAGCCCGGCTTCCTTGAACCAGCGCTCGACTTCGGCGCGGGCAAATCCCATCCAGCGGTCATGATGTTCCTCAACCAGGAATTGAAAGCGGTGGTGATCGAGATCAGTGATGACCAGCACCCCGCCCGGCTTGAGGATACGCGCCATTTCCTGAATAGCAGTTGCCGGGCGTTCAACATGGTGCAGCACCATGTTGGCAAAGGCATAGTCGGCTTCACCGGCGGAAAGCGGCAAGGTTTCTGCTGAACCCCTGCGATAATCGGCTGCGTTCGCGCCGAACTTCTGTCGCATCACATTGAGCATCGCCTCGCTTTCATCAACAGCGATGAACCGCGCCCCGGCCTTCAACAATGCCTCGGTCACAAAGCCGCTGCCCGCGCCGACATCGACCGCCATCCTACCAGCTTGTACGCCTGCCTTTGCCAGCGCACTATCGCGCACGGCTTCGGAGAAGAAACCCTGACGCATACCATCCCACTCCTGCGCCACTGCTTCAAAATAAACTTGACTGCTCATTGGTTGACTCCTTGTAGCTGCTCTGGTCTTATAGTAGGCGGAAACCGTGCTGTCGGTACAGCAGTGGATGAAAGCAGTCGCCGCGCCTGACTTTCAGAACACAAGGAAATCAGCATGTCTACTTTTGAATCCCTTCTCGACGCGATCAACCGGCATATTCTGCGCGAGTTGCAGACTGATGCGCGCCTGAGCTACAGCGAAATCGGACGCCGGGTAGGGTTGACCGCGCCTGCAGTGGCCGAACGCGTGCGCCGGCTCGAAGAGGTCGGGATCATCACCGGTTATCATGTTGGCGTCAACGCCGACAAACTGGGGTATCCGATCACGGTATTCATTCAGGTCAAATCGCGGTATGGCGAATGCACGCCGATTTCAGATAAGTTGCGGGATCGTCCTGGGATTGAGGAATGCTATCATGTGACCGGCGAGCGTGATGTGTTGATTAAGGCTTCATTCACGTCGGTCAGTCATCTGGAAGCGCTGGTTGATGAATTGACACAGTATGGCAGCGTGTCGACTTCGCTGGTGCTGTCGACCCGATACCGCCAGCCGTTAGCGACGATAGTGGAATGACATCAGGGTTTGATGGCAGGGACAGGACGCAGCAGTCCCACCAGGATTGCCAGCACGACTTTGAGCATGTAGTAACCAGAGCGCAGCAGTGTGATTGACGATTGGCCCCCGGCGCGGGGTTTCATCTTCACCGGAACTTCTCGCAGCCGAACGCCAGCGCGATGCAGGATGACAATTGATTCTGGTTCAGGATAATCGTGGGGATAGATCTGGGCACAAAGCTGGATGGCGCGGCGATTGCAGACAATAAATCCGGAGGTTGGGTCGGTGATGCGCTGACCGATGATGGTCGAAATCAGACGCGCCAGGATCAGGCTGCCCAATTGCCGGGCGAAGCTGCTGGTATAGCCGCGTTTCTCCAGATAGCGTGAGCCGATGACGATGTCAATGTCCCCCTGCTGTAACGCGCTCAACATGGCTGGGATGTCTTCAGGCGCGTGCTGACCATCGCCATCGTTGCGGATGACCACTTCGTAGTCCTGCTGCTCGGCGAACAGAAAACCGGCCTGCACACTGGCTCCGATGCCGACATTATAGGGCAGATGCAGCACTTCAGCTCCGGCTGCGGCAGCCTGTGCACCGGTCTCATCGGTCGAGCCGTCATTCATCACCAGAATATCGATCCAGTGGGACTGCCGCCGAATAGACTGAATGACCTCAGCAATCGACTCGGCTTCGTTGTACGCCGGAATGATGAGCAGGGTTCGCGGATAACTTGCCATCTCGCCTCCGCGTTCGATTGTCCAACCGCGATGGCGCTGTGTCAATGGTTATGAACGGCGCTGGAATCGCTGGTCTGTTTTCAGCACACTAAAGACAATTGAGTCACAGCACATTCATCAACCGGCTGTGACTCGGATCTATTGCTTTGAACATTCCAGGTGGAGACGATGTACATCCCCAAATCCTTTGCTGAAACCGACCTGCCAACGCTGCATCAGTTCATGCAGGCGCACAACTTCGCCGCGCTGGTGACGCAATCTGAGGGGCATCTGGTCGCCAGTCACATCCCTTTCATGCTCGATGCTGAACGTGGAGCCTATGGCACGCTGGTGGCGCATCTGGCGCGGGCCAACGATCAGTGGAAACATCTGGAACAGGGCGAGGCGCTGGTGATTTTTCAGGGTCCCCATGCTTACATCTCGCCATCGTGGTACACCAGTCATCCGAGCGTCCCGACCTGGAATTACACAGCGGTTCACGCCTATGGCACAGCCCGCATCCTCGAAGGGCATGACATTGTGCGGCCGATGCTGGAGGCGTTGGTGCAGCAGCACGAGGCGCAGCGTGACCCAGCCTGGGTGATGGACTTGCCAGCCGATTACATGGACACGATGATGAAGGCGATTGTGGCCTTCGAGCTGCCGATTGACCGGTTGGAAGGCAAGTACAAGCTGAGTCAAAATCGCTCCGAGACCGATCAACAGCAGGTGATTGAACAGCTCAATCAGAGTCGCTATGCCGAGGAAGCGGCCACCGCACAGTTAATGCGAGACCGTCTACTTCGCTGAACTCAGGCGACGGGCATCTTCATCGGCGAAGCGCCCCAGCAGATACCGTTCATCCTCGGTCAGATCAGCCTTCAACAGCAGATCCGGTCGGCGTTCCCAGGTGCGGCGCAACCCCTGCTCACGCCGCCACTGCGCCAGTTTGGCCCCATGCCCTTCGGTTAGCACGGCTGGCACCGATAATCCCCGGAATTCCGGCGGACGGGTGTAATGCGGCGCTTCCAGAATCCCATCGGCATGGCTGTCACGATCAGCCGCACCTTCTGCCCCCAGCACACCAGGTATATGGCGCACCAGCGCGTCGATGATGACCATCGCCGGCAGTTCCCCTCCAGTCAACACATAATCACCGATGCTGATCTCATCCGTGACCAAGAGTTGGCGCACCCGATCATCAATCCCTTCGTAACGTCCGCACAGCAGGATTAGATGCGGTTGCTCGGCCAGTTCCTTGGCGATGGCATGGGAGAATACCCGACCCTGGGGCGTCATCAGGATGACCGGTGTGCGGGGTGGGGCATCCTGTAAGGCATACTCGATGGCAGCGACTACCGGCTCCGGCTTCATAATCATGCCCCCGCCCCCGCCATAGGGGATGTCATCGGCGGTGCGATGTTTATCGGTGGTGAAGTCGCGGATGTCGTGCAGCCGCAGATCGAGCAGTTGGCGGTCACGGGCTTTCCACAACATGCTCTCGGTCATCGGCCCCTGGAACATGGCCGGGAAAAGCGTCAGGACATCAATCCGCATGGTCATCTTTCTGCGATCTAGCGCTGGAACAGGCTCTTGGCGAAGAACCAGACGTTAGCCGGACGTTCCGCCAGCCGGCGCATGAAGTAGGGATACCAGGCCTCGCCGAAAGGTACGTAGACCCGCACCGGATAACCAGCCCCGGCCAGCGCTTCCTGCCGACTGGTACGGATGCCATAGAGCATCTGGAACTCGTAGCGATTTTTGGCGACTTTCAGTTCCGCCAGTGCGCTCTCGGCGGCCTGTATCATCTTCTCGTCATGAGTGGCGATGCACAGATAGCCTTCGCTCTGAAGGAACTGGCGCATGATCCGCACATAATTGGCATCGACATCCGGTTTTTCGGGGAAAGCGACATCCGGCGCTTCCAGGTATGCCCCTTTGCACAGACGGATGTGCGCCCCTTCCGCGCCGAGCGCCTGCATATCGGCTTCGCTGCGCCGCAGATAGGCCTGAATGACGGTGCCGACGTTGCTGAAGTCGTACTCGTCGCGCATCATGCGGTATATCATCAACGTGCGATCGGTGTAGGGCGTGTTCTCCATATCAATCGTGACCGGGATGCCGAATTGTTTGGCATCGCCCAGGATGTGGCGCAGATTGGTCTGACACAATTCTTCGCTGATGTCCAACCCCATGTGAGTCAGCTTGAGCGAGATGCTGGCATCGAGCTTCTCCCGCTGGATGCGCACCAACAGATCACGATAGGTGCGCACCACTTCTTCGGTGTCTTCGCGCCGCTTGACACTCTCGCCCAGATAATCGAGCGAGACCGCCATATTCTTGGCGTTCAGGGCGCGCGTGGCCTGCACCGCGTCGTCCAGCGTTTCGCCGGCAACAAAGCGTCGCGCCACCCGCCGCGCCGCCCCCAGATGGGTGATGATGGCTTTGGCCCAACCGGCGGTTGAGAGGTAGAGCAGAATTCGTCGCATCAGCATGGCAATCCCTCCTGTTTCGGAATGCCCATAAGCATACTGCGCTTCCGTCCATCAGAAAAATAGCTGGTTTTCCATGATGTGAATTTTTTGAAACATGTCATTTTGATTGAACCTGAGGTTGGTCGGTGGTTATAATACTCCTACCAGCGAGGACAAAAATATGGATATGAGCGCGGCGCACTTACCTGAACCGATCACGCAAAATATGATTCAGCCAGCCCATTTGTTTATTTCGTACGCACGGGAAGACCAGACTTTTGCGCTGCGTCTAGCCGGCGCCTTGAAAAAACGCGGTTATCGGATCTGGATTGACCAGAACAGTATCCGCGGTGGTTTGCCCTGGCAGCAGAGCATTGCCGACGGCATCGACAATTCCAAGATCGTGTTATGGATCGTTTCGCCCCGTTCGATTACTTCAGAATGGGTTGAGGCGGAAATCAAGATGGCGCTGGAACGCCAGAAGATTGTGATCCCGATTCAGCCGGTGGCGCTCGGTGAACGGTATGTCCATTTCCCTACACTACGCTGGGTACTCAACAAGCTCCAGATTCTTGATTTTTCACAGGATTACACCAAAGCCTTTCGCGAACTTGTTTCCCAATTGTTGGTACTGTCGATTGACAGCCACCGCAAACAGATGGTGGAACATCTGGAGAAGCGCATCTCATGGGGCATTGCCTGGGAATACCTGGATGAGAAATCTGCCCTTGTGCCAATCCGCGACAGCTATATCGAAGAGCATGCCAGAACGATCCCCATCAGTGCGACTCCCTTCGAAAGTACGGTATCACATCAGCGGACAGGGAATCTGCTCGACTTCATGATGATTCATGATCGGGTCATTGTGTTGGGCGAACCCGGTATGGGGAAGAGCGTTGCCCTGGAGCGATTGGCCTGGCAGCTCGCCAGGGACCCGCGCAGCAAAACGATCCCCGTCAGCATCAAGCTGTTGGACTATGATGGCAATCCGCTGCTGGATTGGATCGCCTACAGCCTGAATGCGATGGGCGAGATCCGCCTGAAAAATGCTGAAGCCGTGGAACAATTCCTCAATGAGAGCGAAGTGGATTGCTACTTCCTGCTGGATGGGATTAACGAAGTTCCCGTCAAGTATCAGGATGTACTGGTGAATGAAGTACGGCGCTTCATCAGCAAGTTCCCCCAGCACCGCATCGCCATCACCAGCCGCGTCCATGACGAAAACTGGCAGATGCTCCCCCATGGGAACAAGCCATGGCAGGTATTCCAGATCGAACGCATTCAGCCAGAACAGGCCACTGATTACCTCAAGCTGCATCTGGGGGAACAGCAAGGAAAGCTGCTGTGGCATAAGCTCGACCCCAAAATGCAGGGGCTGGCGACCAATCCGCTGCTGTTGTGGATGGTGCTGGAGGTGTGGCTCAAACTCAGCAAAGGAAAACAGCGCTTGAGCCGTCTGGCGCTGCCGGAAAATCGCGCTGAACTCTATGAAGAATTCATCGATAAGATGCTGCATCTCGATGAGGTCAAGCGCCTGATCTCGGTGCCTATTCGCCGGCAAACCGCCGCGCTGCGACGTCTGGCGCGCCGGATGCACCAGCATAAAGTTTTCACCATCAGCCGTGATGAAGCCCTGGAAGTGATCGGTGGCGATGACGAGGAGATGACGCTCAAGGCGCTGCTTTACAGTGGCTTATTGACCGGGGACAAGCATATTTCCTTCGGTCCGCACCCGACGATGCAGGAGTTCTTCGCGGCACTGAGCCTGCGTGGTGAAGCTACAGAAGAAATCGAGAAGCGGCGAAGCAATGGGCTGTTCGGTTCGCTGCTTCCGCGACGGCCAGATGGAATCTTTCGCAATGCGGTGGATAACTGGTGGGACGAAACCTTCGTTCACCTGGCCGGGCTGGTGAAGAACCCAGATGACTTCACCTCGACAGTTGCGGAAGTGAATCCCTGGCTGGCCTGGTGGTGTGTGCAGGAAGGCAAGAAGGTTGACCCGGCTATTTCGCTGAAAATTGAAAAGCGGTCGATAGAGCTGGTCAAGTCATCCAATCCGGTTGATCGGCGCAACGCTGCTCAATCGCTGGGACAACTGCGAACACCGCGCGTAATAGAAATTCTGGCGCGCCTGAGCGATGATAGTCACCCGACCGTGAGTTCGATTGCTGACCAGGCGCTGCTTCAGTATGGTGAAGTGGGCGCGGACATCCTCAAACGCAAGCTGACTGATAAACCGCCAGCCGAGCGCGCCGAATGGGGACGCCGCATTTCGACTTACGATCTGCGTCCCGGGGTCAACCTGCGCCCCGATGGCCTGCCGGACATTGCCTGGTCGAAAGAAATCCTGCCTGATGTCTGGACCGATACCTTAAGTGAACATAATCAGGTGATTGAATTTGACTATGTTTACAAAGTGGCGCGCTATCCGGTAACCTATAAACAGTTTCAGGCATTTTATGAGAGCGAAGAGTATCGCAAGAAATCGTACTGGACCAAAGCGGGCTGGCAGTGGTTGAGTACACAGACCGGGATGCCCTACTGGAACGACCCGGAATGGCATATCGATAACCACCCGGTAGTCGGCGTCAGTTGGTATGCGGCGTTCGCCTATTGTCGCTGGTTGTCTGAGCAGTATCGCAGCCGGGGTATCCGTCCGGTGTATACCTCAAAATGGGAAATTCGGCTGCCGACCGAGATGGAATGGCTGGTCGCAGCCGTTTATGATGATGGTCGCCAGTATCCCTGGGGTGGGTATGATTATCTGCGCGGCTATGCCAATGTAGTCGAACCACCTCCCAGCCACAGCCTGGGGCGCACATCGGCGGTGGGAATCTATCATCAGGGGACGAGTGAGCTGCGGATCGACGACCTGACCGGCAATGTCTGGGAATGGTGTGCTTCGCACTTTGATGGCAAACATACCTATCCCGAGAATAATCATCCGGAAGGGAATGGGCATCGGGCGGTGCGCGGGGCAGCCTGGAATGTACCGGCTCAAGAAGCTCACGTGAGCAATCGTGATGCCTGCCGCCCGGAGAGCACAAGCAATACTATTGGTTTCCGTGTCATCTGCGGCTTGCCACTGAAAGACCTGGTTAACCGTTGGGCAGCGCGAGATCAGCGCTGAGGAGCTATATGTCGAATCTGCTCATCCGAAACTGCGATGTTCTGAATGTCACGATTGATTCGCGGGCTTTCATCCTGCGCGATCATGACATCCTGATCGGCGGCAACCGCATCGAAGGGGTTCAACCAACGGGCATGGCCGATCCGTCGCACTTCGCCCAGGTGATTGATGGGACAGGTCTGCTGGCGATGCCGGGTTTCATCAACACCCATGCTCATGTGCCGATGGTGATTTTTCGTGGGCTGGCCGAGGATGTCTCGATTGAGAAGTGGTTCAACGATTACATGTGGCCGCTGGAGAGCAATCTTCAGCCGGAAGATGTCTACTGGGGGATGCTGCTCGGCCTGGCTGAGATGATTAAGGCCGGGGTCACCTCGGTAGCTGACCACTACTTCTTCATGGATGAAGCGGCTAAAGCGGTCGAGAAAGCCGGTACGCGGGCGCTGCTGGGTTGGGCGATCTTCGGCAACAATGGCCTGGAGATGGTCGAACGCACCGGCCAGTTTGTGAAAGATTGGCAGGGGGCGGCAAGCGGACGCATCCGCACGATCATGGCTCCGCATTCGCCCTACCTCTGCGACGATGATTATCTGCGGGCAAATGTGAAGATGGCCCGGTCACTCGGCGTCGGCATTCACATCCACGCCAGCGAGGAGATGGGGCAAACACGCGCCAGCCTGGACAAGCGCGGTCAGACGCCGATTCAGGTGTTGCAGCAGGTGGGCATCCTCGATCTGCCGACGATCATCGCGCATGGCTGCGGTGTACTGCCGGACGACATGCCGCTGCTGGCGAAATCACAGGCTGGGTTCTGTCATGCACCCAAGACCTACCTCAAACTGGCGATGGGTTATGCGCCGGTGGTCGATTTCCGTAAGCACGGCATCCCGGTCGGGTTAGCCAGCGATGGCGCGGTGAGCAACAATACGCTTGATCTGTGGGAGTCGATGCGGCTGATGGCGCTGGGGCAGAAGCAGACGCAGCAGTCGCCCGAAGTGATGACCATCCCGGAAGCGCTGCACATCGCCACCCGCGACAGCGCCCGCGTCTATGGACATCCGGATGAGCTGGGCAACCTCGATCCCGGCAGCCTAGCGGATGTCATCCTGGTCAACCTGAAAGGGCTGCATCACCAACCGCTGCACAGCGTCACGGCCAGCCTGGTCTACAACGCCCTCTCCAGCGATGTACAGACGGTCATCTGCGACGGGCAGATCATTATGCGCGATCGTCAACTGCTGACGCTGGATGAAGGTGAGATCGTGGCACAGGTACGGGCCAACATGGAACGGCTGGCGCAGCGCGTTCCCAACAAGCGCATTCAGGTTTACAACCCCTAGGCGGATGTCATTGCTGGATGAATGACCAGGGCTGGCAGATCTCCAGTCATGAGCCATCGATCCGCACAAAGTCCTCACGTTGATTCAACATCGCTTCCGCCAGCAGGACATCAGGACGGGAATGCAGCGCCAGATGAATCGAGATGCCAGCGCGGCGACGAAAATACTCGACATGTTCCAGCGTGAAGGAACGAATGGCATCCAGCATCGGCTCGATGACCTCGGCCACCGGGCGCCCCCCCCGGCCGGTGCCGAAAGTGGGGAAAACGATGCTGCGGATGGGTTTGGCAGCGTATTCCTCGGCGCTCAACTGACCGGCACGCCGCCGACGAGAGATCACGCCAGCGTGGTCATCGATCTCGATGAAGGCCTTCAGGCAGTTGCAGACGATGTTCTGCACACTCTCATCACTCTGAATGGGCGTCACCCGCTTGAAGTTGGGCTGCACATAGACCGATGCGGCATGGATGATGTAACGCGCCCCGTTCTGGATCAACTGGCTCTTGGGATGTCCAGCGTGGGTGATGATGACCTGTTCGATTTCAATCGGACGACTCTTGAAGGGCGAATCAGCGATCTGCTGGTCGAGTTCCTTCTGCACAGCGTCATCGAGAATGCGTCCGTTCTGCATCCGCGAACCTTCGCGCCGCAGCGCCGATGACAGGGTATCGCTTTCGTAGATGCGCGCCATCTGCATGTAATTGTTCTCAGTGTTGACCAGGACATCGATGCCCTTCATCCGGGTGATGTCGCCCGCCGCCAGACAGAAGCGGATGGCATCCGGCGCAGCGGCCAACCGGTAGATAGCATACTCGGTCTGATGACTATCGATGCGCTTGACCCGCCGCACCATATCCAGCGCATCCCACCAGTCGCGCTGCTTATCGCGCGTCTCTTTGGCCTGGCGTTCGATGCTCTTGCGCAGAATCTCGTAGTGGGGTTCATCGGGGTTGAAGCGCAGATATTGCAGGTTGCGGATGGCAAGCTCATCCTGGACTTTCGGCAGGTGCGGGCGGATGTCGGCTTCCGGGACGATCACGACCGGCACAATCGAGACCGAGGCTCCCCGCGCCACATCGACCTCGCGCTGTACCCAGTTGGAAGCCGAAGTCTCCGGCTCCAGCAGCACCAGCAGCACATCACTGGTGCGGGCGTTACGATAAATCGCCTCCTCCCAGATCTCACCGCCCTGGTCACGGAGCTTCTGGGTATCAATGAAGACTTCAAAACCATACTTCTCCTGCAGGGCATTGGCGATCATCTCACCGACTCGCTGGCTGTAGGGCAGATTGCGGTAGCTGATGAACACCTTGATGTAGCGCGCTGCCGGATTTCTTGCCATGCCATGTTTCCTTTTGTGCAAAGTGCTGCGTCAAATTCTATTTTAACCCATAAAGAATTTATCGCTGAATTTATATAGTCATGTTAGAATGAAAATTATGAAGGTCGTTTTTCTAGGAAACAGCCTGGTGGAGGGCAGCTATGGCGGTAACTTCGTCGCCGAAGTAGCTGCTCGCCTGGTTGACTATACCATCATCAATGCAGGTCAAAATGGCAACACCATGATGAACCTGCTGGATCGGCTGGACACCGTTCTGGCTCATCAGCCTGATGGTGTGTTCATCCTCGGCGGTGGCAATGATGCGATCTCCTATAGCCAGCCAGAAACCCGCCGCTTCTATGAACGAGCCATGCGCGTCCCGCTGGGTCTGGTCACACCGGAGATGTTCACCTTGTTCAGCCGCGATCTGCTGGCACGGATTCAACTGGCGAACAGCCTGGTGTGGGTAGGTCTGACACCGATGGAATACAACCCGGCGACAGTGACCGCTGCCCAGCAGTACAACAGCATCCTCGCGGAAATCTGTGAACGCTTCAATGTCCCTACCCTCGATCTGATGAGCATCCTCGCCCCCAAGAGTGTGCCGGAACGCCCGCCGCTCGACCTGAAAGCCATCCAACTGATCGGCCAACGGATTGCCTCCGGTTGGAATGATTATGAGGCGGAGCGGGTGCGCGGGGGTTTCACTTATACCTTCGATGGGTTGCACCTGATGCCGGAAAGCGCCAAGCGAGTCGGTGAGATCGTGGCAGCTTTCATCAGCCAGTAGACCATCTCACCCTGCGCTCACATTCTCCCCGTATGCTATCTGAAGGAGTTATTCGTTCCAGGCGAGCGACCGGGACGCCGAAGAGTGCGTCCGATCAGGCTGACAGTACAGGGATAACCAATCATGACCTACACCACACCGCCGGCACTGCTGGCTGATCGCTTCAAGACGCTGCGTTATGACGAGGAGCAAGGCGCTGTCGTGGTGCTGAACCGGCGCACCTATCCGTTCCAGACCGAGTTCGTCACTCTGCGCACGGTCGAGGAAGTGGCTCGTGCCATCGAGGACATGACGGTGCAGGGCGGCCCACCGCTGGCCTACGTGGCCGGGTTGGGACTGGCGATGGCGGCGCGCGACCTGGAGGCTTCGACCACGCGCCAGGCCGTCTATCTGGAGCAGGTCGCCAAACGGCTGCTGGCGACCCGACCGACCGCCGATGACCTGAATCACCTCATCCCGGCGGCGCTGGCAGTGGCTCATGAGGCGCTACGCGAAGGACGGGAGCCATTTCAGCCAACGCTGGATTTCGTCAACAGCGAGATTGAGCGGGGCAACACGGTCAGCCGGCGTTGCGGTCAACACGCCGCACGGCTACTCAGTGATGGCGACCAGATTCTGACACACTGCATCGCCGGAGCAGCGCTATGCTGGATGCTGTGGACAGCCAAAGAACAGGGCAAGCAGGTGACGCTGGTCGGCTGTGAAACCCGTCCTTACTTCCAGGGAGCGCGCCTGACTGCCGCCAGCGCCCAGGAGATGGGCATCCCGTTCAAGCTCATCACCGATGGCATGTCGGCGCATCTGATGAGCGAGGGCAAGCTGGATAAGTTCATCTGCGCGGCGGATCGCATCACGCTGGATGGTCACATCACCAACAAGATCGGCACGCTGCAACACGCCATCGCCGCCCATCATTTCGGCAAGCCGTTTTATGTGCTGGGATACGATGGACCTGATCCACAGACCGCGACGGGTCGCGACATCCCGATTGAGTGGCGCAAGCCGGATGAAATCTTTTATGCCAAAGGTGAAGATGGCACGGTACGCACAGCCATTCACGGCATTGAAGGCTATTACCCGGCGTTTGACATCACACCGCCGCACCTCATCAGCACCATCGTCACCGATAAGGGCATCTTCGCCCCCCATGCCATTGGGGAGTATCGACAAATGGGTGATGCGGCGGGTTAGTCATCAGTCGATAGTTAAACGCAAGCGCGTGTGCTGCTGATTGACGATACCTCGATTTGCTGCTGATTTTGCTGATTGAAGCGACGAGTCATCAGTTTTCAGCCATCATTTTCCCTCAAACGCTGCCAGCGTTGCACCTATCAGACCTCCTTTTTGTGTCGTCGTCGTCGTCGGACAGACAGAAGAATTCACCGCCAACACGCCATGTACGCCAAGAAGAAGACTTGACCACAGAGGCGTGGAGAACACAGAGCGAAAGCAGAGTCTTTGACTTTCCACTTAGCACTCAACACTTTCCACTCAAAAAGTCGTCAAAGTCGTCAAAGTCAAAAGTGAATTTTGTGAACATTTCGGTCAGGAACGAGTAACGAGTGACCAGTCATGAGTCTTTCCTCTGTTGACTAACGACTGATAACTGACGACCACCCTGTGGCGGCGGCAGGCTATTTGTGGCAGCGCTGCCAATGCACCGGACTTGAGTGAGTTGGGCGGTTCGCGAATCGCCCCTACACCCAGACTACCGGAATTCCCCCCGTTATGGGTGAACTTTTGGTAAACTTTTTGGTACGACTTAAGGCGAGTCAGCGCTAACCATTTTGCGGGAGCGCAAAGGTTAATGCTGTCGGCGGGGGGTTAGAAAAGGGTTGAGAAAAATCGAGGTTGAGGGAGCAAGATTCGAACCCAGCACTTCATTTCGCCTGGCGGGATAATGATGTGACTTGATTGCTGGGAGTCAACTTTGAACCGCGTGTCCATCAACTCCTATCGTTATGCGTTAGTTGGCGGCCGCTTGTATCGAACGGCGCAGCACCCAATGACAGAGGTAGGCGGTCAGGATTACTACGAATGGCGCGGCCATCGCCCAGTACACGACCAGCCCCAGGCCAATATCGCCGGGTGCCAGAAAGCTGATCAGCGAGAAGCACACAACTGGAACGGCCACCATCAGGCCGACCCAACTGCACCCCACCTGCCACGCCTTGCGCCTGAGCACCAGCGGCGGATCGCAACGACGCAGCGTGTGCATCGCGATCGCGGCACCCACCGCGATAAAGACCAGCGGCATCACCAGCACCAATACCGATACCCCCCTGCTGATGCCCCCACGCGGGCTGCGCCCCAACAGCAGCGCCAGCCCCAGCGCCAGCGCCATACACACCGCATTAGTCAACGCCCAGGCACCCATCAGCCTGATGATCTCCTGCCGCCCGAAGTTGGGGCGCAGCAACCCGATCATGAGCGCCAGCGCCGCCGCTAGCAGCGCCCCACCGAGCGCTACCCCGGCTACACCACTGCCCGCCAGCACGAATGCTTCGCCCGGTCGATAGTGCGGCAGCATGAAGTTTTGCAGTGCGTTGACATAGGTAAAGAAGATGAGGCCAGTGCCAAGCAGTATGAACACCAGCATCAGCGCGGCAGCACGGTATCGGGTAGAGAGGTTCAGGTTAGGGTTGGTCATGCTCCTCCATCGGACAAACATCTGTGCATGGTTACACCTTATAACCCCCTGGCCGCCCGATGGTTATTCCTCCGAGGTGGTCATTCGGCCTCCATTTGGCTCAGGAGTTCCAATAATTTTGTGGTGGTGCTCCAACTGCGGATGGTCATGTCCTTGTAGGGAAGCGTGCCAACAATTTTGCCCAACCGGCTTTTGGTGCGTTGAGCGCTGAGTCGTTGTGAGTAGATCACGCCATCACCCGGCCAGATGGAATCGACTCCCGCTCTGGGGTCGAAGACCGGCATGGCCTCAGCCGCGTCCAGGCTGATGAGAAAGATGGCATCGCTGTGATAGGTGTCTGGCTCATCACCGAAGCCTGCGGGTTTCTGATCGATGACCGCCTGGAGCTGCTGGTGTGTCAAGACCAGGACTTTGATCAGCTCGCTATCCAGATTGAAGCGCTGGGGCAGAGCCGCTTCAACCTGAGATTTTATTGTGCTGGCGGACTGGTTGGACTTGAGCAAGGCGTTACCGCTGGCAATATAGGTTGAAACATCGGAGAACCCTAGTTCTTCCAGGCATTGTCGCAAATCTGCCATCGGCACCTTGTTTTTGCCACCGACATTAACGCCGCGCAACAGGATCAGATAGGACTTCATCGCTTTTCATCCTTCATTCGCCTTCAAGTCTACTCTAAATGGCAGCGCGAAGTGGTTTTGTTCATTCTGGCAGAGAGGGACATATTCTCACACCCCCGCCAACGTGAGCAAGACCAGGATGAGGTAGCCGCCGGCACAGAGTTGGTATATGGTTGAGAATAATCGAGGTTGAGGGAGGCATTTTGCTATGCGACTGAATTATGGTCTGGCGACGCGCCCAGGGCACTTAAGAGATCGAAATGCGGATGCACTCCTGGCGCAGGTGGTTTCGCGGCGTTCCGATTCAGGCATGGATGATCTGGGCTTGTTCGTCGTCATGGATACTTATGGAAGTGAGGTGAACTCCATTCCGATTGTTACAAAGTGCTTGCTGCAACACACTGCTAAAGCCATCACCAACTGGTTATGCGGCCAGGCTGTCGATTGGTGTGCCGATCTGGTAGCAGCATTCCAGGATGCCAATCGCTGTATGTTGGAGGACAAAGACTGTCCATATATCAGCCTGACAGCAGCAGTGGTCACAAACCAAGAGCTATTTGTGGCGCATGTAGGAGCAACAGCCTTACTGGTCATTGAAGAGTCAGCAGTCACTCAGATCACACAACCTCTCCGTATGTGCGATACGATGTTAGCAATGGATCTAATGACCTGGGACGAGTTTCTGAAAATCACAACCTCAAACTACGTCGTGCGAGGGGTAGGCATGAGCGAAGATCTGGAAGTTGATTCTTTTGCGCTGACCCTTAAGCCGAAGTCGCAGGTTCTCCTGTACAGCAGTGGACTGGCAGCCTTATGGTCTCCCACTAAACGCACTGAACTCCTGAATGCGACCCTGCATACCCTACCTATACAGGCGGCCTGTGAATATCTGGTCCGGCTGGCCGATGAGGAATATGGGAGGAATGTATCGGCGCTGGCGGTTGAGTATGCGTGACAGCAGCACTGGATGAAGACGATGGCTGAATGATATGAACCGCATCTTATTGGTCACACCCCCGCCAGCGTGAGCAAGACCAGGATGAGGTAGCCGGCGGCGTAGAAGCCCGTCAGGCCGTACATGACGCTGGCCGGGACGCCGACCTGGCTGTAGCCGCTGACGCGCAGCCACACCAGCTTGACGACATCGCCGATGAGCATCAGGCTGACGAAGAGGAGGAACAGACCGCCCGGCCCCGGAACGGTGAGCAGGCTGTAGACCATGCCCCAGTGCGCTACGACGTTGACCAGCACGAAGCCCATAGCGAAGATTTCCCGCTGGTTGTAGCGCTCGACGATGGCGGCGGTCAGACCCAGCGCCAGCAGCCCCAGCAGAATGACGATGACCCACTCCCAGCCCACCGGCGCGGCAGCGGTTCCGCCGGTCAGGGCATTGACCAGGGCGATGAAGGCGATGATGAAGGCGACGGCCTTGATGACGGTTTCCAGCCAGCCGAGCGGCGACCAGTCGGCGTAGTGCCAGGGTTTGGGGGATGATGGGGTCATGATGGCCTTTCGGGATTAATCGAGCGTTACGACTTTCATCCAGATGTCCGCCGCAGAGGGGTTAACCCCTCTGCTAACCTTTTCTGGCAAGCCCACTGAAGGGGCTGAATTCTTAGTCTGCCTTCCGCAGCGCCTTTAGTGCGCTTACCGCCTTTACGGTAGCTGGGCGGCTTCAGCCCCCAGCGCATGATCGCATCCTACTTCACTCCTGAATTAGCCTGGGTTAAGTTTCCGCTCAATCGGTATACGGCCCTTTGAAGCGCAGCAGATACTTGGGCATCGCCACCCCCAGCTCGCGGCGCAGCACGGCAGCATGATCGAGATAATGCTCCAGCGCCGACCAGAAGCAGTGATAGGTGTTGGGGTAGTGGACGCCCTCGCCCATGAAGGGGAAGGAGAGTTCTTCCTCGCCCAGCGTCGCCAGCTTATCGAGCAGGGTCTGACGGGCGCTGAGGGCGTCGGTCTTCACCCGCTCAAACGATTGTCGGGCGCGGGCTTTGACCCATTTTTCGTTCTGATCTTCATTGTCGTTCAGCTCAAGCGGTTCGGGGTTCTCGTCCAGCAGCAGGCCGATAGCATGGCTGTAGTAGGCATCACAATCAGCCAGATGTCCGACCACATCCTTGAGCGTCCAGTGACCACAGACCGGGCGCTTATCCCGTTCGGCGTCATCCAGCAGCGCGGCGCTGAACCAGAAGTCGTCGCTGGCGGCCTGGAGGGCGGCGCTCATCACACTGCGCGGGCCGGCATTATCCTGGCGGGTGGCCTTCTTCATCCACTCGCGCACATCTTCATGATGGCCTGCGTCATGCAGGAAGCGTTCGCGCGTCCAGGTATAGATCGACTTGGTGCTTTTACCGGTCTTGTTGCCAAAGGTCCAGTTGAAGCGCTGCTTGCGGCGCAGGTCATCTTCGCTGACCGGAGCGAGCGTCTGAACATAATTCGCCCGCGCCCGCAGCATGAAATCCACCGACTCTTCCAGCGACCAGTCGCCGACGCGATCCGGCACCAGATGGTCGCGGATGGGCGTGTAATCCAGCCCATGCGCCGCTAGGTCGCCATCGAGCGCGGCCAGCACCGCCTGGGCATAGAAGCCATCATATTCACCCAGATGCGCCAGCAGCATCGCCATGTTCCAGTCGCCGTAGATGCGAACCTGGGTGAACGACGCCTCATCGACGCCGATCAGGTCGCGCAGGACGCGGGCGCGGTGAGCCGCCATTCGAGCCAGCAAGAGTTGTTTTTCAGTCATCATGATGTGTTGGTGTGTTTCAAAATCCACGTTGAGTATAGAATTGTTCCACGAATTGCGAAAGTGAATGGGTGATGATTACCAGCCCGCAGAATGAAAAAGTCAAATGGGTGAAGGCGCTGCAAACCAACGGGCGCACCCGGCGCAAAGCCGATAAGATCGTGCTGGAAGGGAGCCGGCTGCTGGGCGATGCGCTGCGGGCCGGCTATATCCCCGGCTGGGTCTGGGCGACCGCCGGGTGGAATGACGAGCTGCTGCTGGCGCGGCTGAGTCAGGCGGGGGTCGAAGTCACACCAGTCAGCGAGGCCGTCATGCGCCACATGAGCGACACCGAGCAGCCGCAGGGCATCCTGGGGGTGTTTGAGCGCCCGTCTGCCGCCCTGCCACCGGTGCTGCATCACGCGCTGATCCTGGATGCCATCCGCGATCCGGGCAATCTGGGGACGATCCTGCGGACGGCGGCGGCTGCCGGGGTGGATGGGGTGCTGCTGTCACCGACCTGCGCCGATCCGTATAATCCGAAGGTGCTGCGGGGTGGCATGGGGGCGCACTTCCGCGTGGCGCTGGCCGAGATGGACTGGCCGACCATCGCGCAGGTTTGCAGCGGGATGATGCTCTATCTGGCGGCGGGCGAAGGCGAAGCGCGGTATGATGAAGTGGATTGGCGCGGGCGCTGGGGGTTGATCGTCGGCAGCGAGGCGCACGGCGCGGGAGACGAGGCGCATCGGCTGGCAGGGCAACGCATCCGCATCCCGATGGCCGCCGCGACCGAGTCGCTGAACGCCGCCGTGGCCGCCGGAATACTCTTGTTTGAGGCAAAACGGGCTTATGAAAAAGATCCTGCTCTTTCATAGTTTGTTGAGCGGCACCCTGACGACGCTGACGCTGTTCGCCCTGTGGCTGGGGCAGGTGGCGGGCAGCAGCCAGTTGCAGATGACCGAGGATTGTCACCTGCCCTGCTGGAATGGCATCACCCCCGGCGAGACGAAGGTGCAGGATGCTGATGTCATCCTGCGCGATCTGGGATATGCCCAACTCGATTCGAACCTGACCTCGATTCCGGGGACGCTGGCCTATCGCAACAGCCAGGTGGCGGTGTGCGAGGTCGGGCTGGCGCGGGTGCGTCAGTTCAGCCCGACCGTGTCCGAGATCACGCTGCACGTCTGTGATGGGGCGCTGCTGGGGCATCTGGTGGAGGATATGGGGCGGCCGGATGGCTTCATCCCGCTGGTGTCGATGGTCAGCTATGCCAATGGCGAGGTGCTGGCGGTGCTGCGCTCGGAAATCTGTGATACCCATCTCTCACCGCATAATCCACTGCTGTTCATCAGCCTCAGCCGGCGGGCCGTCGCCACCAATTCCGTAGCCCGCGCCGAACTGGCGACCGAAGAAAACTCGACTTCAACGCTGCTGCCCTGGCGCGGTTACATCCCGCTGTGGCGTTACGACCAGTTATTCCCTGGCCGGGTGATCTGCTGAATGCCGGATGCGACGACGCTGGCGGCGGTCGCCTTGATGCTGGCCTTCGCTGCCATTGGGTTGGGTCGCCCCCTTCCGCTGAATGATGCCAGCGGGCTGACGCTGCTGATCAGCCTGTTGCAGTTGTGGGGCTATCTGTATCTCTGCCGGACGCTGCTGCGACTGCCCTTCGCCCTGGTCATCACCGCGCGGCGCTTTCGTCAGGCGCGGCGGCAGTATCAGTTGAACCGCCGGGAGAGTTTGCAGGACGGGTTGATTCGCAGCTTCCTCGATACACGGCGCTGGGCGGTGGGGACTCTGGCGACGGTAGACCGGCTGGGTGTCTGCGCCTTCACCCTGCTGGCGACCACGCCGGGAGTGGGGTATTTCCTGCTGCAACTGGGCGGGCTGGTCGGCATCCTGTTGCTGCTGCTGCTCTACGCCTTTCGCGGCTCATTCGCCCTGCTGGTCGAAGATCAGCTCGATCAACCCAGACGCGGCGAGCGCCCCTTTTTCAACCTGCGGGATTAACGCTATCAGGTCTTTGACCGAGACATCACCCAGGCGTTCCGCGCTTCGAAGAGGTGCTTATCAATCGCCTCTTGAGTGAAAGCCAGACGATGAAGCACGGCGATCTGGCTTACGAGCCGGAAGCGGGCTGAAGCGACCCGCTGCTCCGGGTCTGTTGTGTTATGAGCGCGTTCCCAGGTGGCATAGTTCGCCCGATAATCGGGGATGTCGTCCTGCCAGGTGCGAGTCGAAAGGCCCAGATCTTCCGGATCAGCGGCAGAGGAGTTACGCGCTTCCATCAGTCGCGCCCATTCATCCAGATAGCTGGCTGCCAATCGCTTGAGATGCAACACGAATGGCGCAGTTACTTTTCTGGATTCAGGCAAATTCTCAGCCAGCAGAATTGCCAGATGCAGATCGTCTTCACTGGCCTCGTTTTCCCGCAGCAATCGCAGACTATCGATGATCTTTTTGACTTTCTCGTTGGTCGTTGGCACATCCTGTGACTGCTCAAGGTTGAGAATAGTAGCGATCAGATCAGGCGGCGGGTCGAGAAAACGTCCAGCGCGTTCCAACAGATATTTCTCGACCAGGAGGGGAAACTCCCGCAGAAGGTCTTCGCGCTTCGCCATGTGGCGGATCTCTGGCGGAAGGGCAGCCATCTGCGCCTCCAGCGCTTCGATCTCGCGCAATTGCTCTGGACGTCCAAACCGATCATAAACGGCGTTGGCATCGCTGAGCTTCTTCTGAAGGTGGCGGAACTGCTGTAATTGTTGCTGGGTACTGCTCATCAGAAATGATCTTTGCAAAGAATTTGGCTGCATTGTACCCGGTTTTTACAAATCGTTTGAGACCATTGTGATTAAGCCAGCCCGTTCAACTGGCGGCAGCGCTCGATGATCCAGTCGGAGATTTGCCCGGCATAGCGCTTTTGAAAATCAGGCAGCAGCACATCGGTGGGTCGAATGATGCGCCGGCAGTGATCCGCGCCACAGGCACAGTGCCAGGCCGGACGCAGTTGGGGATCGATCTCGGTCAGGCCATAATCGTAGGTCACCTCTTCGCCAGGGTGAATGTCGCGGGCGGCGATCAGGTCATCGTTGTCAGTGGCCGCCAGATTGGGAGCGCAGCTATGATTCATGTACTGGCTGCCATCGCGGCAGAGAACATAGCCGACCTCATCAACATAATAATGCGCCTGTTCTTCTGGCGGCAGCGCCAGGACTTCCTCGCGGCTGATGATGATCTCATGACCGTCGCGCTGCCAGACCAGCGTCCCTTTGGCGATGAAAGCCGTCGCCACCAGCCCGCGACCAGCGATCTGACTTTCAGTGACGATGACGCTTGAATGAAGCATGACTGACCTTTAATCGGTGATTGATGATATATCGTGTTATACGATCAAAGGGAAATGATGTAAACCCAAAAGTGTGCATTCTCATCCAGTGCTTATCGCGGCGAGGGCGCTATCCAGCAGCGGCACAGGTCATCAGATCGGCGTAGATCCAGCCCGTGACTGCCATACCCGCCCAGCGCACCTGATACCACTCGCCCGGCACCGCGCCGGTTTCGATCTGCCGCACCTGAAAGACTTCGTAGGAGGTCTGGGCCGAGGTCTTGATGACCAGCGGATATTCGGTTCCGGGGCCGCTGCGGATGTTGTTGCCATCCGCCGTCTGGCACATCAACAGGGTGGGCGGCGGGAAGGCCACCACCGCCGACTGCGGGCGTTCGCTGCCGCCGATCCACAATCCAGCCTCGCCAACCGTTCCCCGCACATCCCAGGGATCAACCCAGTTGCCCGGCTGCGGCAGATGCGGTGCGCGGACTTCAAAGTGCAGGTGCGCCCCGCCCAACCCGGTGCTGCCGCTGAGGGCGATGGGCAGGCCGATGGTGTGGACATAGCTGTGTTGATCGACCAGCACGGTCTGGAGGTGGGCATAGCCGGTGAACCAGGTCTCCACATCGTGGCCGCGCAGCCGCGCATGTTCCAGCAGGACATAATTGCCGTAAGCATCGCCACAGGTGATGTCGTCGGCTGGGCAGCCGTCTTGCCGCGCGATCACCAGCCCCGGCACGGCGGCATAGACCGGCGTCCCCGGTGGCAGCCCGGCCGGTTTCCCGCCGACGTCGGTGCCTTCGTGTCCCTGATACGCGCGGGGGACGGTCAGGCCGGGGCATTCCAGCGCAAAATTCAGGTCAGTCCATTCCGAGTCGGGGTAACAGGTGATGCTGCGGGCGTCATCCGGCAGCGGCCAGTAGAGAAACGGTTCGATGGTGCGCGGGGCAGCGGGAGTCGTTTCGGATGAAGGCGGTGACTCGACCTCGGCTTTGAAGCGCGCAAGATTGACCACGCCGACGACATCCACTGGATAGACTTCGAAAACCGAGGCTGGCGGCGTTTGCAGGGCGAAGGAGGTAGGAAAGGTGTTGAGCTGCCCGCTGTTCAGGTTGACCATATACCCCTGGACGCCCACCGGATCGAAGCCGACGAAGACCCAGCCGTTGCCCAGGCTGGCGCTGTTGCCTTTCAGCGCCGGGGTGGGGATAACTGTTTGCGGGTTGAGCGCCGCCCCGTCGTAACGCCACAGCCGGACTTGATCGAGATGGTGCAGGCCATAGCGTTCGAGCAGGATCAGGCTACCCGACTCATCCCAGCCCAGCGGCAGCAGATAGCCGCGCTCCGGGCTGACGACGCCGGTGAGCAGCGCTTGCTGCTGCCCGTCCTGCCAGACGATGACTTGATAGCCAGCGTCGTCCGGTTGCAGCACCAGAAAGGCGAAGCGCGTCTGATCGGCTGACCACACCCCCTGCACGAAGCCGTAGCTCTCCGACGGCGGTTGGCCGAGCGGACTCTCAGCAAAATCATAGACATTGACCTGAACCAGCGGGGGCAGTGAGTGCTGCGGCGCCGTCACCAACTCATTGCTCCTGATCCCCTGGGCGAGCAGCTTGTCATTCCAGATGAACAGGATGGCATCCGGTTGATCGGCCTGCGCCAGCCCCTTCGAGCCTGTGACCGTGAGCATGAGGAACAGCGCCAAACAGAAACCGATCCGCGCCACGATTCAGCCTCCCATCTTTCAAAGGGCGGGATGGTAACACGACGCGGCCGTTCCCACCCCGACGCTTGCCCCACGCTTGCCCGATGACGGGAGAAAGTAACGTGGAACTCATCTACTTGATGTACAATAACAAATAGGTACGCTGCTTTCCGTGAGATCAGATACCTGCATCAGGGTTGGAAATTCCGACGAATCATCGTATCGAATTCGAGGGTGGGGACATGATAAACAAAAACCATGATGACAAAACAGCGGTCAAAACCATGCTCAGTCAGGCCACCGACCTGACCGATAACAAATTGTCTTATATTTCAAATGTTCAACTCTACTTTAGCGCTCATGAAGTTACGCTCGATCTATATTATATGGGGCCGAATAAATCGCCCAATGTCGCCGAGCCAGAGGTATTCAGACTTCATCGCATTGTATTGCCTTTAGGCGTTGCCAAAGAAATGGGCGAATTACTCCAAAACGGAATAGCACGGTGGGAAAATGAATTCGGCGTGGAGCTTCCCATTCAACCGCTTTCGACTGAAGCCAATGACGAGCAAGGCCGGTAAATCTGATGCGGACTCCACAGAATAAGGTGGCTGGAAAAACCTCGATGTTTCTCTATTTTAGCGCGACGACGTCGGGTGTTGCTCTGCTGGATGCCCATGTCGAGTCGCTTTCGACAAAAGGGGAATATAGCGTCGTTGATGCTGATCTGGCAGGTGATAACTTCTTCAAGCTGCCAATGGCCCCGAATAAACTTTCTCCCAGGGATAGCGCCTGGGATTTGATTGACCAGTTTTTCGATACACCCCATCAGCCGGATGAAGCCGAACTCAGCGATAATTGGCTTGATGACTTACGGGCGGGTTGGGATATACGGTTTAATGACATTTATGGAACTGAAGAACGGGAATAGCTATCTGTTCGATACGACATTCTTTATTGATGCCTTTCGCAAATTGCCAATCGCCAGGCAGTTCTATGCACATGCGCGATGGCGTTCGGTATCAGTAGGGTATTCGATCATTACTGAAGCGGAACTTTGGGCAGGGATCGATGAGGGCAACTTTCGGACTGCACAAGATCATATGATCTTGTTGAAGCCCTTCCATCGCTACTTTATCAATGTGACGATTGCCCGACGCGCCGGAGAAATACGGCGATTGATGGTTAAATCAGGGAAGTCGCAAAAATCACAGGGACCGCTGCTACCCGATTGTCTGGTCGCGGCAACGGCTGAATACTACAATTTGATCCTGGTATCCCGTAACTCCAGGGACTTTGTCAAATTTCATGACTTTGGCATTGCGGTAGAACTATACGGTTTATGAAATAGACGTAACTACTCAGGTGGTATCAATTAACTCAAAATCAACTAACAATCTCTTGATGGTGTATCCGTAACTTGAGATGTCAGCATATATCCAGTCTTGGAACAATGATTTTGGTGTATGAATCTATAATAAAATGCCGTTTTTAATTGAGACAGTCGCTTTCACAACCTGTTACCACAATGTTTTGTGAAAAAAATAGGCTCAAGAATTGGAACACCATTGTCTACCCTACCTGAGTAGTTACAAATAGACAGTAAATCTTCGCTGGAGATGTCCTCAATATCAGCTCAGGATTTCGTTTATCCACAGGCACAAAAAAGGGGCGCATTTTCATGCACCCCTCCTCTGCCTGTGCAGGGCGTTACATCTTCTCAGATGTTCCGTTGACCGGAGTTGGGTTGTTGGCTTTCTGCATCTCGTTGCGGAGCAGGATGCCGAGCAGGGCTTCAACCAGGCTGCCCCCACCCTGTCCACCACCGCCATTGACGGCGATCTCCGGGATGATGCGTACCTGCTGGTCGCCGACGATCTGCATGAGCTGGACGGCGGTGAAGCCTTCCTGACCCATCGCAGCGGCACCGGCCTGATAGGCGGCGGCTTTGGCTTCACCGATGGCGCGGGTGGCTTCGGCCTCACCATTGGCCTTCAGGCGGATCGACTCGGCCTCGCCTTCGGCCTGCTTGATCTGCGAACGAGCTTCCAGTTCCGAGATGCTGACGCCCTGTTCGGACTTGACCATCTCCTGCTGGATGTCGGCCAGCGCGGTGGCGCGCACCAACTGCTGCCGCTGAGTCTGCGCTTCCTGCTGCACCTGGAAGGTCTTGTTCTGCTCCTCAGCGATCTTACGGTCAGTCAGCGTTTGCATCAGCGCCGGCGGCGGGACGATTTTGCCGATCAGAGTATCGATGGCCTCGACATCGTAGGTGCGGATTGAGGTGCCGACATGCTCGGTGGCTTCGCGCTGCCGTTCGCTGCGGGCGTTGAGGAAGTCCAGCACGGTATAGCTCTGGGCGGCGTTGCGGAAGTAGTTGCCGACAATCGGCTGCAACACATGATCGACCATATTCTGCACCGAGCCGATGCGCGAGATGACTTTGGGAGCTTCCAGCGCACCGACATGGATGATCTGCGACACATCCAGTTCAAAGGTGAAACCGTCCTTGGAGTTGACGATGATCGACGACAGCGACTTGTCGTAGTTGTGGTCTTCGGTGCGGTTCGACCAGTTCAGCACGATGTTGGTGGTCGGCACCAGCTCGACGCTCATGACGCGGGTGTTGATGGGGTGCTTGCCCGGATACAGCGGCGTGACCCACACACCCTTATGACCGACGTTGACCAGATCGCCATGCTTGAAGTCCAGGCCGCTGACATCGATATGGGCTTTACCCACGTAGCTGATGACCACGCCGACATACCCGATCGGAATCTCGGTCATCGGCACCTGCTCGACCTGGGCGAACCAGGGGTTCAGGTTCCATGAACCGGAGAGCAGCACCTGCTCCTGCAAACCACGCCGTCCGCCAGCCGTGATGAAGGCCTGCGAATTCTGGAAGTTGTCGTGGTTGGGGATGTACAGACCGGCGATTTCGCCCTCGTCAATCGGTGCGCCATCCATCGTGGTGACGATGCCAACCATATCCGGCGTGATCTGGTGCACCCGCAGCGAATCCGGGTTCATGCTCTGCTGGGCAGCGGTCTGGCGGGTGATGATGGTGAAGAGGGCGGTGTTGATGCGGTAGGCACCGGCGGTCAGGATGCCGAGCTGACGACCCTTCTCGCCACCATTCATCAGGAACTTCGCGGCATCCTGGAAATTATCGCAATCCACCACTTTGCCCAGGATGCGCTCCGGCGGGATCGAGGCACCGTCGGCGGCTACCACCAGCCCGATCTCGCCCTGGGGGATGACCGTCACCGGCACTTTGCGGATCTGGTAGACCCAGGGGAAGTACCACAGATACCAGCCAGGCGCTAACGTTTTGGCCTGATAACCAGCCTCACCATTGAGCGCGACCAGACGATCCGGCGGCAGCGATTTGCTGGAAAAGCGCTTGATGACAATGCCAACCTGCTTTTCGCTGATGATGACCAGCCCCAGCACGGCGATAGCGCCCGCCAGCACCAGCACGATGACCACAATCGGGATCAATAGATTCTCCATGCCCAAACCTCCCTGCAAGCCTCATCACTAGATGAACACCTGATGAGCTTATCATATTTGTGGTGTTCACACTTCTGACTATAGGACGAAAGGTGCCGGTTGATCCCCCCACAGACTGGGGGTGTGAAGCGAAAAAAACTACTTTTGCAAGCCGTAACTTTTTGGCGGAATCACCGTCGGTAGCGGTGTCGTGAGATGACAGATGATGAATAAGGATGCTGATGATGAAATGCGATGTCTTGATTGTTGATGATGACGCCGCGATGCAGATGCTGCTGGAAGTTATGCTGACGCGGGCTGGCTATACCACCTGTGTAGTGAGCGATGGGCTTGAGGCTTTCGCCGTATTGGCGACGCGCGAGGTCGGTCTGGTGATTGTGGATGACCAACTGCCGATGATACCAGGTCATGAAGTGTGCCGGACGATCAAGCAGAATCCAGTTACCCAGCTTATCCCGGTGATAATGCATTCCGGTTCGTTTGAGATGGGGAGAGTCACTTATCATGCTCGCTGCGGTGCAGACGCTTATCTGCGGAAACCAGCACGATCAGGCGAACTGATCGCGCTGGTTGGGAGGTTACTTTCACAGCCGGGGAATGCCGGGATCTGGCGTCCCTACATCGGAGAATCGACCGTAGGGACACGGCAATGCCGTGTCCGCTGGTACTAGGATAGCCGGGTCAGGACAAAACGTCCGCCGCGGCTGGCACGCCACGACAGATCATCCCTATCACAGGTCACCGTGCCATCCGGTGTCCAGACAGCGGTATCGGAATTGTCGTAGAAGGCCTTGGAAAGATCGCTGACGGTGCCATCGCGCGCGGTCAACGATGCAGTGCCGCCCGGCAGCAGTTCCCAGTCGAAGGTCTGTACCGCATAATCGGTAGGGCTGCCCTCTACCCCACGCAGTTCGTAGCTCCCGCTGAACGGGACATCAATATCGGCCTCCACGCCATCGGGGTTACTGGCGTTGATAGATACCGTGCCATCGAATGTGCCATCTTCAGCAAAGTTGAAGATGAAATCGCTCAGATCGACTTCAGCGAACGCGGCGGATAAATCGGACGGATAGCTGGAAACAACCCACGAGCCGACAATACACTGGCTCACTTCCGGTTCCTCGTTGGCTTCGGCGCAAGGTGTAGTGCTGGAAACCTGTCCCCATTCGATGGTCAACGGCACCTTGACGCCGATTTCGCCCTGCCCGCGACTGATGAGCAGCAGAGTGCCTTCATCAGAAGGACAGAACTGAAAGGGGGTGTCGTCCTGCAAGCGCTCGATTCCCTTTGCCGTTCGCGCACTGACCCCATAATGACCGGCTGGCATTCCCGTAACGCGGAGAAAGGCAATGTTGCCCGGTTGTAAATCGAACCCGACCAGGTTCTTGTACTCAACCGCAAAGCGTGGGATCGAGATCGCCAGGTTGCCACCGCGTCCGGCAGGGAGATCGCTGTCCGTCAAGTCAACCGTCGGCGGAACAGGCAGTTGGCGATTGATCAGCACTTGCGCCCAACTGTGGAACAGCTCGGTCGAGTCCACCCCAAAGTTCAAGGGGAACAATCCACCCTGGCGCATCACGCCCATCTGCGTGATGACATTTTGGTCACTGCCAAAGCCGCGCGCCGAGGAGGCGAATTCCCAGAAGTAGAAGGCATCGAGCCGCGCAGTGGTGATGTCTTTGCGAGCATCGAAGATACGGTGAACCGGTTGGGGATACTGGATCGGATACACCCGCGATGCCGCCCACTCGGCCGTCCCCATCAACCACCAGGCGTTGGTTGGATTGCCAAAATCCAGCATTCCCACCGCGCCGATGCTCATCTGAACGCAGTGAGCCAACTGCCGTGCGACCAGCGCCTCGAAGTCTGGCGTCGAGTCCCAACCCTGATAGATGCGCAAATGACAGCTTTCTGCTTCGGGAAACAGGGCGGCGGGTTCACGACGGGTGACATAGGCGGTGCTGTTTTCCAGGATGCGCCCCAGAACCGCAAGATTGCCAGGATTGGTATCCATATAGACGATGACGATCTGGGTCGTCCAGGGCAGACCGGTCATGGTGGTGTAGATAGGCAAGGCGGTATCGAGAATATCGAGAACGCGATTATAGTCTGGCTGATCGGGTGTGTAGTAAATGTAATTGTCGGTGCGCGTCCCGATGGTGACCCGGACGAATGGTCGTATATCTTCCCGTTCCAGCGGCTGGGCCGCTACCTCCAGCGCCATACTCAACAGCAGCAAAAACAGCGCAGACTGAAACAGTCGCTTGAATAACAATATGCCTATCCCTTCAAGTGAATGACCAGGGCAGAATTTTGCCCGGTTCGAGCGCATTGTAGCAGGTATCACATGCTGGCGCTCAGAAGCCTGTCATCTGTCACAGGTTTGGCAGCGATGGAAAATACGGGGAAAGAGGGTTATCCACCGTGGAAGGATGCAGTAGTCGTTAGCAGCCGGGATGGGTGCTGCCAACGACTCGAACGAGCCGGTAAAGAGGAAGCAGATGAGATCGAAGGATCGCCCTGCTGCTCATCCCAGTGATGATTTTCCTGGATAGCCTTAGCACGCATTCCAATTCACATAGCACTGATCTATGGCATCTGGTAGGTGAGCGCCAGCCGGATGATCGTCGTCCCATCAGCGGTGAGGGTCGAGGTGATACTGCTGCTGCTAACCGTCCGAATGCTGGACTCGATGGCCTGAGCGACTGCGGGCGGCAGCAGCGGGCCGGGAGTCGGCGTCGGGGTGGATGTTGGGGTTGGGCTTGGCACCAGCGTCCCCTGCTGCAATTCAGCCACGATGTCCGCAAAGACGTTGCCAATGGATGGCCCCAGCAGCGCCAACGGAACGATAGTCGCCAAACTCGTTGTAGTCACAAACCCTTCGCCATCCGCAAACGAGATCGAGGTCGGGTTGGGCAGGAAATAGGCCTCTGCCTCTCTGAAAGCGGCGCTATCCATCAGACTGCCATCGCCCGCGATGATAGTCGCAACAGCCGGACGGGTGGCGATGAAGAAGACCTCCTCGGTTGCGCCGATCAGCAAATCCGTCTTGTAGGCGCGCGCCGGCGCTGGCAATGGCGCGTTGATCGAGATGACCGTGACCGGCACATCGTCAATGGTATCCTGGCTAATCGTCACGCCTTCAGCCTGTCCGGCGAACTGCTGCGCTAATGAGCCGACCTTTTGGGCAAAGGCGGCTGCCGCAGCCGGATCAGTGGCCTCGATCACCAGCCCCAGATCAAAGCGCGACGCGACATCCAACGCTTCGGTTTGGGAAAGATCATTCGCCAGATCAACGATGTTGCTGCGGATGAACAGGCCATACTCGCCGGTTGTCCAGCTCAACAGATCATCTTGCAGGTCGATGCCGACCATCTGGGCAATGCTTTCAAGCTGCGCCTGCACCGACATCTGCTCATCGCTCGATCCAGAAGCCTGCGCCGCGACTGTTGCGGCTGACAGGATATTGTTGTATAGATTGGTGAAATCCGTCGCCTGAATGACGGCGGAAGCATTCGTCGGGATGAAGCGCAGGAAGTCCGGGTCAACAGCAGGCGCGCCGGTGGCAGCCGTGTTGGTGGCCGGGCGCTGTGCCGAGTCGATCACCAGCGTGGTGTCGTCCAGAATCGTCAGGCCAACCGCCGCTGGCCCGGCTGCGCTGAGTAAAATAAGGCTCGACTGAAATTGCGGCTCATTCAGATCGGCCGCATCTACGTACATCATGACATTGTAATTTTTAGCAGGCAATTGCCCCAGCGCTGCCCCAAAGTCCTCGTTCTGCGACAGGCTGGGACGATCGGCATTCGGATCAGGCCGATCAGCAGCAGTACGATTGTAAACCACCAGGTAATCATCCGTGATGGCGATGATCGGGTCACGCTGGTCAAAAACGCGCGTAGTGCCTTCCAGCCGGCTCTCGCGCCAGTCATCCGGTTCAGTGGCCTGCAAGAAGGCTTCCAACCCCTGCCGATCCGCGAGTTCAAGCACCAGGGAGAATTGGGGTGTTCCATCTGTCCCCGGCACCGCCGCGACCGCGCCCAAATCGCCCAGCCAACCGAGGATCGAATCCAGGTCGGTATTCAGCGACCGAAGCGACTGATTCAGTTGATCGCGCAGCGACAACGGCGGTGTCACATCGCCCGACAAGGCACTCACAACCCGTTGTTGCAGGTTCAACCCGATCTGGGAGAGCGTGTCCAGTTGATCGATATAGGCGTCATCCAGGCGGAAGGCCACAAAAAAGCCCGTATCCGCCGGGAAGTAGCGCGCCATTTCGGCGGGATTGGGAACAGCGTCCTGAGCCTGGAGCGCAGCAGCCGCACCCAGCAGCAGGAGGACGAGCAACGACAAGATCATAACTTTACGCATGACTCACTCCTTCCATTATTCCGTCCGTTATCATTCAACACCGGCTTTAGGCGCTGCACAAGTGACAACTGACGAGTTTTCGCGCCTCTCTAATGGGTTGGAGGGGGTGAGGGGTGAGGTAAATGGGCTAATCTAAATCTTGGAACAACCTTACTTCACCAGTTCAGCAATACGCGCCACCAGCTCAGCACGCGGAGACGTCACCTCGCTGCCATCGGCCAGCCGCTTGAGCTTCACCACACCCTGCGCCAGTTCGTCCGGCCCGACGACGGCTACCAGCGGGATGCCCTTCTTGTTGGCATAATCGAACTGTTTGCCCAACCCTTTATCCTGCATGTAGAGTTCAGTGCGTACCCCGCCGCGCCGCAGTTCCGCCGCCAGTTGGGTGGCTGCTTGCCGCGTCTCGTCATTGACCACCGCCACCAGCACCCCGACCACTGTGCCGACCAGATTTGGCGGATACAGGTTGAGGATGTCCATCAGGTCGATGATGCGCTCGATGCCCAGCGAGGTGCCAACGGTGGGCAGGCTGTCCTTGCGGAACAGGCCAACCAGATCGTCATAGCGTCCGCCGCCGGTGACGCTGCCCAGGTTAGGCTCGGTGATGAGCGTCTCGAAGATCGGCCCGGTGTAATAGCCCAGCCCGCGCACCATGGTGAAATCGAACTCGATGTTGGCTTCCGGCACATTCATGTCAACCAAATGCGCCGCGAGCTGGCGCAGTTCACTCAGTCCTTCGGCGGCTGCCGGGATCGTCCCCATCTCCTGTTCAACCACGTCGAGATTCGCCAACCCTGGCTGATGGGTGGTAATCAGCCGGATCATACGCGCCACCGCCTCAGCAGCGATGCCGCGCTCCAGCAATTCCTTCTCTACCCCCTCGGCACCGATCTTGTCAAACTTATCGACGCTGCGATACAGATCAGGCAGTTGGGCATCGGTCACGCCGGAATACTGACCCATGCCGGTCAACAGCTTGCGGTTATTGATCTTGACGCTGAACTGCTGGAAGCCGAGCCGCAGCAGCACGGTTGTGATCAGACTGATGATTTCGGCGTCAGCCACCATGCCGCCGATGCCCACGATGTCGGCATCGCACTGGAAGAATTCGCGGTAGCGCCCACGTTGCGGCCGTTCGGCGCGGAAGACTGGTGCCAGTTGATAGCGCTTGAAGGGCAGCTTGATCTCATTCTCGTACTGCGCCACCACCCGCGCCAGCGGCACTGTCAGGTCGTAGCGCATAGCGACTTCTTCCTTGCCACCGGGATGCTGCGCCGCATAGATCAGCTTCTCGGCATCCTCACCATACTTGCCGTAGAGCGTCTCCTTCAGTTCCAGGATCGGCGTTTGCAGCGGCTCGAAGCCATACAGATGAAAGACCTCGCGCACGATGCCGAAGACGTACTCGCGCTTGAGCATATCGGCGGGCAGGAAGTCGCGCATCCCTTTGGGCAGGCGCGGAGCAATTTTGGCGGGCGGCATGATGAGACTCTCCTTGCAATAAAAAAGCGCAGACCAATGCCTGCGCTTCTGTTCCTCACGAATGGCAGCCGGTCAACGCTTATGCAGTTGGGTGTGATGATGCATTGTTGTGTTCATAGCGCCAAGTATAGTCCATGCCGGGAGGGTTGACAACCGTCGGGTGGGGCTTGGGGATGGGTGCATTTCAAGTTCGTGCAAAACTCGCTCGATGAAAAGTCTCAAGCCAAAACTATAGGTACGAGTGCACCAAAGTGAAATGCACCCCGTGGGGATTGGCTCACGGCAGCAATTCGAGATAGGGACAGTGCGGCGGGCGAAACAAGCTGAAATCGCGCCGGTCAAAGACGTTGATCGAGCAGTTCGCGGCTGGTATCTGTCGTGTCGTCATGGCCGGAGTAAAGTGCGGTCGCGTCGGCAGCTTCCAGCAATGCAGCCAACGTGCCAGGCGGCGCAGCTTGATGAGTCATGGTTTCAGCCAGGAATCCAGTTGCCACTTCATCCAGCGTCTTGTGTTCGCGGGCGGCGATCTGCGCCAGACGCTCGGCCAGTTCATCGGGATATGAATGGTCACCATCATCCAAGATTCCTTGCCCACTTCACCCTGAATCTTGCCACGGCGTGTCAGAGTTCACATCGGCATGAAATCAAGACTGAAGCAGCGACCGTCTAGCCGGGTATCATCGCTGTCATCATGACCACAACCCGATTGTCAGTAAATTGTCAGGACTTTTGTGAACCGCTGTGAACTCTCTGGACACATTCACAAGGAGGGTTTATGATAGGTCACATAGGGTCAGACGAACACTGACGACGCTCCCCAGCCTTAGCCCAATGATGATAGTGATGAGAATAACATGCCGAATATTGCCTGCTGTGGAAATGATGCTGCCTCTCAACTGAAGGTGGATGGGCTGGTGGCCTGGTTGGAAGCCGAGTGGATGCCAACCCGTGTCGATCAGCATCTGGTGACCCTGAATACGACCGTTGCGATCATTGATGATACTGTCATCGCCAAGTTTGATCGCGCCTTCCCGCTGCCGGGCGGCTATGCCTTCAGCGGCATCCGCGATATTGAGTGTCCTATCGTGGCGCGGGTGACCAACCTGTCCTTCGACGGCGATCGGGTTGATCGTTCGGGGGCCTTCCTCTATCAGTTTACGCGCGATGGGGAAGCTGTCGATGTGCTGGCGCTTGCCAGCTATTACACGGATGAGGTGAATTCATGGCGGATGGTGTGTGTCGCGTCCGTGCCACAGGACTTCATCGCGGCCTGGCATGCCTTCGCCCGCGAGTGTGACCGGCTGCACAGCGCGCTGGACCCGACACCGCGTGTCATCATCATCGGTGGGCGCAGCCACTCGTTTGTGCCGACGGTCAACTGGGATGAGATCGTGCTGCCGGAAAAGCTGAAGAGTGACATCCTCGGCGATGTGAGCTCCTTCTTCCTCAAGGGCATTGATGTCTACAAGCGGCTGAACCTGAAGCCCTTCCGCAAGCTGCTGCTGGCCGGTGTGCCGGGTACGGGCAAGACTATGCTTTGCTCGGCGCTGGCGCGCTGGGCCCTGGAGCGCCAGTATGTAGTGATCTACGTCTCAAGCGCGTACAAAGGCCCGAACGATGAATATGGCTCGACCTTCAGCAAGATTCAGCATGCGCTGTCGGTGGCGGCATCGTCCAACCACCCGTCGCTGATCCTGCTGGAAGAGCTGGATGCTTTCCTCCATGAAGAGGAAAAGGCCATCGTCCTGAATGTGCTGGATGGCAACGAGTCGTCGATCAACGACAAGGGGACGCTGCTGATAGCGACCACCAACTACCCGGAAGCGATTGATGAGCGTGTCCTCAAGCGTCCGGGACGGTTGGATCGGGTGTTCATTGTGCCGGAAACCCGCACCCAGTTGGACGCCGAGCATATGCTCCGCCAGTATCTCGGCATCATGTGGCAAGAGGCGCACCGCGCGTTGGTACCGGCGCTGGTGGGCTATCCGGGTGCCTTCATCCGCGAAGTCGCCGTCTATGCCCTGACCCAGGTGGCCTACGATGATATGCCCGAACTCAGCTATGCCGTGCTGGAGCAGTCGTACCAGAACCTGAAAGAACAGCTTGAAGCACGCGACGATTTTCTCAAGCAGCGCAATGGCGAGCCTGTCCTGGGCAACGGCTACTCGGCCAACTAAGCCTTTCGGTTTCGCCTCGCTCTGCCATCGGGCTGCTAACCTCAGCAGGACAGATGGCAGGGCGACGGCTCTGGCCTGATGATCCCTGTCAAATACACCTGAAACTGAGACTGCCCAGTCCTGTGCTCTTTGTGAATTTCGGCATTAAGGTGACAACTGAATAATGACGCCTTATACTGCTTCCAAAGACGATGGCACCTGCACTATCTTCGTGTTTCGGTGATCGGGCGCATCGGGTTCTTCATCGGCATGACGGCTCTCGCCCTGTTGAACCTCGGCCCAATGGTGCTGATTCTGTTCGGGCTGATCGACCTGGTCGGTGCGCTTTGGACTGCTCAAGGCCTGCGCGCCAACGGTCAGCTTCAGTTCTGAACAACCGTCCACCTGTCACAAAACGACCTGCGTTCTCGTCTCCTATAGCAACACCTAACGAATTCAGGAGACGAGCATTATGACCCCTTCCCCACGCATCCTCATCCTCGGTGCCGGTTATGCCGGCGTCCTGGCAGCGCTGCGGCTGGCCGGCAAAGCACCCCAGGCTCAGATCATGCTGGTCAATCCCAGCCCTTACTTTGTCGAGCGCATCCGGCTGCATCAGTTCCTGGCGCATCAGCCACTAGCGAAGCACCCATTGGATACACTCCTGCGCGGGACAGGTATTCGACGGGTCGAAGGTTTTGCCAGCCACATCGACACCGATCGGCGACAGGTCGCGGTGTCCACGAATGGCGTAGTTGAGCATCTGCCCTACGATTACCTGGTCTACACCCTCGGCAGTCGCAGCCATACCGGCGGCGTCTCCGGCGCGGCGGAACACGCCTACAGCCTGAACATGACCGGGCATCACAGCCTGACCGCCTTGCGCGACCAACTGCCCCATATCCGGCGGCTGACGGTTGTTGGCGCGGGGTTGACTGGCATCGAGGCCGTGACGGAGTTGGCGGAAAGTTTCCCCAAGCTGCACCTGACGCTGGTGGACAGCGGCACCATAGGCGCTGACCTCTCTGGCAAAGGGCAGGCTTATCTGCGGCGGACGCTGACCGAGATGGGGATCGCGCTGCATGAAGGGGTGCGCGTCCAGCAGGTGGATGCCGCTGGGCTGACGTTCGCCGATGGCTCGACGCTGGCGCAGGATGCCTGCCTGTGGGCCGCTGGATTCAGCCTGCCGGAACTGGCGCGGACGAGTGGCCTGAGCGTCAATGCGGTGGGTCAGGTACGGGTGGATCGGCAGCTGCGGTCACTATCGCATCCTGAAGTCTATGCCGCTGGCGACTCGGCCTTCATCGAATCGGCACCGCTGCGGATGGGCTGCGTCACGGCTATGCCGCTGGGAGCGCACGTGGCGGATAACCTGGCGGCACATCTGAGTGATCAGCCAGAGCGACCCTTCGGCTTCGGCTTTGTGGTGCGCTGCATCAGTCTGGGCCGGCGACGCGGACTGGTACAATGGGTGAGAGCGGATGACCAGCCGCAGGAACGGATCATCAACGGACGCTGCGGCGCGGTTATCAAGGAGATGATCTGTCTCTACACTCGCTATTCACTGTTGCTGGAACGGCGCTGGCCGGGGTTGTATCGTTGGGCAGGGCAGCACAAGCCACAGTCAGCCGCAGCAACCGAGGAAGCCTATGGAGTCATTTGAGACCTACCGGCGCTTGTTGTTCTTCATCGCATACAGGATGCTGGGCAGCGCCATGGAAGCCGAAGACATGGTGCAGGAGACCTATCTGCGCTACCAGGCGGTCGCACCCGAAAGCATCCGGTCGCTCAAACCATTTCTGACGACCATCATCACCCGCCTGTGTCTCGATCAACTGAAGGCGGCGCGCAGCCAGCGGGAGCAGTACATCGGCCCCTGGCTGCCGGAGCCGCTTCAAACCGAGGGGGTTGAGCCGCCGGAGAGCGATAGTCTGTCGATGGCGTTTCTGGTGCTGCTGGAAAGCCTGTCGCCGCCCGAACGGGCTGTCTTTCTGCTGCGCGAGGTATTCGAGTATGACTACGATGAGATCGCCCGTATGCTGGATAAAGAAGAGGCGGCCTGTCGCCAATTGTTCAGCCGCGCCCGGCAGCACATCACCGATCACCGCCCGCGTTTCACAAGCACACCGGAACAACAGCAGCGCATTCTGGGCAGCTTCATGCAGGCCGTCAGCCAAGGCGATGTGCAGGGCTTGACCGCGCTGCTGGCACAGGATGCGGTCTGGTATTCCGATGGTGGGGGTAAAGTCCGCGCTGCGACACGACCGGTGCAGGGGGCAGCCGCGATTGCAGCGCTGCTCATGAATATCCAGAGCAGGATTCCAGTCGATTTTCACATGGAGGTCATGCCGATCAACGGAGTTCTGTCGCTGGCGATGTGGTCTGGTGAGCAGCCTTTCGGCGTGATGACCTTCACGTTGGCCGAGACACACATTCAGGCGATCTACTTCGTCGTCAATCCCGACAAGTTGGCGCATCTAGGAGATGGTATACTTTCGCCAGAACCGGATACAACGGATGATTGAACTCTATGCGCGCTTACATTGCTGGTCCGCTGTTTAACGAAAGTGAACGCTGGTGGGATGAACAGATCGAGGAGTGCGCCCGCGAGGCCGGGATGACCACGTTCCTGCCGCACCGCGACGGCATCGAAGGTAAGCAAAAACGCCCTGAACGGCTGGAGGCCATCTTCATCGAAGACCGTGATGCCATCGATGCGGCTGATGTCGTCATCGCCAACCTGAACGGCGCGGCGCTGGATGATGGCACCTGCTGGGAGGTCGGCTATGCCTACGCGCGCGGCAAACACCTGATCGGCGTCTATACTGATTGGCGAACCCATTTCTCCGATCAGATCGTCAATCTGATGATCCAATGCTCGCTGCATCATCTGTGCCGTTCACGGGATGAGCTGCGCGCTTATCTCAAGCAATATACGGCAACCAGCCCGTGAGGATCAGCCGGTCTGGGCGGACGTGTCATCATTATGCTTGGCGCGGTCTTCGCCTTCGGCCTTGATTCGCACGACGCCAGTGATGCCGCCGCTGTCGTCAAATTCAGGCACGGTCGGGGGATGAGGAGGCTCATGCGCCGCTTCCGGTTCAGAATCGACGCGCGGGATGAGGCCGGTTTCTCCACTGGTATAACGAGGCGCTTTTGGATCAGCGATCATAAATGTTTCCTCCTAAACCCAACTTCATTCTAACCTGAAACGATAGCATAGAGTCAAGCCAATCTGAGTCAGGACCAACATAGATGGCGTTGCGACGATCTTGCTGGCGACATGGGATGGTATTGGGATCGGTACTGCTGCTGCTGGTGTCATGTCAGACTGTCTCGCAGCCGTCGCCCGTCCCAACCGCGCCACTCCCCACCTCACTACCGGGCCGTCTCCAGCGCCCGACTCTACCCCCTACCTGGACGCCAACACCGACACATACGCCTGCGCCACCCTCTCCTACCCCATCAGAAACCCCGATCCCGACCAGCCGGCCAACTCCCTCAGCAGCCGACATCTGTGCTGAATTATGGGTGGTCAGCAATTTCGACTCACCCAGTGGCAGTGGCGACGCGCTGGTATTCCGACCTGGCAACAATCTCAGCCTAATCGCCAGCATCGATTCACCCACCGACAGCATTCGATTCTCATTTGTGGAACGGCGATCCGGAGAAGGTCAAGGGTTGGATATTCCCGGCGGGCAGATCGGCATCGTCGGATGGGAGATCAACGAACTTCCGCGCCAGGGACTCTATGACTGGTCGCTGGTGGTCATCAGCCCGACTTATGGGGAATTATGTCAAAAGGCCGGGTCATTCTGGGTCATCCGTCCAGGACATGATCAACAACGGTCACGCTAAGATCAAACAAAAAAGCGGGCTTTCACCCGCTTCGAATGTGATCAATCCTCTCTAGCTGGGGTGTCGGAATGACACCATCAGCGGCAGCCGGCCCAAACGGATTTCATCGCCATGCCGCAGGACGCGCACTTCTTTGGGCAGCATCTTTTGCCCGTTGATGAACGACCCATTGGAACTACCCAGATCTGCCGCCAGCACAGTGCTGTGTTCGGCGTCATAGCGAATCGACAGATGCATCCGCGAAACGCCCAGGTTTTCACCCTGCTTTGCGCTCAGATCGACATCGGGTGCCAGGACGCTGCCTTTGGCGCTGCGTCCAACGACTAACTCATGCTTCGACCCTTGTGGGCGTAGTTCATAGACATCGCTGCTGCCACGAATCCGCAGCACCAGCACTGTATCTCGACCAAAGAATTCGCTGTCCAGCCCCTGATTGGCCTGATCGCTCAGGACACGGGTATCATAGACGCCGCGAACCGGTTCCAACAGATGACCACAGGCATAGCAGAAGACCTCATGGCGCTGGTTAGCCTTGCCGCAATCCGGGCAGGTGACCCAAACAATTTCTTCTTCCGCCAGCGGGACGTTAACGGGAGATGGTTCGGGGGCAGCTGCCGGAGCAGGTGCCGGACGCAACGGCTTGATGACCGGGTTGCGGGACTGGGGTTCAGGTGCCGGTTGGTTGTTAATCGCCTGGGTTTCGCGGGCACGCACCATCGTCGCCAGATGCTCGCGTTCGGCCTTGCCCAGGCTGTCGATATGCGGGCGCAGCACATTCAACGCTGCTTTGGCATCGAGTCCGTTGTCGCGCATCCGCGAGTATTCTCCGAATATATCGTGAATCTGTTTCACTGCCCCTTCTCCTGGCAGAACGTTGAGTTTTTGTTATGTCACACATTTATTGTGCGCCCAGTTTCGCCCATGAGTCAATCGGCGATTCATGAATTTAACATTTGATTCCTATGTCAGTGCTATAATGGTCGCGTAAAGCCAAGTGGAAAGGACGAAAGTCATGCAGCTCGCGCTCCTGGATATTCAGATTGAATATTGTGCGGTTTGAAATCACACTCCACGCGCCGTCAGTTTGACGGACGAAATTCTGGGTGAACGTGAAATCGAAGTCTTGGTGCGTTCGTGGCGGTTGATCCCATCGAGCGGCGGCAAGTTTGAAGTGACGGTTAACGGCGAACTGGTCTTTTCCAAAAAGGGATTGGGCCGCCATGCCGAACCTGGTGAGATCAAAGCAATCATCCTGAAAAAGGTCGAGGCTGTCCGCCCACCCGGTTTCAAGATAGAGAAGGATGAAGAGTAATTGCTGAAACGGATTTCTGGCGCGCTGATCGGGCTATTGCTGATGGGGGTCATCGCCCTCAGCTTCCCGCCGCAGCCTATTGTACGGGCGCAGATCGCCACACCGACGCTGATACCGCCTGGCCCAACCCTGAACACGGTGCAGTCCCGTGGGCAGTTATCGTGCGGTGTCAATCAATCCCTGCCGGGTTTTGGCTTCATCAATCCGAACACGCAGTCTTCGGAAGGATTTGATGTCGATTTCTGCCGCGCCCTGGCAGCCGCGCTGCTAGGCGATCCACTGGCGGTGGAACTGGTGGAACTGGATGACGTAGAGGCGGCACGCTCTGCCCTGCGGTCAGGCCGGGTTGATATTGTCATGCGTAATCTGGTGGTCTCGCTAACCGGAGGCCTAGATGGTCTCGAATACGGCCCAATCACCTTCTACGGCGGCAAGAGCCTGGCCGTCCGCACTGAGGCAACCCTGGAGGAATGGGACGACATTAACAGCCGTGCTATCTGCATCGCCACTGGCGCTGAGGTGACTGATGCCAGCACCACACCGCAAGGGCAGGAACTGGGTGAGGCACTACGCCAGCGTGGAGTGAGCGCAGTCCTGTTGCCAAAAGTGTCGCAACGCGATGCCTGGCTGGCTCTGGAAGCCGGCGAATGTGATGCGATGGCCGGAGATCGGGTGGAGTTAGAGGTGCTGCGCCAGCGTTCGAGTGCGCCTGAGTCGTATCGTGTCTGGCAGCGGGTTGACCAATTCTACACGGATGAACCGTATGCCCCCCTCATCCGTTACGGAGATCAGCAGTGGACGAATATTGTGCGTTGGACAATCCTGGGATTGATCCGGGCAGAAGAACTTGGAATCAGCAGTGTCACCGTCACCCAGTTGACGCGCCAGCCAGATGACGCCCTGCCGCAGGAGGATTTCCCGCTGGGCACCAGCATGGACATCATTCAACAGGCTAATAATGAGCGATACACCGCCCGTGTAGGGTTGGAAGTGGTACGGTTGCTCGACGCTGACCTGGGTCTGGGGCGGTTGTTGGGGATCAGGCCGGATTTCCTGCTGGCTCCCATTCGTGATGTTGGCAATTACGGCGAGATCTACGCGCGTAACCTGGGCGCGGGCAGCCGGCTGCCGCTCGAACGGGGTATCAACCAACTGGTCATCAACGGGGGTTGGATCTACGCCCCAAGCTGGCAGTGACCATGTTCATCACCTTTGAAGGTACTGATGGCAGCGGTAAAACCACCCAGGTTGGACAAACGGCGGAAGTGCTGCGGGCGCGCGGCTATCAGGTGCTGTTGACTCGTGAACCGGGCGGCACATCGATTGGCGATCAGATTCGCCAGGTGCTCCTGGGCATGAAGAGTCAGGGGATGCATCCGCGCGCTGAGCTGCTGCTGTTCAGCGCTTCACGCGCCCAATTGGTGGAAGAAGTGATCCGGCCACATCTGGCTGATGGCGGCATCGTCATCTGTGACCGTTTCTACGATTCGACCTACGCCTATCAGGGTTATGGTCACGGACTCGACCTGACGGATCTGCGCGCCATCACTCATTTTGCCACTGGCGGACTGACGCCAGATCTGACTGTGTTCCTGGACATCGCGCCCGAAGACAGCTTGCAACGACGGCTGAGTTCGCTGGAAAAAGGTGGGGAATGGAACCGGCTGGATGATATGGCACTGGCCTTTCACCGGCGGGTGCGCCAGGGGTATCACACGCTGGCAGCGGCTGAGCCGAAACGCTGGGTATCGATCAATGCCGCCAGACCGATCAGCGAGGTGCAGTCAGAAATCCTATCCACTTTGGAGCGTCGACTGCCCCCCGTTCGGCAGGAAATGGCCGGCGTCACGTCGGCTTGATGACGCGCATCTCATTGGTGGGCTTAAACCCCATCGCGTCGTAGAGGGATCGCCCGTCATCGCTGGCGTGCAGGATCACCACTGGCACCCCATTCGCCCAGCACCAGTCGCGAGCAATGGCGGTCAGGTGGCGTGCCAGCCCGTGACGCCGATACAGCGGTTCGGTATAGACGTTGAGGATGTTGCCGCGGTATCGGCTCCCCAGACCTATCACGTGCGGCGGCCAATCCATCAGCCATAGGCCAGCGCCTGAGGCCACAGCCCCATCTTCAGCCAGCGCCAGCCAGGTTCGGTACAACCCCTGCTCCATCCGTTCCGTCACCCACACCTGAAAATCGCGGCACATCGGTTCCAGCACCGCTGCATCGGTATGCCCCATATCACGAAACATACTTCGACGATGATGCACGATAAGCGACACATCGGCTGTTGTGGCTTCGCGCACGGTAAATGAAGGCGTCATTCTATCCCCTTGCCTGATGACATAATCCACTGTTCATAGTATCATAGTGGTTCTTTTTCGATCACAAAAGACCAGGTCAACCTGTTCCTGAGTATCATACACGATCATTCAGATAGCTGCTGACCCACGAATTGGAGCACACTCTCATGAATTCCGAACTGTTGACACTGGCACAGACTGCCCTACAGCAGTATGGCATTGCCAACGCCCGGCTGAAACGGATCAATGATACCGAGAATGCATTGTTCCGGGTTGATACGGATCAACGCTATACCCTTAGGGTGTATCATCCAGATACGGGCACCGGTTATCTCAATCTGTTGAGCGATGCAGCCCTGCATTCCGAGCTGGTGTGGCTGCGGTCACTTCACAGCATCGGACTGGGTGTGCCGGAGCCGCTTCCGGCACAAGATGGCGCGCTGATCATTCGTGCCCATACGCCGCAAATGCCGGATGGGCGGCGGTGCGCCTTGTTCAGATGGGTTGAGGGGCGTTTCCGTGACAAGAGTCTGACACCCACTGCCCTGGAACAGGTCGGGGCATTCCTGGCGCGGATGCACAACCACGCCGAAAGTTTTATACCGCCGGAGGGGTTCTGGCGATACCGCTGGGACTGGGAGCGTGAGTTCGGTACACAGGCTCCACTCATGACAGAGCAAGCGAATTTACTTTCACCAGAGCGCCGCGCGTTGTTCCGCAGCATGGGACTGGTCGTGCGTCAGAGTATGGATGCGCTCGGCGAATCGCCGGCAAATTTTGGTCTGATACACTCTGATTTACATGAAGAGAACTATCTGTTTCATGGCAAAGAAGTGCGCGCCATCGATTTCGCTGAATGCGGCTGGGGCTACTATCTGTTTGACCTGGCGGTTGCGTTATACTTTCTTCGGAATCGACCAAACTTTGCTGATTTGCAGGCGGCAGCACTGCGCGGCTACCAGCAGCAGCGCGCGCTGCCGGCGGATGTGGAAAAGCATCTTCATGCATTTTATGTCATGCGAGCCATCGACCTGACCAACTATGTGCTGGATGAGGATGGACTTCGCACCGACGCCGACTGTCCTCGCTGGCTGGACAGTTTTGAGCAGGCTATTCGACGCTTCAGTGGGAAATAGGAACAGACTGTTTCCGACTTTGCAATATTCTAACCTTCACAAAGTCTTCTGATTCGAAGGCGCGAATTGTCGTATATAGTGGAATAGAGGAGTCAACGTTACCAAATCGATACCGTTAAAGGTTGGGGATGATGGAAAATTACCGTGCTTTAATTGTAGACGACAACGAAGAAATCGGTGTTCTGGCGCAAACCATGCTGGAGACAGTTGGCATCGAAAGCCATCATGCCTTCGATGGGTTTGAAGCGCTGGAACGCCTGCACGAACAGATTCCGGATGTGATGGTGCTGGATATTGGGATGCCTGGCATGAGCGGCTGGCAAGTGCTGGATGAAGTCAAAACACGCTTCCCCGATTCGAAATTCCCGGTCATCATCCTGACGGCCTTCAATGACCCGGCCAACAAACTGGTGGGCAAACTCCAGGATCGTGTCGTATCGTACATGACCAAACCCTTTCACGCGGCTGATCTGACCCGTGCCGCACAGGCGGCGCTGGGTTTGCAGTAGGACTATGGTGGAGCGCGGGCCAGCGCGCTTCACCCCTGCCAAACCACTCAGCAATCCTTCACTCGCCTGTTAGCCCTTTCTCATCATATAATACGTAAGCATCTTTATCTCACAACGGTGCGCGCTTATCAGCAGCAAGGAGCGCTGGCTGTGTCATCTTCGCTGGTTGGACGCAAACTGGGACTGTACCAGATCACACAACTGCTCGGTCAGGGCGGCATGGCGACGGTCTATAAGGGCTATCGCGAAGATATTGATCGCTTTGTGGCCGTCAAGGTTCTGCCACCGCATCCGGGGTTGGATCAACAATTCATCGAACGGTTCAAGCTGGAAGCGCGGACGATTGCCCGCTTGCAGCATCCGCACATCCTGCCGCTGTACGATTACGGCGTGGAAAATGACATCCTGTATCTGGTGATGGCCTACATCGAGGGCGGTTCGCTGGCGGATCGCATCGATAAGGATGGGGCGCTGCCGATCAAGGAAATCGAACGGATGCTGCGCCAGATCGCCACCGCGCTCGATTACGCCCACAAGCAGGGCATCATCCACCGCGACATCAAGCCGGATAACATCCTGCTGGACAAAGAGGGCAATCCCCTGCTGGCGGATTTTGGCATCGCCAAACTGGCCGAGGGTGATACGAAACTGACAGCGACCGGCGGGCTGGTCGGCACACCGGGCTATATGGCTCCCGAACAAGGCACCGGCGCTGCCGATATTTCTGGCGCTGCCGATCTGTATTCGCTAGGGGTGGTGGTGTTTGAGATGCTGACGGGCCGCCAGCCATATCAGGCCGACACGCCGATGCAGATGGTCATCAAACACATCAGCGAGGCCGTTCCCAACCCGCGCGAGTTCAAGCCGGAGCTGCCAGAGGCGCTGGAACTGGTCGTCATGCGAGCGCTCGCCAAGCAGCCGCAAAACCGATTTGCCAGTGCCGGCGAATTCGCTGACGATTTTGCCCACGCCATTCAGGGGCAGAAGACGGCCAGCGGCAGCTTTTTTGCGGTGGAAGCACC
>JALHNT010000023.1:59085-119370 GCA_022843385.1 Anaerolineae bacterium | reverse complement strand
AGACTGGATATACGCTGACATCTCAAGTTACGGATACACCATCAAGAGATTGTTAGTTGATTTTGAGTTAATTGATACCACCTGAGTAGTTACCAATAAGGAACTAAACAAATTCCGCGTATTTGAGACTCCAAACTTTGATCGTTCATATCGATTTCGGAGTATTGACTATTCGAGTATCCAGCTAACAGAGCAAAAAACTATTGACCTTGGCATAAATCCATCAAAAAGCCCATTAGTGGTTGCTCTCTACGAGGAGTACTCACCTAATGGAACAAACGCACGTGTGATCATAGTGATATCTAAAGACAGATCTACCCAAGCAGATATTGTCAAGTTTCATGAATTGCAGAATCTTTTGCGAGAACCAAGTCAAGCGTTTGTTGGTTATCGGCTACCATACAATTCAATTTTCATCTGCGATATATTAGCTGACGAGGTATTTCGTCACTCATACAATCCATACCAAGAATCAGGTCAAATTGACCAGAATGCATTTGTCAGACTATTCGAACAAGGATGGCTGGGATCTAGGCTACTCGAGCAGTCGGAGCTTATTGCCCTGCATAATGTTTTGGAGAGCGAGTCTTTTGATGGAATAACTCGGATTCATGCAATTGAGCGCTCTAGAGTAACAACCCTATAGCCTATCACAAGTGAGGCAGTGTAGATCTTGGTAGAATAGAGGTATTGCAATTTGAAAATAACTTAACCAAGCTGTGTTGACAATTACGCTCCAATACGGTGCTTACAATGTGCGAGATTATCAACAAAACCTAACAGCGTCACTCTGTACCCTATCGCTACCCCACCGGCACGATCTCGCCGCACAGGTCAATCCGCCACTCGACACGCTCTTCGCCCAGGAAGTAACCGAAGAGCAGATGCGTCTCATCCGCCCACTCGACAAAGGGAGAAACACCCTGCGGCACATCAAAAATGGTCAGCAATCGGGCGATGGTCCCGGCTTCATCGGTTGGATCGCCATACGACGTGATCCACACATCCACCGCTACCGGGTTCAGCGGTTCATTCCAGCGCCATTCGACCACGCGGTAGCCATCGGGCGACAGGGTTGCAGCCATCAGAAAGTCGGTCTGACCGCTGAACAGCACGGTTGAAGATGGTTCAGCACCCAGCATAAATTCATAAACCGCGAATGGCGCATCGAAGCGACCGGCGTTCGGGTCGAACTCCGGGAAGAGCATGGCGCGCAAAGTCGGCACCGCAGCCTCGCCATCCCACACAATCGCTGGCTCGATCACCCCTCCACCAACACCGATCCAGACCGTGCCATCGTACAGCGACCGGGGGTTGCGGGCGTTGATGTCCGTAACCCAGATCGAGTCAAAATCCATCAGCACAATCTGTTGCCCATCGGGGGAAATGGCGAACCGTCCAGCCTCGCCATAGGGGAGCAGTTCGGTCAAAGCGCCGCTGTCGAGATCGAGTGACCACAGATCCAGCGGCAGCTCAAAGTAGATGCCCTCGGCATCGCTCAAGACCTCTGTATTGAACAACACCGTATGCGTCCCTGGCACGAAGGCCGGGTTGAACAACGTCACCGCGTCGCGGAAGTCCTCGGTTCGCAGCGCCAGCAGCGTCTCGTTATCCAGCATCGGTTTGAGTTCACCAGCCTGAACCGCAAAGACGCCTAGCGTGAAGCCGTCGCGGGCTTCGATGAGCAGCGCCTCGCCGTCGTCCGACCACAACAGCGATTGGGCGACCAGATCACCCGGCAGATCAAAAGGCGTCTCGACGCCGCTGACGACGACATCGCCATTCGCGTCAATCGAGGCGCGTTCGGGCGGCAGAAGTGGCAACTGATAAGGAGGTAAGGGGCATTCGATGGGTGGGGGCTGAACAACCATTGTAAGGGACGCAAACGCCAGAGCCAGCAGCAGAACGATCATGTCTAAACTCCGCGCTTATGGATCGGACTCATGCAGTCGGAAGGTAAGCAAATTCTAACGTTGCCTGTTCTCACCTGTTTATCAGGCCAACACCCATCACAGCATCGCCAGCGCCACGCCGAACAACGCCGCCAGCAGTCCGACCAACCAGAAGCGCTGGACAACCTGCGTCTCGCTCCAGCCGCCCTTTTGAAAGTGTAAGTGAATCGGAGCCATGCGGAAAAGGCGCTGACCGATGCCCGTCACCGGGTCTTTGGTGCGCTTGTAATAGCTGACTTGCAGGATGACGCTCACGGTCTCCAGCACCGGCACGATGGCGATCACTGGCAGCAGCAGCCATTGCCCACTCATGATCGCCACTGTCCCCAGCGTCGCGCCCAACGCCAGCGACCCGGTATCGCCCATGAACATCTGCGCCGGGTGCGCGTTGTACCACAGGAAGGCGAAGCACGCCCCGACCAGCAGGAAGCAGAACTGCGTCAAAAAGATCTGTTCCTGAAGATAAGCGATGACCCCATAAGCGGCGAAGGCGCTGGCGGTGATGATCCCTGCCAGGCCATCCAACCCATCGGTGAAGTTAACTGCGTTCGACATGCCGATGATGTAGAACATGGTGATGGGGATGAAGAAAATCGGGCTGATTTCAATCGGGAAGGGGATCAGCGGGATCAACACCTGATTGGCATATTGCAGCCCGCCGCCATACTGCGAGATGACGACGGCCACTACAGCGGCAATGAACAACTGTCCCAGGAACTTGGCGCGAGCGGAAATCCCTTGCCCAACAATGCCACGCGAGTTCTGAATGCCTTCCCAGTCATCGATCAGGCCGAGCAGCGAAAATGAGACCAGCACACCCAGCGGCACCAGGATGCTCAGACCGGTGACGCGATCTTCCGGGCGCAGCACACTGACGATGTTCAGACCGAGCGCCATCAGCACCACCGGGATGATGATCAGGATGCCACCCATCGTCGGCGTCCCCATCTTTTTCTGATGCTCGGCGCTCAGTTCAACCTGGATCAGTTTGCCGATCTTCAGCCGTCGCAGAATCTCAACAAACGGCCCGCCCCAGATGACTGCCAGCAGGAAGCAGACACCACCGATGGTCACCGTAAATGGAAGTTCCCCAGTCATGTATTCACCTATCGTTGAATCTCGGTGATTGTTCCGCCCTGTGCCGCCAACGCCTGACGCACCGCATCCGGCGGAATCTCCATCAACAGCACCAGCCGTTCCGCCAGACGCCGGAAGACCGGGGCCGCTACCTGGCTGGCCCAGCGTCCACTGGTGGGCGCATCCAGCTTAATCAGCACAATCACCTGCGGGTCATCCGCCGGGAGGAAGCCGATGAAGCTCATGATGAAGGCATCGCTGCGATAACCGGTTGGGATCGGAATCTCGGCGGTGCCGGTCTTGCCAGCGACGGTATAACCCGGCAGCGATGCCTGATCGTCCAGCCCGTTCTGCACCACTTGCACCATCATGTCGCGTACTAGATTGGCGACATCGGCGGAGACCGCCCGCCCCAGCGCAATCGGCTTCGACACACTCTCCTGCCCATCGCGGATGATGCGCTGAACGATGTTGGGCTGCATCATCAGGCCGTCATTGGCGATGGCCGAGACCGCCGTAATCATTTGCAACGGCGTCACGCTGATGCCCTGACCATAGCTGTTGGTCAGCAGATTGCTCTCGCTCCACTCGCTGTCGCCAGGGACATGCATGATGCCCCCTTCTTCTCCTTGCAGGTTGACACCGGTCAAGCGCCCGAAGCCGAACTTGCTCATGCCCTTGTAAAAGTCGCTCGGCCCCATCGCCAGCGCGATATTGGCAGCACCGACGTTCAACGACTGCACCAGCACACCGGTGACATCCACTACGCCATGCGCCTGACGATCCCAGTTGAAGACCGGGATGCCGGCCATATCCAGCCGTCCCTGATCGTTGTAAGTCCACTGCGACGTGATGTCGCCGGCTTCCAGCGCCGCCGCGACCGTCACCACCTTCATGACCGAACCCGGTTCATAGATGCCGCTGATGGCCGAGTTCTTCAAGTCCTCCGGGTTCTGCACCTCGCGGAAGGCATTCGGGTCATACGAGGGATAACTCGCCATCGCCAGCAGATCGCCGCTGCGCGGATTCATGACGATGATAGTGCCGCTTTTGGCTCCGGTGCTGTTGATAGCCTCGACCAGTTGGCTTTCGACCATGAACTGAATATCGCGGTCAATCGTCAGATAGATGTCCGCGCCCTGGTCGGCTTCCTGCTCCGGCGGCAGTTCAAACGGAATATCGCTGATGACTTCGGTGCGGGGGCGCGCCGCCAGTTGATCCTGGAACTTGCCCTCGACCCCATAATAACCGCGCAGATTGCCCGCCACAAAACCAAGAATCTGGGCCGCCAGCGTCCCTTGCGGATAATTGCGGCGTGGCGTTTTCTCGATCGTCAGCGCGATCAATCCGTCCTGCTTCAGCCGTTCCAATTCCTGGCCGACAGCCGCATTCACCCCCACCGCCAATTGCACCCAGGGCTGGTCGCTGTTGAGCGATTGATAGGTTGCCAGCTCATCCAGCCCGAGGATCGTCGAAAGCTGGGCGGCGACGCGCTGTTTCTCTGAGACCAGATTGGGGCTGATGCCGATGCGATATTCAATCGTGTTGACCGCCAGGCGCTGCCCGGTGTGGTCGTAGATGATGCCGCGCGCCGTTGCCAGACTGATCTCGCGGTTGTAATCCGGACGCAGTTCGTTCACCACTTCCGGCGCTAACTGCTGGAAAGACAGCAGCTTGAGGATGAGTAAGCCGCTGATAATCACCATGCCGACCAGCACGAACGGCAGGCGTTGGTTGAACATTTCGTCGCGCTGTTGAACACCACTCGCTTGCATCAGCCACCTCTGGCAAAACTATCGAACTGACTGCTGAGTTGATCCCACTGCTGCTGCAACCAACCGACAAACGACTCATCATAGGTCGGCGCTGCCGGGATCAGCGCCTCCGCTGCCGGAGCCGCCAGCACGACCGAGGGATCAACGCTGGGGATATAGCCCTGCACATAAAGATACTCGATTTCGTTTTCGGCTGCTGACCGGAAGCCGAGTTCCTGCGCCCGCGCCAGCAAGCGGGGGACACTACGCAATTCAGCGATTTCCGCCCGGAACTGCTCATTCTGCTGTTCTAACTGATTGCGCTGGATGATGAGTTCTTCAATCTGACGCCCCAGCGTCGATACCGAAGACGACTGCGCCAGATACAGCGCTCCCATCAAGATCGCCACGAACACCCCCAGCGCCGCCAGCGCCACCGCCTGCCGCTGTAACTGAAAGCCGGGGCGTTCACGCCAGGCATGTTGTACCCAGTTGGGTTTTGCCTTCGCTTTCTGGCTCATAACTTTTCCACCACCCGCAATTTGGCGCTGCGGCTGCGCGGGTTAACCGCCACTTCCGCCTCGTCCGCTTCAATGGGTTTACGAGTCAACACCTGGACACTGGCCCGATGCCCACAGACGCACAGCGGTGTCTTCGGCGGGCAGATGCAATCGGTGCTGGCAAGACGAAAGCTGTGCTTGACGATGCGATCTTCCAGGCTGTGAAAACTGATGACCGCCAGCCGTCCACCCGGCGCGAGCAGATCCATCGCCACCGTCAGCGCCTGTTCCAGCACCGCCAGCTCATCATTGACGGCGATCCGCAGCGCCTGAAACACCCGCGTCGCCGGATGAATTTTATCGCCTTTTCGCCGGGGAGTCACCCGCTCGATCAGCGTTGCCAGTTCGCGGGTGGTGTGCAGCGGACGGGCCGCCACAATCGCCCGCGCCAGCTTGCGGCTGTGGTGATCTTCGCCGTAACGGTAAATCACATCGGCCAGATCGTGTTCATCCCACTGATTGACCAGTTCCGCCGCCGCCGGACGATCTCCCTGGGGATTGAAGCGCATATCCAGCGGGCCATCCTGCATGAAGGCAAAGCCGCGCTCCGGGTGGTCAAGTTGCATTGACGATACGCCAACGTCGAGCAGAATGCCGTCTACCGACTGCCAGCCGACTTGATCCGCCGCCTGCTTCATCTGGGCATAACTGCTCTGCCTGACGATGGCGCGCTCACCATAGTCAGCCAGCCTCGCCCGCGCCAGTTCCAGCGCCAGCGGATCAACATCCAGCCCCAGCACCGCGCCCACGCCGGCATCGAGCAGCGCCCGCGAATGACCACCCGCGCCCAGCGTGCCATCGATCACGTGCTCGGCCGGGGTGAGGTAGGTGAGAATAGGTTGAAGGAGTACCGAAATATGCGCTGTCATGGAGACAATTTTAGCACATGTTCAACATCGGCTTGCGAGAGCGACACATCCTTGAGGGTCGCCCGCCAGTGACGTGGGTCCCAGAGTTCGACGAAGGTTTCCATGCCTGCGATGAGGACTTCCGATTCCAGTGAGGCATACTCGCGCAGATAAGGCGGAACCAGGGTGCGCCCCTGTCGATCCAGCGTCACCTCGACCGCCCCCGAGTATAGCAGCCGTCGGATCGCCCGGCCTGAGGGTAGCGACATCGGCATCTCGGTCAGGCGCTCGCAGACCGACTGCCAGGCATCCTGTGGATAAATGACCAGGTTGTGATCGAGTCCCCGCGTCAGGATCGCCCGCGACAGGAAAGGGCGAAAACGAGCCGGGAGGATGAGCCTGCCTTTTTCATCAAGCTGATGAGAATACTCGCCCCAGAACATGTGGTGTTTTTCCCCACGCGCCGCAATGGTCTATAGGGCGAAGTATACCACATTATCCCGCAAGACAGGGTTTAAAAATCCCACAACCTTGCTTGTGCGAGGTGAACAATAGGGCAGACAGTACTATTGTCCACCCCATTGCCTTGGTCAGGAGTTGGCAGCGGAGGCGCGCAATCCCTGGTCAACCGCATTTTCCAGGCGTGCCTCGCTCGTGAGGCCGCGGAACGTGGTTATCACTTCGGATTGATCGTCCAGCACGACAATGAAGGGTATCGACTGAACATCAAACAATTCAACCATGGCCGCATTGGCCGGGTTGTCGATATCGATACTGTCTACGTACAGATCGCCACGGTAGTTCTGTTCCAGCCCATTCACGATGGGCTTTTGCATGGCGCAGACCGTTCACCAATCGGCGTCGAACATGACAATGGTTACGTTTCCATCATCCAACGCATAAGGGGCCAGCAGCGATCCGCGCGTTTGCCCTACCTGCGGCGAGAGCAGGCCATAACCGATGACCGTCACAATCACCAGCAGGCCGATCAGACCCATCGCCACGCCGCCCAGTCCGCCGGAATCGGCCATCCGATTTTGTGGAAAATAGACATTGTTCCCCGGTGTCGGCACAACAGCCGCCGTTGCAACCGCTGGTTGGAGGGCAGGGGCAGCCGCCGCGCGCGCCAATGCTGGCAGCACCGGTGCCGCTGGCATGACCGGCAGGCGTGAGACTTCAACCGCCGGCGCTTCATCAAAGATCAGGCGACTATTGCCGATCTCGATCCGATCTCCTGCTTTCAGCCGGGCGCTCATGGTCAACGGTTTGTCGTTAACGCTCACAGCGGTGGACGGGAAACGGGGGGCGATCATATACACGCCATCATGCAACGACACAACCGCGTGCGATGGCGCGGCACCCGGCAGCACCAGGTTGGCGCGGGCATCGCTCCCGATGAGGAATACAGGCCGCGACTCCAGCACATCGCTGAGAGTCGCAACGCGCACATCCCCTTCAATCCTGAAATAACGGACGAGTTTGGTATCCATAAGTCGATTTCGCTTTTTCTCAGATAGCCTGATGATAGGAGATTTCATCATAGTGGTCAAGCAATCCGGTTGCCAATTTTGTGGAAGTGCCTATCATGGACAATGGACGCCATGATTATTGAAGAGTGAGGTATGCGATGAAAATCATCCTGGGCATTGGCCTGATGTTGGTGGCGTTTGTGGCGATGACCCTCTTCATCACCGAAAACCCGGCGGCTGCCCAGCTCCAGCAATCGCTGCTGTGCCAACCGGGCGAACAGATTGAACAGGTCACCGGCGGGCGAAGCTGTGACTCGTTCGGGCGCAACTGCGGCACCAGCTTCACTTATAACTGCGTCAATGCTGCTGGAACGGCGCGCGATGTCACACTGCCCACCATCGGTCTGCTGGTCGGATCGTTCGCCGGACCGTTCGTCATCGGTCTGTTGCTGCTGATGTGGGGCATCCTCGGTGGCATCCGACGCGCCAACCGGCGGGTGATGACGACGGCTACCGACTGGTTCGGCCAAACCAGCAACAGCGGGCAACCTGGCAGCGGAGTCGTCTTCAAGACAATCGAACCGGGGCAAACAGCGACCTTCATCAGCATGAACGGGCAGCCGGTCAACCCCGGCGACTTGCCGCCGGAAACCGCCGCCAAACTCCAGAGCGTCATGAACATGCTTGGCACCAGCATGAATGCCGTGAACAGCACGCCACAAGCCAGCCTGGTCGCCCAGCTTGAACAGTTGCAGCAGGCGCGGGACAAAGGCTTGATCTCACAATCGGAGTACGATCAGTTGCGACAGGAGATTCTCGATAAACTGGCGTGAGGAAGTTATCAGTTTCTAGCTGTTAGTTGTTGGTTCTTAGTTTCAGGCGGAGCGGTTCGTGACCAGCCGCGTCGGTTAAGACCTGTGGTGAAGGATTTTACGAGACGATCACTCAATCGGTTTGCCCTGACCTGGCATGGGAGAAGGAAAATAGAGGCAAAAGGGCGACCCAGAACAGCCGCCCTCCGCAATCAGATTTCAGACCGTCAGCGTCGCGTAGCCGAAGACGCGCTCAAACGGCACACAGTAGATGACCACGCTGTTGAACTGCGACAGATCCACCTCCGCCGGGATGACATAATTCTGATCGCCGACATTGCCCTTCAGCGCACCCAGATCCAGGTAGCGCCCCAATTCACCCGCGTGTTCAGGCGCGTCATTTGAAGCCAGATAGACGTGTAGCTGCGGCCCATTGGTGGTGCGAAAGTTCTCGAAGCGCAGCACCCGCGACCCATCGGCCAGTTGATAAATGGTCGCGGTTCCCTCCGCCTGATAGAAACCCTGCCCATCGACAAAGCTGCCGACGCGCAGAGTCAGCAGCGGCTCGCCGGTCGTTGATTCCATCACGGCTTCAACATCGCTGGCCTGAGCCGCCATCGGAAAGGACTCGTCAACCACATCATCCACGAATAACGGACGCCACAAGGGGAATGCCAGCACCACCAGCACGACCCCAACCACTGCAACCCAACGACGATTTTGCTTGATCCTGTTCATTACGCTTACACCTCAACTCCATAACAGTACGACACCCATTGGTCTGGCACGAGCGCCAGTCGTTACGCCGCTTCTGCCCGACTCATCGAATATTTATCTCGCCCGATGCGGCATTACCCACAGAACCAGCCCGTTCGTTATAATCAGAGCTAAACCTGCCTTTTGCCGGAGACCCTGCACCATGACGACTCTCACCGGAATGAATTTCATCGCGGGCAGCCCCAGCGCTCGCGGCGCATCCACCTTCACCAGCGTCAATCCCCGCAACAAACAGGCTGGGGGCGTGGCCTTCACCAATGCCACCGCTGACGAAATCCACCGCGCGGTCATCTCGGCTGCCGAAGCCTTCGAGCAAACGCGCCATTATCCCGCCTCTCGTCTGGCGGATTTTCTGGAGCGCGTCGCCGACGAGATCAACGGGCTGGGCGATGAACTGTTGCAAACCGCCGACATGGAAACCGCCCTCGGCCTGCCGCGACTGACCGGCGAACGCGGACGCACCACCGGGCAATTGCAGGCCTTCGCTCGACTGCTGCGCGAAGGCTCCTATGTGGAAGCGATCATCGACACCGCCTTGCCCGACCGCCAGCCCGCGCCGCGCCCGGACATCCGCCGCATGTTGTTCCCTATCGGCCCGGTTGCGGTGTTTTCCGCCAGCAACTTTCCCTTCGCCTTCGCCGTCTGTGGTGGCGATACAGCCTCGGCCTGGGCGGCTGGCTGCCCGGTGATCGTCAAAGCCCATCCCGGTCATCCCGCCACATCGGAGTTATTCGCCATCGCTGTCAACCGCGCCGTCGAAGCCAGCGATTTCCCCAAAGGCTGGTTCTCGCTGGTGCAGGGCAACACCATCGAAGTCGGGCAAATGCTGGTGCAGCATCCACGCCTGGCCGCGGTCGGCTTCACCGGCTCGCTGCGCGGGGGACGCGCCCTGTTCGACAGCGCCGCCAGACGCGAAACCCCCATCCCGGTCTATGCCGAGATGGGCAGCATCAATCCCAGCGTTATCCTGCCCGGAGCGATTGAAGCCCGCGCCGAATCGCTGGCGGAGGGCTTGGTTGCATCAGCCACGCTGGGCAGCGGTCAGTTCTGCACCAACCCCGGACTGGTGCTGCTGCTCCAGAACGACCAGAGCGCTGCCTTCATCCATACCGTCAAAGACAAGATGGCCGCTCGACCCGTCGGCGTGCTGCTGAACGCCGCCATCGAAAGCGGGCTGGAGCATGTGGTGGCGCAGACCCAATCGCGCGAGGCTGTCCATACCCTCACCGGCGGCATCGTCCCGGAGAGCGAGAGCTACTGCTATGCCAACACCGTGCTGCAAACCACCGGCGCGGCCTTCATCAGCGACTCGCTGCTGCAAACCGAACACTTCGGCCCGGTGACGCTGTTCGTCGTCTGCCAGTCAGAAGAAGAGCTGCTGCGCTGCGTCTTCGCCCTGCATGGCAACCTGACCGCCACCATCCACGCCGAAAATCACGAACAGGCGTTGGCCGCCACCATCTACGGCGGCCTGCGCGAAAAAGCCGGACGCCTGATCTGGAATGGTTTCCCGACCGGCGTCGAAGTCGTTCATGCGCAACAGCACGGCGGCCCGTATCCCGCCACCACCGCGCCGGCGACGACCTCGGTTGGTTTGACTGCTATCAAGCGCTTCCTGCGTCCGGTGGCGTTCCAGAATATGCCAGACGGGCTGCTGCCCCAGGCGCTGCAAAATGCCAACCCGCTGGGCATCTGGCGCACCGTGAATAATGAGCTGACACGCGAGAGGATTTCACTTTAGGGTGTCACTCCTACACAGCTTGGATAACCGACTCGGCGGCGTTAAGCTCCCCTTCGCCCAGTGGGAGAAGGGGTTGGGGGATGAGGGCTGTCTAGACGCGCGAGGCCATTGGTGGCTGATTGACAAACGCGCTAGAATCGTTGGGGAGTTACTGGAATAAGGGGGCGCGAGATGAATAACCTGACCGAGAGATTGGAGCAGCGGCGTCCGGTTGTGGTGGCTGTCGCCGTCATGGCGCTGCTGCTGCTGCTGGCCTATTGGGGTGGCTTTCCCCAAAGTGTTGCCGTTGGGACGCTGGCGCTGGGGCTGGCTTTCCTGATCGGCGTCGTCCTCTTCTTTGGCTTCCTGGTCTACTGGTTCTATTTCAGCCCGCTGCCGGAAAAACAGCAGCGCCAATTGGTCACCAAAACACCCACGCCGTTGATTCGCCAGCTCGTCGGCACCGGCGCGACCATCGCCGCAGCCCTCATCACCATCGGTCTGTTCTGGGACGAGCTGTGGCACCGACTGTACGGCGTCGGTGAAGTCGTCAACGACTTCTGGTGGCGTCCGCACATCCTCCTCTATATGGGCATGGGCATCAATGCCCTGTTCGCCCTGGGTGGCATGGCGCTCATCATGCAGCGCGGGCGCGGCACGATGCGCCAGCGTTTTCGTTCCGAGCCGCTGGTCGGGCTGCTCACGCTGGCCGCCGGCTTTCAGGCCTTGACCGCGCCCTTTGACCCGCTCTGGCACAGCATCTTCGGCCTGGACATCACCGCCTGGAGCCTGCCGCATCTGCTGCTGGGCATGGGCTTGCTGACGGTCATGATCGTCGGCAGCAGCATCCAGTTCTCGCTGGCAGAGCGCCATCCCTGGCGCATTCTCGGATCGGTTGGCCTGAACGAAGCCGTGACCATCGTCATGCTGATGCTGGCCGCGACTGTGTTGTTCCAGTTTGGCACCACCGAATGGGAGGCCATCGGCCCGGTCTTCTCGTCCGACTATGGCTTGTTCCAGCGCCCGGAGTGGCTCTACCCGGTGGTCATCATCAGCATGGGCGTTTTCATCGGCATGACGGCGCTGCATCTGACGCGGCGTGTCGGCGCGGCCACCCTGGTGTTCGGCCTGGCGTTGGCGCTGCGGTTGTTACTGCTGGCGATCTTCGGCGCGGCCGAACCGCCGGCGAATATGAGCTTCAAGACCAATGTGATTATCCTGGCACCCATGATTGCCCTCGACCTGTGGTATGCCTGGCGACTGCGCGGCGGGAAGATCGAAGCACCGACCACCTGGATCGGCGGCAGCATCGCCCTGGCGCTGACGACCTTCGTCATTGGCCTGCCCCTGATTGGTCAGTTGCTCTACTATCCGCGCCTGCTGCCGACGGTGGTCATCGGCATGATCGTCTTCGGCAGCCTGATGGCGGTCATCGCTGGCTGGGCCGGGCAGTGGCTCGGATCGTGGCTGCGCCGGCTGGGCGAGACCGAAAGCCAAACCCAGACCGAAGCGCTGGTCAACCGGCGACAGGTCACCTGGGTCGGTGCCGGGGCGCTGCTGGTCGCGCTGCTCTTCGTCGCCTGGTTCATCACCACCGCCTCGCCGCCGGTGGCTTAACTTTTGCTTCAGAAACCTCACCCCCGTCTCTCTGCATCTGGCTCCCCCTCTCCAACCCATTGGAGAGGGGGTGAGGTTCATCAGTTCAACCGATAACGGTACTTGGTCGTGCCGGGGAACTGGCCGTCGAAGTAATCCGCCCCATAGGTGATGTACATCTGAAAGCCGAGGCGCTCGTACACCCGTTGGGCGGCTTCATTGCCGCTGGTGACCGCGATCGCCGCGTGGCTGAACCCGCGCAGCCGACCTTCATCCAGTACGGCTTGCAGGAGTTTCCCGGCAATTCCCTGACCGCGCGCCTCTGGCACCACCGCCACGCATTCAATCGTCCAGGACGCAGCCGAGGCCAGCGTGCTATCCTGGGGATCGCGCCACACCATCGCGTAACGGTCGAGAAACACGGTGAGCGTCGCCGCATCCCAACCGAGCCGGGCAGCCACATCCGCCATTCGGTTCAGCCGCAGCGGACGATAATCCTCTTCATCCATCACAAAGCCCGATGCGCCCCCCAACCGCTTGCCCTCGGCTTCGACCACCCAGAAATCCTCGACCCGACCAAACGCCAGCGCATCGGCGTGAAACACCGCTTCAATGAAGCCCATCGTGGGCGTATTCAGCCCGTCCAGCAGCGGGTCCCAGTAGCAGAAACCGGGATAGGGCGACGACGACTCATAATTACACCAGGCGACAAAGCCCAGGTCGTCACGGGTGGCGCGGCGAATCACCAGGTTGGTAGCCGACTCCGACATCGATAACATCAGTTGACTCTCCTTAAGATGGGTTGGTCTATTCCCAGACGCCGAACAGCTTGTTGGCGCGGGTCTTGCGAATGAAGTTGTCCAGCCGTTGTTGGAACACGGTTGGCTGTTTCCGCATCTCTTCAATGAAGCCGACGCGGATGCGCTTGTACGACTCCGGGAAGCGCTGAAAGTTCTCCCAGGTCTGCGGATCAGCCTGCAACGCCGCCAGAATATCCGCTGGGAAGCGGAAGCTCTCTGGCGCGAGATCGGGCAGTTTGGCGCGTCCGGCCTCGGTCATCAACCCCTGAGCGATCAGGCGACGAGCGCGTTCCTTGTTCAGTTCAGTCCAGTTGCTTTTGGGGCGGCGCGGGGTGAAGCGCTGCGCCGAGTGATCCGCATCCATTTTCTTCTCGATGCCGTCGATCCAGCCGAAGCACAGCGCTTCTTCGACCGCATCCAGATAGGGAATGCGCGGCTGGCCCGATGCCCGGCTGGCGTAGATGAGCCAGATTTCGCTGACCGTCGCGTGATTGGCGCTCAACCACCGGCGCCACTCCGACCGATCAGTGACCTGTAACGTCTGGGTGATCTCCATATCTCGCTCCTTTTCTACACACTTGTAGAATTGCTCGACAAAAAAAGGGGCTAATCCCGCGCCAGCCAACCCAACAGCAGCATATCCACCGAGGCTTTGGCCGCCTGAACCCGTGCCTCTTCCGACGGCACAAAACGCCCTGGAATGTTGTGGACGCTTTGCAGCAGGCCGATCAACCCCATCGCGGCGAACTCCGGGTCATCCACCCGCACCAGCTCGCGTTTCATGGCATGACGCAGCGCCACCACAATCGGCATCCGCAGCGAGACTAGCGACAGATTGATGAGATACTCGGCCTTGTCAGGATTGATGGAGGGCATATCCGAACGCACGATCCGCCCCAATTCCAGCGGCGGATGGGTGGCGAACCACTCGGCCACCGCAACCATCTGGTCACGGAAGTCGTCGCCAGCCTCGATGATCGCGGTCGTCAGCCCTTCGGCATGACGCTGAAAACTGCGCTCCATCACCGCGACGTAGAGCTGCTCCTTGCCTTCCGGCGCGTAGTAATACAGCGAGGCATGACGCATCTCGACCCGCCGGGCAATGTCCTGAAGCCTGACCCCGTTGTAGCCGTGCTGGTTAAACAGCCATTCGGCAGCATCGAGTATCCGTTGGTAAGTCGCGTTATCCGTTGGTTCCATTTCTACACCTGTGTAGAATTATACACAGTTTTCAACTGATTGTTACTGAGAAGTGGATGAATCGTAACTTTCTGGATTCGATGTGATCCCAGTCAATAACGAGAGTACACTACGCATCAGGACCCAGCGCGGATGAGGAGTAGGCCATTAGCGTGCTGAAAGCCATGCAATGCCTGGTTGCTACTGATTTTGCTGATTGAACGAAAAAACCATCACGACCAGACACAATAGCACGCACAGGAAGCTGTGGTGGTGCGTCTTTATTCCCTAAGACTTCCTATACCTGAACAGGGAAAGTGCCAGCAATATTCACATAATTCGTAACTACTCAGGGGGTGTGAATTAACCAAAGGTCAACTAATCATCTCTTGATGATGTGCCTATAACTTGAGATAGCAGAGTTTGGCTCGGCTAATCACAACGATATTGATGTATGAATGCATAACAAAATGTCGATTTTGGTTGAGGCGTTCGCATCCATCGCCTCTTACCTCAATGTTTTGCAGGGAAAACAGGCTCAAGAATTGGAATACCATTGTCTACCCCACCTGAGTAGTTACCATAATTCTGCAAATTCGTCAGATTCTGCACCGCCTTTTTTGCAGTATGTGAATCTAAGCTGTGAACCCGGGCGTATTTTCCTCGCCAGTTGCAATGAGGGTATGGGATTGTTAAGTTACTACAGGAAAAGCGAATCCCTTCAAATTCCAATTTTAGAACAAAATAGCTACCAGAGTCAAGTCCTTAATCGGCGGGGGAACAGTTGTCAGCTAGCCGGATGCCTCGCTCTTAATGCCAAAGATTGCCTTTGACGTGTGCTTATGGGGCTACAGGCAGCATACTTTCGCGTTACAATCATCCTCATCAAGCGCATTTTTTGGCAAAGGATTGATGGATGACCACCCCTATTTTGACTCGCTTTTATCATCCGGCGCGTGGCGAAGGCGTCGGCGTCTGGTTGGAAGATACCGTCTACGACGTGACCGAGCATCTGCCGACCGTAGGCGCATTTCTGCGGAACAGTGTCGGACACATCCAGGAGGCCATCGATGGCCTGGTGGTGCTGGCGCGGGAAGCCGGCGTCCCGTATGGTGCCGAACAGTTCAACGCCGCGCCGCAAGCCTTCGTCCCCCATTGGCTGGCACCGTGTGATGAACAGGAGGTCTGGGCGGCTGGTGTGACATATGAACGCAGTCGTGCCGCCCGTCAGGAAGAAGCGCAGGATGGCGGTGACATCTATGCTCGTGTGTACCAGGCGCAGCGCCCGGAGCTGTTCTTCAAGGCGCAGGGTAAACGGGTGATCGGCCCCTGGGGCGAAGTCGGCATCCGCGCGGATGCCACCTGGAATGTGCCGGAGCCGGAGCTGGCGCTGGTGGTCAACCCCGGCATGGAAGTGGTAGGGTTCACCGTCGGCAATGACATGAGCAGCCGCGACATCGAAGGCGAGAACCCGCTGTATCTGCCGCAGGCCAAGGTCTACAAAGCGTCCTGCGGTATGGGGCCAGGCATTGTCCTGTCGCCGTCCAACGAATGGCCGCACACCACCATCCGCCTGAGCATCAGCCGCAGCGACCAGGTCATGTTCAGCGGAGAGGTCTCCACTGCCCGTATCAAGCGCCAGATTCCTGGCCTGCTCGGCTACCTGGGGCGCAGCGCCGAATTCCCGGATGGCGTCATGCTGCTGACCGGCACCGGCATCGTTCCCCCCAGCGACTTCACCTTGCAGGCTGGCGATGTCACCACCATCACCATCGATGGCATCGGCACGCTGGCGAACACGGTCAAGGTGGTATAGACGAAGATGAGCAATCAACCTGTCAATTCACGAACTGTCACGGCAATCGAAACCATGATGCAGGAAATGCAATTCCTAGTTGACCATCCCCGTATGCAACAGCGAAATTGGGTGGCAAAAGGCAAGGAATGGCTGCCAATCCTACAACATGCCAAAGAAGACTTGGAACGCGATGACTCGCTCCAACGTGATTGGGCAGAAGCGCATCAGGCTATTCTGATGGCATTGGCGCGCCTGGGCCTTAAGGTCGTCAAGCGCGATGAAACAAGCTGGGGCTATAGCTTGCATGGGGACATCCTAATTGGCTCGTACCCAACGCGGGCAGATGCAATCGAAGCAGGGCTGAGAGCACGTCTCAAGACGTGAACACACGTTTTGAGTTGATCAGCCTTCCAGTAGCTTAATTTCCCTCATTCGCCCCGAGAGACGGTCTGTGCTAATCTGGAAGCAGAATAACTCACTCGGTTCATCAACAGGATGCTTCATGGCTACTTTGCCCGTTCGTGAGATGGTGCTGTACAAACATGGCGTCAGCTTCTTTGTGCGCGAAGGCAGTGTTGATGGCGAAACGATTGCCCTCACCTTCCGTCGTGACGAGATCAATGATGTGCTGAAGAGTCTGGCGGTAGTTGACAAAAACGGCGGTCAGGTGTTGGGCATCCATTACCAGACGCCGATGGATCAGGATGCGCGTTTCGCCAGCAGTTCGATTCGCCTGTCGGATGATGCCAGTCTGCGCGATCTGCTGACCGGCTTACGCGGGCGCAAAGCGGCGCTGGCCTTTGAAGTCACCCCAGGCACCGTCGATACCGTGATCGGGCGCATCATTGGGCTGGATGAACCGTCCTTCCCCGGCCAGGGGGCGATGACCAGCGACACCCTCAATCAACTGACGGTCTCAGTGCTGGCCGATGATGAGCATGTCCGCGTCTACCGCTTGGGGATGCTGCGCGCTTTACGCATCCACGACGCCCAGGCCGGGCATGACCTGAGCTACTTTCTCGATACCAGCATGGATGAGGATGAACGCCGCACCGTTAACGTCCGTCTGAGCGTTGGCGAGCATCAACTGGCCGTGTATTACGTTGCCCCCAGCCCCACCTGGCGCGTCAGCTACCGGCTGGTGGCGCAGGCGGATGAGGGCAGCGAGAGCGGCAAGGCGCTGCTACAAGGCTGGGGATTATTCGACAATCGGTTGGAAGAAGACCTGCAGGATGTTCGCATTACCCTGGTGGCCGGTCAGCCGATCTCGTTCATCTACGACCTGTACACCTCGCGGATTCCGTATCGCCCCTGGATTCAGGATGAAGCCACCGTCGCACCCGGCCCGATCGAATATGAAAGAGCGATAACGCTGGACAGTGAACTTGAAGCGCCGGAAGAACGCGCCAGGGGAGTAGGAATAATAGCCAGGAAAGCTGCTCCGGCACCGGCTCTGGCGCGGTTTGGCAGCGGCGATTCGCATTTTATGTCACCTGCCAATGTGTCCGAATCGGTGAAGTCCAACGCCACGACCAAGGACAGCGGCGAATTCTTCCAGTACATTGTCTCTACGCCTGTCACGATCAAGCGCGGCGAGTCGGCGCTGGTGCCCATTCTGAGTCATGAAATCAAATATGAGCGCGAACTGCTCTATAACGGCAGCAAACTCCCTCAACATCCAGTGGTGGCGCTGCGTTTCAGCAACAGCACCGGACTGACGCTCGAACGCGGGCCGGTGACAGTCGTCGAAAATGGCGATTACAAGGGTGACGCGGTTGTGCCGTTCAGCAAATCCGATCAATCGGTGTATCTGGCCTTCGCGGTTGAGCTGGGGGTGAAGGTGACAGAACGCCCCAAGTTCATGTCCGACGAAACCATGAGCCTGACCATCAAGGATGCATACTTCACCTATGAGTATTATCAGTTCACCAGTACCACCTACATCATCGAGAATACGACGGCCAGGCCGGTGACCATCACGATTGAGACCCCCATCGAATCGGGCTGGGATTTATTCAACACACCGCTGCCTCATGCCGAGAATGCTTCGGATCAGCGTTGGAAAGTGAGTCTGCAAGACCGCAGCAAGACCGAATTCACAATTACTCGCCGCCACAAGCACTCGCGCCATGAAGAAGTGCGCCGACTGGAATATCGTAAGCTCCAGGAATTCATCCAGAAGCGCTGGTTGCATGAAGGGGCGCTCAAACAGCTCACAGAAATGCTGGATACGCTGGCGCGGATCGAGCAGGCCAAAGCCCAGCAGGCAGAACTGGATAAAGAGCGCAAAACGCTCTACGATAAGCAGGAACAACTGCGCGCCAACCTCTCGGCGCTGGGCGCGTCTGAGGCTGAAGCCCCGCTGCGTAACCGGATGCTGGGACAGTTGGAAGCCAGCCAGGATCGTCTGGAAACGATTGAGCAGGAAACCCTGACTCTGAAGCAGCAGATCATCGCTGCCGAGCAGCAGGTGAGCGCCATCATCGCCGGGCTGGGGTAAATAGAACGAGTTCACTCACACTGAAGGTCACATCATGAAAATTACGGCGATTGAAACCTTACAATGGGCAGAGTATCCCCGGCTGATGGTGGTGCGCGTCTTCACCGACGCCGGCATCGTTGGGCTGGGCGAAACGGTGGACAAAATCCCCGGCGCAAAAGGTGCGTTGCACGGCACAATCGCGCCGCTGGTGCTGGGGCAAGACCCGCTAGACATCGAAGGCGTGTGGCGTTTCGTGATGGACAACATCATGTATCACGGATATGCCGGGGCAGAGACGCGGGCACTCTCGGCGCTGGAAGTGGCGCTGTGGGACATCATGGGCAAGGTTTATAACGCCCCGCTCTATCATCTGCTGGGGGGCAAGACCCGTACCCGCGTGCCGACTTACAACACCTGCATTGGCTTTGGCCCGCTACAGGATTACGCCGCCTGGCACGATGACGCCGGTGCGTTGGCGAAGAGCCTGCTGGCCGATGGCATCCGTGCGATGAAAATCTGGCCCTTCGATGAGTTCAGCGAAGGCTCGTTCGGACAATACATCAGCTTGCCGGATGTCGAGAAAGGGCTGACGCCGGTCCGGCAGATCCGTGAGGCCGTCGGGCAGGCGATGGAGATCGGCATCGAATGTCACTTCCGCTGGAACCGCGCCAGCATCGAGCGCATCGCCCGCGCCCTCGAACCGTACAACATCCTGTTCATGGAGGATGTGATCCCGGCGGTCATGCCCGACGAGATCAAAGCCGTATCGCAGCGCACCACCATCCCGATCATCGGCTCAGAACTGCTGATGACGCGCTGGCAGCTCCGTGACTGGCTGGTGAAAGGGGTCTCGCAGATTGTGATGACCGACCCGGTGTGGAATGGCGGTATCGCGGAGACGCGCAAGATCGCCAATATGGCCGAAGCCTTCGGCATCCCGATTGTGCTGCACAACGTGGCCGGCCCGATCTGCCACGCGGTCTGTATGCATCTGGGGGCTCACCTGCCCAACCTGTTCTATGTCGAGTCGGTGCGGGCTTTCTATAAGACCTACTTCCCTATCCTCAGCGATTTCGCGCCGACGGTCAGCGATGGTCATCTGACGATACCAGAAGGGCCGGGGCTGGGTGTGACGCTAAAGGAAGAGGCGCTGCACCGACCTGATGTGACCCTTGAACGCAGCAGCGGTGAAGGGCTGGCAAAGGGACGCCGCGCCATGGGTGATCACTGGGCGGTGGAGGAAATACGCTAGGGAGAGCAAGGGATGGGACAGCTTGACATTCGTGACCTGATCGGCGACAAGCGCGAACAAGTCCTGAACCTGATGAATCAACATGGGGTTTCCAACGTTCGGGTGTTCGGTTCAGCCGCGCGGGGCGAGGCCAGCGCCGATAGCGATATTGATTTTCTGGTTGATGGACTGGAAAACGCGGCTTGGGGCGGCGGGCGGTTATTGATGGATCTTCAAGCCCTTTTGGGCAGGCGAGTCGATCTGGTAAGCCAGGAGGACTTGCATCAGAGCATCCGCGATCAGATCATCCAGGAAGCGATTTCATTGTGAAGCAGGATCAGGTTTATCTGGAGTACATCCTCGATTGTATTCAAAACATTGAGGAATTGTCCGGCGAAGGACAAGATAAACTGCATGAGATGAAACATGTGCGGGCTGCCTTACTGTATTACCTTCAGACAATGGCGGAAGCGACGCAACGCATCTCGCCTGAATTGAAGGTCGCATATCCAGAAATAGATTGGATAGCAATCGCCGGATTTCGCAATCGGTTGACACATGGTTATCTTGAGGTCAACATGAAAATCGTCTCGGCAGTGATTGACGATTATCTTCCAGACCTCAAAACCGTCGTCCAAAGAATGCTCAATCAGTTAGGAAATGGGTAGTGAGTAACATCTGATGACTGATATTCGCGCCCTGCTCTTCGATATGGATGGCGTCGTCATCGACACCCACGAGTCGGTGACGACCTACTGGAACAATCTAGCGGCGCAGCATCAGGTGACGCTGACGGCTGAAGATTTCGCCCGGCATATCTACGGCTGCCCGTTTAAACACACCATCGCTGTGTGTTTCCCCAAATTGACGGATGACCAACAGCAGACAGCCTATGCCAACATGATCGCTTATGAGGAGCAGATGACCTATGTCGCCGTGCCGGGGGTGATCCGTCTGCTGCGCCAACTGAAGCAGCTCGGCATCCCAAGCGCGCTGGTGACCAGCGGCGAACCGCACAAAGTGAACACGGTACTGGGTCAGCTTGCGATCACCAATATTTTCAGCGCGATTGTCACCGCCCACGACATCACCCACGGCAAGCCGCATCCTGAACCGTATCAGCTTGGCGCACAGAAGCTGAGCTGCCGGGCAGCGGATTGTGTAGTGTTTGAGGATGCGGTCAGCGGGCTGCAATCGGGTGTGGCAGCCGGTGCCTGGTGCGTTGGCCTGGACTCGTGGGGCAATCGGGAAGCCTTGTTGGCAGCCGGGGCGCAGCATATCATCCGCGACTTCCAGGGCGTTCGTGTAGAGACACATGGTCATGAACGACGGCTGGTGTTGGATGGAACCCAATGCCTCTCGCTCCTTGTGATGGCGTAATCAATCCTACACGCTTGACCTGCCTGTAGAGTCAAACAGGTTTACGGAGAGGAATTCACATGGAAGTCCGATCTGCATACACTGCTGACCTGCCTGCTGTGGTGGCCTGTGTTGACGCAGCCTACAGCAAATGGATACCGGTCATTGGGATGAAGCCGCGACCCATGTTGGCTGACTATACCCAACTGATTAACCAAGAGAAGGTATTTGTCCTGGAACAGATCGGGGAAGTTATCGCTGTGATCGTGATGTGGCAGAAAGACGATGCGTTGTATATCGACAATATTGCTGTTGCGCCTGGTCATCAGCGAAGTGGCATTGGTAAGCAGCTCCTGGACTACGCCGAAGCTAGTGCCCGTGCGATAGGGGTGCGGCGTCTAACGCTCTGCACCAATCAAAAGATGGTGTATAACCAGCAGTATTATCTCAAATCCGGCTATCGCATCACGCATACCGAAATCTCCGGTGATGATCGACACGTTGTGTGGATGGACAAGCTGCTGCCATAATGCCACACGTGCTTTGAAACCTACCCGCTTCAGGACTATTGAAAACATGAACACTGCGTCTTCTCTGCAAGACCTCTGTACCCCCAACGGCAAGTGTTACGGCTGTGGACCGGCCAACCCGGACGGCTTGCAGATCAAGAGCTACTGGTCGGAGGATGGACAGTTTGTGGTCTGTACTGTTGACCCGGTGGCGAAATACACCTCCGGCTTCAAGAACGCGATGTATGGCGGTCTCATCGCCTCGCTCATCGACTGCCACTCCAACTGGACAGCAATGGCCTTTGGCTACAAGGCCGAAGGGCGCACTGCGGGAACGCTGCCACTGATCGCTTCGGTGACCGGGTCTTTGAGCATCAAATATCTTAAGCCAACGCCGATGGATCAGCCGATTTATCTCAAAGCCTGGGTCGAAGGTGAAGTGGGGCGCAAGACGCGCGTCCTCTGTGAACTTGGGCCAGCCGGTCAGGTCAGCGCAACGGGCGACTCGGTCTTTGTGCGTATTGATCCGTCGTTGTTTGAGTGATGTGTTACACCACCACCCGCCGCGCCTGACCGGTTCGCGCCTCATAAACCAGATCACGCAGCAGTCGCGCTCGCTTCTGGATCAGGTCAAGCGACATCTGCCCCTCGCCGGTCAGCCAGCCGGCCATGCCACAGGCCACCGCGCCGGCGCGGATGAATTCACCGACGTTGGCATCGCTGGTGCCACCGTTGCACATGAAATGGATATGATCCAGCGGCCCGCGAATCGCCTTAAAATAGTCCAATCCGAGAGCGCCGATGGGGAAAATCTTGAGCAGCTTCACCCCCATCGCCCAGGCATCGACACATTCGGTGGGCGTGATGACCCCCGGCGCGACCAGCACCTCGGCAGCTTGAGCAAGCTGCACCACGTCGCGGTTGAAAGCTGGCGATACGATGAAGTCCGGGTTGGCATCCAGCACCCGCCGCGCTGTTTCGCCATCCAGCACCGTTCCCATGCCGACACAGGCATCATCACCGTACTCGCGTTTGACGGCCTGCATCGCTTCGAGCGGCTGGGTCGAGTTCATCAGGAATTCAAAGACGGTGATCCCCTCCTTCAGCAGCACGCCAGTCACCTGCAAGGCTTTCTCTGGAGGAAAATCACCGCGCATCCCGGCCATCAATCCGATCCGCGCCACGCAGCCATAAGCCTGTTCGATCTTCATGCTTATCTCCATCCATCCATCGGTACAACCCGTCATTCTAACGCGCTATAATCCCATCCATCCAATCCAGCCGAGGGATCGTCATGAAAATCATCATCGCGCCCGGTGCCTTCAAGGGCAGTCTCTCACCCCAGGCGGCAGCCGAGGCTATCGAACGTGGGCTGCGGCGTTCCCAACTTGAGGCGGAGCTTATCCGGCTGCCGCTGGCGGATGGGGGTGATGGGACGCTGGATGCGTTTCTGGCGAACGGCGGGCTGCGGGTGCGCGTACCGGTGGTTGATCCGTTACAGCGCCCGATGGTGGCCGAATTTGGGCTGCTGCCCGATGGTGAGACCGCGATCATCGAGATGGCGCGGGCTTCTGGACTGGCGCTGCTGCGACCCGGCGAGCTGAACCCGCTGGTGGCGACCACCTACGGCACCGGGCAGTTGATGCAGGCGGCGCTGGAACGCGGCGTCCGGCGCATGATCGTCGGGCTGGGCGGCAGCGCGACGGTGGATGGCGGGGCAGGAGCGCTGATGGCGTTGGGCGTCGGGCTGCGCGATGCTTACGGCGAACCGATTCCGCTGGGTGGAGCCGGGTTGAGCAGCCTGGCGTCGATTGACCGGGGCGGGCTTGACCTGCGCTGGCAGACGGTTGAACTGATTATCGCCTCGGACGTGACCAATCCGGCGGTGGGTGATGAAGGCGCGGCAGAGGTTTTCGGGCCACAGAAAGGCGCGGGACCGCATGAGGTGCGGCTGTTGGAGGCGGCGCTGCGTCACAGCTTCGGACGGGTGCGCGACCAGTTGGGCGTGGATGTGCTGACGACGCCAGGGGGTGGCGCGGCCGGGGCTTTCGCGGCGGGGCTGATGGCCTTTCTCGGCGGGCGGATTGAGTCCGGTGTGGATCTACTGCTGGACTTCAACGGCTTCGATGACCATCTTCAGACCGCGAATGTTCTGGTGACCGGTGAAGGCCGGATGGACGGGCAGACCATCTACGGCAAGGGGCCAATCGGTGCCGCCCGACGGGCGAAAGCAGCCGGCCTCGCCACGATCGCGCTGGTCGGCGGACTGGCGGTGGAGGATAGCGTGCTGCGCGAAGCCGGGATGGATGTGGTGCTACCCATTGTCCCGCGTCCGATGGGGCTGGATGAAGCGATGCGCGAGGCGGCGTCCCTGGTTGAGCAGACGGCGCTGCGGCTGGGCTGGATGCTGCGGCTGTGATGCTGCCCCAGCCCTTTTTGCTGCTGATTGACCCTACCCCCCTTTGCTGCTGATTTTGCTGTTTCAAAGACATAAAAACCAACACAGAGGACACAGAGAACACAGAGCGAAAACGGAGTGATGATTCACACGATTCGTCAGATTCGTCAGATTCGCATCACTCCTTTTTTGAATTCGTGAATCATGGACACTGGTTTTCCCTCAAACGTTGCAACTGGTCAATAGTCATCAGTCGATAGTCGTCAGAAAAAACACCTGGATTCCTGTGTTGATGAGTTTGCTGATTAGAGCCATTGGACTTTCGCTATCAGCTATTGAATATTGACTACAGACTGTTGGTGCAACTCCGGTTTTGTGTCGTCGTCGTCGGACAGACAGCGACAGAACGACAAAGACAGAAAGACCAACACAGAGGACACTGAGGACACAGAGAGAAAGCAGAGTGAATCTGCGGAAAATTCGTCAAATTCTGCAACTGCAAAAGCTCCTTTTTTGCAGTTTGTGAATCAGTCGTCAGTCGATAGTCAACAGTCATCAGAATAGTCCGAGAGAACACATTGCCGAAAAGTCACAAAAGTCGTCAAAGTCGTCAAAGTCAAGAGTGCATTTTATGACTTTTGGCGTTTAGCTTTCAGCCCTCAGCTTTCAGTCTGTTGACTGACGACTGATGACTGACGACTTCTTGCCCTCAGCATACGCCCATTCCCACTGTTACGGGTGAACTTTTGGTAAACTTTTTGGTACGACTTAGCGCGAGTCGGCGTTAACCATTCTGCGGGAGCGCGGAAGTTAAGACTATCGGCGTGGGGTTAGAGAACGGTTGGAAAAAATCAGGGTTGAGGGAGCAAGAGTCGGGCTGATTGGCTGATGGTCGCGCCGACGGTCTGCTGCACCCGGCAATCTGAGAGTCGATATTTTTATTCATGAGACTTCGGTTGGTTGAGCATATCTGCTAGTTTTATCCATAGAAACTCACCATACTCCTGACCATCAATTAGGCGAATTTTCTCAGCATCGTACTGAGGTGGTATCCAGTTAGGGTGTTCATGACGAAATACAGTAATCATGCTTGAGATAGCCTCAGTTAATTTTGATACTCTGATCTGAGTATCAGCATAAAATCTTGCTCCTGACCAAAGGTAAAATAGCGCCCACTTAACTGTCCGAAGTTTTGCGTCCGTGAATTTCAACTTTATGTCGGGGAAAGGAGGGAGGTCATTCCCCATCTCTGAAAATAGTTTGGACTCTCGAATGTCATTTAGTCGACTCGTGATCCAGTTGTCATTTTCAGCATTACCGAGCAACCCTGATACATAGGTCTCGAAATATTCTAAACATATCTTGGCTCCCGTATACTGTTCTGTTTGTATCAGTTGCTCGAATAGAGCTTGTTTACAACTCTCCCAATCATGTTTTTTCGCAGCCTCGCGTATATCATTGTTCATTGGTTTACTCCAGCCAAAAATTACCTAATCAGGGTTGAGGGAGCGGGATTCGGGTTGATTGGGTGATGGTCGCACCGAGGGTCTGCTGCACCCGGCGGCCTGCGCCGTCGTACTGGTAGCTCGCCCCGCCCATCGACAGCATCCGGTTGACGCGATCCGAGTATACCTCAACTAATGCGACACATTTTTGAAGTATCGTTCAATGATTTCGGCACAGGCTTCCCGCATATCTGAATCGGTGTGATCAAGATTCATGCGCAATCTATCCAGCGTACCAGGACATTGAAGCATCGCTAATCTATACAAAATCCTGATCTGAATGGATGTTTTTCTATCAATATGTTCATACACGCTGTCACTGGAATCTGTGTCTATTTTTTCAAGACCTTCAAAGAGAAGACCACAACAACGTGTTCCCCATTTCTGGATCATGTCATCCAGGAGAAGCTCACGCATATTGTGCAATTCGGAATCCATTTCGCCGTATGACCTGCCTATGATTGAAATCAGGAGTTGTGGAACTGAGGGATCATCCAGCATGAGAATGGCACCAGATACGAATTCGTAAGTCGGAATCTCCAGTTGAGACGCCAACGGCTTTTCAAGGTATCGTTGGAGCGGCTCTAAAGCCGAAATATCCCCGATATGCCCCAGCGCGTCCGCCGCTGCAGCTCGCACATCATAGTCATCATCCAGCCACAATACATCGATTAGCGATTGCACCGCATCGGTGGCCTTGATGACCTTGAACAAACGACAAGCTATCTCACGAAGATATGGGTTACTGTTACGCAGATTGCGCTTGATCAATTCGATGTCAATGTGTTGCTGATTATCGATCACAAACTGCGTCACCTGTTTTTCGATATGGGGCGCACGCATTCCATCGTCCCGGATGAGCTGTTGAAACAGATATTCAAGTTCTTCTTGTGGTGACATTTTATCCTTCGTAACACTCTATCCTCTCTAAAGAGAATAATTACCTCCATAAACCGCACATCGCCAGCATACGGTTGGCGCGATCCTAGGTGGTGGCGTTCGTCCCGTCGTGGGTCAGGTTGCGTGTCTAGAATAAATGGTCCTAACTAAAGAACATCGAACATAACCGAATGTTGTCGCGTAAACACGATTGGGAATGGAGTAGCAAGTTCGATAGATGTTCTTGAATGTGTTTCACAATCTCCATAGTCTAATGGATCCCCCAGCCCAAGAAAGCAGCAGATTTGAAATTGGGCTAAAAAAGGAAGAGTTCAAGTGACCATGCTGAGGTAAGCTATGCACAATCTCAAATTCACGATGCCAATCCGAGGTTCTCTGCACCGACACGGTATCCTTAAACCATGTTCCTGCTTGAAACAAGCGCCCGTCAAAGTTGAAGGAGGCGGAGACAACAAAGCCACCAAAATTCCGTTCAGCCAGCATCTGACCATCCAAAACATTCCAAAACCGCACATAATGATCAAAACTGGAGGTAAGGGCTTGATTAGGGTCAAGAGGATTGAAATCACAGCTTGTGACTCCGTCGGAATGCCCATTAAACTTGCTCAATTGCTCTCCAGATTGCGTATCCCAGACAACAATCTGTCCACTATAGTCTCCAACCATGATGTACTGCCCATCAGCACTGAAGCTCATACACATAAGGCTTGAGCCAAGCCCCATCAGGAGATGGGAAAAGTTTTCAGTATGAACATCCCAAAGCCTGACATGGTTGTCTTCTGTTCCAATCGCGATGATATTCCCCATTGGGCTCCATCCAATTGATCTGACATCTGTGCCAATTGATTGAATACGCTGAGTCATTGTCATCCGCCCATCTTGAAGATCGATGAATACGATAGTCTCATCTGTGGATGAAGCCATTACCATGATGCGTCCATCAGGGCTGATCGCCAATTGTTCTGCCCGCATAGGGTGAAGCATATCCGAGCGACACGTATCGATTGATTGAATGGGGCGCAAGTCATCAACGTCTAACAGTAAGACTGCACAAAGTCCATACAAATCTCCGGCTGACAATGCCAGAATCTGACCATCAGGATAGAACGTCACCGTCTCAATTCCAGCGGTTTGTGGTAGCCCCAATTGAGAAAGAGAAGTCTCTGCCACTGGTCTAGGGTGTGAATAGGCAAACCAGATTGAACCTGCAAACACGAAAACCAATACCACTAACGCCAATTTTCGTTTTGACACCTGCTTCATGGCAACTCCTTTTATGGGCTGGAGAATAGAGTCCAACCCACATCTTGAACGTGGTTCATGATAAACGAGTTAAACAGGCAATTTCAACGGAGCCACTCATCTGTTCCACCAATCCAAGAGAGTAACATAGCACCAATCTCAGCCTTTTGACGGAGTTCCTGAGGGTTCACAACGTGCCATAATGTGGACTACAATTGGCAATCTGGCTCTGGCAAATGAACGCATGTTCGACTACAATGACTGAGTCGAGTCGATACACAAGGGAGGGGACGCATGGCGGTTGAACGCAGCGAGTTCACGGTAGCCGACAGCTATCGCTATGACCGGCGCAGCGCGGTACGCTGGATATTCTCTCATATGTGGCGCTACAAGCTGCTGCTCATCGGGACGGTCTGCTTTTACATCAGCGCGTGGTTCTCGTTCTCCTACGGGCGGGTGCTGATCGGTCAGGCCGCCGAAGCCATCCTCAATCCTTCATCGGTCAACAATCTGGTCAGCATCGGGCTGGCGGTGTTGTTTGTGCTGTGCCTGGATAGCCTCTCGGCGCTGGCGGGCAACCTGTCGATTGAGACCATCGCGCAGCGGTTGGAACGCGACTCGCGCGAAGAACTCTACATCAGCCTGCTGGGCAAGAGCCAGACCTTCCACAACCGGCAGCGGGTGGGCGACATCATGGCGCGCGCCACCGATGATATGAAGCAAATGAACTTCATGATTAACCCCGGCGTGCTGTTCATCGCCGAGATCGTCCTGGGGCTGACGGTACCGCTGCTGTGGATGGCGACGATTGAGCCGGAGATGCTGCTGGTGCCGCTGATCTTCATCGCCGTCTATATCGTCACGGTGCGGAATTACTCGCGGCGGCTGAACCCGGTGGTGGACAGCCAGCGCGAAGCCTTCGGCATGATGAACGCTGGGCTGGAAGAGACCATCTCCGGCATCGAGGTGGTGAAGGCCAGCGCTCAGGAAGTGTTTGAGCGGGGCAAGTTCTACAAGAATGCGCGGCGCTACCGCGACACCTTCGCCAAACAGGGGCAGATCGAAGCCAGTTACCTGCCGATGCTGTTCTACGGCTTTGCGCTGGGGCTGGGCTTCCTGCATTCGATGCTGCTGTATCAACAGAACCGGGTGACCATCCCGGAGATCATCGCGCTGATGGGGCTGCTGGGGGCGCTGCGCTTCCCGATCTTCATCTCGATCTTCTCCTTCTCGCTGGTGCAGTTGGGCGTCGCCAGCGCCCGGCGCATCCTGAAGATCATCAACACCGAAGCCGAGATGGATGAGAACGCCGCCGGCCATGACCGACCGATGCAAGGCGAGATCATCTTCGAGAATGTCAGCTTCGGCTTCGAGGATGGCGGCGTGCTGGAGAACATCTCGTTCCATGTCAAACCGGGCGAGACGGTGGCGATTGTGGGGCAGACCGGATCGGGCAAAAGCACGCTGACCGAACTCATCAACCGTACCTACGATGTCACCGGCGGGCGGGTGCTGATCGATGGCATCGATGTGCGCGACTGGAACCTGACGGCGCTGCGCTCGCAGATCTCCAAGATCGAGCAGGATGTATTCCTGTTCTCGCGGACGGTGGCGGAGAACATCGCGTTCGGCGCACCCAACACACCGCAGGAGCAGATCGAACAGGCGGCGAAAGAAGCCCAGGCGCACACCTTCATCCAGTCCTTCGCCAAAGGTTATGAGACCGAAGTTGGCGAACGCGGCGTGACGCTTTCCGGCGGGCAGCGGCAGCGCATCGCTCTGGCGCGCGCCTTCCTTAGCAATCCGCGCATCCTGATCCTGGATGACTCGACCAGCGCCATCGACAGCGCCACCGAGGATGAGATTCAGAAGGCCATCCGGCGGGCGCAGCAAGGGCGGACGACGCTGCTCATCACCCATCGCCTGTCACAGATTCGCTGGGCGGATCACATCCTGCTGCTGGAAGGCGGCAAGCTGATCGCCGTCGGTGGGCATGAGGAGCTGCTGCGAATCTCGCCGCAGTACCGGCGCATCTTCGCCCGTTATGACCAGGCGCTGCCGGCGCTGGCCGTGAGCCCGGCGGCAGGGGCATAGCCCAGTTGCTAGTTCCTGGTTGTTCGTTGTTAGTTGTTCGATCAAATCAGGACTGCTCATAACAGTTGGCATGGGTTATGACCGGTTATGAACAGTCCACCACAATAGCTGAACAGACCTTACCCTAAACGGGAGAGCATGAACGATGGGCTTCATTATGGATGGCCTCGATGCCGAGGCGTATGACCGTCAGTATGGCGACAAGGTGCTGGTCAAACGAATCGTCAATTACTTCCGTCCCCAGGCCGGGCGGATGCTGGCGGTAGCGGTCGCCATCACATTGACCTCGGTGGCGAACACGGCGCTGCCGATCTACATTTCGAGTGCGCTCGATCAATTGCAGGTGGACTCGTCGCAGGCGGTGCTGCTGACCATCACGGCGGTGATCGTGGTGCTGGGGGTGTTGGGCTGGGTGTTCAATGCTATCCGCCAGTGGGTATCGGCGGCGGCCATCGGCAACGTGACGCTCAAGCTGCGCGAGGATGCCTTCGACGCGGTGCTGAAGCGCGATCTGTCGTTCTACGATCAGTTCGTCTCCGGCAAGATCGTCAGCCGCGTCACCAGCGACACGCAGGCCTTTTCGCAGGTGGTCGGTCTGGTGATCGATCTGATGAGCCAGATTCTGCTTATCATCTTCCTGATCGGCTATCTGTTCCTGGTCAACATCCAGCTCACGCTCATCACGCTGGCGCTGGCCCCCTTCATCGTCATCACGGCGCTGGCCTTCCGCCGGATCGCCCGCGACACGGTGACGCGCTCGCGCCGGGTGAACGCCGTCGTCAGCTCGCACATTCAGGAGACGGTCAGCGGCATCGCCATCGCCAAAGCCTTCCGCCAGGAACAGACGATTTACGATGAGTTCCTGAATGTGAACAAGCAGTCGTATCAGGTCAACCTGCTCACCGGCTACACCTTCAGCAGCATCTTCCCCATCCTCAACCTGCTCTCCGGCTTCGGCACGGCAGCGCTGGTGTACTTCGGTGGGCTGACGGCGCAGGCCGGCACGCTGACCGCCGGCGAGTGGTACCTGTTCATTCAGGGGTTGGCGCTGTTCTGGTTCCCGCTGACCAGCATCGCCTCGTTCTGGAGTCAGTTCCAGTTGGGGCTGGCGGCGGGCGAACGGGTCTTCGCCCTGATCGACGCCGAGCCGAAGGTGGTGCAGACCGACAGTCGCAAGCTGCCGGCTATTCAAGGCGAGATCCGCTTCGAGCGCATGAACTTCCGCTACAAGCCGGAGGAGCCGGTACTGCAAGACTTCTCGCTGACCATCCATGCCGGCGAGACGCTGGCGCTGGTCGGGCATACCGGGTCGGGCAAGTCGAGCATCGGCAAGCTGATCGCCCGCTTCTACGAGTTCCAGGAAGGTCAACTGCTGATCGACGGTCACGACATCCGCACCCTGGACCTGAGCGATTACCGTTCACGGTTGGGGGTGGTGACCCAGTCGCCCTTCCTGTTCGATGGCACGGTGATGGAGAATATCCGCTATGGCAAGCCGGCTGCCACTGATGACGAGGTACGCCGCGCCGCCCGCACGGTGGCGGAAGGCGACTGGATTGATACGCTGCCCAACGGCCTCGATACTCCCGTCGGCGAACGCGGTGGCAACCTCTCGATGGGGCAGCGGCAGCTGGTGTCGTTGGCGCGGGTGTTGTTGCAAAACCCGTCGATCTTCATCCTGGACGAAGCCACCGCCAGCATCGATCCACTGACCGAGGCGCTGATTCAGGAGGGGCTGGATGTGGTGCTGGAACACCGCACCTCGATTGTGATCGCCCATCGCCTCTCGACGGTGAAGAACGCCGACCGTATCATCGTGCTGCGGCAGGGCGAGATCATCGAAGAAGGGAATCATGAGGCGCTGCTGGCACAGGGCGGGCATTACGCTGAACTGTACAACACCTACTTCCGCCACCAAAGCCTGGAGTATCTGAACACCCGGCCGGACGAACGGCTGGGCGCGGTGGTGGGGTAATTCAATCCAGTTTTGCTGAGGGGCGGTCTGCGAATCGCCCCTACCTTTCCCCCTATTCTGCCGCATCATCAACAGAATCTTGATAGTCAAGACTCGCTAATGTCAGATTCGGTTAGTCCCACGACTGGCTCTCTGTGCATACGAGATGAATAATTGATGCTGGACTTGACACCCAGAATCCTTGGAATCCGTCAGGCAATGGCTCAATCTCGTCACAGCGCACGACACCCGCTGTATTGAGTTGAGCCGATGCTGCGTCAAGATCGTTGGTGACCACTTCTAACCATATTTCAGCCTGGCTGATCCCGGGAACACGGTCGATCCAGAGATTGTTGGGACCAAACTCGAAGCCGATAGAAGGGGCGTGCTTGGTAATCTCTTTGAGACCAAGCACATCCCGATAAAACTGAATTGTCGCTTCATATAAGTGAGGCGGCACTTTCATGGCGATGTTGCGGCCAGCCGCGAACTTTGCTGGTGTATTCATTTGACCTCCCCTATGAGCACCTAACTTATGCTTAAAAGGTCACGTTGCGATATATCGCGCCATACGTAGGCGCATGACCATTGTACATCGAGGCAGGCCCATCCGGCTGGATGGTGAGGCCCTTTCACGGCGCAATCTCTTGAAATCATGTACCACGCTGGTATGATCGTATTGCAGGTGTAAATCAGGTGAAGTAGATCATATTGACGATGAATCCTGAACGGCTGGCAATGGCAGAACGACTTGCGTCAAGAGGGTATGCCATTATCACATCCAGAGACAAATTGACGGACGGGAAATTGGTGTTTTTGGTGGAACATCCTGAACTGGATGGTTGCATGGCGCAAGGTGCTACGCTGGATGATGCCTTAGCCGAATTGAGAGATGCTACCGTTGAATACATTTACTATCTGCTTGAGGATGGATTTGCGGTGCCAGACCCCCTCAAAAGTGAGACAATCACTAGCTTGAGTGACACAGCCCATCAAGATGCTTTCTCGATTTCCCCTATTTGGGAGATGAGAAACGATCCTGCCACCGATGACGAGCGAGAGGAAGATGGACCAGTGCAAGGGCAGGAACGAGAGGCATTGCGGTTTTCGGTGATTGACCAGTCCATTCAGTCGAACTGATTCTTGGAGCAGTCGAGACTGTAACGATGTTGCCTATCGATCACCAATATCATTATCTTTAAGCATCGTAGTCGATTCGAACATTTCAATCTTTTTGAGACGTTGACGCTATGCTAGCGATACCTATAATCGAGTCTGATGAATATTTCATCCTTTGTTTAATCTAAGCTGGGAGCCGCATTGTAAATGTCTCATCACAGTCCCGCGACGACTCAAACCGCGACTCAATCCTCCGACTGCCCGCCTCCGGCAGATGAAGAACCTGGGTCTATTCCGGCAGAAGAACCTCCGCATAGCCTGACTCAGATCGCCAACCCCGTCCCCTCCATCCATCAGCCACACACAACCCGTCCCGCGCTCTGGGCGGCTGTCCCCGACGAACAGTGGCAGGACTGGCGCTGGCAGCTCGGTCATCGCCTGAGCAGCGTCGATGAACTGGCGCAGGTCATCCACCTGACAACTGAGGAAATCGCCGGCTTGACGGCGGATGACAAGTTCCGCGTCGATATCACCCCGTACTTCGCTAGCCTGATTGATCCCGACGATCCGCACTGCCCGATCCGGCGGCAGGTGATCCCGCTGGGACGCGAACTGGAGGCCTTCGAGGGGATGCAGGCCGACAGCCTGGCGGAAGACGCCCACAGTCCGGTGCCAGGTCTGGTGCATCGCTACCCGGATCGGGTGCTGATGCTCATCACGACTCAGTGCGCCAGCTACTGCCGCTACTGCACCCGCAGCCGCATCGTTGGCAACCCGCATCAGACCTTCAACCGTTCGCATTTCGAGCAGCAGTTAGCCTATCTGCGCGGGGCAACCCAGGTGCGCGATGTGTTGCTGAGTGGCGGCGATCCGCTGACCGTGGCACCCAAAACGCTGGAGACCATCCTCAGCAGCCTGCGGGCGATTGAGCATATCGAGATCATCCGCATCGGGACGCGCGTGCCAGTCTTCCTGCCGCAGCGTGTGACCGATGAATTCTGCGCCATGCTGCGACGCTATCATCCGCTGTGGCTGAATGTCCATATCAATCATCCCAAAGAGATCACGCCTGAACTGAGCGCGGCGCTGGCGAAGCTGGCCGACTCCGGTGTTCCGTTGGGCAATCAGAGCGTGCTGCTGGCCGGCATCAACGACAGCATTCACATTCAGCGCGAACTGGCGCATAAGCTGGTACGCAACCGGGTGCGGCCATACTACCTGTATCAGTGTGATCTGGTGAAAGGCGCGGGGCATTTCCGCACCACCGTCGCCAAAGGCATCGAGATCATCGAGGGGCTGCGCGGACACACCAGCGGCTATGCGGTCCCGACCTACGTGGTCGATGCGCCGGGCGGCGGGGGGAAGATCCCGGTCATGCCGCAGTACCTCATCAGTCAGGCACCGGGGCGGGTGGTGCTGCGCAATTATGAAGGCTACATCACCACCTATGATGAGCCGCTGGACTACGATGCCGGCATGATTGAGCATCTGGATCGGCAGGCGCCGCGCCGCGCCGAACCCGGTCAAAGCGGGGTGCATGGCCTCCTTGCCGGGGAACGGGTGGCGATCAAGCCGGAAGGATTCGACAGCGTACACCAGCGCAAGGGGGCAGCGCCATAACCCCCAAAAATTGGGTGTACAAATGTTCTAAGATTAGTTGTAGTATGGTGGACATAAGCGGTGCATCTCCAGTTGGCGGATGTGTTCCGCGAGCGATAGTTTGCACTACCTGTTGAGCTGCGCTCAACAGGTAGTACGTTCCAGACCGGATCAGGGCGCAGCCCCTACAGGGTGTGGGTTCGCCCCACCTGAGTGGAAACGGCTGAAATGGGCAGCAGCGCGCCGGATACCGCGCCGGGGATCGGGATCACAATGGTGACACCCACTTGGCGCTCAAGGCGCACTCCCCCGGAGTAGGCCGTGGCAGCGCGCCCTTCCCGGTTATGGAAACCACCCCGCTACAACCAATCAATATGTGGAAGGATAGACCTGATGGCACGCTGGAAACTGCGCGACGACGTGACGATTCTGGAATACGAACGCGGCTTGCTCTACCGCGATGGCAAGATGGAAAAGCTGCTGCCGCCGGGGCGCTATCGTTCCTGGGTCTGGGAAAATGTGCGCATCGTCAAGGTCAGCCTGCGCCAGATGAGCCACATCGTCACCGGCCAGGAAATCCTGACCAGCGACCGGGTCGAAGTCCGCATCAGCCTGGTGGCGCAGTACGCCGTCACCGATCCGCTGCTGGCGATCAACAGCGTGGAAAATTACACCGAGCAACTGCATCAGGAATTGCAACTGGCGCTGCGCGATGTGGTGGCGGCGCGGGCGCTCGACCAACTGCTGGAAGCGCGTAACGAACTGGGCAGCGAACTGCTGGAGAAGACGGCCGCCGCAGCCTTGACCTACGGCGTGGCGCTCAAGCGCATCGGTGTGCGCGACATCGTGATGCCCGGCAACGTCCGCACCATCATGCTCAAGGAAGTCGAGGCCGATCGTCAGGCGCGGGCCGATCTGGTCAAGGCGCGCGGCGAGATCGCGGTGGCACGGGCGAAAGCCAATACAGCCAAGATTCTAGCCGATAATCCGAATGCCTCACGGATGCAGGAACTGGATGCGCTGGTGCAGTTGGCCGGACGCAGCGGCAATGTGGTGCTGCTGCCCAATGTGGCGGATCTGCTGGTGCCGCGCCCGCTGACCCCCGATAATCGCCCGGCCAGCAGCGACGAGCCGGAGTCGTGAGGTCATGACCAGCCTGCTGACCACGCTGTGGTATCGCCTGACCGGGCAGCCGGAATGGAAACTGCGCCAACTGGAGCAGCAGCGCCAGTATGCCAGCTACTACCGGTTGAGCCAACTGATCGGCTGGCAGGCGCTGAGTCCCTTCTACGGCGGCGAGATGCGCCTGATCTCGGATCAACTGCTGCGGGTGCTGGAACGCGGCGAACTCGCGCCGGATTTTCATTACCGTCATTTCACCCGGCCTAAAGAGGATGGCTCGCCCCGTAAGCTGGCCGAGCCTGACCCGACCCTCAAACGGTTCCAGCACAACATCCGCAAATTCATGTTGAAACGGGCGGCGGCGCACCCCGCTGCCCTCGGTTTCCGTCGTCGTCGTTCGACCGCCGATCATGCCTGGCAGCACGCCGGGGCGCATACCATCGTCACGGCGGACATCACCGACTTCTTCCCCAGCACCAAAGCCTGGCGCGTCGAAGCCTGGTGGCAGACTCAATTCCCCGATCAGGAAGATGCAGCGCGGCTGTATACCCTGCTGACGACCTATCAGGGGGCGCTGCCACAGGGGGCACCGACCTCGCCTGATCTGAGCAATATGGTGAACTTGGACATGGACACGGCGCTGGAGAGCCGCGCCAAAATCAGCGGCGGACGTTACAGCCGCTACTGCGACGATCTGGCCTTTAGCTGGAGCGGACGCGATGACATGCCCTCGGATTTTGAAGCCGGCATCCGCAGCAGCATGGGCGAGTATGGCTATCACCTGCACGACTGGCAGGTCTGGCAGGGGAGCGATGAACCGGAACTGACCGGCATCATCCTCAAGCGACGCGGCGGCGTGGCGCTGCCGGAGACGGTGCGGCAGACCATACGCCAGTTGGAACGTAGCCATGATCCCGGCGATGCGGCGCGGTTGGCCGGGTATCGATCGTATGAGAACATGGTGCTGGGACTGCCGGAACGCCGCGAACGGCAGAAAGAAGCCCAACGCCAGAAAGCGCTCGAACGGAAATCGCGCCGATGAGGGTTGCAGCCTTCATCCCCCTCGACGAGAGCAAGTCGTTTCGCGGCAACTTGCCCGCCGGGTTGAGAGGACGATATTCTGATGTGATTACGAGAAAAAGGTTAGGGGCGGTTCGCGAACCGCCCCTACAACACAAGATCCATTCATCATTCAAACTGCCATGCCATGAACTGATATGGGATGGGGATTGGGATGACGGCAATACGAGAGCGAGGTTTACAACACGCCATAAAAATGAACAACTCGGAACTAACAACTAGCAACCAGCAACTTCACCATAAGGAAGCATCATGCGGATCGCCGTCCTCGCCAACCTGAAAGACAATGCGCCTGTCCTGCCGGATATGCCGGCCGATCGCTGGGATGATCTGGATAGTCCGGGAACGCCGGCGGCCATCGTCGCGGTGCTGCAAGGGATGGGGTTCGAGGCGGCCTTCTTTGAAGCCAGCATCCACCCGCCCTTCAACCTGATCGACGCGCTGAAGACCTATCAGCCCGACCTGTGCTTCAATCTATCCGAGAGTCATTTCGGCGATGCCCGCGAGGCGCAGGTGCCGGCGCTGCTGGAGATGCTGCGGATTCCCTACACCGCCAGTGGGCCGCTGGCGCTGGCGTTGGCGCTGGACAAGACGCTGACCAAGCGTGTGCTGCTGCAACACGGCCTGCCCACCGCCGAATTCCAGTTGTTCACCCGCGCCGATGAGCGCCTGAATCCCCAGTTCCTCAATGAAGATGGCGAGCTGCGCTATCCGTTGTTCGTCAAACCCAACGCCGAAGGCACCAGCATGGGCGTCGGGCTGGACAGCATTGTGCGGACGGTGGTCGATCTGCGCCAGCGCGTAGCCGGGCATCTGGCACGCTATCAGCAGCCGATATTGGTCGAGCGGTTCATCCAGGGGCGCGAGGTGCTGGTAGGCATGGTCGGCAACGGTCATGACCTGACCTTCTTCCCCATCACCGAGATCGATTATCGAGCTTACGGTGCCGATCATCCGGGCGTCTACACCAACGATATGAAGGGCATCGACGATATCGAGGAGTATCACTATCTCTGCCCGGCACCGTTGAGCGAGAGCCAGGTTGCGACGCTGCATCATCTGGCGGGCGAAACCTTCCGCGCCCTGAACTGCTGCGACGTGGCGCGGGTGGATTTCCGGCTGGATGCCCACGATGGGGATAAGCCCAGTATTCTGGAGATCAATCCGCTGCCGGGTATGAGTCCCGGTTACAGCGACCTGTGCTTGCAGGCGTTAGCGATGGGTTGGGGGCATGACCGGCTGATCGGGGCGATTGTCGAGGCGGCCATCACGCGGCACGGTCTGCATCATCTGGCAGCGCGGGTCAATGGTCAAAGCCGCCCCGTCTAACTTGTCGCAAACACATCCTTGAGCGCCAGCCGGAAGCCGGGCAGCAGATCGCCGGCTTCCAGCACCCCATCACGGCTCACCTCGCGGATACGCATCCCGTCCGGTTCAGACGGATCGGGCAGACAGACATCAACCGTCTGGTCATCCGGGTAGAATATCCAGACGATCTGTGTGCCATAGCTCAGGTACTTGCGGGCTTTGCGCTGCAACTCGCGCACCGAGTCGTTGGGCGACTTGACCTCAACCGCCAGGTCGGGTGCGCCCGGCACTTCGGCTACAGGTATCTCCGCCAACCGCGTTCGGGCGATATAGGCCGCATCTGGCAGCGCCACATTTCGATCATCCAGAATATAGCCGCCATCCGCCCCGGTCACATAACCGATGGGGTTTGATCGCAGGTAGATATTGAAGGCGAATGTGACCTGCCCCGCAATCAGAGACGGGATAAAACTGCCATCTTTGGCGATGATTTCCCCGTCCAGTAACTCCAGCAATCGTCCGACATTCTCCGGCAGCGCCGCGATGGCTGCGTATTCGCTGTAGCCATATGTCTCTTGGGGTATACGCATCAGTCTTGCCTCAACTGGAACGACCCGCTTTGCTTCGCCTGGCTACCCGTTTCTCAACGGCCTAACAGTTCAGGATTTCCCCTGAGGCGGTTGGCGAACCGCCCCTACAGCCAACCCTCTTTTTCACAGGTCTTCAGCGAATGTCACCTGTTGTGAACCGTCTCACGAACGAACAACTAGGAACTAAGAACTAACAACTAACAACTAGCCCCCGGCAAGCCACGCCATTGTCTTGTCCGCCAGCTTATCCAGCGCGGTGACGCTCATGGCGATGTGTTCTTCGCGCGTGTCCTCGATCTTGTTGTGCGAGATGCCGCGCAGACTTTGGACGAACAGCATAATGGTCGGGATGTTGGCGTGGACCATCTCGGCCGCGTCGTGCAGCGGGCCGCTGGGCAGGCGATGGGAAACGCCGGCCGTCTCCATGACTGCCTGTTCGCACAGCTCGATCAGATGCGGATGGAAGGGCAGCGGTTGAATCTGCCACAGACGCCGCCACTCAACCTCGATGTTCTCTTCAGCGGCGATGCGCTGGCTGGCGTCTTTGGCCTCTTGCAGCATGGCGGCCAGATGACCGGCGTCGATATGGCGCTGATCGAGCGTCATATCAGCCTGCCCGGCGACCGCAGTGGCGATGCCGGGGCGGGTTTCGACGCGCCCGACGGTGCAGACGCCATGATGTCGTTTGGCAACCTCGCGGATTTCCAGATGCAGTTTGGAGACCCCGCCCAGCGCGTCGCGGCGCTTGTCCATCGGCGTCGAGCCGGAGTGGGCTTCCTGCCCGCTGAAGCGGATAGCATGGCGCTCGACCCCCACTGTCCCCAGCACCACGCCGAGCGGCAGGTTCATGCTCTCCAGCACCGGCCCCTGCTCGATATGCAGTTCAAGATAGGCTTTGGCATGCGCCAGTTCTTTGCCGGCCTGTTTGGCGGTATCGAGGCTGACGCCGAATTTGCCCAGCGCCTCGACCATCGTGATGCCATCCTTGTCCTTGAATGTGCGGAGTTCATCCGGGTCCATGAAGCCGGAACATGAGCTGGAGCCGAACAGGCTGCGCCCGAAGCGCGCCCCTTCTTCATCGGCCCAATCCACCAGCCGGATGGTGACCGGCGGCGTTCCCTCAGCAGCGATTCGGCGCATGACTTCCAGCCCCGCCAGCACATTCAGGCAGCCATCCAGCCAACCGCCATTCGGCACCGAGTCCATATGACCGCCGATGAGCAGGGCATCATCCGACTGGCCTTTGAGCGTCGTCCACACATTGCCAGCCGCGTCAGTCTCGATGGTGACCGGGAGCTGTTCCATCTTGCCGCGCAGCCATGTCCGCGATTTAGCCCAGGTATCAGTCCAGGCCAGTCGTTGAGCGCCGTTCTCGTCGCCAGTCAGCGCCCGGAGTTCCTTCAGTTCGTCAATCGTGCGTTGTGGGTTCAACATACGGATAGTCCTCTGTGCTAGATCGGTTCGCAGGCTGAGTTTAACAGATGAGGCGGGATTATCGCATTGATAAATATGACCAGACGGGCTAAGATGCAGAGGCGAGAAACAAAAACCGCAGCGCGATGGCTGCGGTTTCGTGTGCCGGAGGTGGGAGTCGAACCCACACGGGGTTTCCCCCGGTTGATTTTGAGTCAACTACGGCTGCCATTACGTCACTCCGGCGTAGTTCCGACATGGTCAGGCGACGGGGATAAAGCGTTGTTAATCATAGATTTTCCACACTGGATTGTCAATGGCGAGCGATTTGCAGAATGAAGCGCGGCTGATCGCTTCGGCCCAGCGCGGCGACCTGAACGCCTTCAACACGCTCATCCTGGAGTATCAGGATCGGGTGTATTCGCTGGCCTATCGCATCATGAGCGATGCTGCCAGCGCGGCGGATGCGACTCAGGAAGCCTTCATCAACGCCTACCGGAAACTGGAGAGTTATCGCGGCGGCAGTTTTCGCGCCTGGCTGCTGCGCATCGTGACCAACACTTGTTACGACGAACTGCGACGGCAGAAGCGGCGTCCGGTGACGGCCTTCGATGACCTGCCGGGAGCCGAGCTGGACGATGGCCCGCCGCTGCCGGCCGAGCAGGATACGCCGGAAGAAGCCGCGCAGCAGGCCGAACTGGCGCAGGCGATTCAGGACTGCATCGGCAGCCTGCAACCCGACCAGCGGGCGGTGCTGGTGTTGAGCGATGTCGAAGGCTACAACTACCAGGAAATCGCCGAGATCACCGGCAGCAATCTGGGGACGGTCAAGTCCCGCCTCAGCCGGGCGCGCGCCGGTGTAAGAAACTGTTTAAGCGCAGTGAAGGAACTTTTGCCAGCGATGTTTCGTCTAGAAGCATAACGACCAATGATTGACGACGCAAAGCCATGTTGACGGACCAGGATTACGAACTGCTCTCGGCTTATCTGGATGACGCACTGCCCGCCGCTGAACGCGCTGCGCTGGAGCTGCGCCTGCAAGCCGAAGCTGAGCTGCGCCGCGAATTGAATAACCTGCGGGCAACGGTGGGACTGTTGAAGACGCTGCCACCACGCCGCGCCCCGCGTAACTTCACCCTGACCCCGGCCATGCTGCGGCGTCCGGCGCAGCGCTGGCTGATCTTTCCGACCAGCGCCGCTTTCAGCGCCCTGTCTGCTGCGGCAGCCGCGCTGCTCATCATTGGTGGCAGCGTGATATTCTCGCTGAGTACCGGCTCACCGGCACCGCCTTCCGCCGCGGTGCAGCAAGAGGTGGCTTTGCAGCCGTCGCCCACAACCGGTCTGTTGAATGACGACGGGGTATCCAGTAGCGAGACCGAAGCTCAGGATATTCAACCAGAGATGACTGTGATCATGGCGGAACCGAGCGAGGCCATCACCGATGCTATCGCCGCGCCGGCTATCGCCCAGGAATCACAGTCCGTGACACCCACCTTACTCTCGCCACCAGCTCCACCGGCGGACACCGCCCCAGGGATTCAATCTGACAGTGGCGGCGAGACAACCGGCAATGCGGCTGCGGGTTCGGCTCTCAGCCAACCGGCTACCTCTACAGCTGAGATGAACGGCGGCATGATGGGTGGGGTGCCTGCTCTGACCGAGACCGCGCCGGACGCGATGCTCTTCAGCCAGCCTGTGACGACCGAACCGGATGCGGCGCAGATGACGGTGCCGCAGAGTACCCAGGCGCTCCCGTCGTCATCGACTACCAGTTCCGAGCCGGCCGAGGAAACCAGCGCCGACGCCTTCAGCCGGGCGTCCGAGTCACCCGCGCCCCCGCCAACGATGACTCCCACTGCGCTACCGCCCAGCGCAACGGCGCTGCCCAGTGAACCGCCACAGATCGCGGCAGCCCCAACTGCTGCTACGGTCGAGCGTGTCCAGCAACAGCCGGTCAACCCCGCCAGTGACAACTGGCTGCCAGGGCTGTTGGTGATGGCCGGGGTGGTTTTATTCGTCATCGCCATCGCTACCACCTTTGTCCGCCGGAGCCGCCGCTGATGGGGAAAGTCCGTCTGGCGCGTTTCTGCCCGATGTGCGGTGCACCGGTTGAGCTGCGCCTGCGCTTTGGCACCGAGCGCCCGGTGTGCGCCGCCTGTGAGCATGTCATCTTCTTCGATCCGAAAGTGGCGGTCGTCACGCTGATCGCCCACGAGGATCGGGTGCTGCTGATCCAGCGCGCCAATGACCCGATGGAGGGTTACTGGGCGTTGCCGGCCGGTTTCATGGAGTGGGACGAAGACCCGGCAGCAGCAGCCCAGCGCGAATGTCTGGAAGAGACCGGCCTGGTGGTCAAGATCGACGGCCTGCTCGATGTCTTTCACACGCCCGATGATGGCGGGCTGGCCGATGTCGTCATCGCTTACACGGCGCATATCACCGGCGGGGAGATGGCTGCGGCGGATGACGCGGCGGCGGTCGCCTGGTTCACCCGTGACGCCATCCCACCGCTGGCGTTCCTGCCGACTCAACGCCTGATCGCCCAATGGAAATTACAAGGAGACACTCTTGACGCGCAACGTCGCCATCCTGATTTTTGATGAAGTCGAAGTGCTGGATTTTTGTGGCCCATTCGAGGTCTTCGGCGTCACCGGACGCAACGATGCCGAGCGCCCCTTCAACGTCTACACCGTCGCTGAGAAGTCGCCGGTCATCGCCCGCAACGGCCTGAGCATCAATCCCCATTACGGGCTGATGGATTGCCCTGCGCCCGATCTGCTGCTGGTCCCCGGTGGCTATGGCACACGCCGCGAGATCAATAATCCGGTGGTGCTGGACTGGATCAAGTTGCACGAGCCGAAGCTGGAGCTGCTGCTCTCGGTCTGCACCGGCTCACTGGTGCTGGGACGCGCCGGGCTGCTGGATGGTCTGGCGGCGACCACCCACTACCGGGCGATGGACGAGCTGCGGGCGGCTGCCCCCCATACCTTGATCCGAGCGGAAGAACGGTATGTCGATAACGGCAAAGTGATTACCTCCGCTGGCATTTCGGCTGGCATCGATATGTCGCTGCACGTCGTCGCGCGCCTGCTGGGGCGTCCGGTGGCCGATGAAACCGCCCGCTATATGCAATATGATTACTGGCCGAGTGAAACAACGTAGATCAGATTATCCAGAGCAGCGGGCGTGCAGGCGGTGCAACAGATCGGGTGTCACCGGCTGCTGCCCTAGCCCGGTGAAACCAGCAGGCCAGCCGTGTTCATCGGAGCCGCCGGTCACAGCCAGGCCGAAACGTCCAGCGAGTTCGAGAAAGTAAGCACGGGCGGATTCATCCAGCATGGGATGATAAATCTCGATTCCATCCAGCCCCTTCGCTACCAGCTTCGCCAGTTGATCGGCTGTCAGCCGTTCCCCTTCACACTTCACCGCCGGTGGATGTGCCAGCACCGCCACCCCTCCAGCCGCATGAATGGTGTCGATGACGTGGCCGACCTCGCCACAGCCAGAGCGCACCTGCTTCCACGCCCGCATCATGATGGTCAGAGATGAACGGTAATCATTGGCATAGCCCTTCAGTTGTAAGGCATCGATAATCGAGAGCCAGCCAGCGTAACGGGGATTGACCGCCCAGACATCAGCCTGACTCAACGGGTAGCCCATGTGCGCCAGATGATCGCAGCAATCCCAGACGCGCCCGGTGATGTCCTCGCTCAGAGTATGCAACAATGTATTCAGCCCGGGATGCTCGGCATCAAGAAAGTACCCCAGCACATCGACATCGGTTTCGCCTGCCGGGAAACGGTAATCATCCCAGCGCGTAGTGAATTCCACCGCCGGAATGAGGTCGATTCCGGCTTCAGTCGCCAGCGGGAGCGCCGCCTGATAACCGCGCAAGGTATCGTGGTCGGTAATGGCAATAGTCTTCAGGCCGACTTGCGCCGCTGCTGTGATGAGTTCCTGTGGCGAGGGACGTCCATCGGAGAAATGGGTATGCATGTGGAGATCAATCAACGCGGTCATGGCATGGCTCCGGCTAGGTCGGCGTAAACCCCATGATACCAGGGGACAATGCCTGGCTGGAGGCTAGATCTGAGGGACAAAACTTCCTCTGGTAACGGCGGGACAAGCGCAGTACACTCGTTCCACATCGAGTCTGGGACGAGAACAACGATGCCTTACCAGGATTTCACTGACCCCAAAATTGCCCAAACGTGGGACAGGGACACAACCAGCGGCAACCCCAACCGGCATGAACACATTGACCTGTTGCTGACGCTGATCCAGGCTGAATATCAGCCGGGCAAGGCCATCCTGGACCTCGGCATCGGCTCCGGGTTGGTGGAAGACCTGCTGTTCTACCGCATCCCCCGGGTGCAGGTGGTGGGGGTGGATGTGTCACCGGCCATGATGGCGCTGGCACAGGAACGGCTGAAGGCGCACACCGACCAATACGCCCTGATCGAACATGATTTGAAACACATCGAGACGCTGAAGCTGCCGCAGCAAGCCTATCAGTTCGTCATCAGCATCCAGACGCTGCATCATCTGACCGCCGACGAAACCCGGACGCTTTACCGTTACATCCATCAGACATTGGAACCGGGCGGTTACTTCCTGCTGTTGGATCGCATTGCGGTCAGCCAGCCTGCCCTGTTCGCCTGTTATCAGGCGCTCTGGGGCTGGCAGGATCGGCAATACGGGTCGAAAGTGGTACAGGCTGAGGGCGCTTCCTTCGCCGACCATGAACGCATCGTGCGCGATCGGGGCGATCAACCGCTGGGTCTGGAGCAACTGCTCACCCTGATGCGCGAAACCGGCTTTGAAGCCGCCTGCCTCCACCTGCAAACCAACCGCGCCCTGCTGGCTGCGCGTAAAGCAGCTCGATAACCGCGCCAGCCATTGGCCGGACAGACGAAAGCACACCCCATGACAGTCACCATCTCCTCTCCGCGCACTCAGGTACGGCGTGTCTTGCTCATCACCCTGATCCTGAACGTGCTGGTCGCCATCAGCAAGATCGTCATCGGACTCATCAGCGGGGCACTCGCCATCACGGCGGATGGCTTTCATTCGCTGGTCGATGGCTCATCGAACGTGGTGGCGCTGGTGGCGAACCGGCTGGCAGACCGCCCCCCGGACGACGATCATCCTTACGGACATCGCCGCTTCGAGACGATTGCCGCGCTGGGTATCGGTGCCTTCCTGCTCCTGACCGCCTGGGAGATCGTCAGCAGTGCGCTGGAACGGCTGCAAGGCGGGGGTGAACCACCGACCCTGACCCCGCTGACCTTCATCGTGATGATCGCCACGCTGGTCGTAAACATCTTCGTCAACCGTTATGAAGCAGCGGAGGGACGGCGGCTGAAATCTGAGCTGCTGATCGCCGATGCCGCCCACACCGGAACCGACATCCTGGTGACGCTCTCGGTGCTGGCGAGCATGGTCATCATCACCCTGCTGGGCTGGTATTGGATCGACATTGTGACGGCGCTGGTGATTGTGGTGCTGATCGTGCGGGCAGCCTGGCAAGTGCTGCGACAGACCGGCAGCGTGCTGGTCGATACCGCGCCCTACTCCGCCGAGCAGTTGACGCAGTGGGTTAAAGAAGTGCCATCGGTGCAGCAGGTGACACGGGCGCGCAGCCGTGGCCCGATGGATGCGGCGCAAATTGATATTGATGTCCAGGTCACGCCCGACATCACCGCCGCCCATACCGCAGCCATCAGCGATGCCATCCGCGAGAAACTGGCCCAGCGGGTCAGCGGGCTGGCCGAAGTGGAAGTCCATTTCGTTCCCATCGAAGCCCCGGAACCCGATTATGCCCTGGCGGCGCGGGCATCGGCCGATGCGCTGGGGCTGGCGACGCATGAGGTACGGCTGCGCGAAAGCGACGAAGGCAAGGTGCTGGAGCTGCATGTTGAAGTCCCGCCGGAACAGACGCTCGGAGCAGCGCATGAACAGGTGACACAGTTGGAACGCAGCCTGCAAGAACGCCTGCCGGAGGTGGTCGAAGTCGTCACGCATATCGAACCGGCCATCAGCAGCGAACTGCTGGCTGCACCCCCTGACCAGCAGTCGAGCCTGATCGGCGAACAGGCGCACCGGCTGCTCTGCCAGCATTACCCAGACATCGACTGGCATCACATCGAGGTCTACCCCTCAGCCAATGGCTATACGCTGACGATGCATGTGACGCTGCCCTCGCAGATCACGGTGGATGCCGCCCATCGCATCGCCGAACATGCCGAGACGCTTTTACAATCGCACCTGACGATGCTGGAGCGCGTCACCATTCATACCGAGCCGCCCGATCCATGAGCCGCAGACGACGTGAACAGCCGGAGCTGCTGGCGCGGCAGGCCGGGGACACCGATTATCAATGTGCGTTATGCGAGCGGACGGTGAAGCGCGTCACCCGCCATCACCTGATCCCGCGCTCGGAAGGTGGGCGGGTAGTGGTTGACCTGTGTGTGCCGTGTCACAAGACGCTGCACAGCTTCTTCAGCAATCACACCCTTTCCAGCCAGCTTTCGACGCTGGAGGCGCTGCGGCAGGAGCCAGACATCGCCCGCTATCTGGCCTGGATCCGCAAACAACCGGATACGATTATCCGGGTACACCGGCGCAGCGAACGGCGCTGACGCCAGATGAGGCAAGGGTAAAAGGATGTACGCTTTTGCCCTCAGATATGCTATCATGCCAGACAAGTCGACTCACCTTAGCAGAAAATCTGAATGACCCATATCCTGCTCATCCGACATGCTGTGAATGATTTTGTGAAGACGGGCAAGCTGGCCGGATGGACGCCCGGCGTACATTTGAATGATGAAGGCAAAGCCCAGGCCGAAGCGCTGGGCAAACGGTTGGCCGAAGCCACGCTGGATGTGTTGTATTCCAGCCCGCTCGAACGCACGATGGAAACAGCCGAAGCCATCCGCCAGCATCACCCACACCTGACCATCCAGCAGAACAGCGAAATTGGCGAAGTCCAGTATGGCGACTGGCAGGGCATGGAAATCAGCAAGCTGGTGGGGCGCAAGATGTGGCAGGTCGTTCAGCAATATCCGTCGCGGGCGGAATTCCCCGGCGGCGAGACGATGCGTGGGGCGCAGACGCGGGCGGTGAATGCGATTGAAGCGCTGGTGACGGCTCATCCCCGCCAGACGGTGGTGGTGGTTTCACACGCCGATATCATCAAGATGATCCTGGCTCATTTTCTGGGGATGCATCTGGACGAATTCCAGCGCATTGTGATCGCGCCCGCCTCGATCAGCAGCCTGTCGCTGGGCTTTGGGCGACCCTACGTGGGTACCATGAACGATGTGGCACACATCACCCAGATGGAACGCGAACGTAAGCAGGAAAAGACGGCGTAATCTATGTCTGACAAAGATATTGAACTGAACCCGGTGGATTTCATCACAGTCGGCACCATCGGTCCGCGCGGTCAGCGCATCTTTCACTTACAGGGTGGTCAGGGTCGCCAACTGGTATCGCTCATCATCGAGAAAGAGCAGGCCTGGGCGTTGAGCGAGGCCATCCGTGAGCTGCTGGATGACCTGGTGAAGCGCAAACCCGATCCCTCCGACGATGAGCCGGCTGATTTTTCCGGCATCGATATGGATCTGCGCGAACCAATTGAGCCAGTCTTCCGCGTGGCGCAGATGGGATTGGGCTACGACGAAGACCGCGATATGATCGTGCTGGTGGCGCAGGAGATGCTCATCAGCAACGAGACTGATGAAGAAGCCGAGGAACCCGATCCGGGGGTGGTGCGGCTGTGGTGCAACCGGCAGCAGATGAAACTGCTGAGCGAGTATACGCTCGAAGTGGTCAAGGCAGGACGGGCTGACCCCAAACAAAATGGTCGGCTGACATATTACTGGTCATAGCGATGAGCGAACAACCCGATCCTGGCGAGCGACAACCGATCACCATCCAGCGCGTTCTTGATGTGCTGAACCAGGGGCAGATCGAGGCTGAACACGGTCTGATGCGCTGGAGCACCAATTACACCTTTCTGGTGACGGTCTGCCACGACGACACCCAATTGACGGCTGTCTACAAGCCGCACAAAGGCGAACGGCCGCTGTGGGATTTCCCCGACGGCATGTTGTGCAAGCGCGAACTGGCTTCCTTCCTCACCTCGGAAGAACTCGGTTGGCGCATTGTGCCGCCGACGGTGGTGCGGGATGGACCGCGCGGCATCGGCTCGGTGCAGTTTTTCATCGAACACGACCCGGAAGAGAATTACTTCACCTTCGGCGAGAGCCACCCGGATGAGATGCGCCGCATCTGCGCCTTCGATGTGCTGGTCAACAATGCCGATCGCAAGGGCGGGCATCTGCTGATCGACCAGCAGGGTCATATCTGGGGCATCGATCACGGCATCACCTTCAATCAGATCAATAAGCTGCGGACGGTGATCTGGGATTTCGCCGGCGAGCCGCTGCCGGATGCCTTGCTGAGCGATATTGATCGGCTGCGCCAGTCGCTCATCGATCACAAGAGCGCCTTTCATCAATCTCTGACCGATCTGCTGACCGAGCGCGAGATCATGACCTTCCAGCAGCGCGTCCAGCAAATGCTCCGGGCGCGCAAGTTCCCCCGTCCCGGGCCAGGTGGGCCGAATTATCCCTGGCCGCCGGTATAGATCATGACCCAACCCCCATGGCTGCACTGGGCGCAGCGGTTACAGGCGCTGGCGCAGACCGGCCTGACCTTCGCCTCTAACGACTTTGATCGGGAACGCTACAGCCAGATTCAAACCATTGCCGCCGAGATGCTGGCACAGGGTGGACAATCGGATTTCGACAGCGTGGTTCGCCTGTTCAACGCCCAGGAGGGTTATGCCACGCCCAAGATCGATGTGCGCGGCGTGGTCTTTCGCCAGGAGCAAATCCTGCTGGTGCGGGAAAAGCTGGATGGCGGACGCTGGACGCTGCCCGGCGGCTGGGCGGATGTCGGCGAGTCGCCGGGGCTGGCTGTCGAGCGCGAAATCTGGGAAGAAGCCGGTTATCAGGCGCGTTCGGTCAAGCTGCTGGCGCTGTATGACCGCAACAAGCACGAGCATCCCCCCTTCATCTTCCATGTCTACAAAGCCTTCTTTCAATGTGAGCTGATCCATGACCAGCAAAACCTGGTCGCCAATGCCGAGACTGAGGAAAGCGGTTGGTTCCATCGGGAAGACCTGGCCGCGCTCGATCTCTCGGTGGGTCGGGTGACGCTGCACCAGCTCGAACGCTTCTTTGACCATTATCACCATCCCGATTGGCCGACCGATTTTGATTAACCTCGGAAACGAGTGACGCTTATGCCGACCCTTGATCTGCTGAATGCGCTGGAAATTCTGGACTCGCGGGGACGCCCTACCCTGCACGTCACCTGCAAGCTGGCGGGCGGCGCAACCGGCAGCGCCTCGGTGCCATCGGGCGCATCGACCGGCACGGCTGAAGCGCTGGAGCTGCGCGATGGCGACCCCAAACGCTATCGCGGATTGGGCTGCCTGAAAGCCGTCGCCAACGTCAACGGCGAGATCTTCACCGCCCTGCGCGGCAAGAGCTTTTACCAGCAGCAGGAGCTGGATTATGCCCTGATCGATCTGGATGGGACGCGCAACAAGTCGCGCCTGGGGGCGAATGCCATCCTGGGGGTGTCGCTGGCTTTCGCCCGCGCCCGCGCCGCTGAACAACGCCTGCCGCTGTACCAGGTTTTCGCCAGCATGATCGGTCAGACCGCCGCTGCCCTGCCCCGCCCGATGATTAACCTGTTCAGCGGTGGCAAACACGCCGGTGGGCAGGTTCCGATTCAGGATATTCAGATCATGCCGCTGGGGGCGCGCACCGTAGCCGATCTACTGGCGATCACCTACGATGTATTCAACACGGCTGCCGGGCAGATGATGGATCGTTATCAGATGCGGCTGCTGCGGGCGGATGAAGGCGGGCTGGCTCCCCCATTTGAGTCAGCCGAAGCAATGATGAGCGCAGCGGTGGAGGCCATCCAGCAGGCCGGGTATCAACCGGGCGTGGATGTGGCGCTAACGGTGGATGTGGCGGCCAGCCATTTCTACCAGGATGGACGCTATCACCTGAACGACGACGTGCTGGATGGGAACGCGATGGTCGAACGGCTGCTGCGCTGGGTGGATGAATACCCGATTGTCAGCCTGGAAGATGGGTTGGCCGAAGAGGACTGGGAACACTGGTCGCTGCTCAAGAGCCGGCTGGATGGACGGGCGCTGGTGCTGGGCGATGATCTGCTGTGTACCAATCCACTACGCATTCAGGATGCGATTGATCGCAGCGCGGCGGATGCCCTGCTGCTCAAAGTGAACCAGATCGGGTCGCTCACCGAAGCAGCCGATGCCCTGCGACGGGCGCGCGGCGCGGGCTGGCGGGTGGTCGTCAGCGCCCGCAGCGGTGAAACTGAAGATGACTGGCTGGCGGATCTGGCGGTCGGCTGGGGCGGCGACCACATCAAGATTGGCTCGATCACCCAGTCCGAACGACTGGCGAAGTACAACCGCCTGCTGGCAATTGAAGCGGGTACCCGCCTGCGGATGCCCGCCATCGAACGCCGGCTGACGCCGTGAGTCCCCTCCTCTGCAACACAGGCTTCATCTGCCACGTATAGACTTTCGGGATTATACTACTGCGATCTGACGGTCACGGAAGGAAAACATTGTGCCGCGTCTTTTGATTGCCCTGTGTCTCTTGATCCTGGCTGCCGGGTGCAGCGGCAACCCAACCGAAGCCCCACCCGATCCAGCCGCGCTGATGAACCAGGCGACCAGCAATGTGATGCAGGTTAAGGCGCTGCGGATGATCGTCGAACGCACCGGTGCGGATTATGTGATGCAGACCGACATCGGCAACGCCGTCTTCAACCGAATCGAAGCGCAATACCTCGCGCCCAACCAGATTCAGGCCACTGCCAACGTGACGCTCAGTGGGCTGCCGGTCGAGATCGAAATCTTCGCCCGCGACGATGACCAGTGGTGGCGCATCATTGGGTCGCCCTGGTTGAAGACCACCTTTCTACAAGGTTTCAACCCCCGTTCGCTGATGCAGGACGAAGATCGCGGATTGCGGGCGGCGCTCAGGGCGCTGGAGAACATCCAGTTCGTCGGCAATGAACAATTGGAGGATGGCACCGCGGTTTATCACCTGCGCTCCAATGCCGATGGCGCAGTGGTGTCGTGGCTGATGCTGTATCTGGTGCAGATGACCGGGCAGGTGGAAGTGAATGCCTATATCGACAGCGCACAAACGCTGCCGGTCAAGTTCGTCATCGTGCAGCCGGAAACCGCCACCGAGTCCGAGGAACCGACCACCTGGACGATGGAATTGTACGACTTCAACGCCGACATCCAACTGGATGAACCGCAGGCGGCTGCCACAGCAACCACCGCTCCATAACCCACTGACAGGGATAATGACCTGATGAATGCTGTTTCCACGCGCGTGACGCCCAACCCCTGGTGGGTGCTGGGCCTGATCTGCCTGCCGGTCTTCATCGGCTCGCTTGACCTGACGATTGTCTCGGCCTTCTTGCCTGATCTGGTGGTGAACCTGGGGCTGCCACTGCAAACCTCGCTGGACGAAGCGGCCTGGGTAGTCAGCGGTTATCTGCTGGCCGATGCCATCAGCATGATGTTCATGGGACGGGTGAGCGATCTGGTGGGGCGGCGCAGGGTATACATCGCCTGCCTGCTGGTGTTCATCCTCGGCTCGGTCATGGTAGCGGTGGCTCATCTGGGGCTGACCGATGGGCTGTACACTCTGATGCGGCGGTTGGGTCAGCGCCCGTCCCGCGAAGAAGTGACGCTGCTGGCGATCATCATCGGGCGGGTGGTGCAGGCCATCGGTGCCGGGGCGATGGTGCCGGTCAGCCTGGCGCTGGTGAGCGATCTGTTCCCGCGCGAACGACGCGCCCAACCGCTGGGCATCATCGGCGCGGTTGACACGCTGGGCTGGATGCTGGGGCACCTCTACGGCGGGCTGCTGGTGTACTTCTTCGGCATCAATCAGGCAGCCTTCGCCAGCCTGCTCGGTGGATTGGGACTGCCCCCGCCGGATTGGCGCACCCTGTTCTGGATCAATGTGCCGCTGACGCTGATCGCGCTGGCGCTGACGCTACAAGCCCTGCGCCATGTCCCGATCCAGAAAACCACTGGACGCTTCGACTTCATCGGCACCCTGCTCTTCGGCGCGTCGTTGACACTGCTGATGCTCGGCCTGGGCAACAACGTCGATGCGTCGCTGGCACCGACCACGCTGGGCGCTGCCAGTCAACTGCCGCCCTTCAACTTCACCCTGCTGCTGGCGGCTGTCCTGTGCTTCCTCTTCTTCCTGCTGGTCGAAGCCCGCATCAAAGACCCGCTGCTCGATCTGCGCCTGTTCCGCCATCCCAACCTGGCCGCCGGCGCACTGATTAACCTGCTGGTCGGCTTCTGCCTGACCATCGGGCTGGTGAGCGTACCGATCCTGGTCAACGTTCGCCTAGTGGATGCCAGCCAGTTGAACCAGGGGGCGCTGCAAACCGGACTGCTGCTCTCGGCCCTGACGGTGCCGATGGCGCTGGCGGCAGTGCCGGGCGGCTGGCTGAGTGATCGCATCGGTTATCAGAAGACGACGCTGCTGGGCTTGGGGCTGTCGATCTTCGGCTTTGGGTTGATCTGGCAAACCTGGAACATCGACCTGCCCGATGCGGTGATCGCGCTGGAGATGATCTTCATCGGCGTCGGGCTGGGGCTGACCTTCTCGCCCATCAGCGCGGCCGTCATCAACTCGGCGGATGAGGATAAACGCGGCGTCGCCTCGGCGCTGGTGATCGTGCTGCGGCTGATCGGCATGACGGTGGCGGTGGCCTCGCTGACGACGCTGGCCTTGCAGCGGGTGACGACTCTGGCTGGTGCGGCGATTGGCGCGGCAGCCGGTGGCGCGGTTCCGGACCCGATGCAATTCGCTGACATCTATGCCCGGATCACGGTGCTGGTGCTGGCCGAACTGGGATTGGTGGGGGCGCTGGTGTGCGCGGCGGCCATCATCCCGGCGCTGTGGGGGCTGGGAAAAACGCGGGGCAGCAGCGTCCCACAAGAAACCGCATCCAGCGTGCGAGTAACAGGAGACTGAGCGATGACCCCGGAAGCACTGCTGACTGCCCTGATCATCTTTCTGCTGCGCGTGTTCAACAACGCCATCAGCACGGTGCGGGTGGTCTTCATCACCCGCGACAAGCGCCTATGGTCAGCCGTGCTGGCCTTCATCGAAGCCTTCACCTTCATCGTGGTCGTCTCCAGCGTCGCCCGCGACCTGAACAACCTGCCAAACATGCTGGCCTACTGCGGCGGTTTTGCAGTGGGCGGCTATGTGGGCATGGCGCTGGAGGCACGGCTGTTCACCAGTTATGTGATCGCCCTGATCTTCGCCCAGGAGCGCGGTCATGCGATCGCCGTCGCGCTGCGCGAACGCGGCTTCGGCGTCACCGAGACCAGCGGTGAAGGACGCGATGGCGAGGTCACGATCCTGCGCTGTGTACTCCAACGGCGCGATGTGCGCGAGCTGACTGCCATTGTCCGCAAGATTTATGCCGACGCCTTCATCTCGCTAGTCGAGGCCAAAGCCGTCGATCAGGGCTGGCTGCGCGGCAGTCGCCAGACCGTCGATGACGAAAGCTCCGGGATTTACCGCCGGCCATAATAGGGCGTGAAGCCGCTTGATTCGCAATGTTCGTCAGATTCGTCAGATTCGCATCAGTCTTTTTTCGATTCGCGAATCATGTCCAACCATTTTCCCTCAAGTGTTGCAAGTCCCTTTTTGTGCAACTCCAGTTTTGTGTCGTCGTCGTCGTCGGACAGACACCGACACAAAACGAACACAGAGGACACAGAGGACACAGAGAGCATTCCGAGTGTTTCACTTTCAACTCAGCACTCAGCACTTTCAACTCTCTGATCCGCTGGGGGTTATAACCACCCAGCTAGCGGGAATACGGTAAGCGCACTAAAGGCGCTGAAAAAGACAATCTGGGACAGCAGCCCCTTCAGTGGGCTTACCGAACCAGGATAGCTGTGGGTTTTAACCCGCAGCGTCCGCGACTCACAAAAGTCGTCAAAGTCGTCAAAGTCAAAAGTGCATGTTGTGACATTTGGCGTTCGGTCAGGAACGAGTACGAGTGACGAGTAACGAGCTTTTCCTCTATTGACTACCGACTATCGACTGACGACTATCGACTTCCTGTCATTAGACTACACCCGATCCCCCCGTTACGGGTGAACTTTTGGTAAACTTTTTGGTACGACTTAGCGCGAGTCAGAGCTAACCATTTTGCGGGAGCGCGAAGGTTAAGGCTGTCGGCGTGGGGTTAGAGAAGGGTTGGGGAAAACTGGGGTTGAGGGAGCGGAATTTCCATGGAATCTCTGCTGCACTTAGATGACCTTAGCGAATCAATTCGACCAGTAATCTCTAGCAGCATCGAGTAAATCACGAAGTTCAGAGTTCCTACGTTCCCAATAATTTTTTCCACGAATTGTCATTTGCTTAAGTGATGGATTGATATAAATGAATAGGTAATCAGCTTCTGTTAAAAATTCGAGAATAATCTTTTGCTGTTGCTTTGTGAACAGCTTTTTTACACTGGTGGATGAGTGGTTAAAATTATCAAACGCTCCCAAATCTCGAATTAATCCCTCTATGGTCATTGGGTTTATCTTTTCGGGGTTACTTAGAGCATTAAGCAAGAAAGCAGGAAGAAAATAATGAAACCCACGAGGAGAGAAGAAAAATAAACTGTAGGTAACATTTATGTCTTCAATCGATACCTCTTGCCATGACTTATCTGCAAACCGTCCAACCTCGCTTAAATCGCCTATGTCTTTAGCTCGGAGAACAGGGTTTTTGAAATGCTTCTTTATTTTTTGAATTAATATATCTCGCTTGCCTTTTAACATCTCAGATCTCCCGGTTAAGCTATTTGAGTAAACATCAATTTGGTCTTGGCCCGGTTTGGTGGATGCTATGTTAGCGACACCTGTGGTTAACTCTATGATGACTTGTCGCTGACCCAAAGCGATGCATACAGAAGGCAGCTTATTGACCGCTCATCAGGAACGCCTCAACCGCCGCCCGCGTCGGGATGCCCTTGCGACCACCGGGTTGAGTGGCCTTCAGCGCGGCGGTCGCGCTGGCGAAGCGGACGCGCTCATCCAGCGATAAGCCCCAGGTCAACGCTGCTGCATACGCGCCATGAAACACATCACCGCAGCCCGTCGTATCCACCGGCTCGACCCTGAAGGCCGCCTGAAAGTGCGCCGGTGCCTCGCCATCGGCATACCACGCACCCTGATCGCCGCAGGTCACCACAACCGCCGCGCGCTGTTCGTGCCAGAGGCGTCGCGCCGCCAGCCCCGGATCAGCCGTGCCAGTGACGCGCCCGGCATAACAAGCCGAGACGATCAGGTGATCGACCTGTTGCAGCAGCTCCGGCTCATCGGTCAGTTCAAAATCGGCCACGATGGGGATACCAGCCGCCCGCGCCAGCCGCGCCGCCCGGATGTTACCGCTGGTGCCGAAATCGTCGATGAACAGGACGCGGCTGGACTGGATGACCTCGGCGCTCGGCAGCTCGTCATCCGCGCCGATGCGGCCATCGACGCTGTAGAGGATGGTGCGCGACCCGCTGGGATCAACGATGATGTGGGCATGGATGGGGACGGCATCCTCGCGGTAGACGGCCTGGGAGACATCAATCCCCTCGCCCGCCAGATCATCCGCCACCCAGCGCGAAATCTCATCATGCCCTAGCACCCCGGCAAACCCAACCCGCGCCCCCAGCCGCGCCGCAGCCACCAGCGCCGTCGCACATAGTCCGCCGCCCTGCCGTTCATGGCGCAAGATTTCCATTTTGGTATCCTGCTGCGGGAAAGCCGGAACGAACAACAAATCATCGACAGTGGCGCTGCCGATGCCGAGGATGTCCATTGATGGTTTTCTCACTTGTTATACCCGCGTGATTCGCCTTAGACTGATGTTAATTTTGACGCAATGTGGAACCGGAAGAGTCATGCCTTATCAAATGAATTGGATGGATGAAGACAAGACCATCCTCTGCCATACTTATCAGTCGCCCGTTACAGCGGATGAAGTCCATGCGGCGGTCGATACCAACTATGCCATTCAGAATGCCGTCAATCATGCTGTCTATGTCATTTCTGATTTGCGACACTCAAAGCTACCGCTGATGACTTTGTCAGCTCTGGCTTCCCATTTGGAAAGCAAAACACCCCCCAACCAGCATGTGGTCGTTGTATTGGGGGCAGACGCCTTCATGAAAATACTGATCGGCATCGGCAAGAGCATCGCCCCCAGGACTACCCGCAACGTCGAACTGCTCGATACAATGGAAGCCGCCCTAAGCGTCATCGCCCGTTACAAAGCGGACGCGGCCCCCCACTGAATTTCAGCCTTTGTTGACGCCGGGAATGATCTCATTGACCACGATATCGATGATGTCCGGGTTGGGCAGCCCGACCACATCGATCATGAAGTAATCGCAGCCAATCGCCACAAATTCCTTCAGGTCGGCGATGATCTGGTTCGGTGTGCCGACGAAAGCATTCTCGCGGTTATAGACAATCCCGACGCGCGAGACCGCCCGCGCTTGCACTTCCGCCTCATTGCGCCCGGTCACCAGCCGACCAAACCACGTCCGCCGGATCGTCTGTGGGTCGCGTCCGATGCGGGCGCAGTGGTCATCCAGCACGGCCATGCGCTCCTTGTAGTGGTCAATCCCGGCATCCGAGAGATTCCACCAGTCGGCATGTTTGGCGGCCAGCGCCAGCGCCCGGTTGCCCGCCACGCCGACGCAGATCGGTGGCACTGGCAGCGGTTTCGGTTCAAGGATGGCATCCTGAAGCTGATAATGTTTGCCCTGATAATTGACCTTGCCCGGCTGCGTCCACAGGCGCTTGACGATCTCAATCGTCTCATCGAGCTGTTCCAGCCGCTGACCGGGGGTGGGATAGGGATAGCCATACCCAGCGTACTCATCTTCTTTCCAGCCCGCGCCGATGCCCATGATGAAGCGTCCGCCGCTGAAGACCTGAAGGGTGGACGCCATCTTGGCTGTTAGCGCCGGGTTGCGGTAATTCTGCCCCATCACCATCGGGCCGACATCGAACGACGGCCAGCGCGCCGCCAGCCAGGTCAGCACCGTCCACACCTCATAGGCATACTGTTCACCCCAGAAGAGATGGTCGGTCATCCACAGGCTCTTGAAATGGCCTTCCAAACGGGGCAGCAGATGGTCGAGGTCTTTCAACCACTGGTTCAGATCATCGGTTTTGGGGTGCTTTTCTACCAGGGCGAGGCCAAAATCGGCGGGCATAAGTCTGTTCTCCTGAGAAGGTATTTTGGGTCATTTTGGGTGAGTATAACACGCCACCGGCAATCATCCTGCACCAACCGGGATTTCTTTCGCTGGCTGCCCATCGATCACGATGATGAGCTTGTCCTCAGAATGAGTCAATTGAAAACGCTGTTGATCATTCTCTCTTCGCACACGATAAATTTCGCGGCAGTCAATCGACAGACTATTGCATTCAAACAGCCTAATCTGGGCAGAGACATCGGATGATAAAATGTCCCATTCGCTCAGATAGTAGGTGTGTGAGGTCAACGCTTGGTAGGACACCACTCGTTGCACAAAAGCGTGGAACAGTACGATAAAGATGTAGGCAATCGTTGCCAACAGAATCAGGAGCGTAACGCTGTGGGTGAAAACCGGATGGGTTATCATCGCCCGCCATTCGCGCCGGATCACTCCGATGATGAAGATGACAACAGACGCGACGACCACTACAGGGAGTAACGTGAAAATCCCAATTCCAAGCAGGGTTACCACCAGCCATGAGATGCCGACATTTTCCCAAAGCGCATACAACACCGGAAGAAGTGCCACAATCACGAAGAGCAGTAAGGGGGATTTCCACCCGATGCCCAGCGCCAGCCCAACACCTACAAGCAAAAGCTGTACCAGCGGACCAATACTCAGATAGACGGTCTTTATGGGGATCGCGCCGAGAAGTTCATCCAGACTAAAGAACACTACAATGACCAGCGCGGTCAAGGCGGAGAATAAGGCTAACCGGCGATCCAGAGGGCTGAGTGATTCCGGTTGCAAGCTACACCCCTTCGCTTAGGCGCTGACCACCACTTCCAGTTGCAGGCCGAACGCCTGTTGAAACACATCGCGATGGCGCTCGACCGACCACAGCGCGACCTGCCCATCGCCGCGCGTCACCAGCTCAAGCTGGGCATAATCGCGTCCGGTGGTCAGGCGAATATCCTGCACCACGCCATCGCGGGAACGATCCAGTTGTTCGGCCAGCCGCAGCAGCGCGGCCAACTGCACCAGCCGCCGCTCATCGTGCATCTGCATCAGCGGCGCGAACTCATCCAGCTTCGGTTCGCCCTTGCGATGATACCGCACCAGCAGCGCGATCAGGGCGATCTCGCGGTGGCTGTAACCGGGCAGTCCATCGTTGAGGATGAGATACGCACCATGTTTGTGATGATCGTTGTAATCAATCGCCACGCCGATGTCGTGGAGCATCGAAGCCGCCCACAACAGATCGCGCTCGCCTTCGCGACAGTGATGGACAGCGGCGGGAAGCTGGTCGTACATCGCCAGCGTCAGATGCGTGATATGCTCGGCGTGTTTCTCCTGAAAACGGTAGAGATGCGCCAGATTGAGGACCGACGCCAGCCGGACATCGACAAACAGCGGTTCGCCATCACCAGCCAGGAAGCGCTCATAGAACAGCCCGCCGCGCACCCCCTGCGCCGAAATCGTCAACTCTTCAAAACCCGATGCCCGCAGCGCCTCATGCACGACGACAGCAGTCCCCAGCGAAATATCGGCCCGCTCCGGTTTCATCCCTGGAATACGGCGGCGCTCGGCCACGCTCTTATCGGCCAGCAGCTTCCGCACGGCTTTGGCCTGAGCCAGCGTCAGTTGATACCCATGCATCAGATCAACGGCATAATGATCCTGCTTCTGCGCCAGCCGCCCGACCATGCGCACGCCACCGCCGACGAATACCAGCTTTCGTCCGGGTTTGTAGCGAAACCAGGTCAGATTGCCGAACACGTCATCCAGATGTTCACGCAGATCATCCACTTCATCGCTAGTCGCCGGGTCGGATTTCAGGAAGCGCTCCAGCACCCGCACCGCGCCCAGGGGGAAGCTGATCTTCTCACGCAGCCGGCGGTTCTCCACCCGGCTGATCTGAAGCGAGCCACCGCCCATATCGAGGACAAAGCCGTCATCCAGCGCCGTGCTGTTGACCGCGCCCAGATAGCCGTAGTAGGCTTCTTCCTCGCCGCTCAACACCCGCACCCGGATGCCGCTTTCGCTTTCCAGCCGTGTCAGAAAGGCAGCCTGGTTGCGGGCATCGCGGATGGCGCTCGTCCCGACGGCGATGATGTCATCGATGCCGGTGGCCCGGCAAAACGCCCCGTAAATCTGCACCACCTTCGCCGCCCGATTCATGGCGGCGGCGCGCAGGATATTCTCCTCGCCCATGCCTTCGCTCAGGCGCACGCTCTCCGCCACTTCATCCACCACCCGGAAACTCAGTCCCGGCACGTATTCGACCACGATCAGGCGAAAGCTGTTGCTGCCCAGATCAATCACCGCCAGCCGGCGCGAGTCCTTGTACACATCGCTGTGTTGGGAAAGTGTGTGTAGTTGTTTGAGCGTCATCGAATCTCCCTCTTCAGATGTCCAGGTCTTACGCACTTGCTGCCGGTTTTCCCGTAGGGATGTAATATTAAGGATTGAAAAGTACCAGCGGACACCCCGTTGGGTGTCCCTACGAACGACCGATAGGTGTAGGGACGTGCAAGAGCACGTCCGCTGACTCAATATGGCGTCCCTACATCCCCTGACCTACGTAAGTCCTGATGTCGTCACGAGTGTACCCTGATTTCGCGGACGGCTTCAGGCAGATGGGTATAGGCCAGCCGCACCAACT
>JALHNT010000023.1:0-59075 GCA_022843385.1 Anaerolineae bacterium | reverse complement strand
CACCAACTGCCAGTAGTTCCCCTCCGTCAGCTTGGGCGCGATCACCAGACCACGATAGAACCCAGCCACCGCCCGTTCAAACAGCCACAAATCCGTCCCATAGGTCGGAATGCCGGAAGGTTCCTCCAGCTTATCGAAGTTCATCCGTTGCAACCCGTTCATCAGCGCATCATAGTCGGCGGGGGATACCTCAAAGTGCATCGGCTTGTGATGAAACAGATGCTGGAACACCACCTCCAGCGCTGCACCCTGGGCGCTGCGCCGAATCAGCGTCGCCACCGAATCATACGCCCGCCGATCATGGTAACGGATCGTCAGACGAAACGCCCCGCGCACACCCGGCTGCCGCGCCACCTGCTCCACGGGGGGCAATTGGGTCTGGTCGGCTATAGCGCGCAACAAGGATGGCAGAAAATCCATAGCTCATGTGCCTCCACCTAAGTTGATCGTACTCCACGCCCGCTGGATAAACAATCAGACAGTTTGTGGTGAACCTCTTCGAACGGGATATAATCGGTCACATGCGAGACACAGATACCCCTCGACGCTGGTGGCTGATCGCGCTCATGCTGGCTTTAGCCGGGTTTCAGGCGGGCATGGCCCTGCGTGCGCTACAGGTTCCGCCGGAACTGGTGGCTGACCTCAGCCTGCCGTTGCCCTTCCAATTCATCACCAGCGCCTTTTGGGGATGCCTCGCGCTGGCGATGGCCGCCGGATTGTGGCGACGCCAGCCCAGCGCCACAAACAGGGCCGTCCTTGTAGTAATCGGTTTCTTTTCGTACAGCGCATGTCGATTGTCACTATTAGTACGCGCCGATTATGACTTGGGGCGGTTGCCTTTTCTGGGTATCGTTATCTTGTTGATGGCTACTTTCTGCCTCGTAGCATGGCGCTTTCGTCATGTCGCACGGACACACCAGTTAACGGAGAGGAAATATGACCGTAGCAGAAGCCAAAACCCTGAGTCCTTTAGTTGAAGAGCTGCAAGCCAAGCGGGCCGAGAGCCAGGCGGGCGGCGGCCCAGATCGCGTGAAGAAGCAAAAAGAGAAGAATCGACATACAGCCCGCGAGCGGCTTGATATTCTGCTCGACCCCGGCAGCTTCCGTGAACTGGATGCCTTTGTCCAACACCGCATTTCTGATTTTGGGATGGACAAGAAGAAACAGCTCAGTGACAGCGTTGTCACGGGTTGGGGGACGATCAATGGTCGTCTGGTGTATGTCTTCTCACAGGATTTCACCGTCATCGGTGGCAGCCTGGGTGAAGCTCATGCCCGCAAGATCGTCAAAGTGATGGAAATGGCGCTCAAGACCGGCGCACCGGTCATCGGCCTGAACGATAGCGGCGGTGCCCGCATTCAGGAAGGCGTATTCAGCCTGGCCGGCTATGCCGACATCTTCCTGCGTAACACCCTCAGCAGCGGCGTCATCCCCCAGATCAGCGCGATCATGGGGCCGTGTGCCGGTGGTGCGGTGTACAGCCCGGCGCTGACCGACTTCATCCTGATGGTCAAAGACACCAGCTACATGTATATCACCGGCCCGGATGTGGTCAAGTCGGTGACACATGAAGATGTCACCCACGAGCAACTGGGCGGTGCCTCGGTTCATGCCAGCAAGAGCGGCGTCTGCCATCTGGTGGCCGATGATGAACAACAGGCTCTGCTGCTCATCCGTGAGTTGATGAGTTACCTGCCGCAGAACAATATGGAAGACCCGCCGTTCGTCGCCACGACGGACGACCCGCTGCGCGCTGATGCCGAACTCGACACGCTCGTCCCGGAAAATCCAAACAAGCCGTATGATGTCAAGGAAGTCATCCAGCACATCGTCGATGATGGCATCTTCTTCGAGATTCACGAGAACTATGCCGCCAACATCGTCGTCGGCTTTGCCCGGCTCGGTGGTCACAGCGTCGGCATCGTCGCCAATCAGCCGATGGTGCTGGCCGGCGTGCTGGATATTGATGCCAGCGAAAAGTCGGCCCGTTTCGTCCGCTACTGTGATGCTTTCAATATCCCAATCATCACTCTGGTCGATGTCCCTGGTTATCTGCCCGGCACATCTCAGGAATACGGCGGGATCATCAAGTCCGGTGCTAAGCTGCTCTATGCTTACTGCGAAGCCACCGTGCCGAAACTGACGGTCACGCTGCGCAAGAGCTATGGCGGTGCCTACTGCGTCATGAACAGCCGTCACCTGCGTGGCGATCTGAACCTGGCCTGGCCGACCGCTGAAATCGCGGTGATGGGCGCGGATGGCGCGGTGAGCATCATCTTCCGCCGGGAGATCGAAACCGCCAGCGATCCGGTCGCCAAGAAGGCCGAGCTGACCGCGGCTTACAAAGAGAAGCTCGCCAGCCCCTATCCGGCTGCGGCTGAAGGCTACATCGACGACATCATTGAACCGCGCGAAACCCGCGCCCGTTTGATCAACGCGCTCGAAGTGTTCATCAACAAGCGCGATAGCAACCCCGCCCGCAAACACGGCAACATCCCGCTGTAAGCGCGGCAGGAGGAATAACATGACCGTTGAACAACGTACGATCAAGAAAATTCTGATCGCCAACCGAGGCGAAATCGCGGTGCGCGTCATCCGTGCCTGCCGCGACCTGGGCATCCAGACGGTGGCTGTCTACTCCGATGCCGATCGGACCAGCCTGCACGTCCGTTATGCCGACGAAGCGGTCTATCTGGGGCCGCCCCCACCGCGCGAAAGCTATCTGATCGCCGAGAAGATCATCCAGGCCGCCAAGAAAACCGGCGCGGATGCTATTCATCCCGGCTATGGTTTCCTGTCGGAGCGCGAATTCTTCTCGCAGATGTGCCAGGATGAAGGTGTCATCTTCATCGGCCCCGGGCCACATGCCATCGCCACCATGGGCGACAAGCAGACCGCCCGTGAAACGGTGAAGAAAGCCGGCGTCCCGGTTGTCCCTGGCACCGAACCGGGTATGCGCGATGATGAACTGCTCGATATTGCCCCGACCTTCGGCTTCCCGGTGCTGATTAAGGCAACAGCCGGTGGTGGTGGCAAGGGTATGCGCGCGGTCTATAAGGCCGAAGACCTGAAGGAGTCGATCGCTTCGGCGCGACGCGAGGCTGAAAGCGCCTTCGGCAATGGCGATGTCTATGTGGAGAAGCTGCTGGTTGGCGCACGCCACATCGAGTTCCAGGTGTTGGCCGATATGCACGGCAACACCATCCACCTGGGCGAACGCGAATGCTCGATCCAGCGCCGCCATCAAAAGCTGGTGGAAGAGTCCCCCAGCGTCGTCCTGGAACAAGACCCGGATCTGCGCCGTCGCATGGGCGAGATGGCCGTCAAGGCGGCTCAATCGGTCGGCTATGTCAACGCCGGGACGATTGAATGCCTGGTCGATAAGGATCGCAACTTCTACTTCCTGGAAATGAACACCCGTCTCCAGGTCGAGCATCCCGTGACCGAGCTGGTCACCGGCGTCGATCTGGTGAAGGAACAAATCCGTATCGCCCGCGGTCGCCGCATGACCCACACCGAGAGCTTCCTGACCCCGCGCGGTCATGCCATCGAGTGCCGGGTGAACGCCGAAGACCCCTACAGCAACTTCATGCCGTCGATTGGCAAGATCAGCACCTTGATCCCGCCCACCGGCCCTGGCGTGCGGGTGGACAGCGGTGTGTATGCCGGTTATGAGATCACCCCCTACTATGACAGCATGATCGCCAAGCTGATCTGCTGGGGCGAAGATCGCAGCGAGGCCATCCTGCGGATGCGCCGGGCGCTGGATGAATACACCATCATGGGCGTCAAGCACAACATCCCGTTCCACCAAAACCTGATGAGCAGCTTCAGCTTCATGGCCGGCAAGTTCGATACCAAGTGGGTTGAAGAACACTTCAGCATGGACATCTACGAGGACGCGCCCACCGAACAGGAACTGGAAACCGCTGCCATCGCCGCCACACTCTACGCCCATCGTCAGCGCCAGCTTGCCAGCCAGGTCGTCACCCGCAACGAGCGCGACACGAGCAACTGGAAGTGGGTCGGGCGCTACGAAAGGATGCACCGATGAAATACACAACCATCATCAACAACAAGAAGTACGAAATCGAGATCGAGAAGGACGGCAGCCTGACCGTCAATGGTCAGAAGCGTTCGGCTGATTTCACCCCGCTGGGGCGCACCAGCTACTCCATCCTGGCCGAGGGTAAATCCGACTCGATGACGATCGAGGAGCGCGAGGGCAACATCGAAGTCCTGATGCGCGGCGGCAAGCTCTATACCGCGAAAGTGCTGGATGAACGCGCCCTGCTGATGGCACAGCGCAGCGGCGGGCTGGACGATGGTTCGGGCGAGGTGCAGATCAAAGCGCCGATGCCAGGGCTGGTTGTCGCCGTCAAGGTCGAGAACGGTCAGGAAGTGAAGGCTGGACAGACCATCGTCATCCTCGAATCGATGAAGATGCAGAACGAACTCAAGTGTCCGCGTGACGGCGTGGTGAATACCATCTCCGTCAGCGCCGGGCAGGCCGTCGAGAAGAACAAGGTGATGGTGAAGATCACCTAGCTCGGCTGGCAGCAAACAAACGTCAGAATAGGGACACCGTTTGTGTCCCTATTTCATGCTATCCAGTATCTGCTGGCGCAGCTTGTCATATTCTTCCTGCGAGATCAGCCCTTTGCTGCGGGCATCATCCAACTGCTTCAGCCGGGCGACCCAATCAACCCCGCCACCCGCTGGCATACTTTGTCCCAAATTGCTGCGCACCGTCACCACGGGCCGCCCATTCACGGTCATCATTCCCGGCGAATGCCGCCGACCGACAATCGCGCCGATGACGATGAACACCACGCCAATCGGAATAGCGCAGCCTCCCAACAGTCCCGCGCCGACGCCAGGGATCATGTTTGAGATCGAGTCAAAGGTCTGGCCGATGAAGCCTTCATAGACCTCACTGGTGATGTCGCGGCGTTCGTCGGCATCATTGACGCAGTAATAGAAGACATTGCGCCCTGAACCCTGTCCGGGTGTATAGGAACTGGCACCTTCGTCGGTCTCCAGTTGTTCGCCGGATTCGCATAGTTCAGCAGCTCGTTCGTCGAGGTTGACAGCGCTATCGACCACACCGCCGAGCGACCCCATGAAGCCGCTCGAAAATCCAATCACCGTCGCCGCAATCCCACCGACAACCAGTATCAGTCCAAGAAAGATTAACAGGCGTCCCATACCCCACCCCTTCTACACGCTCACTTTTGTTCAGTATAGGTTGAGAACTGGGTTCTGCGCCAATCATCGCATATGTTCGTCGAAGAAGCTCATCATGCGCGTCCAGGCATCATTGGCGGCCGATTGTTCGCTGGCGTCACGAGGGTTGTTGAAGAACGAGTGCCGGGTATCCGGGTAGATTTTGACATCATGGGGAATCCGGTACTGGTCAAGTTCGCTGTCGAGCTTTTGCCCGGCCCCTTTGCTGAAGTCATTTTCCGGGTACGACGCCACCACCGGACAGGCTCGTTCAAGCGCTTGCAGTGGACGCGGGTTCATGCCGTAGAAGGGCGCGACCACCCGCAGCCGGGGATCACCACAGGCCCAGCAGATGGCGAAGTTCCCGCCCATGCAGAACCCCACCGCCCCCAGCCGCCCAGTATCCACGCGAGGATGATCCTCCAGCCAGGTGAGCGAGGCTTTCAGATCGCGGATGCCTTCATGATCGAGCGAATCGAGAAGCATCATGTTGGCGAAGAAGCGGAACATGCACAACACCTTGTTGCGACCGCCGAACAGATCCACCGCCAGCGTGGCATAGCCGGCCTGGGCAAAGCGGTTGGTGATTTGCTTGATGTTGTCGTTCAGGCCAAAGGCTTCATGGATGATGACCAGCCCCGGCAGATGATCGCCCTGGGCTGGCGCGGCGAAGTAGCCTACGCTGTTGGCAGTGGTCGCCGGGATCAGGACATTTTCGGTTTTGATATTCATGCTTGACCAATTTCCCCCTGGCGGGTGATCCGCACACCCAGCTCTTCCGCGATGCGCCACACATGGTCGAGCGCCTGCCAATCGGCACGAACGGTCGGACGGCGCACGGTGGCATGGGCGATGATGCCTGCCCGTTGAAACAGATGCTTGCGAGCATGGAGCGAGAATTCGTGGCCGAACCCCGATACGGCCTCGACCAGCGGTTGCGCCCGGCGCAGGATGTCATCCACCATGAACGGCTCCTCGCGCTCCCAGGCCGCCCAGGCTTCGAGGAAGAATTCGTTGAAGCCCACGCCCGGCAGCAGTCCACCGGCACCGGCCTCCAACTCTTCGCGCAGGTTGATCCCGCCGATGCCGCCGAACAGCCCGACGTCCTCGCTCACCCGGCTCTTGAGGGTGCTGATGCGGCGCGCTGACCCCGGCCCTTCGATCTTGAAATACTGAACCTTCGGCGCGTGTTTGGCGATCTGCGCCAGCCCTTCCGTGGGGAGCTGACAATGCTTGTAGGCTTCGATCTGCGGCGACTGCTGCACCATGATCGGCACATCAGCCGCCAGGCCGAGCGCGATGTAATGCTCGATCAGGCCGAATTCTTCGGTATTCATGGTGTTGGGGGGCAGCGTCATCAGCGCCGCCGGGCGCAAATCGGCGTAGATATGCGCCTGTTCCAGCGCGGCCTCAGTGCTGCCAGGAGCCATGCCGATGATGAGCGGCACCCGGCCATTGACCTCAGCCGCCACGATCTCGGCGCAGCGGATGCGCTCCTGATCGGTCAGCTTATAGGCTTCGCTGGCGAACCCGCCGACGCCAATGCCCTGCGCGCCGCCTTCCAGCTCGTAGCGCACGACCCGCCGCAGGCTTTCCTCATCGATCTGTCCATTGGCATCAAAGGGGGTAATCATGATCGGAATAATGCCGCGCAACATAGGCTGATGTCCCGTCTTGTACACCGATGCGTTGGCAGTAGTGTACCGCATTTCAGGCCAGAGGATGTGACCGCGCAGCAGAATATGGCATCATGACTCTCCCTCAAACCCCTATGAATTAGGGGGAGAACACCAACGTATTTCTGATGATTCTGTGTTAAAATTAGAACAGATGTACAACTTCGAGGAGGTCTGTCATGAAACCGAAGAACATCAAACGCATCCAGTCACGCTCGCGTGATCTGAAGGCTCGCGTCATCAACGCCCATCTGGTGATCGTCGGCAGCACCACCACCGCAACAGCCAACCACGTCGTCACGGTTGATTACGAATCGGATGGCAAAATCCACGCCCGCTGCACCTGTGAGTGGGCCATTCGCGGCGGCATCGGCTGTTCGCACACGCTGGCAGCGCTCGAAGCCCTGGCGGCCAAACGCGGACGTATCCTGAGCTTCTGGGCGAACCGCGATCAGGCGCGCCGGCAGAAACGCCGCCTGTTCCAGTTGGTCGGTCAGCGCGATCCCGACGACGGCATCTGGATCACCAGCCGGGCGGCTTAACAGAGCGCTAAGTGCCAGGTGCTAAGTTTGAAGTCTCTTGCGGAGGGGCTTCTCGTTAGAGAACCTCTCAACTACAGCACGTAGTCAAAAAGAGGCTCTTGCGTGACGGTTCCCCTTCTCCAGTGGGAGAAGGCTGCGTAGCGGGGGGATGAGGGCTACACACGGACTCATCGCCAGCCGCACCAATCTACGGCACAATTAGCGGCTGATGGAGAAAAATTGCTTCAGGAGAATGCGTTGTGAAAGCCCTGACCTTATCTGCTGATTTTGCCCCCCGGCCCGAATATCACCTGAACGAACGCGAACGAACCACCCACCGCATCCAGGCCGGATCGCAGGTGTGGAAAAATCCGCGCATCGCGGTCGGCACCCAGCCGGACCCCACCCCCAAAGATGACGAGGTGATTATTCAGGTCGGCGCGGTGGGCATCTGCGGCTCGGATATGCACATGTATGAAGCCGCCCCCGATGGCTACATCCTCTACCCCGGCCTGACCCGCTTCCCCAATATCCTCGGCCACGAATTCTCCGGCAAGGTAGTTGAAGTCGGCAAGAACGTCCGCGATCTGAAAGTCGGCGATCTGGTGACGGCGGAGGAAATCCAGTGGTGCGGCGAGTGTCCCTCGTGCCGGCGCGGTTTTGTCAACCACTGCGATAATCTGGAAGAACTGGGATTCACCACCCCCGGCGCGATGGCGCAGTACATCCCGGTGCGGGCGCGCTACTGCTGGAGCATTCAGGAGATCGCTGATCGTGTCGGTGACGAACACGAGGCGCTGGTGATGGGCGCGATGGTCGAGCCAACCGGCGTGTCCTATCATGCCATGTTCAACCGCATCCACACCTGGCAGCCGGGAGTGTACGTCGCCGTGTTCGGTGCCGGGCCAATCGGTCTGGCCGCGACCGCGCTGGCCGCCGCAGCCGGTGCCTCGCAGGTGATCGTGTTCGATACCTCCCCCAGCCGCCGTGAGTTCGCCCTCAAGCTCGGCGCAACCGCTGCCCATGACCCGGTGGGAATTGATCTGAACGCGGTGCTGCTGGATGCCACCTATGGCCGCGGCGTGGACTTCGTGGTTGAGGCCGCCGGTGCCCCCGGACACACGCTCTCACCGCTGACGAGCGCCCTGGCGGTCAACGCCACCATCTGCCACATCGGACGCTCGGAAAAGCCGACGCCGCTGGCGCTGGAATATTATCAGGTCAAGGGGGTGCAGTTGGCCGGGTCGCTCGGTCACGCCGGACACGGCACCTTCCAGAACGTCATCCGTATGATGGCCTCGGGCAAGCTCGACCTGCGCCCGATGGTCAGCGCCCGCATGGCTCTCGACGACGCCCTCAGCGCCTTCCAACGACTGGGCAACCGCCAGGACGCCAAGATCATCCTGCTGCCGAATTGAGTCGCATCAAACTGAGGGGATACAACGAATTGTGTCCCCTTCAATCAGTAGATGGTTGAGGAAAAATGACAGAGAAACGAGATTTCACTCTTTACTTCCCTGTAAAATTTGATCTCACAAAGGTTGTTCCAAACCCAAATGGCAATACATTTACATACCAAGGACAAGAAAAAATAGATATTCAGTTGATCGAAGATACTTGCATCTTTAAGATCAGTAGCCTTGAATCGGAAAAGAAAGCTGAAAAATGTTATGAGCGTCTGAAGGCTGGCCTGATCTGGCTCATGCTAAATCGCGCAATACCGTTTCAGGCAATAGAGCCACTGCAAGAAGTTGTATACCGTGATTTCAAATCGTATTCTAGAATCGAAAAATCGACCCAAGATGTATTTGATCCCATAAGACAGGCAGATGGCTCAATTAATGGGAATCAACCGGCAATATATCCCTCTGACCGGAAAATAGTTAAGATAACACTTGGCACGATAAAAGCTTCCGTTTGTGACTACCTCGACAATGTTTTCCCATACATAGAGCAAGGTATGACTGCACCCAATGGTGAAGCGGTGCTCAATGATCCAAAACTGAAAACTGCACTCGAAATCTTTAACAGTCACTTTCGTGAAACATCCATCAAAGCGAAATTCCTTATGCTGATAATCGTTCTCGAATCGCTTTCCGAGGATGTTCCCAAGAGACCAATCATTCAAGAGGTATTTGACAGTGTTGAACAGATAATCAGCGAGAGACTGGGAAAAATTGACCCGCAGTCTGAAGACTATCGTGACCTTCGAGAACTCCAACAACAGATGGTATTCAAACGGTACAAGTCAATAAGGCAAAACATCAGCTCGCTGATTTCCAACACATTGTCTCAGGTAAATGATCCGGAAGCGAAATCGTTGGGTGAAAGTTTCAAGCTGCTCTACGATGCAAGAAGTGCACTCGTCCATGATGGAACCGCAGGGAGTAATCTTCTTGAGTTATATGACAAAGCAATTTTGATAGTAAACAAAGTGCTCAAAGCGAAATTCACGTTAACCGCCGGGATGCCAATACCACCCAAACCGTGAGTGTCGAGCGTCTATGGATTTCGGCCATCCAGTGGTACGCGCTATAATCGATTCCATATACACAGAGGATGGCTTCACGATGACGCGCATCAGGCGATTATTCTCCAACAGAGTTCATGCCTCAGTTCCCCTTCTCCACACCTGGAGAGGGGGTCAGGGGGTGAGGTTCTTCATCCTGCTCCTGCTGTTGGTCAGCGCCGCCTGCCAACCGGCGGGTTCTGACGCGCTACCCACCCTAATCGACCTGAATGCGCTGGCGACCCAGACCGCCGCTGCCATCACGCCAGATGCGAACGTCCCTACCATCACCCCTACGCCGACCACCATCCCGACTCGCATCACCCCGGCCACCCTGCCCCCGGCCTGGACCGCCGCGCCGACTGTGGCGCAGACCACAGCCTTGCCCGTCACCCCGGCACAGCAGCAGATTAACGCCACCGGAACGATCTTCTACATCTACAACAGCGACTCGATTGCCATGCTCGATGTCGCCAGCGCCAGCGAAGAGCTGATCCTCGCCACAGGTTCGCCAGGCAGTCTGCGGGTCGCCCCGGATGAACGCTCGCTGGCCTATGTCGCTCAGGGATCAGGCAGCGCCCGTGAACTGTATGTCATGAGCCGCACCAACTTCGATTGTGTCCAGGCCATCACCAGCCTCGGTCAGGCGCGCCTGATCGCCCCGGCCTGGTCGGCTGATAGCAAACGGTTGGCCTTCGCCGCCTCGCAAACCACTACAGGCCGTTTAAGCATCTATACGGTGGAGCAGATCGGCATCGGGGATTGCCCGGCCTGGGGCAATGTACAGCGTGTAGCGGATACCGATTTTGACATCGTCTTGGACATCGCCTGGAACCCGGATGCCACCCGTCTTGTCTTCAGCAGCGGCCTGATCTATGGTGTTGACCTGGGCGAACGGCGCTTGCTCGGTCCGCTCACCAGCCCCGGCGGTTTCGGCCCGGATTATGGTAGTGTCTTCTACCCTGGTTCCAATACCGTTTACTTTCTACGCACCGATACAGACCTCAACAGCAGTGATGTCGGTGGAAGACTGGCCTATTTTGACTTTAGTGTAATTCCTAAGCAATCGCCCTTTGATGCCATCACCAGCACGCCATTGTTCGCACTGGAGATGCAGTTCAGCCGCGATGGGCGCTATCTGGTCGCTGGCGGAACGGATCGAATACTGGTTCAGGACATGGATATACAGACCGCTGCCCCTATTGTCAACCAGACCAAATTCCCGCCACAGCCAGTCTTTAATCCGGATGCCAGCTTCATCGCCTACCTCGATTCCCCCGACGGCCCACGACCCGTACCCCAGATCTATATTGTTACCCGCAGTGGCAATCAGCCGCGCCCGTTGACGGCGCACACGGAAGGCAACATCAGCGATCTGAACTGGGTCAATCCATAATGCTGCGCCTCTGGTCGCCCGTCGTCGGGCTGCTGCTGATCTGTACCTTGCTGACCGTGTTCATCGTCGGGCTGCTGCCAGCGTTAGCACGCCAGCCCAGCACGGTCGTCTTTTTCACCAACCGCGACGGCAACGATGAAATCTACCTGATGGATTTTCAGCGCGGTCTGGATCATAACCTGACACGACATCCAGCCTGGGATGCCGCACCGGCGCGTTCACCTGATGGACGCCGCATCGCCTTCACGTCGCTTCGGGATGGCAATCAGGAACTCTATCTCATGGATGCTGATGGCGGCAATCTGCTGCGCCTGACGAACAATGCCACTCGCGACATCTTCCCTGCCTGGTCACCGGATAGCGAACGCATCGCCTTCAGCAGTGACCGCGACGGCAACTGGGAGATCTACGTCATGAATGCTGACGGCTCAAACCCGCTGCGGCTAACCACTGACCCACTGGAAGATACCCGCCCCGCCTGGTCGCCTGATGGTCAATCGTTGATTTTTGTGTCGTATCGCTGGCGCAACTGGGCCATCTATCGCCTGGATGTGGCCTGCTTCGACAAGCCTGCGACCTGTGACAGCCAGCTCACCCGTCTGACCGATGCCCGCGTCCGCAATCTGGAACCGGCGTTTTCACCCGATGGACAGTATATCCTTAGCGTGTCGGATCGCTGGGTGCGCAACTTCGAGATTTTCCGTATGGATACTGATGGAGACAATCTGATCCAGTTGAGCGACAACCCCGCCTGGGACGCCAATCCTATTTGGACAGCGGATGGCTGCTGCATCATTTTTGACTCGACCCGCGATGGCAAAGATAATCGTGAGTTGTATATCATGAATGCCGATGGCAGCAATGTCCGCCGCCTGACCATCAACCCGGCGCGTGACAGCGATCCATCGTAGACCACATCGAACACAGGAAAGCCGACATCGTGCATACCCCTTTCGTCCGTGACCGTTTCACCTGGCTCGCTTACCTGCTGCTCGGCTACTACGCCTACATGCAGGCATCGATTGGCCCGGCTGCCGTCTTCATCCGCGCCGATCTCAATCTCGATTACACCCAGCAAGCGCTCCACATCAGCGCCTTTGCCCTGGGGATGCTGCTGGCTGGGCTGACCAATGCCCAGGCGGCGCGGTGGGTGGGGCGGCGCGTCGCCTTCTGGGGCGGCGGGCTGGGCATGACGCTCGGCGCTCTGCTGCTGATTCAGGCGCAGTCGGTCGCCGTCACCATCACCAGCACCCTCTGCATGGGACTCATCGGTTCGTATCTGCTGGGTATGATCCAGGCCGCCCTCTCCGATCATCATGGGACAAACCGCGCCTATGCCCTGACCGAAGCCAATGTTGTCGCAGCCCTAACAGCCGGACTCGCGCCCATCATGGTTGGGCAGGGTGCTGAAGCCGGGTTCACCTGGCGGCTGGCCTTCGTCATAGGTATCGCCGGCTGGTTGATCGCCGCCTTCACCTCGTGGCGGGTGCCGCTGCCAGAGACGCCGACCCAGCCACTCACGTCCACGCCGCGCCCAGGCGGGGGACGGCTGCCGCGCGTCTTCTGGGCCTACTGGCTGGTGGTGTTCTTCTCGGTGGCAGTTGAATGGTGCCTGATCTTCTGGGCGGCCTCCTTTCTCGTCAGCCGCGCCGGATTGTCGCCGGAGAGCGCCGCCACCCTCAGCACGATCTTCTTCATCACCTACTTCGCCGGACGCTTTGCCGGCAGCCGCCTGACGCGCCGCTTCGACAGCCGCCGTCTGCTGCTGCTGGCCGGTCTCATCACGCTGGCCGGGTTCCCGTTGTTCTGGCTGGGGACCAGCCTGCCGGTCAACCTGATCGGGCTAGCGCTGTGCGGCCTGGGCATCGCCAACCTGTTTCCGCTGACTCTGGCGACCGCCGCCACCATCGGCATCAACAACCCCAACGCCGCCAGCGGCTTCACCTCTATGAGCGCCGGCACGGCCATCCTGATCGTGCCGCAGGTGTTGGGGACGGTGGCCGATCAGGTGGGCATCTTCAACGCCTATGGTTTGACGCTGCCCTTGATCCTCGCTATCCTGGTCGTTACTGTCCTGGCAAACCGGGCATTGGGTAAACAATCATGACCCTGAACCTCACTCCGACTGATCTGCTGCCGGTGGTGCAGCGAGCGCTCAACACCGAGCGGGTCAGGCTCTCAGATTGGCAGATGACGCCCCTCAGCGGCGGCATGGGCGGCGGGGTGGGTGGAACCGCTGTCTACCACTTATCCGGGCAAGCGCAGGTCGATGACGCCGCGCGTGACTGGTCAGTGATCCTCAAGCTGCTGGTCGCCCGTCCAGATGAGCAGCCGTCCGATAGTCACTACTGGCGGCGCGAGGCAGTGATCTACCAATCGGATGTACTGGACGAGCTGCCGCCGACCTTCGGTGCGCCGCGCTGCCTGGGTGTGGATGAACGCGGCGAGAGCGTCTGGCTGTGGCTGGAAGCGCTGACTGATGCCACCCCCGGACGGTGGACAGCGGCGCAGCATCTTCAGGCCGCCCACCATGTGGGGCAATTCAACGGCACCTATGCCGCCCGTTCCGGCTGGGGAACGCGGGTTGGCCTGAGCCGCGACTGGATACGCCAGGATGTCGCCCGCTTCGGAACACGCATCCTGACGCTGGAACCGTATCTGACCCATCCGCTGCTGCGCGATTGGCTGAACCCGGACAAGCTCGAACGACAGCGCCAGCTCTGGCAGGAACGCGAAGGGTGGTTCGCCCGGCTGGAGCGGCTGCCACACACGCTCTGTCATTACGATGCCTTTCGCCGCAATCTGTTCGCGGCTCCGGCTGGCACCCTGGCGGTCGATTGGTCGTTCACCGGCCCTGGCCCGCTCGGTGCCGATCTGGTGCCGCTGTTCTGGGTCAACGCCATCTTTGAGGAAGCGGATATGAGCCAACCGGCGGCGTTCGCTGCCGACCTGTTCGATCACTACCTCGCCGGGCTGCGACAAGTGGGTTGGGATGGCGACGCCGAGGCTATCCGTGAGGGATATGTCATCGCGCTGGCGCTGCGCCAACTGGCTGGCATCGGCATCCAGGTCTACGAGATCGCTGAACGGCTGCAATGCGGCGAACCCCTCAGCCCTACTTACATCGCCAGCATGACCGCCGCCGGACACCACATCGATCAGCAGATCGAAGCCCTGCGTCAGATGGGGTAAACTGGGTGAGAGGGTGATGATCCAGTGCAGTGTGGTTCAGCATCGACCCAGGAACGAACAGTGGGGTCGCTGGGGGCTGAAGCCGCCCAGCTAACCGGAATAGGGTAAGCGCACTAAAGGCGCTTAAGAAGATAGCCAGGGCAAGCAGCCCCTTCAGTGGGCTGCCGAAAAAGGTTAGCAGCGGGGTTAACCCTGCTGCGGCAGGCATCGGGTTGAAAGCCTTATTCTCAAGGGACATGCCCATCCACGAACATCTCATCGCCAACCCGCCAGGAATAAGAGTCTTTTACTTTGAACTAAGCACTTAGCACTTTTAACTTCTTGTCTTCAGGAGCAGCGAAAATGTCCCCCTTAAAAGTCGGTCTGATCGGATGTGGCAACGTCGTCAGCTACGGGCATCGCCCCGCGCTCACCAGCCTGCCGGATGTCGAACTGGCAGCGCTGGCGGATGTGACCGAGGCGCGGCGCAAAATCGGTCAGGAGTGGTTCGGTCTGGCTGAGGCCAATCTCTACGCCGATTACCGCGATCTGCTGGCGCGGACGGACATCGAAGCGGTGTGCGTCACCGTGCCACAGCAGTACCGGCGCGAGATCGTGCTGGCCGCTATTGAAGCGGGCAAGCATGTCCTGAGCGAGAAGCCGCTTTCCGATACACCCGCCGTCGCAGCCGAACTGATCGCAGCCGCCGAGGCGCACGGCGTCATCTACGGCATGGTGCATAACTATGTCTATTTCCCGGAATATCATCAGATCAAGGGGCTGATTGAGGGCGGGGTCATCGGCGATCTGCGGCTGCTGACGATGCAGTACATGGGCGTTATCGACTACCCTGGCGCGAAGGATTTTAAACCCGACTGGCGGCATACGATGGCCGGGGGCGGCGGTGTGCTGACCGACATGATCCACGCTGTTTACCTGACCGAGTGGCTGTTCGGTGCGCCGGCGCAGCAGGTGATGGCCTTCGTCGATGCCCCGGAATACGCCCATCGTCAGCCGGTGGTGGAAGACCTGGCGCTGGTGCAAATCGCCTTCCCGACCGGCTACGCCACCATCCACATGGGCTGGGGCGAAGGCGTCGGCGGCGTCGATGTGACCGGCAGCGACGGGCATATTCGGCTGCGCTACAACCAGTACCAGACCAGCGGCTTCAACCAGCCGATTGAACTCTACAGCGTGCGCGACTGGGTACGCACCGATCATCCGCTGGCGAATCTGCCGACCCATCTCGACAACACCGGGCGCTCGTTCAGCCGCATCTGGGCCGACTTCCGCGATGCCATCCGTGAGCAGCGCCCGACCATCATGCCCGCCCGCGCCGGTCAACGCGCCCTCGAAATCACCCTGGCGGCCTATCTCTCCGGCGTCACCGGACAGGTCATCACCCTGCCGCTGCCCGCCGATCATCCGGTGTATCAGCGTGGCATTCACGGCCTGAGCGACGTGACCGCCTGGCCGCACAGCCGCACCCAGGCCGCCGGTCTGTTCGGCCTGCGCGGGCGGTAGATGCTCGATAAACGTTTCAACGCTGGCAGCGCCATGCTGACCTACAATCTGTTTGCAACGAGGTATACTCGGATCGTGCCAACTGGATGCTATCGATAGGTGGGGCGATCTGCAAGTACGACGGCACAGGCCGCCGGGTGCAGCGGACAAGCGGCGCGCGGATCGCTGGCGCAGAGGGATGCCAGCAACAACTGGGAGTGGCTGCTCTAGGATGGAAACGCCTCTAAGTCCACCATAGTGAGGAGTTACAATGAAAATATCCGATTTAGTCATTACAGAAAGCGATGAACATCTCTCAAGCACCAAACCTTCACCGAATGCGCTTTACGAAGATGACGTATTGACTGAGACAACGTTGCTAAATTTGATGTATTGCCCGCTGTATTCTGTAGCAGCGCTATTGCTGGACTTAAGGACATCACTCTCCTTTGACAAAGGCAATACAGGATTAATTGTTTTTCGCAAGGTAAACAGGATTATATTTGATGATAGTTTTAATCAACCACTCCCCGTCCCTTATGTCTGGACAATCGGCGATTCCCGTGTTAGCCAAACCGAACAAGGGGTTGAGTTTCTGTTACCGTTTATGGACGGAAAAATGCAAGTGATCGCACAAAAAATAGAGTTTTACGTTGGAAGTGTAAAGGACATAGGTGAGATTGCTACTTCTTTGGATGAAGGAATTACTGATTACATTCAAAGTATACCGAAATGGGAGTCAGACTTTGAAGTAATAGCTTCATCCTCAAGAGTCTAGTTATTCTTCTCTCATTTCGCGCTTTTTAGACCTATTGGTGTAATTGACATGAGGCTTAGATCAGCCTAATGAACCTCGAAATGCTCTCAATGGGCGGGGCGCGCTACAAGTACGACGGGGCAGGCCGCCTGGCCGCACAGCCGCACCCAGGCCGCCGGGCTGTTCCGCCTGCGGGGGCGGTAGGCGCTCGATAGGCATTCCAACGCTGGCAGCGCCATGCTGACCTACAATCAATTTTCAATAACTTGGATGGAACATTTAAAATGAATGCTATTTCCGAACATTTAGCTTCTGTTGACTGGCAAGCATTAAATGCGACTCATGTAGCCAAGTGGCTTGAAGATTTAGCGTCAGAGAATCGTGATGTGCGTCTCAATGCATACAATAATCTGGAAGAAAAAGTTATAGATGTAGGGTCTGAATCTTGGGAAAGCTATGGGCCAATTAAAGAACTTCTAAGAACAGATGTACCTCTATTAATTCCTGCGTTTTTGCTTCTCCTTTTAGAAGATCCCACGCTTCAAGGAAAAGAAAACATCTTAATGTTACTCACAGATTTAACCAACAAGATTTATCTTGATATTGATAAGCTAACAATCGAAAGTGATAGAGCTAAGGCATATCGCATATACGAAGCAGTTCGAAAAGGGATTTCCGTCTATGAAAGACTATATGAAACTTCTGATGACGAAGGAGTGAAGCGCATGGCTTCTGACCTTTTGCATTTATTGGGAAAAGATTTTACTGCACTATAACATGACCTTGATCCTCACTTCCTACTCGCCCACTCTGGGCAGCCCAGACTCAAGCGCGTACCTGAATGCAAGTTGGGGCGGTTTGTTGGCGGTGAAGCAGTGGAATGGTGGCCCAGTGGGGTCACAACATCCTAGGATCGCGCCAACCGGATGCTGGCAATGGGTGGGGCGAGCTACCAGTACAACGGCGCAGGCCGCCGAGTGCAGCAGACCGTCGGTGCAACCATCACCCAATCAGCACGAATTCGTGCTCCCTCAACCCTGATTTTTCCCAACCGTTTTCCAACCCCGCGCCGACACCCTTAACCTATCCGCTCCCGCCAAACGGTTAGCGTCGAGTCGCGTTAAGTCGTACCAAAAAGTTTACCAAAAGTTCACTCGTAAGCAGGTAATCGGGTGTAGTCTTCTCGTAGGAGTGGTTCGCCAACCGACCCGCGCAATCGTTTGTCCCGACGGTTCTGAATCAGGATTGAGGGAAATGTTCACAAAATGCACTTTTGACTTTGACGACTTTGACGAATTTGACGAATTTTGTGCAGACTCGCTCCGTTTTCGCCCTGTGTCCTCCGTGTTCTCTGTGTTGGTTTTATGTCTTTGTCTGTCCGACGACGACACAAAACCAGAGTTCTAACAGGTGCAATATCGGCAATGTTTGAGGGAAAAGTGATGGCTGAAAGCTGATGGCTGACGGCTTCAATCAGCAAAATCAGCAGCAACAGGGGGTATCGTCAATCAGCAGCACAAACGCCTGAGCGTTCTTTCTGACGACTATCGACTGATGACTGACGTCTGATTCACGAATTGAAAAAAGGAGTGATGCGAATCTGACGAATCTGACGAATCTTGCGAATCATCACTCGGTTTTCGCTCTGTGTTCTCGGTGTCCTCTGTGTTGGTTTTATGTCTTTGTCTGTCCGACGACGACGACGACGACACAAAACTGGAGTTGCATAAAAGTGGATGTTTTGCAGTTGCAGTATTTGCGTCGAATGAACCCGCACCATCAGCGGATCAGGGCAGGCTGTGAAACAAACCAGCCCTGATCCATCGCGGTTGATTTGGCGGTCAGCCGATACCGATGTGGAAGGCGACCACATAATCGCCGAAGGTCTGCATCTGCGATGAGCGCATCAGGAAGGTGAAGAAATTCCAGGGTTCGGCATTGCTCAACCCGATCTGGAGCATGGCATCATACGAGCCGCCAGCCAGGGCGCGGCCATCGCTGCGAGGGACGTAGTAGTTACTCAACTCATACGACTCGCCCCAGCAGTCGCTGTAACCGGCGTTGTCGCAGGCCACATACTCGCCCTTGTCGCCCACCTGGACAAAGTTGTAGTCCTGGTCAATCAACGCGATCAACGGGTCCATCTGCCCGACCACCGAAATCATATAGACCGAAGGCGACACGCCGGACGCCAGCATACCGGGCGTGACCTGCAAGGAGAAGGGGTCGCCACTGCCATCGGCTGTCGTCAGCGCCATGCCTTCCAGCATCAGGACGAACTCGCCGGTCGTGTTGCCAAAACCACCCACCACCAGCGAGACATCCTCGAAAGCATTGTTGCTGTTGTTGGCGAAGTAAACCTGCGAACTGGTCGAAGATGGCGCGACCTCTCCTGTCGTGGGCAGGTAGGCACTGTAGCTGGCCGCGTTGGGATCATCATCCGTACACAGGCCACGTCCAGAGGAGTCCAGCACCGCCAGCACCGGGTCGAAGCCGTTGAGGCCGATAGCCGTCGCGGTATAGGTGTATCCGGCGCGCATCTGAATCACCCGCACCTCGACGCCGTTATCAAAACTGGTGCCATCGTCACAGCTCACGCTCAGGCCCGATGGCCCGTCATAGCTTGCCTGCTCGCTGGAAGCCGATCCTTCTGCGTCAACCCCATATACAGGGATGCCAACCAGCTCCACCGCGTCGATTTCGTTCCAGTCTTCGATCTGACTCTGGTCGAGATAAATCACCACCCCGTTCACCAGCGTGGAGACCTCATCGGTGATGGTCAGCGAGAACACGCCGGGGCAATCGGTGCCGGGGTCGGCGCTATCGGAGAGGACAATCGGATCGCTGCCATCTTCGGGGAGCAGTTCCACCCGGATGATCGCGCCAGGGTTATAGGTCTGATAGATGTTGATCTCGGTTGGAATGACCGCAGTTTCAAAGCCCACTGTCAGGGCTTCCGTGGAGTTAATGGTCGATGAAGCCCAGGCGGTCACCGCATCGCCACACTCCTCGGTATCCGGTTCGCCAGTGGCCTGCATGGCGCTGTAATCAGTGGTGGTGTATTCGCTGGTGGCGGAGGCCCAACTGGCCCACTGACGGAGTTCATCCTGCGCCGCTGCCGGCAGCACACCCAGAAACATGACCGTAATCACGATCAGACAAATCGCTCTCATACTCTGCACCCTCTTGGTTAGATTCATCTCCTGTTATTGTCAGGCATATGAATTACCAGGATGCCTTAAGATCAACGGTGTTTGAAAACTGTCACGCTCTGATCTCTGAATGTCCCATGATTGTTTTCGTAAGCGCACAATCGACCGCCAACGTTTTGATCGTATAGAACCTGGCTGGGTGGTTTGGCAAGGCAGACACCCGCCTGTACAATCGGAACATCAACCAAGTGGAAAAGGTCAACCCAATGCGACTGGCAAGCCCTGAACTGATTGCAACCTATACACAGCGTGGCTGGTGGGGAACCGCAACGCTCACTGATCTCTTTCAGCAAAATGTCGAGCGCAATCCCGGCGAGATCGCGCTGGTTGACCCGGCCAATCGCGCCGAAGTCACCACTGGCTCCGTTCAACGTCTGACCTATGCCGATCTGCACACGCTGGTCAACCGGCTGGCCGATGGTCTGCTGGCGCAGGGTGTAGGCCAGGATGACATCGTGATGGTACAGCTACCTAATATTGCCGAACTGGTGATGACCTATCTGGCCGTCAGCCAAATCGGCGCGATCATCAGTCCAGTGCCGGTGCAGTATCGTACCCACGAGCTGCGGCAGGTGATGAGCATCACCCAACCGAAGGCTTTCATCACCACCAGCCAGTTCATGGGCTTCAATTACGTCGAGATGATTCAGGGTTTACGGGGCGAATTTCCCGCGCTGAAGACGGTGATCGCGCTGGGTGATGATCTGCCGGAAGGGGTCATCGCGCTGAACGAGGTTCTGGCGCAGCCGCACCATGCTGATCGACTGAATTCGTATTTGCAAAGCCACCCGTTGGATGCCAACGCCTGTTTCACCATCTGCTGGACATCCGGCACCGAAGCTGAACCCAAAGGTGTGCCGCGCAGCCACAACCACTGGATCACCATCGCCTATGCCACCGTTGATGGGGCGGAACTCCAGGCCGGTTGTCATGTGTTGAACCCCTTCCCGATGGTGAATATGTCGGCCATCGGCGGGATGCTGGTTCCCTGGCTGCTGACGGGGGGCAAGCTGGTGATGCACCAGCCGCTCAATCTGTCGGTGTTCCTGCAACAGATCGCCACCGAACAAATCCATTACACCGTCGCGCCGCCGGTGCTGATGAACCTGCTGCTGATGAAACCAGCTCTGCTCGCCAATACCGACCTGAGCCATATCACCTGCCTGGGATCGGGTTCGTCGCCGCTCTCGCCCTGGATGACGACACAGTGGAAAGAGCAATACGGCATTGATGTGCTGAACTTCTTCGGCTCGAACGAAGGCACCAGCTTTGTCAGCGCGCCAGGGGAAATCCCTGACCCGGCTGAACGGGCGCGTTTCTTCCCGCGCTATGGCGTGCCAGGTTATTCCTGGCGGCTGCGCTTCGCTGATGGCATCCAGACCAAGCTGGTCGATCCAGAGACTCATCAGGTCGTCACCGAGCCGCATGTGCCAGGCGAGATGGCGATCAAGAGTCCGGCGATCTTCAGCGGCTACTATGATCGCCCCGAAATGACAGCGAAGGTTTTTGATAGCGATGGCTATTTCTATACCGGTGATCTGTTTGCGATTGATGGCGAAGGCGGCGAATGGAACCGCTATCGCTTTGTCGGGCGGCTGAAGGACATCATCATCCGCGCCGGAATGAAGATCGCGCCGGAGGAGCTGGAACATCTGCTGGCGGAGTTCCCCAAAGTGGCAGAGGTGGCCGTGCTGGGTGTCCCCGACCGGCGGCTGAATGAAGAGCAGGTTGTGGTCGTGGTCGTGCCAAAACCGGAGACGCAGCCGACGCTTTCCGAGATCACTGACTTCCTGAAGGCCAAAGACATCGCCGCCTATAAGTTGCCCCGTAAGCTGGTGCTGGTGACAGCCCTGCCGCGCAACCCGGTGGGTAAAATCCTCAAGCGGACACTGCGCGAGAAGATCGAAGAGGCGCTGGGCAGCGGGCAGCATGAAGCCGATGAACTGGCACTGACGGTGTGAGCATGACCGGCGAGCGCATCCGTCCGGCCACTGGTGAGGACATCGAAGCCCTGGCTGATCTCCTCGTGCTGTTGTTCACCCAGGAAGCTGATTTCCAGCCAGATCGACAGAAGCAGCTTCAAGGGCTGCGCCTGATCCTTGAGACTCCGGGCAGCGGACGAATCCTTGTCAGCGAAGTCGATGGCCTGGTGGTCGGGATGGTGAGCCTGCTGTTCTCGATCAGCACCGCCCAGGGCGGGCCGGTCTGCTGGCTGGAGGACATGATTGTGCATCCGGCGCATCGCGGCAATGGCGCGGGGTCACGCCTGCTGCAATCTGCCATCGACGATGCGCGCACGGCTGGCTTCAGCCGCATCACCCTGTTGACCGACGCCGTGAATGAGAGCGCGATTCGGTTTTATGAGCGACACGGATTTGCGCGTTCGGCAATGACGACGCTGCGACTTTATCTTGAGTAGAGCAGGTGCGTTTGTAAGGTAAGGGAATTCTAACTTTTGCCTGTTCTGGCCTGTTTATCAGGCTATGTTCGTACTCAACTGTGTCAGTCCTGTTCAGTAAAGGAAAGAGACCATGGCAATTGCGCGTGATGAAATCCTGAGACGGTTACATGCGCTGCGGGCTGCCGGTCATCCGATCATTGGCTGTGGTGCCGGAACCGGCATCTCGGCCAAGTTTGAGGAAGCCGGTGGTGCCGACCTCATCATCATCTACAACTCTGGGCGTTACCGCATGGCCGGGCGCGGCTCATTGGCCGGGCTGCTGGCCTATGGCGACGCCAATGCGATTGTGATGGAGATGGGGCAAGAGGTGCTGCCGGTGGTGAAGCATACGCCGGTGCTGGCCGGGGTCAACGGCACCGATCCCTTCCGGGTGATGCCCTACTTCCTCAAACAAGTTCAGGAACTGGGGTTTTCCGGCGTACAGAATTTCCCCACTGTTGGCCTGTTCGATGGCAAGTTCCGCCAGAATCTGGAAGCGACCGGCATGGGTTATGACAAAGAAGTCGAGATGATTCATCTGGCGCATGAGATGGACTTGTTCACCTCGCCCTATGTCTTCACGCCCGATGAAGCGCGAGCGATGGTGCAGGCCGGGGCAGATCTTTTGGTGTGTCATGTCGGCTTGACAACCGCCGGCAGCATCGGTGCCGGGGTGGCCTATTCGCTGGATGAAGCCATCAACACCGTCATGACGCTGGCGGAAACCATCTGGTCGCTCAAACGCGATGCGCTGGTGATCTGTCATGGTGGGCCCTTTGATGAGCCAGAGCAGGTACAAGTGGCGCTAAAGCAAATGCCCGGCATCGCCGGATTCTATGGAGCATCAAGCGCAGAACGGCTGCCCACTGAGCGCGCCATTCGTTCGCAGGTTGCGGCTTTCAAGGGGATGTCGCTGGCTGGCGGCAATTGACGATCATGTCCATGTGTTTGGTAGTACCACAGTCCTGAATAATTGAGATTGTGTAAATAAATCGTGAATTCACAATACTACCCTATTGACAGATCACGGGACTTCTCCTAATATGGGAAATGTGGAATTTAACCACATTATCATCATCATCAGGGAGTTCTCATCATGCTGTACATGCCTCGCGAAGAAGGTCAGGGTCTGGTCGAATATGCGCTCATCCTCGTTCTGGTCGCCGTCGTTGTGATCGTGATCCTGGCGCTGCTCGGCCCGGCCATCGGAAACATCTTCTCGAACCTGGTGCGCAACATCTAAGTTTCGCTCCCATTGCAGTAACGAAGAGGCGGCTCACAAGGCCGCCTTTTCGTTTCCAAGTTGCTGAATCAATCCCACCACGCGCTCTGCATAGTCATCGTCCACGCCAGCATCCAACCGTAGATTGATGATCGAATGTCCCCAGTGATCGGCCTGAGGCGTTGCTGCCTGCGTGATCATTGGACAAAGGGCAGCCGCCATCGGTTGCAGCGACGGATACCAGCGGGTGGCATCATGAATACCCTGTTCCCACAGATACTCCAGTAGTTCGTCACGCCAGCGTGGGGCGACGTGCAACGGATAACGCCAGTAGGCAGCAGGGGACGCGACAGCCTCAATCCATGACAGAGACAACCGCTTCAAGGCATCATAATAGCGCTGGGACAACCGGAGGCGCTGCTGGCGTTGCTGTGGCAACTGATGGAGCAGTGCGGGAACATCATGCCAGTAAGCGAATGGCAGGCGATAGGCCACCAGATCGCTGTACAGGCCATAGAGTTGAGGATAGAGCGCGGCCAGACCGGGGTGCTGGGCATCATGCTGATGCAGCGTCCAGTACAGACCGTTCCACTGCTGGGTCCACTGGCGCAATTCATCATCCCAGAGCGCAACATCATCTATCAGGCGGCTGACATCCTTCGCCAGGGATCGATCATCCGTGACAAACGCCCCACCCAGGCCATTATCGACGATTTTTCCCTGCCCCAGACTCAGGATAGAGACGTCGCCCCAGCTTCCAACCGGCTGCCCATTCACCGATTCGCCCAGCGTCAGGGCTGCATCTTCGATCAGCCGCACCTGATGCGCCTGCGCCCATTCTACGAGCGCAGCCATCGGAGCAGGCGTTCCGTAGAGATGACAGGGAATAATCACCGCTGGGAGAGCAGAATTCGGGAGTTGCGCTGGTGTGGTGTTGCCTGAAACCGCATCCACATCGAGCAGCACCGGATAGTTGCCGCTTTTGAGAACCGCCCACAGGACAATGTAGCAGGTATTGGCAGGGAGCCAGACCGTTTGGTCGCGGATGCCCCAGGCGCGCAGAGCCGCCCAAATGCCAGCAGCAGCCCGCCCCAACAACACAGCCTGACCACGCCCAGTCAGTTGACGAAGCGAATCAACAACTGTATCGAGCAAGCCCAAAACCGATCAATTAGGGTATGCCGGAAAAATCAGCGGATCGGGCAGAGCATCAATCAGGCGCGCATCAATGCTACTGTCGTTGACGCGGATTTTGGTCAGCAGCACGGGTAGAAGTGAACGGATTTTGTCAGCCTGATCGAATGGGGCGCTGATGTTCAATCCAACCAGCCGCAGCGGATCACGAACCGTCATGCCGATCATCAGGGTGATGCTCTCGTTGCGGTTGTTCAACAGATAGTAAGCTGCTTCCGGCTGGCTTGCCAGCGGTATCGGGCTGCTGGCGACGGCCTCGCCAATATATGTAGGCTGTTCCACCACGTGTTTCAGGATTTCCAGGGCATTGTTGGCACGATCAGCAGCCAGCGAGTCAAAAGCGTCAATACGATGGACGAAAAGGTGCACCTGCATATCAGTGAGCTTATGATCGCCCTGCATGGTATCGAAATAACGGGCCAACAAGATGCCACCGTCAGTGGGCTGCGCCTGCCAGCCATCAGGTACAGCAATTGATAAATCAACCGATTCAACCTCGGCTTCGATTAAGGCGATAGGGGTTGGAGCAGCCGTGACATCTGCCGGTTCAGTACCAATCCATTCGATCGAGTCAGCTACTTCCTGCTGCACAACGACCAGCATAAGAGCAATGATGAGGCCGACGGCCAGTATAGCGCGCCATACAGTATGCTTGGACACGATAAACCTGTGGGACAACTTACAATACACATTTTGTCATGTTATAGAATACCGCATATGATAGCGTGTAACCTGAACGGCGGCTAAAGGTTTATTTAGAGAATTCGGTCAAGCAGGCAAACCGAATCGAAACACAAGCCGAACAAATGTAAGATTTATGAAGGTTCCTTCTGGTGTATGCTTTCTGTTATAGTCATTTTGTAATAGAATGATTGAGAATTAGAGTTTGGGACGTCGTGGGAAATGAAGCCATATTTGAATTTAAAGAGGCATTTATCAGCCATCTTGTTATTGGTCGTCATGATGTTTGGCATCACTTTGGTTGCGCTGGCGCAGAATGAAACTCCCCTCGGAGAGCCAGTACAACAAGAAACTGAGGTGACAGACCCGCCGCCATCAGAGACTACGCCGCCACCATCAGAGACCACACCACCGCCATCGGAGACTACGCCGCCACCATCGGAAACCACACCCCCTCCGTCGGAAACCACACCGCCGCCATCAGAGACCACACCACCGCCATCGGAAACGACACCACCTCCGTCAGAAACGACACCACCCCCTGCCGCGACTACGCCACCACCATCGGAAACGACACCACCTCCGTCAGAAACGACACCACCCCCTGCCGCGACTACGCCACCACCAGCCAGTACAGGCACTCCGCCAGCGACCCTAACGGTGACTGTTCCCAGCGGCACGGTCGAATTCTCTAACCAGGCGCCCCCAACAGAAACTGCAACAGCCGTCTCGGTAACACAGGACGGCAAAACAGCTTCCTTAAGTATCCGCAAGATTGGCGATACTGGCCCGGTGCGGGTCGGTGACACCATCAATTATCTGATTACGATTTCGAATGCAGGTACGATTCGTCTGACCGGCGTTAACGTCAGCGACCTCACCATTGGCATCGAACGGGCACCAATCAGCGGAAAATCCGGCGTAGGAATTCTGCAACCCGGAGAATCCGTTACCGTTGGGGGTAGTTACCGTGTAAAAGAGCAGGATCGTCCCGGACCTGTAGTCAATACAGCCACAGCGGATAGCGACCAGACTCCAGCCGTCAGTGATAGTCACACAGTACCTATTGGCATCCCACAGGGAGAAAATAATCTTACTCTGGTGACCGATCAGTTGGGATGGGTTCCAGTCCGCGCCTGTGAGCGTGCATGCGTCATGTGGCAGCTTTACCAGACCAATCAGACCGGGGACTGGGAAGTATTCCGTCTTGAGGAAGCGGGCAACGTATCTACAATCAATGTTTCACAGGGTGTTGGCACTGACGATATCAGCCCTAGCCGCTCACCAAATGGGGAATGGGTGGCCTTCAGCAGCAACCGCGATGGCAACTGGGAAATCTATGTTGTGAGTGCCGACGGTTCACAACCGCAGCGCATGACCTTCAGCGCCTACGCCAACAACATCAATCCCACCTGGGGGCCGAACAATCTGATCGTCTTCCAGTCTAACCGCAATGGGAACTGGGATTTATTCATGGTCGATGTGACCACTGGCGCAGAAACACAATTGACCAATACACCGACGGATGAATTGAATCCAGCATGGTCGCCTGATGGTTCGCGTGTGGTGTATCAAGGTAACCAGGATGATCTGTGGCAGATTTATGCGCTGATTCCCCAGACAGATTTTGTATCACGGTTAAGCAATGGGCTTCATGCCGATTTCGAGCCAAATTTCTCACCCGATGGCGGATTCATCGCTTTCCAGGCCCAATTTGAAGATCGTCCGAATAGCGTGATCTACATGATGACCTCAGATGGAGCTAATGCCTGGGTTATATCTGATGAAGCTGGGAATGCCAGCAATCCAGTGTGGTCAAGCGATGGCACACTGCTGGCTTACCAGTCAGACCTGGATGGCGATCAAGACATTTATATCTATAGTGTCGCAGATGGACAGGTACGTCAGCTCACACAGAATAATGTTGATGATTATGCGCCGGCATGGCGTTGTGACCGAGCCGCCCTGTTATTCAATTCCGACATCAGTGGCAACCCGGACATTTACGAGGCTGAAGCGCTGCCGCTGGATGCACCAGCGATCGACGTGATGGCAGAAGCGAGGCAACTGACAAACCACGAGGCCGATGACCTGTATCCGCTGGATGAATCAGAAAAGGAATATGGCAGTAATGAGAGTGGCTTGTCAAGCAGCCCTGGCATAATGCCACTTCCATCGGATGGTACCTATCCTACCTTCCCTACCATTGGCCTAGCAGTGGGAGCCAGTGAGCCAAGCTATCCACGCATGATCCCCTGGATTCCAGTTAACGCCTGTCAGGGCACATGCCCGACGTGGACGCTTTATGCCAGCCGAGAGACAGGCAACTGGGAGATCTACCGGCTTGACGAGGAGTCGTCTTCGGCAGTCAGTGTGAACGTATCGCGCGGCTTTGGCGAAGAAATTGATGATCTGATGCCGACTCGTTCCCCCAATGGAGATTGGGTCGCTTTCGCCAGCAACCGCGCTGGTAACTGGGAAATCTATATCGCTGACTCAGCCGGACTGCTGCCTGCACGACGTATGACGTACAGCGACGAAGCGGAAGAACGCAATCCGATTTGGTCGCCAAGCGGAACAACTATCGTTTATGAATCACAACGCGATGGCAATTGGGAACTTTATCGCGTCAATATCCTCAACGGCCTGGAAGAACGACTGACTTTTAATCCCGGCGATGATGTGCATCCAAACTGGTCTCCAGACGGTTCACGGCTGATCTTCCAGAGCAATCGTGATGGACTGTGGCAGATCTTTTCGCTCGATCTTGCATCGAATGTTGCAACCCGTCTTAGCGATAAGAGAGGCAACGATTACGAACCCTCATTCTCGCCGAATGGCCGTTACATTGTCTTTCGTTCGGTGCGTGGCACCAACCCGAACAGCATCATCTATGGCATGAACGCAGATGGTACGGGTGTCATTCCACTGAGTGACGCAAATGGCAACGCCAGCGATCCGGTGTGGTCAAGCAGTGGAACAGAGATTGCCTACCAATCGAATCTAAACGGCAATCTCGACATTTTCATCTACAGCAACGGCGGCACACGCCAGCTCACCAGTGGCAGTGGTAATCACTACGGACCGCAGTGGCGGTGCGATAGCGATGAAATCCTGTTCAGTTCAGACGTAACCGGCACCCCTAATTTGTTTATCGCTTCAGCGCTACCGCTTGATGCAGGTCCAATCCAGGTCATGACAGGTGCCCGGCAATTAACCTTCGCAACCGGAGCAAATGGGGTGGCAATGAATGGGGATGTGCTGTTGGAGGTAGGCGGGTGATTGCACCCGCCTTACACCCGGTTCATCAGATGTGATAGGCAGCAACGTTGAGACTAATCGAGCCAACAAAAAAGGGGCGAACCATGATGCGTTCTCCCCTTTTTTGTTCATGTGATTAACAGATTACGGCGAGGTAACCGGAACCAGGGTACTGTCTGGTGCACGATAGGCACCTAGATCGGAAGGAACCCAGCCACGCACGACTGCATTGTCACAGGTCGCCTGGATTTCATACCAGGTGATACGCGGGTTGCGTCCGACAATCACATATTCGAGATCGCCCGGAATGACACAGAGCGGTAGTGCCTTGTCATCCGGAGCCGAGCGAAGAGTCGCTTCGGCAAATACAAAGAGACGCGCTTCCTGAATTTCGCCTTCTGATTCCACTACCGGCACATCAGACAAGTCACCGCGTGCGATGAGGAAGTCTGCACGCGCCCAACCGATGATGTCACCAGCCTGAACCAGCCACCAAGAGAAGTCGATGTTGCGCCCGAGCGGGATCAACACCGTGCCACCATCGACAATTCCGACCAGTGTGTAGGCCTGGGCATCACCGCTGCGGAGCGAGAGATTATCGGTATTCACGACCAGGAAGCCTGGGAGAACTTCAGTAATGTCGTCCGGGTTAGTTGGGCGCGGCGGGACGGCATTGATGTCCACCGACTGAGAGGTCAGGCCATCATCAGCGACCGGCAGCACACCAAAGGTGGGAAGCCCGGCACAGCTTCCAGTTGCCAGGATAACCGTCTGCTCGGAGAAATTGTTACCGGCGAGACTGACCACACGCAGAGAAATGGGATTGTACTGCGGCTCGCTCGTCCAGTCGTAGGTTTGTCCACCAGTCCAGGACACCGTACCGCCGACAAAGAAACTATCGACAACCGGTGTGTAGATAATATTTCCAATGCCATCAGTAGCGCTGACCACGAAGGCTTCACGCGATTGGCCGGTATTGTCACGATTCAGTGTGATCGTTCCGCCTGTCCCAGAGAAGCCGTCGCAGCCGATGGTAAAGGTCGCAGTATCATTGGTTGCGGCGCTTACGGGGAAGATTACTGCCAGCATCAGGCTGGCTACCAGCATAAACAGGACACGTCGCGTCATAAAATGCCCCCATGTAGCTAAACGAAAATATCAACTCACTTAATCATAGCCTGTTTGTTGTTTTTGGCAATTCATCGAATCTTAAGCCGAACGTAGGTTTGGCGTAGGGTGAGCGTCGATTGGTTCTCATGTTAGGGTGCTATAGTCATGTGCGTTCGACAGTGGATACCCCCACGCACTGTCGGGCAGGCTGCCCCGAATACCAAGCGCCCCCATCTCCTGGGGGCGTTTGGCATGTTTATCGGTTAATCAACTCGCCACAACCGGAAGATCCTGAATACGTATAGGCACGTCCAGCCGAGTTACTGAGACAAGTTGGGCGAAAATCCAACCGTTCAGCAGAGTACCATCGCTATTGATGAAGCGCACGCGAACCCATTCTGAGGTTGAATTGCGCCCCAGGACTTCAACCTCATCGCCATTTTCGAGTGTAATGACCAGTCCGCTCTGCTGATTGGGTTGAGTACGAACGTTGACGCCACTGCCGGTTGTCCGCACAATGCCATTATATTCACGGCGAATTGAGAGACCAGTGCCATAATCCTGCAATACTACTGCCTGTAAGGCTGTCTCACCGGTATTGACGGCAGCATTCCCCATCAGAACGAAGGTGTACACGATTCCAGGGACCAGTTGCTGATTAGTGACCTCGGTGTTCAATACAAACGGTGGGTCTGTGAAGGGAATGGCAAAGCGGAATGCACGGTATAGGCCGGAACGCAGTTCATCACTTTCAGCGGCTTCTGCACCAAATAATGCAGGCTGAGTCAAGAGAAATCCCGGGGCAGGTGGCGGAGTGGCGGTTGGTGATACCAGGCTGCTGGGCACAGCAGTTGCCAGTACTGGCGGATTTACCCGAGTATCGGTATAGAGACTCACGCCCTGGATACCATTTGCGGCATTCAGGAGGCGTACTCGGCTGAAGTCACGCTCAGTGCGCGCCAGATTATCGGGTAGCAAAGTCAAGACTACCTGACTATCTGCGATGGTCAAGTCGTTCGTAATGGTCACCAGTACCGGGCTGTTGGGCTGCGGTGTCGGTTGTGCTGCATTCAGGGCTGGGGTAGCTGTAGGGAGTGCTTCGTCGGCACTGGCATTTCGCAGGAGCAAAGTCCAGGTAATCTGACTGCGATTTTCTGGCGTCACCGTAAACTTTGCACGTCCGATAACTGGGCCATTCGGACGGCTGGGATACCGCCGGATAGATACTTCGTGGCTATAAGCCGATAAACCCAGATACTCGGTGAATTCACGGAATCCCATCCGACTTGCGACCAGTCGTTCATCGATGTAGATGTCCACAACAGCAGCATCATAGGCAGCATGAATCAGGCGCAGGCGCAGGCCCCCGTCCGGCGGCGGTTCAAGCGGTGCGCTCAGTACATAAGTCGTCACATCCGTTGGGAGTTGACCAACCTGCCCTGCAACGGCAGATGGGGTAGCATTCGGTACTACCAGCATCGTGTACAGGGTGCTGGAATATAACTGGCGCTCACCAAGCCGATCCAGTAGTGGCAGTGTCGGATTGGGAAGTCCATCATTATCGATCACGGCCAGTGAATAAGATCCGGCAGGCACATCAATGGTGCCAAACGGCTGTTCCGGGCCAATGCGATAAAGGAGTGCCTCGCCAGAGGGGTAGCCAATACTGATGGCACTGCTGGTGCCAACTGCCAGATGAGCAGCAGTGATCCGGCTAGTGCCTAGTTCAATGGGGCTTCGATCATCATTAATCACAAAGATTGAGCAAGACTGTTCAATCGGGGTCGGAAAAGCCGAGTCCAGCTGAGAAAATTGCCGCTGATAGATCACAGCCGTCTGGCTACCATTGGGCGGCAGGTCAATCAGTAGATCAGCTACTGGCGCAGACAAGGGATCGGCATTAACCGGACGGACAGCCAGCGCATGACGCCCCGCAGGAATAACAAAGTAGGTCGTGGCATCACCGGGTTGCAACGAAAAAGACACCCGTTCGTTATCAAGAAACACATCCAGAGGGCCTATCCCGGGGGCAGCATTGGCAATGCGCAGACTACCGGTATTGACGCCAGCACTGTTTTGTGCCAGCACAACGCCAAGCCCGGCGGATGTCAATGAGAGGATCATCCAGAGCGCGATTACGAGAGCAAGCAGCTTTTTTGACATAACCTTCACTCGCAACACAACGCTACGGCTGAGCCGTGGGCGTCGGCGTAATGGTTGAATTGGCGACAATAAACACGGCAAATTGCTCCTGCTGTGCCCCACGCGGGCTGCAATCGACACAAACGCGCAGGAAGTGTGGACCAGGCGTAATGTTCTCTGGCAAGGTAATCACAGCCAGGATGGTTCCATCATCATTGACTGTGCCACTAAAGATACGTACATTGTCCTCATCCAGCGTGATGACATAGGGCAAACCGGGCTGGAAATTCTGTCCATTAACGCTCAGTGTTTCGAAAGTTGTATCCGGTGGGGCTGGGTTCACGACCAGTAGTGGCTTGACAAAATCGGGCGTGTTGGTCGGGCGTGGCGTATTGGTCGGAATTGGTGTTCGGGTGGCAGTCGGGGTCGGTGTATCCACCGGCGTTGCTGAGGTGATAATGCGAGTTGGCGCGGCAGCGGTCAACGTCAAGGATACCGCTTCAAAAACCGCCGTCGGATTACCACTGCCAAAAAAGACATCGGTTGTCTGTGAGTCCGGTTGAATCAGTGCCAGACGAGCTGCACCTGCCTCGGTACCACCGACAACTATGAAGTCATAAACGCCACCAGCTAGAAGCTGGATCGATGGAAATTCGGCAATCACCGTCTGGGTGCCCGCCTGCACTACCCGCACACTGTAGACATCAGGGTTACGACTGACATAATCGGACGCACCACCGAACTGTGCTGGTGAACCAGCAGTCTGATAGATGATCGGCACAGGCGTGGGCCCATTGGGTTCAGGCGATGAGGCAGGAGTCGCGGTCGGGATCGAGGGCCGCAGTTGCAGAGCAAGCGGGATTGCACCTGGGAGGGCATGAATCAACCGAACAGTCGCATTGATGGCAGAAGGATTAGCATTCTGAGGCAGCACACGGATTTCGCCGGTCTGGTTCCCGCCCTGCGTTGTATTGTACAGAATAATTACCCGGTCACTAGTATCGTTGTCTTCAGTGCCAAGCCCGACATCGCCGTCGTAGTATTGCACCGTCTCATTCGCATTGGTAAGCCAGAAACGCGCTCCAAAGCGAGAGAGCGGTATCGGGTCGGAGATTGCTCCTTGAGGCAGATTTTCAAAGACAACACGCCCATCGATCGATACGCGAAGGGATGGAGCTAAGGCCAGAGCATTCACCACCCGCACAGTAACATCATTCTCGACCCGACGTGTTACTCCCCTAAGCAGTTCGTAACTTGTCAGTCCTTCCTGTGCGTTGGCGGGTGGAAGCAGCAACAGGAGATAATTGACCTGAGCGATGAGTTCCAATGGTGGCAAGGACAGAATTACCTGCTCCGGCCTATCTGAATCCAGAAAATCAATCGCATAATCTCCAGAGGGAAGGTCAAGCGCCCCGACAACGTTTCCAGCCTGGAGTCGTGTACCCAGAATACGTTGCTGCTCCGGGGCAACCAAGTCTGAAGGAAGCAAAACCGGATTGGCGTGAACAATTGTCAGCCGCGACGTATTGACAGCAAGAGGAGAAGTATCCTCGCGCACTTCAAGCAGCTCAGCATTGATCTCGTTCAGCTTGACAGCCACCAAAGTCACGATGTCACCAGGCGCAAGAGACACGACACTGGTCGCGAGGGTTGCTTGAGACAGCGTCGGTTCCGGTTGCCTGATCGATATGCGGGCTGTGCCAGGTGGAACCCTGAAATATCCCGTCGTATCACGAAAGGTCAGGCCATAGGCAATACGCTCATCGTTGATGAATACGTCCAGTCCAGGCGGGGCCTCGGGACCAGACCACGCATTGATCACCCGAATCCAGCCGTTATTCACATCCATCCCTTGAGCCGGGGTATTGGTCATAGCCGGAATGTAAGTCGGTGTTGGGGTGTCACTGGGCGTTGGTGATGGGGTTCGCGTGACAAAACGGGTTGGAGTAAGGGTGGGTGTACGTGTAGGGGTCGGTGTATCTGAAGGGGTAAGGGTAATTCCACCCTGGGCAAACACCGTTTCTGTCAGCCCCACACTGAGAAATGCCGTACCTGTCAAGGCATCCGATACCCCCTGGGCAACAGCCGTTGTATCCCGCACAGCAGTTATCTCAACAGTAACCACCGGGGGAGCCGGATATTGCATGCATCCAGAGAGAAATGCCAGCAGCGCCAGCAGGATCAAGCCATTACGTTTCAAGACTTATCCACCTAATAATCTTGCGATGAACACGAGATCGCCCGGCAGCAGCTCGCGCTGTGCCAGAACCGGATTATCCTCTAGGAGGATTTCGACTGGAATGCCATTGATGGCAGCCAATTGTTCAAAGGTGTCCCCAGCCTGAGCGCGATATATCGGCTTTGGAAAAGTCCGCGGCGGATCAAGCGCCTGTACACCCTGCGGAACGATAATCTCACTCCCATCGCCGAAATCAACCGTTGCGAGCAACCCATTCGCCATGCGCAGGGCTTCGACAGTTGTATCCCAGCGAACAGCAACATCGAGCAGTGATTCCTCACTACTGACAACGACCAACCGATAATGCGACTGACTGGTTTCCAGCGTGCGGGTAGCATTATTTAGGCTGTCGCTTACAGCAGTCTGCACTGCGCGCGTCACACTATCATTGTAGGCCAGTTCCCCTTTCTTATTCTCGCCATCAATGATGTACATTGAAACTGCACTAATGATCGCTGTTACCAGCGCGAGAACGAAAAGGGTACGAATAAATCGCAGCATAATATCCTGAAATTGATCTTGCGCCCAGTATTGTTTGTACAGATTTCAGGCTAACCTGTCAAATCCTCAACTTGGCTGTACGGACTTATCTATATTACACTGATTTAGATAACAACACTCATAGGGACATTCTGAGGAGGAACATTGCTACTCATCGCGCGCGCTCCAGTCCGCATCAGTTTCGGCGGTGGCGGAACCGATCTCCCAGCCTATTACAATCAATTCGGCGGAATGGTGGTCAGCACTGCCATTAACCGTTACGTGTATACCTTCATCTCGAGGGGAGCCAGTTCCGCCCTTCAGATCATCTCCTCTGATTTTCGTGCCTTTTATCGTCATGAAGCCGGTCAATCGTTTGCTACCGACGGCGAGCTAGGGCTGACGAAGGCTGTTCTACGCGAATTCGGCGCATTAGAAGGACTGGATATTTTCGTCGCCTCACAGATTCCCCCTGGCACTGGTCTAGGCGGTTCAGGCGCAGTGGCAGTATCGATGATTACTGCGCTGGCAGCGTGGCAAGGGCGGAGCCTGAGCAAAATCGAGATTGCAGAGATGGCCTGCGACATAAGCATCAATAAATTGAAGCTGCCGAGCGGTAAGCAGGACGAATTCGGCGCGACCATGGGCGGACTGAATCATATTGTCTTTACGCAGAATAACACTACGGTCACCCCAGTAAATCCACCGCCGGGGGCGATAGAAACCTTCCAGCGCCGCTTGATGCTGTTTTATACCGGCAAGTCACGTGATTCAGGTAAAATTCTCTCCGATCAATCGAAGGCTAGCCGCGAGCAAAACCCGGCGACATTGGAACGGATGCACAAGATCAAGGCGCTGGGGCATGATATTCTGGCAGCACTCTCTGAAGGCCGGCTAGATGATTTCGCCGAGCTATTGCATCAGTCCTGGGTACAGAAGCGCGGCGTCAATACCGACATCAGCAATAATCAGATTGACCTGGCCTACGATACCGCACGACGAGAAGGCGCCTTAGGGGGCAAAATCACGGGTGCAGGTGGAGGTGGATTCATGATGTTGTATTGCCATGAAGAACACCAAGCCCGCGTGACGCAGGCGATGCAGGCACTAGGATTGGCGCGGATGGACTTTCAATTTGATTTTGATGGCGCAGCCGTGATGCTGAACCAGAGTGAAATTCAGTACACCTGATCCGTGCAAGGTGCAGCTTCTCTCATTTTGCGGGGAGCTGCATCCCAATTTTTGGCAGGAACCACTTAATTTTTGCCCTCTTTTTTGTGTAGTACTCCGCACTCTTTACACTTTCTTCACATTTGTTTTTTGGAGTCTGCAAGGTAGTGGCCTTACAGTAAAGAAGAGATTTAGCCCCTTATCAGACAGGTGAGCTTGTGGATATCCGTCTTTATTTTTCCGGCGTTCAGGAACTTCTCAATCGTGTTCCCTTCGAAACCGTCAATCAGGTGGTCGAGACTTTGGTCAAGGCCAACCATGAAGGCAAAACCGTCTTCATCTGTGGTAATGGTGGCAGCGCTGCCACTGCAACCCACTTTGGCTGTGACCTGGCAAAGCGTCCCAATGTGGCGGGGCAACCGCGCTTTCGTGTTATGGCGCTGACCGATAACAATGCGCTCATGACTGCGTTGAGCAATGATATTGGGTATGACGTGGTGTTTTCCGAGCAATTGATCCCGCTTGTACGAACTGGCGATGTCGTCATTGGGATCAGTGGAAGTGGCAACAGCCGCAATGTCATTAAGGCGATGGAAGCCGGACGCGAAGCCGGGGCGATCACCATCGGTTTCAGCGGCTACGATGGTGGCAAACTGGCGCAGGCGGTTGATATTTCGGTGCATATTCCCAGCTTCAATATGGCGATGGTGGAAGATGTTCATCTGATGCTGGAACATGCGATTTGCGAACGTCTGCTGGCGATCAATCAGGAAGCTGCCCAAACCGTGACAGGGGTTTCGGCCAACGGCAAGCACTAAGAGGTGTTTGATGACCAACAAAACCGGTGCCATTTTTCTTGATCGCGATGGCGTCATCAATGAAAACAGTTCAGAGCATGTAAAGTCGTGGAGCGAGTTTCGCTTCATCCCTGGCGCGCTGGAAAGCATCCGCCGGCTGACAAATACCGGTATGCCAATTTTCGTCGTCACCAATCAGGCGGCTGTCAATCGCGGACTGCTGTCGGTAGAGGAGCTGAACGACATTCATCAACGGATGCAGCAGGCCATTCATCAGATGGGCGGGCATATCACGCAGATTTATCACTGCCCGCATGATAATCACGAAAAATGTAACTGTCGTAAACCGGCTCCGGGGATGCTGCTGCAAGCTGCAAGAGAACATGGCATTGATCTAAGCCAGAGCTTCTTCATCGGCGATGCCTGGACTGACATTGCGGCGGGTGTGAGCGTGGGCGCACATACGATTCTGCTGATGACCGGACGGGGGCGCTGGAACTTCATCCCCAGTTGGGATCGCTTCGGCCTGAACTTCGCCGCGGCCTGTGATCTGGCGGACGCCGCCGGGATGATCGAGGATGCGCTGCATGGCGAGCCGATGGTCAGCACCAAGCGCTTCCGCAGCGCGGTGCATATGGCGATGCACCCGCATGAACTGCCTGTCCTCTAGACAGCCAGCCATGAACATGACATGATGATGAGAGGCGTAGAATCTGCGCCTCTCTGTTTATATCCGCCAGGAGGCAGCGATGGGCATGCTTCAGGAACTCAGCTACTATCTGAAAAGTCAATCGACCAGCATTCCGCGTTACATCGTCGAGCAGACGGTGATGAGCCTGCTGGGCGGCATCCCCAGCCTGGTTGGCATCGGTCTGCGCGGCATCGCTTACAAGGCGCTGCTGAAGTCTGAAGGCTTACCCCTGATTGAACACAACGTCCGCCTGCTCTCACCGGCCAACATCACGCTTGGCAAGAATGTCTATCTGGACAGCGGTGTGTTTCTGAATGCCCTACCGGGTGGCGTCCATATCGGCGCGGGAACCAGCCTGATGCATGGTGTGATCTTCCACGTCTTCAATTATCGCGGTCTGCCACAGGCCGGCATCTGGGTGGGCAAGAACTGCTTCTTCGGCGAGTACACCTGCATTCGCGGTCAGGGCGGCGTCCATATCGGCGACGGCGTCTACACCGGCACCCAGGTGCAGATCGCGGCTGTCAACCACGTCTTCACCGACCCGGATACCTACATCAAGGATCAGGGGATCACAGCCGAGGGCATCACGATTGAGGATGATGTCTGGCTGGCGTCGAACGCGGTGGTGGTGGACGGCGTGACGATTGGCAAAGGCAGCGTGGTCGGCGCGGGAGCAGTGGTCAACAAGAGCCTGCCGCCCTACAGCGTGGCCGTTGGCGTGCCAGCGAAAATTGTGAAAGACCGGCGCGATGCCAGCGCCATACGCAAGCAGGTCGAAGGTCAAGTGCACTTCGGCGAGCTGGAGAAACTGCGGTCGTAACCGTGAACTAATTCGGTGTCGCCGCCAGGGCGCTGGCTCCGGCGTGCGCCTCTTCCAGCCAGCGCTCGACCATCTCGACGCGGTGCTTCATACCGAGCGACTCGAAGATGACGCGCGCGTTCTGAAAGTGCTGGACAGCCTGGGGATAAGCCCGCAGACGGCAGAAGTCGATGCCCAAATCGGCCAGCCCGTAGCCTTCGCCGCGCCTGTCATCCATCTGGCGGGCGATGAGCAGAGCGCGTTCGTGGTGCTGCACCGCCCTTTCAAGTTGTTCCTGATCGCGCAGGGCGTCGCCCAACCGCCCTAGATTGATCGCTTCGCCGCGTTTGTCCCCGGTCTCGCGCGCCGTTGCCAATGCCTGTTCCAGATGCGCTGTTGCCTGAACATAGTCGCCAGCCGCGCGATACACATCGCCCAACCGCCCCAGATTGATTCCCTCGCCTCGCCGGTCTCCCATCTGCCGGGCTATCGCCAGAGCGCGTTCATAGGAGGTGATGGCGTCGCGCAGGCGATCCTGTTCGCGGTAAATATCCCCGATGTTACCGAGATTGATGCTCTCGCCGCGCAGGTCGTCGCGCTGCCGGGCAATGGCTAACGCCTGTTCCAGATAAATCAATGAGCGATCAATCTGCCCGATCATGCGATAGGCGATGCCCAGATTGGCGAGGTTGATGCCTTCAGCCTGTTGATTGCCCAACTGCCGGGCAATCGTCAGCGCCTGTTCCAGATACTCGATAGCCTGCTGCGACTGCCCCAGCAGGCGGTGAGCGATGCCGAGCCGTCCCAATGTCACACCCTCGCCGGCGGATTCGCTCAACTCGCGGTAGATTTTGAGCGACTGGCGATAATACCGGATGCCGTTCTTGATCTGACCCTGATCGCGATAAGCGCTGCCGAGGCTGCCGAGGTACTGCGCCTGCATCGAGGGCTGTTTAAGCGCTTCGCTGGCTGTGACCGCCAGATTCAGCAGGTTGGTCGCCAGCCCGGTGTAACCTTGCAGATGGAGAAAGCCCTCGCCATTCTCGCTCTCGTAATCGCGGTAGAGCCAGTTGGCGATCTTCTGCACATCAGCATAGCGTTCGAGTGTCATGGCCCAGTTGGCCGCCCCGACGAAGTTGTCCAGTTCCGAACGCAGGGCAGCAAAATGTTCCGGGTTTGGGGTGTGATAACGTTCCAGATAGGCGAGGCAGGCATCGAGCGCCCGTCCGTGATCGTGATGGCTGACCTGGGCGCGGGCGTAGCTGTAGGCCAGATCGTGGGTGCGGTATTCCACCACCCGTTCCTGGCTTTCCGCCAGACGTTCCGCCAGACCACGCCGCTGCAAGCGATTGAGGGCATCCTCGACCTGTGGCACCGCCGATTGCAGATACAGGCCGAGCAATTCGGGGGTGACGCTGCTGGTGAAGAATGCGCCAAAAGCCAGAAACACCGCCCTCGCTTCGGCATCCAACCCGAACAGGCTGGTGTTGAGCAGCTCTTCGACGCTGGCGCGGCCTTCCTCGGCCTCGCCTTCTGGGGCAGCGAGTTTCCAGGGGGCAGCGGAGATGCGCGCCAGCAGTTCGGCAGGAGTCAACCCATCGAGCGCCAACGTCAGACCCGCCACCCGCACGGCATAACTATGATCGCCGAGTTTGTGGCACAACGCATCGGCATCGGCATCATCCACCCAGTCGGGATCACCATAAACGGCCAGCAGTTCGAGCGCGGCGCGCCGATCCAGCTTGCCGACATCGAGGCGGGTCAGGCCGGTGTGGCGGCTGCGCGAAGTGACGAGGATGGGCATGCCGCTGGGGAAGACATTGATGTTCAACAACTGCGTCAGGGCGCGCGGATTCCAGACATCATCGAGGATGACCAGCCGCACCTGATGTTCCATCAGCAGCAGGCGGATGACACGCGCCTGGTTGGCGATGCTGGTCTCTTTGAGCAGCGTTTGCTGGGCATTGAAGGGGACCGCCAGCGCGGCCAGCAGGGCGTCCCGATCTTCGGTGCCGGCCCGCAGCCAGATCACCGGGCCATCGCCGCCATCCACCCGTTCCGCCGCGACATGAGCCGCGACTGCCGTCTTGCCGATGCCGCCGAAACCCTGCAACAGCACCCGCTTGCCCTTGTCCAGCAGGCTGTGCAGTTCAGTGACCAGCGCCTCGCGCCCGATCAGCCGCTCCGGGCGGTTGGGCACATCATCAGACAGCGTGGCGAGGATGGCATGAAGCTCGCCGCTGCGGGCTGAACGCCATTCCTGCCAGTTGACCAGCGCCTGGGTCAGCTTCTCGCGGAAGTCATCGGTGGTGGTGAAGAGGGAGCGGATGACCGATTTCTCGACCTTGCCGCGAAAGGCGGCCAGCTTATCCGGGTTCTTCTTATCATAATGGGTTTTCGGCCAGGGATGGCGGGGATCGACCAGGAAACACAGGCGATCCAGACCACGCTCGCCAGCGTAATCGAACTCGATCTCGGTGACGCTGCGATCATAGCCGTCTTCGATATAGCCGTAGCGGTGGGCGATGATGCCGATGTAAAGGTCGCTTTCGCGCACCTTGCGCTTGCTGCCCTCGGTTGCGCCGACGCCCATCGCCTCGAAGTTTTCCATCGCCACCGGCTCGAAGCCGAGGCTCTGACAGACCTCGATAGCCACCTTGCGATAGCGTTTCAAATCCAGACTGGTGCTGCTGATGAATACACTTTTTGCCATGCGGTTCGTTCTCGTCGCCGATGTTTGTGTGCTCTACTGGTTATAGTATGCCACCATTGACCGAGACACAATATGATGAATGTCGGTTTACGACGAACGTCCCGTCATATTCGGGCTTATTCGGCGCAGTTCGCCACGCAGTCGAAGTGCAGCCGCGCCAAGTGTCCCCAGGCCGACTCCGGCGCTGCCGCGTAGATCGCCACGTATTCCGCCAGCGCATCGTCGGGACGATCCAGCGCTTCCAACGCCAGGGCGCGCCAATAGCGAACTCCATTCACCAGAATCGGCAGCGCATCAGGATGCCGGTGATCGAGGCCATCTTCCAGAATAACCAGCGCGGCCTGGTAGTGGCGTTTCTCAAATGCATTACGGGCAGCTGCCAAGACGGTGAACAGTTCAGCATCAGAATAGGCCGACAAGTTCAGAGCAAGCGATGGATTAACATCGCCAGGGATACTGGTTGGTACTGGTGTCGGATCACTCGCAGGGTGGACATAGGTGCGTTGATCAGCATCCCACTGATAGATGACATCCTGCTGATCGGTTGACGTATTCCAATCATAATAAGCAGCATAAAGGAATTCGGCGTCCGGGCTGAAGAGTGACTCAAATGCACGGGGTATGCAGATGGGGGCGAGGAAGAACTGCTCCAGATGGATGCCATTCAAGCGATGGAGTTTGATGCTGCCACCGGCTTCAACCTCGTCCTCAAAAAAGCAATTGGCTGTGGTGTTGAATTCGTAGTAGCCTTGGTCAATATGGACGGGATCAAAATCCAGCAGTATCCAATCGACCAGGGCGATCTCTCCATTAGGCAATTGTTGAGTCGCCACGTGGGTGTATTGGTTGGGCTGACGCAAGGTTGTTTTCGACAGAATGTACTGGTCACCTTGCGACACCAGCAGATACGGGGGAACATGCGCCTCCGGCCAGACCAACCATTCCAGAGTACCATCTCCGTTCAGATCAAACGATTCCTCATGTCGAATGTTGATACCCAACTCAGCCAGTTGATCCACAGGCGAACGTCCTGTATCAAATACTTCACCGGACAGCAGTGCGTCCAGCATCAACGGGATATTGCAACCTGCTAACGCTGGATCAGGCGGTTCATTCGAGCCAACAACGATTGGGTGAGTAGAAGTGCGTCCAATCACCGCCGGTATGAGGTCAAACGGATAGGGATTGTGGGTGCGGTCAATTTCATCCCACACATTGAAAGCGGCTGCACACATCGAAAGTGGGGTTTGTTCGGCTTCCAGCATCGCCTTGACCATCTGCTCAATCGCAATGTCCAACGGCTTCTGCTGAAGATCACGGAGCAAATCCTGGGCTTTATTCCATCGGTTAGTCAAGGCATAGGCTAAGGCCAGTCGCGTCTGGGCATAGGCTTCTATGGCTCGACGATAAGGCAGCGAACTCTCAGGGATAGGGTCAGGCCAGCCCCAGGCGAGTCCCTGTTCATACTCAGGAATAGCAGCGGCAGGCTGATTCGCCCACATCAGCATTTCAGCCCGGCGCATCGCGCAACCGAGGGATTGGCTCAAGGTCTGGAGAAAGCTGTTCCGGTTAAAATATTCGCCATCCCACTTCAATCGTTCAGTAAATGTCCAGGTACAGCTCCAGTTATCGCCATCGGTACTGACGATCTCTATTTCGGTGAAAGGATCGTCGTCCAGATTGGCAATCGTAATTTCCCCCGAACTACAGTAATGTCCGCCCGATTGCAACAAAGTGATCATTCCATCTCGCCACTCTTTGTCCCAGGAAACGATGCTCATGTCACTGCATCCCCAGGGGCCGTAATCGTTCAGTACAACCCACTCTGGAAGCTGATCCTGATTAAGGTCTTCGATTCTTAGCGTGACGAGTTTATCCAACGCTATCATGCCTGGCGGCGCATACAGATAGTACCATCCCAGGCTTGAAGGAATAATGTAGTACCCTGCTTCAGTTTCTGTATCGGCCTTTAGCACTGCGCGGGACACGTACCCCCCGCTGTAGATGGAATCGATTAGAAGCTCAGGAATAGCATCTCCATCCAGATCAACAGGAAGGAAAGGATATGTCCCAAAACCCGGTACATCAATTTCCTGAGCTTGCAGATCAACGCTGCTCTCACGAATCCCAGCCTCCAGGATGCCGTTCAGCCAGATAACATCATCAAAGCCTGGGTAATCATTGCCGCCAAAGAGTGAACCCCTCAAGGTCTCATAGGCTTCAGCCAGTGTTTGAGCGTTCAGGCTAAAGACTTCATCATGGGTATACCGCCACACCATCTCAGACTGAATGGCAAAAACCACCGGCTGATCCGGTGATTTGCCGTATTGTTTAGGTAATTGCTCAACCCAACGCTGCCAAACTTCAGGGATGCTTCCCATGAATTCATCCACGCTCGGCTCGCGCAGCCGATACACCGGGGCATTGTCCTGCGCCCGGACGCTCAGTGCGCCCAGCAGCACGATCAGCAGCAGCCACCCTCCGCGCCTCATGATGTTCACCTCAGCCACTCCTTTACGGGATGGGCAGAGCATAGCGCGTTTGTCGCTGCCCTCCCTGACGATTGACCGACGGTTGGAAAGGTTGTTATTCACCCGGCGCAGTTCGCCACGCAGTCGATGTGCAGCCACGCCAACTGTCCCCAGGCTGACTCCGGCGCTGCCGCGTAGATCGCCACGTATTCCGCCAGCGCCTCGTCGGGACGATCCAGTGCTTCTAACGCCAGGGCGCGGAGATACTGGAACTCCTGCAACTGGGTAGCAGTCAAACAATCGGGATGAGCCGTGACCAGATCGCTGGCAGCCTCCAAGCCCGCCTCAATATCGCTGTGTTGGTCGAGCGCCATTTTCAGATCAATCACCGCATTTCGCATATCGAAACAGTCACGGTCCCGTTGCTGTTCCTCAATCTGCATCTGATAGGTTTCCGGTGGTGGCAGAGTAAGGACATACCGCTTTAGCGTGTCATCCCAGCTATAGACTCCGGCGACGAGGGACGAATAGGGATGAATATCGGAGCTGACCCAGACATGAATCGCTCGCCCCTGATTCTGGATGATGTCAGATAGGTTTACCTCTTCGCAGATTCCTTCCCGAACCAGCCTCTCCAGATCGCTGCCGTGTAAGCGCCAGATCGAAAAAACGCCATGTGGTTCCTCGGGGCATTGTCCCTCATCATTGTATAGCCTATCGGCTTGATCAAACCAGAACAGGGCTACCCCCGATTGGTCAGGCAGGTTCATCAACTGGAACAGCGGTTCTTCGGCTGTCCAGGTCAAGTAAGGTTTACTGAATACCTCATAGCCACCCGATTCGTTCTGGCTGACGAAGATGAAGGGCGGGATGCGGGCTTCCAGCCAGATCAGCCAGTCCCCGCGCCCATCCTGATTGAGATCCATTTGTTGATAAGCGCGTACCGGTATCCTGAGCGAACTCAGCCAATCCACTGGAGACACTTCAGCAGGCATTTGGGTTGGATCAAGCAGCTTGGATAACAGCCATTCGATATCGCAACCGGATCCATTTATCGACGAGAGAGGGCCATAGTCATCGCCATAATAATCAATATCGATGTCAGGCTGGAAAAAGTTATACATGGCCGCGCAAAAAGCAACCTTATTGCGCTCTGGAAGATAGTCGCGAGTGATGGCAGTCATCAAATCGGCGATACCGCTTGACGAAGGAGCAGCGATTGAGTTCAGGGTTTCTACTGCTTTATCGGGTTGATTGGTTATAGCATAAGCCAACGCCAACTTGATCTGAATGTATTGAAGTAGTTCGAGGGTATAGTCTGTTGGTTCCGACAGCAGGATGCCACGTTCGTATAGTGGGATAGCCGCCTCGAAATCATGACGAAAGGTCAACATTTCTGCTTTTGTCCACAAGCATCCGTCTGTATCTGGATATTCAATAGGGATTTCGGCTTCCAGGTATCGATCTTCAGCCGCATCCCAATCGAGGCGCAAAGTAGAGTAATAGGTACAGAACCAGTTGTTGAAATGTTTTTCTGTTTGGGTAATCTCAATCGCCGGGTCATCATCCAGATTGCGAAATTCCCATTCGATGTTTTCCCTATAGTTGTTGCTGAGACTCAGGTCGTCTGGAACCAAATTGATTATCTCATTAGTGCGCCAGCCCAGTGCAGATGAGCTCGATATAATCCTCCTTCGTCAGTATTCTTTCCTTCAGTACGAACCACCCACTCAATCTGCCCGTCAGCGTTGATGTCTCCAACGAATACTGGATAAATGCTATCAAAAAACCAGTGAGAGACGAAACCCGGTTTCCACTTTAGTGGTGTATCAGTCACTCTGATTTTCCCATCCGAATCATGATAAATAATCAGGTAAGCTTCGTAGTCGGGATCACCGAATTGTAGGGAAAATCGTTCGACATAGAGCAGATATTCCGGTTGACCATCATTTTCAAAATCGATGGGTGTGACAGAAATCCTGAATTCCGGTTGAAGTATCCATTGCCAATCTATTCTATAGGGTGGGACATCGATGTTACCCAGGAGGGATTCCAGGATAGCGCTTACCCATAGATTGGGATCAATGAAATGTAACAACACCTCGTTATCTGCCAACATTCGATAGGTTTGGCGCAAATCCTCTGAGCGCGCATCACTCAGGGTGAGCGATTGCATATTCCAGGAACGCGACATTGCATCAAAGAAGTTACCAACTTCTGTCCTCAGTTCGATTATGCGATCAGCGTTAGCATTGAGCATCGTTAGATAATCGTTCATCTCCGGCTCGCGCAGCCGATACACCGGGGCATCGTCCTGCGCCTGGACGCCCAATGCGCCCAGCAACACGATCAGCAGCAGCCACCCTCCGCGTCTCATGATGTTCACCTCAGCCACTCCTTGACGGGATGAGCAGAGCATAGCGCGTTTGTCGTTGCCCTGCCTGACGATTGACCGACGGTTTCAGACAGCTTGTTTGGCAGGTTTCCAGGTCATGAGCAAACCGGCTGCCAGCAGTGAGAGCAAAGCCCCGGCGATGAAGGGTGCGCCCGGCCCCAACCCACCCCAGCCACCGATCCCCTGCCAGAGTACCCCGGCCAGCAGACTGGCGGGCAGCGCCACAATGCCGACGGCGGTGTTGTAGATGCCATAGGCCGTGCCACGTTTCTCCGGCGGAACCATATCGGCCACCAGCGCTTTAGCCGTCCCCTCAAACACGCCATAATACACCCCGTAGAGCGCATACAGCAGCCAGACCTGCCACCCCGTCACCGCCAGCGCAAAGCCGAGGTAGATCAGGCCATAGACCACCCAGCCGATCAGGATCAGGCGGCGGCGTCCGATGCGATCCGAGAGGGCACCGGCGGGGCCGGAGACCAGGGCGTAGACCAGATTGAAGCTCATCAACATGCCGAGGATGGCCTCGACGCTCAGGCCGCGCTCCTGCGCCCGCAAGGTCAGGAAGGCGTCGGACGAATTGCCCAGCGTGAATAGGATGACGATCAGCAGGAACTGACGGAACTCCGGCGTCATCTCCTTCAGGCTGAGGCGGGGAGCGCGGGCTTCGCCGGTCACGGGTATGTCTTTTGCGCCGAACCACAGCACCAGCACCGCCAGCACCGCCGGGATGATGCTGATGAGGATGATGGTCTGGAAGGTATCGCGCGCCAGAGTCACCGCGCCGGCCTGCAAACTGAGGACGACCAGCAGGGCGATGCCCATGCCAGTGAATGCCCCCAGGGTGTCGCCGGCGCGATGCAGCCCGAACGCCAGCCCGCGATGCCGGGAGTCCACACTGTCGGCGATCAGGGCATCACGGGGGGCGGTGCGGATGCCCTTGCCCACGCGATCCACGAAGCGCACGACCAGCACAGCCGGCCAGGTGGCCGCGAGATAGAGAAAGGGTTTGGCGAGGGTAGAGAGGCTGTAACCGATGACCGTCAGGCTTTTGCGCTGGCGCAGCCGGTCCGAGAGCCAACCGGAGAACACCTTGAGGATGCTGGCGGTGCTGTCCGCCACACCTTCGATCAGGCCGATGACGCTGGTCTTGACGCCGAGCGCATTGGAGAGGAACAACGGCAGCAGATAGATGACCATCTCGCTGGAGACATCGGTCAGGAAGCTGGTGAGCGTGACCACCCAGACGTTGCGCGGCATCTGACGGATGGCCTGGCGCGTGGACTCCGATGGAAGCGATGGCGCAGTCATATGATTTTCCCCCGGCTAACGACAGGCTTCTATTGTACGCCGCCTGAACACGCGCCGCAGGGGGCAGTGGAGTTGAAAGCTACGACTGAATAGGATTGCTGTAATAAGTACCTTCACCACACCTTGCCACGGGCGGCCACCGGCCAGACGACCTCGACCGCTTCACCGTGCACGCCGTAGAGCTGATCGTGCAGGTTGGTGACCACGCAGGTATGCACCGGGATGACATGGACGATCTCGCCCACCTGGGGACGGCGCGGGCAGGCGCTCAGATCGACATGGGCATGTTCTTCACTCAACTGGTAGATGCGTGCTTCAGGATATTCGACGATATGCCCGTGCGCATTATCCCAGCGATCCGCCGCAATGGTCTTGCTGCCACAATCGAGGTAGCAGCGGTCTTCGGTGGGATAGCTGACGACGGTGGCGCGTATCCGCATGGCACAGTCATCGAGGCTGCACCAGCCCTTGTTGACCGATCCCCAATCGCCGAAGACATAGGTGCCGACTCGCAGCTCGGTTAACTCCGGTACTTCGTGGGCATGGAGCGCCGCGCCGAAGCCGCCCCCACTGACGCTATCGACGCCGATTCCCACCCCGTCTAGCGCCTGAAGGATTTCCTGTATGACCGGACGATTGACCGGATTGCTGGGATAGACCAGCAGCCCGGCGAAATGCAGATGCTCATCGGCTTCGATCTTCTTCGCCAGTTCAATCGCATCATCCACCAGCGCTCCGGTGCGTTGAATATCGGTGGCGACATCGACCATCGTGCGCAGACGGATGCCCATCGCGTCCGCCGCTTCGGAAAGTCCAGCGACGACAGTCGGGCTGTCGGCTGAGACGGTGACGTTGTTGTAGAGCGCCAGGTCAGCCAGGCGGCGGGTCTTCTGTGGCCCGAGGATGTTATAAGGGATCTGAATGTTGCTGATGCCCGCCGAAGCGAACACCTCGGCCTCAGTCACTTTCTGGCAGGCGATACCCACCGCCCCTGCTTCCAACTGCATCTTGGCGATGTCGGGTATCTTGTGCGTCTTGATATGCGGGCGGAACTTCAGGCCGATGTCATCACAACGCGCCTGCATCCGCTGGATGTTGCGCTGCATGATGTCCAGGTCGATCAACACGCTGGGGGTATCCAGATCATGGACGAGCATAGGTGGTTTATCCTGATGAGCAACGGTCAGCGATGGGCGGGATTATAGCGCGGTCTGAGATGGGTGGAAAAGCAGACGACCTCACCCCCTGACTTGAACAAGGGGTGAGATTACAGGGGAATTACTGTTCGTTGATGACGGTGAAGATCATTGGGCGGCGACGGGTCTCGTTGTAGAGCATCCGTCCCAGGCTTTCCTCGATCTTGGTACGGCGGTTGCCGTTGGACGAGTTGGACAGGCCATCATGCACCGCTTGTTTGACCGTATCCATGAGTTCGTTGGTATCGCGCAGGTAGACAAAACCTTTTGAGACGATCTCCGGGTTTTTGACCAGTTCGCCACTCTTGCTATCGACGTTCAACACGACCATGATGAAGCCATCACGCGCCAGGGTCTCGCGGTCACGGATGACCGAGGGTCCGATGTCACCGACGCCACTGCCATCGACAAACACATAACCACCGGGGACGCGCTGACCGATGCGCATGCCATTCTTGTCGCCTTCGATGACAAAGCCATTTTCGACGATGAAGGTGCGTTCCTGGGGAATGCCGGACTGCGCCGCCAGCCGGGCGTGAGCTTTCAGATGACGGATTTCGCCATGCACCGGCATGAAGTATTTGGGATTGGTAAGGTTGATGAGCAGGCGCATCTCTTCCTGACGGGCATGACCGGAGACATGCACGGCGGCGATGGGATCATAGATCACATCCGCGCCCTTCTGGAACAGACGGTTGATGGTACGGTTGACCGACTCCTCGTTGCCAGGGATGGTGTGCGACGAGAGAACGATGGTGTCGTTTTCGCGCACATCGAGCTGGCGATGGCGACCGGTTGCCAGCCGCCCCAGCACCGCCGAGGGTTCGCCCTGGGCACCGGTCACCAGGATGACGACCTGATTTTCGGGAATCTGGTTGATGCGGCTGAGATCGAGGAACATGTTGTCCGGTATCTTGAGGATGCCGAGTTCCCGCGCCATCTTGATGTTCTCGGACATGCTGTGACCGGCGACCGCGATCTTGCGCCCATAACGCTCGGCAGCTTTCCCCACCTGATGGATGCGTGAGATGAGCGAGGCGAAAGTCGCCACCATGATGCGGCCTTTGGCGTTGCGGAATACCTGGTCAAAGGCATCGTCGATCACACTTTCCGAGCGCGTCCAACCAGACTGGTCGGCATTGGTGCTGTCGGCCATGAGCAGCAGCACACCGCGCTTGGAGAATTCGGCCAGCTTGGCGTAATCTGGCTTCTTGCCATCCACCGGCGTGTTATCGAACTTGTAGTCACCGCTGTGGACGATCAGGCCATAAGGGGTGTTGATGCCGAAGCCAACGCAGTCCGGGATGCTGTGGCAGACGTGATAACTTTCGACCGAAAACGGGCCGACCTTGATCGTGTCACCAGCATGGAACACATTGATCTTGCTCAGTTTTTCCAGGTGGGCATCCTTGAGCTTGACGCCGATCAGCCCCGCCGTCAGGGGCGTGGCATAGATCGGGACACCGGGGAACGACTGAACCAGGTGTTCGGTCGCGCCGACATGATCTTCGTGACCATGCGTGAACAGGATGCCGTGAATTTTTAGGTCTTTGCGCTCAGTCAGATAGCGCCAATCGGGGATGATGTAATCCACACCGAACATATCGTTAGCGGGAAACATGATGCCAGCATCGACGATGATGGCGTCATTATCCAGCTCGAACACGGTCATATTCTTTCCGATTTCCCCAAGACCGCCGAGGGGGATGATACGCAATTTAGGATGTTTGGGCATAACTCAATACAACGACCGGATACCTGAATCGGAACCCGGCCTGACCTTTCTCATAGGCTAAATGAACGAAAACTGTCTAACAAACCAATTAAACAGGTCTTGTAATAAAAATCTTTGGAGCCGTTATTTTCTTCATTGTACCACAGTTTCGTGAGCGCGCGGGGAAGCGGGGCAGTCGAGAGCGGTCAATCATTCATCATACACCCGATGATGCGCCAGCGATAGGGGCAGACTGTTGCCCCTTGCAGCCCTCATCCCCAACTCGTCACCGAGTTAGAGTGTGTTATGCACTTTATAGCCCTCATCCCCCCCGCCCCTTCTCCCACTGGGAGAAGGGGAGCTGTCGTGAAGGAAGTGCCATTAATCCCCGAACCCCGTAGGAGAGGGCTGCGTAGCGTGGGGTGAGTGCAATACGAGAGCGACGTTCATAACACGCTCCAGGGAATGAGGGCAGTTAGTCAGGCTCAGTTGGGCCAGCTATAGCGGACGGTGTAGGTGATGACCTTTTCGCCGCCCGGCGGCACCGTCACGCGGAACTCGATGCTGTTCGAGTCCACCTTGGTCCAGTCATCGCTGGAGTTCAGAATTTCCCAGTTGCTCCAGCGGAATAGATTCTCCGGCACACGGATTTCTACGGCGTCGGTTTCTTTACGATTCCGCAGCGTGATCTGATAGGTTTCTTCCAGCACGTTCGTCCCCAGATAAATGAAGTCGCTCTGGATGCGCTCACCGACCAGATCGAAGGCGTTGCCCAGATAAAGCTCGATGGTCTCACCCTTAGCGGTGTGGTCAATCTGGTTCTCACCGATCAACAGGGCAGCGCCATCAATATCTTCCTGATACACCCGCACCCGTCCGGCAGGTAGGGCTGCATCCAGACCGCTTTCCTCGCCGGTCGAGAATTCCAGCCAGTTCTGGACATCAGTGATGCCGGACTGTCCATAATACTGGTCGGTGACCGGGCCATAGTAGCCATAGAAGGGGCTGCCACCGTTATAGACGAAGAAAGTGCTGGCGGAGACGCCGGTGGCGCTGACGAACTCGACCTGCTTGGTTTCGTTGTCGGCCACGGTCACCGGACGGGCGACTTCGTAGAGCTTGTATTCGCTGAAGTCGCGCTGTTCCACCTGACGCTCCTGGGCCATGGCTCCGTCAGCCGGCATGGCCGCAGCCATGTCGTACATCATCTCCGGTTCGGGCAGGCGGTTGACATCGCCGGCGATCAGCTTGAGCTGGGCCTCGCGGAAGCCAGCGCCGCTGACATTGGTGAGGGTGATCCAGCCGTTGACATCCAGGCTAGTCTCATCGGTCGCCAGCAGCAGAATGTAATCAGCCGACCAGTTCAACCCACCGGTGAGGTAAGTCAGTTCAACCTGCTGCGGCCCGGCCTGCGCCACATCCAGCAGCCAGCGGAGCGTCGGGCGGGTGATGAGGCCTTCGGGCAGCGCCGGGAAGCGCAGGTCGCGGATATTGACCTGGTTGATGACCTGCACCTGACCATCGTCCTGGCGCAGGATGATCTCGCCGTTGCGCCCGCTGAGGAGCTGACCGGCGAAGGCGGTGCCATCGTTGGTCACAATCTCGATGCGTTCATCGAGATAGCGTTCCAGCAGGGCGCTGCTGCCCACCAGATCGAAGACGTAATTCTGTTCCAGCACCCGCGTCCCCAGCGGATCGGTCAGGGATTTGAAGCTGACCGAGGTCGAGTCGATGCTGGCGGCGACATCGGTGAAATCGAGCGTCATCACGCCCTGTTCCAGCGGGAAGGTGCGGCGATCCTGTACCAGCGCCGTCCCCTGATTGTAGATCGTCAGGCTGACGCTATCGCGTTCCTGCGCCGAGGCCGGGGTGGGTGTCTGCACCAGTCCGGCAGCCGCCACCAGTAGCAATCCGGCGACCAGCGCCAATAGTCCCTTTTTCATACGAAACCTCCTAAACCATTCAACCAACTATGGCATAGACGCTGGCGCTGGGTCAGGAGTTCCCGATTGGCGGAATCAGTCGATAGTTGTTAGTCGATAGTCGTCAGTCGATAGTCATCACACAGAGCGCTCAAGTTCCTGTTGCTGCTGATTGACCCTACCCCCCTTTGCTGCTGATTTTGCTGATTGGAGCCATCAGCCATCAGCTTTCAGCCGTCCGCTTTCAGCCGCTACTTGATTCACACGATTCGTCAGATTCGTCAGATTCGCATCAGTCCATACTTCAATTCGTGAATCCTACGCCACTGTTTTCCCTCAAGTGTTGCAAAAGTTAGAAATGTTGCAAGTGTTGCAAGTCCATTTTGTGCAACTCCAGTTTTGTGTCGTCGTCGTCGTCGGACAGACAGAACGACAAAGACATAAAACCAACACAGAGGACACAGAGAACACAGAGTAAAAACGGAGCAAGCCTGCACGAGATTCTGCAAATTCTGCAAATGCAACAGTCCGTCTTTTGCAGATTGTGAGTTAGTCATCAGTCGATAGTCGTCAGTCATCAAAATAGTCCGAGAGAACACGGTTCGCAAAAGTCGTCAAAGTCGTCAAAGTCAAACGTGCATTTTGTGAACATTTCCCTCAATCCTGGTTCAGAGCCATCGAGCCGAACGATTGCGCGGGTGGTTCGCGAACTACTCCTACGAGAAGACTACACCCGATTGCTCGCTAATGGGTGAACTTTTGGTAAACTTTTTGGTACGAGATAAGCTGAGTCGGCATTAACCGTTGAACGGGAGCGCGAGGGTTAAGGCTGTCGGCGCAGGGTTAGAGAACGGTTGGGACAAATCGAGGTTGAGGGAGCGGGATTCGACACGACACCTGAAGCAATCAGCCGGACGCACCGTTGTGCGTCCCTACTGCTTCCGGTTCCGCAGCGTCACCACTGTAAAACCCACAGCCATAACGAGACCGATGCAGAGAACCCTGCCCCAGGTTGTCACGAGGACTGCATCAATCATCTGTCGAATTGACCCTGCGATAATGGCAATGCCTATCAGCGCCGTATACATCCTGATGGCTTTGTGGCCGTAGCGGCGAACCATCATCCGGCCCAGTCCGTTGATCTTCCACAACCAGTCCCAATTATGAATGCTGCTCAGAAGGAACAGGACGCCAAAGCCAAGTGTAAACAGGTTGCTTGTGATTGCTCCGGTATCCATCACTTACTCCTACTTATCTTTACAGGAGTATAGCATGGGGAGCAGGTGGTCGTATCTCACTTGCTCCCGTATTATGTCGGCAGGTGGGCGTCAGATCGTCACTTCGACGACGAAGCCGTTGACATCGATCTGGTAGGTGCCAGGTTCGAAGCCGCCATGCAGAGCGATGGTAGCATCATAGGGGACAAGCGCCATCGGGCAGGTCATTGCCAGCGGGACATCGCGGTAAATCTGGACGCGGACGGTACTGCCCTCGCGCTCCTGCTCGACCACAACGGGCAGGTCACAGCCATCGGGTTGAGCGCCAGTGACGACGAGCTGAATCATCGGCGGCATCGACTCCAGCACCTGTACTTCGACCTGCTCGATGATGGTCGGGCTGCGGAAGGTCGGTTCGGTGGGCGGCGGCATGGGCTGCGAGGGGGTCGCAATGAACAGGCTCAGGAAGGCTACCCCCAACATCAGGAAGTAGCGGAACAGAATGTCAAAGAAATTGGTCGGGTCGGATTGCGACATGCTTTACTCCTTCACTCAACGATTACGGGTATAGCGTAACACGAGATAGGACGACTGGCCTGCGGAAAATGTTCCAGATGAGGCTCAGACCAAGGGCGGAGATTCCAATGAGGTCATATGTCATCCAACAGGGGTGACGCATCATCTACCCCATCCCGGCTTCAGGCGGCGTATAATCAGACTGTCACAGCTATCGAATTGTGAGGACCTTTTCCATGACACTTGATCTGCATCACGACATCCACCATGATCTGCATGGCCTCAAACACGATTGGGAAGAACACAGCGTCAACCCGACGCTGAAGAAGAATCCAGAGCGCAAAGCGACCTTCACCACCTCCAGCGACATCCCGCTGGATCGGCTGTTCACGCCGGATGATGTTGCGCTGGATTACGAGACCGATCTCGGTTTCCCCGGCGAATACCCCTTCACGCGCGGCGTGCAATCGACCATGTATCGCGGGCGCTTCTGGACGATGCGCCAGTACGCCGGGTATGCCAGCGCCGAAGAGTCGAACGCGCGTTATCGTTACCTGCTCGACCAGGGGCAGACCGGCCTGTCGGTGGCCTTCGACCTGCCGACGCAGATCGGTTACGACGCCGATGATCCGATGGCGCTGGGCGAAGTGGGCAAGGTGGGCGTCAGCATCAGCAGCATGAAGGACATGGAACGGCTGTTTGAAGGCATCCCGCTGGATAAAGTTTCGACCAGCATGACCATCAATGCCCCGGCGACGATCCTGCTGGCGATGTACATCGCGGTGGGCAAGAAACAGGGCGTCAGTCCGGATAAACTGCGCGGCACGGTGCAGAACGATATTCTGAAGGAATACATCGCGCGCGGCACCTATATCTTCCCGCCGGCGCCGTCGATGCGGCTCATCACCGATCTGTTCGCCTATTGCAAGACCGATGTCCCGCACTGGAACACCATCAGCATCAGCGGTTATCACATCCGCGAAGCCGGTTGCACGGCGGTGCAGGAAGTGGCCTTCACCCTGGCGAACGGCATGGCCTATGTTCAGGCGGCCATTGATGCTGGCCTGGATGTGGACGACTTCGCGCCACAGCTTTCATTCTTCTTCAACGCCCACAATCAATTCCTGGAAGAAGTCGCCAAGTTCCGCGCCGCGCGCAAGCTGTGGGCGCAGGTCATGAAGGAACGCTTTGGGGCGAAGAACCCGCGTTCGTGGCAGTTGAAGTTCCACACCCAGACTGGCGGCAGCACACTGACGGCGCAGCAGCCGGAGAACAACATCGTGCGCGTGGCAATTCAAGCGCTGGCGGCGGTGATGGGCGGGACGCAATCGTTGCACACCAACAGCATGGACGAAGCGCTGGCGCTGCCGACCGAAAAGGCGGTGCAGGTGGCGCTGCGGACGCAGCAGATCATCGCCCATGAAACCGGCGTCTGCGACACGATTGATCCGCTGGCTGGGAGCTACGCGGTGGAATTTCTGACGAGCGAGATCGTCCAGCGTGCCGAAGATTACATCGGCAAGATCGACGCAATGGGCGGGGCGCTCAAGGCGATTGAGGCTGGCTTCATCAATCAGGAAATTCAGGATGCGGCTTATGCTTATCTGAAAGCCGTAGAGAAGAAAGAACAGGTCATCGTCGGCGTCAACCAGTTCGCCACCGAAGAGCATGACCAGCGCGAACTGCTGCGGGTCAACCCGGCCATCGAGCAGGCACAGCGGCAGAAGTTAGCGGATCTGCGGGCGGGGCGCGATAACAGCAAGGTGGCCGAGCTGAAGGGTCAGTTGGAAATCGCCGCGCGGGGCAGCGAGAACCTGATGCCGCTGTTCATCACCTGCGTCGAGCATGACATGACGCTGGGCGAGATCGCCCATACGCTGCGCGGGGTGTTCGGTGAGTACCGGCCGAATGTGAGCATCTAGGGTCGTTGTTGGTTGTTAGTTGTTAGTTGCTAGTTCAGGGGAGATCTGTTCACAATGGGGCATAAGAGATGCCAACGGTTGTGAACAGATTTCTCAGATGGGCATTGAATCGGTTTGCTCTGATCGTGTGCTGCTCCCATCGGTCAACCGAATTGCTGCGTAGAGGCGCAATTTTGAGTACAGCGGACGTGCCGTTGCACGTCCCTACCCCCATCGGTCCTTCGTAGGAACACCCAATGGGGTGTCCGCTGCTACTACCCCCCTCAACTGCCGACGGGCGTGAACTGCTCGAACTGGCCGAGGTAGGAAGCATCGGGCGATTCGGCGGTCGCCAGCCGCATGACTTCCGGCAGGACATAGCGCATCCCGGCGGGGTCATCGTAGACCGATTCGCCGCGCAGGACAGCATCCAGCCAGGCGTTGAGGTTCGGGATCAGGCTGAAATAGACAGCTCCGGCACCCTCGGCGATGCGTCCGATGGCGTAGCTGGAGCCGCTGAACAACTCGGCATCCGCGCCGCTGCTCAGATCAAACTGACGCAGGGCGCTGGTATAGGCCGGCAGATCAGTCACCTCATAACCCAGCTTCTCATTGAGCGCGATCTGGTCATTACGTGACAGGTCGCTCACCAGATTGGCGCTGAGTTCACGGACGCTGTAATACAGACGGCTGCCATCAGCGCTCCAGGTCAACAGATCCGGGCTGGCGCTGAAGGCCAGTTCGGTGATCTCGCGCGTCGCCAGGGTGAGGAGCAGGACGCGCTGGACGCTGCGATCAGTCATACTGGCTTCGATGCCAGCCACCTGTTCGCCATCGGGTGAGACGACGGCTTTGGCGAAGTTGGTCGAGAGTTCGACGCTCTCACCGGTCGCCGGATCAAGCAGCCCCAGACTCGTCCCCATGCAGTTGAGACTGTAGACAATGCCGTAGGGTGTCTCGGCCAGGGTGAGGAAGTAGCCGCCAAACCCGCCTGTTTCGCGCCAGTAGATCCAGTCGGCTGGCAGGGGTGAGCCACCGCCACAACCGGTGCCGAAGACGACGGTGCCGAGGCGCTGGGCTTCGGCACCGGCCTGCGGTTCGATGGCGAACAGATCGATATTGACCCCCTGACCCTCTGGAACAGGCATCTCAAAGTTGTTGGCAGCGAACAGAATGCGCCCGTCCGCCATCCAACTGAGGTTGAAACCAGGCGTGATGCTGGCGGTTTCCAGTTGAGTCACCTGGCCGGTCGCAGCCTCAACCACGCCGAGGGTGTTTTCCCACTGCGGGCCACGCTGTAAGTAGGCCAGTTGTGTGCCAGCGGCATTCCAGGCCAGATAAGTGAAGCCATTGTCATTGGTCAGCAGCGGACGGGACGCGCCGTCGGCATCGACCAGGGTGAGCGTGTCGCCTTCGACAGCCGCAAAAGGTGGGACGGTGGCCTGTGCGCCGACCGTGGAAACCAACGCCAGCAGCGCCAGCCCAATGATGATGAGACGAATTTTCATGAGGTCATTTCCTTTCAGTTGTTTCCCCAGAATCCATTGAGACCCCGTAGATGCCGCAAGCGTAACAGATAGCGGCGGCTGACTCGTCCAGCCTGCGGCGGACTTTTGCCTCCATCTTTTGGCGGATCAGGTACATGGATAAATTGCACTACTGAAACTAGACAAATTGCACATTTTTAGGAATCATTTAGGCTTCTGCGCCATAGTCTGCGCTATACTGTCTATAAATGACAAGTTTTTTTGTAGACATTCACTAAAATTGTGTAAACACGAGGAGATACAATGGTTGTTTCAATGCCTTCCATCCACACCGCACTTGAACACTTACCCAGCCCGTATGAAACGGCGCTGTCGCAGTATGATCGGGCGGTGCAGCGGCTCGATCTCGATGATAATGTGAAGGAATATATGCGCTGGCCGCGCCGCGAATTCACGGTGAATTTCCCGGTGCGCCGCGACGATGGCCGGATTGAGATGTTCACCGGCTACCGGGTGCATCATAGCACCATCCTCGGCCCCAGCAAAGGCGGCATCCGTTTCAGCACCAACGTCACGCTGGACGAGGTGCGGGCGCTGGCGATGTGGATGACATGGAAGTGTGCACTGGTCAACCTGCCGTTTGGCGGGGCGAAGGGCGGCGTGATCGTTGATCCAAAGAGCCTGAGCGTCCGCGAAAAAGAAAACCTGACCCGGCGTTATGCTTCAGAATTGATCCCCCTCATCAGCCCCTACGCCGACATCCCCGCCCCGGATATGGGGACTGGCCCGCAGGAAATGGCCTGGATCATGGACACCTACAGCATGACCGTTGGCTATTCGGTGCCGGCGATTGTGACGGGCAAGCCGATCAACATCGGCGGCAGCCAGGGACGCACCGAAGCCACCGGGCGCGGCGTCATCATCGTGATGCTGGAAGCGCTGAAGCGGATGGGGCGTTCCAACCCCAACAACACCGCACTGGTCATTCAAGGGTTCGGCAACGTCGGTTCTCATGCTGCCGCTTATGCCTATGAACTGGGGTTCAAGGTGGTGGGCGTGAGCGATGTCGATGGCGGCATCTACGATGCCAACGGCTTGAACATCCCGAAGGTGCGCGATTATGTGGCGGCCAACCGCACGCTGAACGGTTATCCCGGTGTTGATCACATCACCAATTCAGAACTGCTGACGCTGCCCTGCGATGTGCTGATCCCGGCAGCGATGGAAGGCCAGTTGACCGAAGACAATGCGCCGCACATCCATGCCAGCCTGATCGTGGAAGGCGCGAACGGCCCGACCGACACCGAAGCCGACGACATCCTGAATGATCGCGGCATCCTGGTCATCCCGGACATCCTGGCGAATGCCGGCGGTGTGACGGTTTCGTACTTCGAGTGGGTGCAGGGGTTGCAGGAATTCTTCTGGGACACCGACGAAGTGTTCCGCCAACTGGAACGGGTGCTGATTAAGGCCTATGATGCCACCGCCAGCATGACCGAGAAACAAGGCACGGATATGCGGACGGCGGCGCAGATGCTCGCCATCAAGCGGGTGGGCGATGCCCTGCTGACGCGCGGGTTCTATCCGTAGGATAGTTGTTAGTTCCTAGTTGTTGGTTCTTAGTGGGCTGACTATCCTGAATTGACGGGTCTCAATATCCCTTTTGCAGGCTTAACCTCACCCCCGTCTCGCTTGGCTCGACCCCCCCTCTCCAATGCATTGGAGAGGGGGCTGGGGGGTGAGGTGAGCGAAAAAAGGTTTGCCGATAGCTGCCAAGCCATCTATTCATGATGGATGACCCACTAGTGGGCTGAACGTCATAATTTGATGACTGAACATCACGATAACAGCGTAAAAATAGAGATTGTGACCCGTCAATTCACGATAGTCGTCCCACTAGTGCCTTCTAGGGTCCAGTTTCCTACCAGAGATGTGCGTCGACCATGTACTATCTCCTCAGCCGCTGCACGAGAAAGGAAGGGCGCGAGCATCACTCCTGGGTGCGCAATCAATATATAAATGCCGGGAAGAT
>JALHNT010000022.1 GCA_022843385.1 Anaerolineae bacterium | reverse complement strand
AGCAAGCATTTTCTCAGTGGCTATGTCGCGATCCATGAGTTTCGCGTCAATCTCAAGCGCGTCTCCGTTGCTTTCATCTCATCCCTGGTCCGTTTGCACTCTTTCTACCCATGAGCCTAATTCTCAATGTGAGGGCAGGCGATGACCCGCAACTTTGACTGGCAATAACCGTATACGCGGTAAATGACGCACATTAATTGAGGCGCAACATGAAACAAAAAGGTTTATTCGGGCAAAGTGAGCCATTCTTTCGCTGGCACCTCATGGCCTTTGTTGGTCTTGCACTACTGGTGGCGTATAGCATCTTCGCAGAGATCACCTATGTCGGTAATGCCACTGTCCCATTTTCGGTCTTTCGACCGATTATCATTGAGCGATTGTCGCTTGTCCTCCTCCTGGGCATGACGCTGGTTATCCATTTTGCCCTGCGACAATCCTATGCTTTGCTTCAGGCTCGTATCGACAACGAGGTTGCTAAACGCATGGCTGGCTATGAGGACAAGTAGCAGCGGTTAGCAACAGCAGAGGATGATGCAGAGGCGATGCAAGAGTTCCCCGCCGAAAAGCGGAAACGCCATATGCCGTGATGTTGACAGATGTCGTGGCACAGCCTCACATCCGTCAGGCGATGACCGCGTGGCTGGTACGCCGTCGAGGTGATCGACACGAATTAAACTCACCCGTCTCATCTTTATTCACCCCGTGTTCACCGGATGTTCACGTTGTGTTCAGCGCCTGCTTACGTGGCGGGGGTATGCTCACGATCAGGTTAAGTGGGACGAATGCTCCCGAACCGGATGTGACGCTCATGACTCGTTTGCGCCTGCTGCTCGTCCTCATCATCGCTCTTTGGCTTGTGCCTGCCGCTGCCCAGGATACGACCCCGGCTGACCTGGCCGATGCCGATGGACAGTTCGCCGATGTCAACGGGATCAGCGTCTATTATGTGGATCGCGGCCCGCGTGAGGGTGCGCCGGTCTTCCTGCTGCATGGCTTCCTCGGCTCGGTTATCGATTGGACGAACACCTATCCGGCGCTGATCGAAGCCGGTTATCGGGTGATCGCCTTTGATCGCCCGCCCTTCGGCCTGTCGGACAAGCGCACCGATCTGAGCTACACCGCCAAAGCGATGGCTGACCTGACCGCCGGGCTGATGGATGAACTGGGGATCGAGCAGGCGTCGTTCGTCGGTCACAGCCAGGGCGGGACAGTGCTGGCGGCGTTTGTGCTGCGCTACCCGGAGCGCGTCCTGAAGCTGGGGCTGATCTCAGCAGCGATTGACATTCAGGATGCGGATTACGGCTCTGGTGGTGGGCCGGCGATGGGGATACCGGGCTTCGACCCGGCGACGATTGACCCGAACTCCCCTTTCGCCCAGGGCATCGTTCGCACCATTTTCAGCGGCAGCTTCGGCAGCGACATGCTGAACAGCGCTGTCAATGACCCCGACGCCATCGACCCCGACCTGATGGCGAAACGGGTGCGCGGGTTCCAGGTTCCTGGTTGGGAAGGCGGGCTGCTGGCCTTCGTGCGCGACTCGGTCAGCCCTGACAATCAGCTTGATGTGGAGCGGCTCGGCGCGGTTGATGCCCCGGTGCTGCTGTTGTGGGGCGAAGATGATCGCCTCGTGCCGATCACTGTAGGCGAGCGTCTGCGCGGGTTGTTCCCAAACAACCAGTGGGTTGCTTACCCCGATGTTGGGCATATCCCGATGGACGAAGCCACCGAACGTTTTAACGCTGACTTAGTGGAATTCCTCGGAAGCGGTTGAGTTCGGTAGCTCTCGCGTGGCCGTCCTGTCTTGAGGCGCTGCCAAGTAGGCGCGCCTCATTTTATTCTCCGCCGCATCTCACCCGCGCTTCATCCCATCGCTGTAGCCTACGCTTATAGTTTTTGTCGCGGCCTGCGCCTGTGGGTCGTTCAGTGTTACGCTTATCGTCAGAAGGAAGTTCCCATGAATCGTGACATCGTCCGCCAGTTCATCACCATCGTCGCCCTGGTCGCGACGGTGATCGTCAACGGACTCTCCAATGCACTGCCGCTGAATGGCAGGACGCCGGCTGATATTTCCAACAGCGTGCCGATCCTGTTCGTCCCGGCCAATTATGTCTTCAGCATCTGGGGCGTCATCTACACCCTGCTGATCGGCTACGTCATCTATCAGGCACTCCCGTCGCAGCGCGAGAACCCGATGCTGCGTAAAATCGGCTACTGGTTCGTCCTGTCGTGCATCGCCAACATCGCCTGGATTTTCGCCTTCCACTGGCTGCAATTCCCCCTCAGCGTGGTCTTCATGTTGACGCTGCTGGTCTCGCTGCTGATGATCTACACCCGCCTCAACATCGGCCTGACGCCGGTCAAGGGGATTGGGCAGCGCTGGGTGCATACCGCCTTCAGCGTCTATCTGGGCTGGATCACCGTCGCCACCGTCGCCAATATCGCTCACACGCTCTACGTCGCCAACTGGGATGGCTTCGGCATCAGTGCTGCTAACTGGACAACCTTCATGCTGCTGGTCGCCACCGGCATCACTGGCGTCCTGATTATCACCCGCCGCGATCTGGCTTACAGCCTGGTCCTGATTTGGGCGCTGGTCGGCATCGTCGTCAAGCAGGCCGAGACGCCGCAGGTCGCCAACAGCGCCGCCATCATGGTCATTGCCATCCTGGCCGCCTGGGCCGCCCGTTTCGCGGCGGATCGGCGCAGCGGTGGGTCGCTGGCGAAGGCGTAGGCGAGTTGCGAGTTGTTCGTTCAGATCAGGGATGTTCACGCCTGTAGACATTGATGATGACTGGTTGTGAACAGCTTTGGGCATTCAATCCGATGTCGAGACGCGGCAGCGCCGTGTCCCTACCGGACGATCACCATTCACCTTTATCCTTTGCATTGAGGACTTCGTTGTGACCAACACCGCACCCCGCCTGACCCTCGGCCAGCCCGCGCCTGACGTGACGCTGGTCGATATTCACAACCAGCCGGTACAACTGGCTGGCTTCTGGGCCAATGGCCCGACGCTGCTCAACTTCCTGCGGCATTATGGCTGAATTCACTGCCGCGCCCGGTTAGCTCAGTTGGAGCTACACAAAGAGGATCTGAAGAAGGCCGGATTGCAGGTGGTCAACATCGGCCTGGGCGAGGCCAAACATGCCGAGCGCTACTGCGGCAAGCTCGCGCCCAGCCTGCCCTGTTACGCCGCCACCAGCAACGATCCCTACACCGCCTGGGGACTGCGCCGGGCGACGGTGGGGGAGTTCATCGGCAGCGGTTTGCAGATGATGGGCAAGACCTTCAAGGCCATGCGAGAAGGCCATCAGCAGACCGAGACGACGGGCGATGCCCAGATGATGCCCGGCACCTTCATCGTTGACCGGCAGGGGATCGTCCGCTATGCCTATTACAGCGCCTACGCTGGCGACGACCCGGAGATCGCGGTGCTGGTCACCGCTGCCCGGACGCTGACGCCGACCTGACCTATCTGACCGCCGAGTGATGAATGGAGCATCAGCATGACCCAAGTCGAGAACCCGATTGTGTCACCTTCTGGCCTTATCATTCGGCGGCTGCGCGATGACGAACGCCCGGCCTTCACCGCCCTCGCCAAACGCTCGCTGCCGCATCTGATGGAGCGCGTCACCTTCAGCCTGTCGCCGGACAGCTTCGTGGCCGAGCAAGAAGGGAATTGGGTCGGCGGTCTGGTGCTGAAGCTGAACACCTTCGGCGGTCAGCGTTGGGGTGAGGTGTCGTGGGTCTTCACAGCCCCGGAAGCACGCGGCCTGGGTGCCGGTCAGCAGTTGATCGATCACGCGCTGGCCTTTTTTGACGAGCAAAAGGTGGATGGCGTCTATACCTATGTCGAGGGCGACAACGCCAGTTCGTTCAAGCTCTTCACCACACGGGGATTCGCCCGCGCCGCCCTGAGCGATCAGTGGTCGCGCTTCGGCCTGAACCTGCTGGCGGTGTGGTTCAAGAGCGGCTTCGCCTTCGTCCCGGCGCACTTCTTCTACATCCGTCCCGCGCAGCCGCAGCCGCATCAGGGCTGGCTGCACCTGAGCGCGGCCATCCTGTTCCCGACGCTGTGCCTGATGCTGGGCGCATGGAGCTGGCCGGTGCCGTTCCTGACCGGTGTGGTCTATGCATTCCTTGCCAGCCTGTTGTTCATCGGCGGGCGGGCGGCGGCCATGCTGCTGGCGGCGCGGCTGGTCGGGCTGCCAGCCCAGTTCCGCATGACCGAACCGCTGCTGCTCTTCGCCATCCCGATTGGTTTCAGCAGCGGCGTGATGCCGATCCCCGGCGGTGTGTATCCGGCGGCGGCTGACTGGCGACGGCGCGAGGTGGATGACAAGCTGGGCGTGATCGGTTTTGCCGGGGCGCTGGTGGTGGTGCTGGCGCTGTGGCTGCTGGTGCCGCTGGGGGCAATGGGCGGCGCAACCCGTGATTTCGCGCTGGTGGCACAGGGCTTCTTCATGCTGGGCGTGTTCGATACCGCCCTGCCCTTTCTCAAAGGTTACGCCGCCGGCCGGGTGTGGAACTGGAGCAAGCCGGCCTGGGCGCTGCTGCTCATCGCCTTCCTCGCCTGGGCGGTGGTGGTGATTGCCACGTGAAGTGGGTAGTTGTTATCTCCTGGTATTGCAGAACCTAAACCACCTGGGTATGTACCCTCGCCGCCAGCCCTTCTCCCACCGGGTGAGGGGAGAAAACAACATGAAGGTTTATCGAGCTTCACTGTAATCGTTTAAGGGAGCTAGACATCAAAAACGCATTCGACCGACAGGATGAAAATAGACTACCACTGTTAGCCGCTGGGGGCTGAAGCCGCCCAGCTATCCGGAATACGGTAAGCGCACTAAAGGCGCTGGAAAAACACTCTGGAAAGCAGCCCCTTCAGTGGGCTTTGCTTCTCCTGGTAGCCGAGGGGTTAACCCTTCGGCGGCGGATACCAGGTTGCAAGACCTATTTTCAAGCCGGATTGCCCCGTAGGTAGCCGCAAACGTCCCTACCGGAGAACACCGACCTCTACTGAACTAAGAACTAACAACTAACAACTAAGAACTAGCAACTACCCAAAGGAGCATCTCATGCCTGAAGCACTGATCTGGGGAGCGAATGGCGGCATCGGCAGCGCCCTTGTGGCCCGTTTGAAACAGGATGACTGGACGGTGTTCGCCGCCGCCCGCGACGAGAGCCGCATCCCCTCTACCGCTGACCACACCTATCGCTTCGACGCCAGCCATCCGCCCAGCATCACGGGGGTGGCGTCGCTGATCGCCCCGGACAGCGATGGCGTTGATCTGATGGTGTATGCCGTCGGTGCGCTGCGGAACGGCCTGCTGGATCGCATCAGCGCGGAGGATTACGCGCTGGTGATGACCAGCAATGTCACCGGTGCCTGGCTGGCGGCGCAGGCCAGTCTGCCGCTGATGAAAGCTGGTGGGCATCTGGTGTTCATCGGTGCCTATATCGACCACCTGATTCTACCGAAGATGGGTGTCTATGCCGCTGCCAAAGCCGCCCTCGCGCCGCTGGTGAGCGTGATGGCGAAAGAGAACCGTCAGCAGAAGTTCACCCTGCTGCGCCCCGGCCCGGTGGATACCCCGTTCTGGCAGCAGGCGCCGTTCAAGCTGCCGAAAGACGCCAAGGCCCCGCCGGTCATCGCCGAGGCCATCCTCCAGCGCTATCACGCCGGCGAGGCGGGAGAGTTGAATCTGTAGTCGAATCTACAATGGACGCTGACGCAGCGTGGCCGGGGCGTCACGATGCAGAGTCACATAGTAGCGCCACAACGCGACCACCGCTGTAATCGGGCCGATGATGATTTGAAGCGTCAGGATGACGCGAGCGATGTCGTCAGTCACCCAGGCCAGGATGAAACGGAACGACCCCGGCAGCGCATCCGCCAGATGGCTGTAATCCAATGGAAACACAGTCAGCAACCAGAATGCGCCAACCGCCAGACACAGACTGGTCGCGGCTTCAAACGGGCGCGCCGGATTGCGCCGTCCCATCCAGGCGCGGATGGCCGGAGCGCACAGCCCCAGCAGCAGTGGGCCATACAGGGCTACCCTCTCAACCGACCTGAACTCATCGGTGAAGAAGCCGGTGTTCATGGTCTGGTGATAGATGAAGAAACCCGCCAGCATGAGCATGAAGAACAGCAGAATGCCCTCCCCCAGCCGCTGCGGTCCGGTGAGGTATTCCTTGTCTGACTGCCGATTCTGAGTATCCATTTACGGTTCACTCCTGATGCCTGCTGTCAGTACGCGGACAGCTTACCCATTACTACGCAGAATCAGGCAGTGTGGTTGTGCCGGATTTCACAAAGCAAGCGTCCTCATCGACGATACAGACATCAGGCTATCGGAAGGGTATCGCCGGATTGATCCAGTTCGGCCAGCGCCTTGGCCGCCCGCTGCCCATACAGGCCGGTGTCGAGGGCGACGGCCTGCCGGAACTGCTCGGCGGCTTTCTCGCGCTCCCCCTTGAGCCGGTGGATGTGACCTTCGATGTAGAGGAGGTAGGCTTGCGTGATGAGGCTCGATTTGGGGAGCTTGGCTCTGGCGCGCTTCAACAAGGGATCGGCCTCGTCAAAACGCCCAAGCTGCGCGAATGCCCAGGCGCGGATGGCTGGCAAAAGACAACGCACCGTCGCAGCAAGAACCGCGCTAGAACGCTGCCCGGAATCGAGAACTTCGAGTGCGCGTTCAGCTTCGACGCCGGCTTCGAGGTAGATTTCAGCGAGGCTCAGGTAAAGTGGCATTGAATTGGGTTGGCTCTGGACGGCGCATGCCACCAGGCGCAACCCTTCCTCGAACTGCCCCTTGTAGGCCACCGATAATCCCAGCCCATTCAGCAGTGCTGCTTTGATTGTGCGATTGCCATGCAGCATCTCGGCGTAGAGCTGTCGATGGAGCGCTTCCGATTCATCCAACTTGCCAGCATTGAGTTGAGCAAGAGCCTTCATCTGGATGGATCCGGCACTATCCGGTTGCCATCGAATCAATTGATCGCTCCAACGCTCCGCCTCGGCATATCGTCCTTGATGCATCATTCGCAGCACACTAAAAATAGGCAGGAACCCTATCGCAATCAGCCAGATGATGCAGACGATCCACAGGACGCCAGGGAGCAGGGGGTGAATGCGCGTGGCCCATGCTTCGCTACTCATTGTTATCATCAACGGCAGAACCACCAGGAAAACAGGCAACGAGTGAAGCAGAGCGTTAGGCCAATGCCTGAGTCGTTTACGATAGCCGCTGGTATAAACCAGCATCCCGCCGGTGAACAGCGCGATAAGCAGCCCTGTCGAAGTCATTGCCCCGCCGAGCAAGGCACCAAAGGCAACAATCACCATCACCGTAGCGATCAAGGAAACCCATTCCACGGCATTCCAGGATGACTTCGGCAGCGGTGGCAAACCACTCCAGACCTCGCGGAGCCGGCTATCCAGCGCCACGCTTGACCGGGACTGGGCGTTCATTGAGACCAGCATGGCACGAGCAAAAAAGATCACCGCTACAGCCATCAGAATGGGGGGTATAACAAATACAACGATAACCGCGAGTGGCGCTGAAGTGGTCATTGTTGAAGTGAACCATATTTCTCCCTGGCGCGAAACGGTCACATGGTTGACTCTTAGTGTTCTATCTTCAGGCAACGGCAGCTTGACCCAACTATCCCCGGTGGATTGGAGCAGCCCCGCATCCGTTGCCAGCAACCAGGTGTCATCAACCGCGCTGATATCATTGATGCCCGTGTATTCCGGAAGCCCTAAACTCTCGAACAAGACAAAATCAGGCGATCCGCCGTTCAGGTAAGTTTGGGTAAAGCCATCTCTCCACCCCGTCCATAACCAGCCACTGTTAACGCCGGCGACATCCATATAGGCCAGATTGGTTTCAAAAATCTGAATCTCTCGCCAGCGGTCTCCGTTGTAACGCCACAGCCCTTTCCATTGCAGCAAGATCGTCTCACTATCCGCTGCCTCCAACTTGATGGATAGCGGACAGATCTGGCACTCCACCTCATTCACGCCAGGGAGAATCTGGCTCATGTCCTCCGTCACCCATGTGCCATCCACCAATCGCGTCAGGCGACCACTGTCCGCGAAAACAAAGACCCCCAGATCATTGACAGCGATGGCCTTCGGTGATTCGGGAAGCACACCGGGAAAGCGCTGCCAGAACCGACCATCAAAATGGACGACGCTGTTTCCGCCGGCTGCCCATACCTGGTCCTGGTAGACCGCCATGCCAGCGCTCAGATCAACTCCACCCAGACCGAAATCGCGCTCTGTCTCCCATGTATCACCATCGCCATAGGTGATCGACTCGCCACCATCGGTCAGCAACCAGATGGTGTTACGAGAATCAACCTGTACATCGCGTACATTGGGGGGAACTCCCTTGACCTGTTCCCAACTGGCTTTATAGCCGCGATACAACTGATTGATATCGTTGGTCGGAAACACGATTGGACCCATTACAATGGCGAATGTGATGGCAGCAACGGAAAACATCATCGCCAATTGCAACGGACGTTTAGTCCCTCGTCCTACTTTTTCAATCGCCGCCAAGTCCAACTGGTCGCGCATGGGAGTTCCTCGATCATCGCTGGCTGATGCCTCCACTATAGCTAAGAACGGGAGTACCAGCCAGTTAAGATTCACCTACCTGACTCGCGGTATGAATGGCTGCCCGTGTGCCTTCCAGATCAAAACAATCCTGTTGATTGCCCCGCATCAGGCGCGTGGCGAGGGCGATGGCCTGTGATTCGCGGAGATCACCGGCGTCTATTTCAGCTTGCAAGGCGCGAGTCAGCCCGGCGCGCGACTGTCTGGCATAGGCTACCGCCGCATTCGGCCAGCCGGTATCGCCGCCAAAGACGAACAATTTATTGATCGGCACCGCGTGAATCAACCGGCGCACAAAGTCAGTCGCCGCATACGGGTTGATGCTCCACGCCCAGCACATATCGACGTAGACATTGGGATAATGCTTGGCGATGGCGATCAGCTCTTCCTGGTAGGGGTAGGCGATGTGCATCAGGACAAAACGCGCCTGCGGGTAGCGTTGCAGCAGGCCGCACAGGTGGCCGGGCTTGATGCGCTCGACCGGCATATAGCCCTGCCCGGCGTAATAGCCGGTGTGGATTTTGAAGGGCAGGTTATGCTGAATCGCCAGTTCAACACCCCGCGCCCAGCACCAATCGCCCAGGCAAAGCTGTTCGGCCTCGGAGAGTTCATCGCCGCGCAGGTGCTTCTGCAAGACCGGTTCGACATCGGCATCACGGCGTTCCTGCCACAGCAGCGTGCGGTTATAGGCGTGCTGTGTCTTGACCGCAATCGCGCACGGGCCGTATTTGGCAAAGAGCGCCGCCATCCCTTCGCGCAGCGTCGTCAGATCAACGACCTGCACTCCCGTCTCGTTGAACAGGTCAGCGGCGCGAATCTCACCCCGGCAGAAATTCACCCACGACAGATCGTACAGGAAAAAATCGAGGCCAGAGTGATCGGGCAGGCACGCCCAGACGAAATCATCGATCTGCACATGGTCGAGATGGCCTTCTTCCTTCAGGATACGCAAGCGTTCGCCCGGCTGGCGCAGTCGCCGGTTGTGTTCAGCCGCCGCCACAATCGCTGCCGGGTGGATGTCGTCCATGCCATAGGCGTGTTTCGCCACATAACGGGTCGCCTCGCCGTAGCCGGTGTGTTGGCAGTGCTGCCAGGCGGTGCTGATCCCTGACCAGCGCGCCTCAATATCCGGGTTGCTGGAGTCCAACAGCCGATCCACTGCCGCCTGGGTTGCCCCCGCGACAATCAGGTCGGCCGGAACATAATTCCCGAATAAGTCCTGCAACACATCCGGGCCATTTCCTGTATAGTCGGATTCCGGGCGCAGATGTTCATGGGTGTCGATTAAGGCGGTTTCCTGAATGTGCTGGCTCAGGTCAGTCATCGTGTTTTGACTCCCTACTGTTGATAATTTCGGGATGGATTATAGCGAGTTGGAGAATGGACACACCAACATTGTTCCCGCGAGACGCTATAATCAGGCAATTCAATGATGCCCCCCTCGGAGTAATCCCGATGCCATTCGGATACCGCATCCCTGCTGCCACCTACCAGACCGAGATCGTCGTCGTCAACTCGCGCTTCATCGCCACTGTCGCCTATGCCCCAACTGTTGCCGAGGCGCGGGCCGGGCTGGCCGCTGTACGCAGCGCCATGTCGGATGCCTCGCACCATGTCTACGCCTACCGCGTTGGCTATGGCAACAGCCTGATCGAGAGCCTGAGCGACGATGGCGAACCCTCCGGCACCGCTGGCCCGCCGGTCATGGCCGTGCTGCGCGGCGTCGATATTGGCGACACGCTGGTGGTGGTCACGCGTTATTTTGGCGGGACGCTGCTGGGGACGGGTGGGTTGGTGCGCGCCTACACCGAGGCCGCCCAGGCCGGGTTAGCCGGGGTGCCGACGCAGCGTAAGATCGAGCGCAAGACCGTCGGGCTGGAGACGCCCTATCCGCTATACCAACTCATCCGACGCCTGTATGAACCGCTGGAAGCCGTCAATCTCGATGAAGCATTTGAGGGGCAGGTGACCATCACCGCTGAGTTCCCGGTGGATCACGTCGAGCGCTTCATCGCCCAGGTGGTCGAACTCAGCGCCGGCGCGGTGCAGCCGGTGGTGCTGGATTGAACCGGGTTCAATCGCGTGATGAAGGCGGATGGCTTTGGGCAGCATGGGCAGCAGTTTCCGCATCGATGATCTGGCGAAACTGGGCCGCCAGTGGCACGGCATCGGTGAAGCGCTTGCCATAGTCGATGTTGAAAGCGTAGTCGAAATCGACGGGGTTGGCCCCCTGATTGTGCTGCATCAGCGTTTCGATCTTGTCGAAGGCTTTGGCGATGCGCGCTTCCAGCGTGGCCGCCCCTTCGTATTCATCCCACAACGCCAGGATTTCCTGCTGCACCGAGGACGGCAGCGGCGCGATCAGGGTTTGCAGATCATCGCGTTCCTGCGCGGCTTTGGGCGCCGTCGCATCTTGATGGATGGCTGGCACATCGCCGTGAATCGCCTCGCCCAGGTCGTGAACGATGACCATCTTCAGCAGCTTTGCCATATCCAGCGGCGGCAGCTCCTGCTCCAGCGCGACCAGCATCAGGCACACCCGCCAGGTATGCGACGCCGGACTTTCACGGTCACCGTTGGATGTCCAAGAGGTGCGATACACATTCTTCAGCCGCTCGGCCTCACGGAAGAAGTGCAGGAAACCCAGCAAGCGGTCAGGTGACATCATCCAGTCGATCCCCTGTGGCATAACACCGGCGAGTATGATAACTGACTGTTGGGATTCTGAAGATGGGGAGTTCACCACACCTTGCGCCGCAGCCAGCCCCACAGCGGCGCGCCAACCGCCACCAGGAGGACGACCGCGCAGCCCAGCAGCACCAGCATCAGGTTCATCATGGCGGCCACCTGCATCTCCTGCCCGGGATCGACACAGGCCGCCCCGGCTTCGCAGACCGACGGCTGGGCCATGACGGGCAGTACGCCAGCCAGCAGCATGATGAACAGGGTGATGAGCATAATCCGAAAACGCATATCGTCTGTGTCCTGCCAGAGTTTACTTTTTTGAGTATAGTCACATTTGGCGCGGCAAACCCTTAACCTTTTGCCCACCCGTCCCAATCCGGCTACACTGGTGGGCAACTTGCGCCACCTAACCTGATGATGAGCATGACCCAACGATTGTACTACACCGACTCCTATACCAAGCAGTTCAACGCCACCCTGGTTGAGCAGCAGATTGATGGCAGCCACCTGCTGCTGAAGCTCGACCAGACTTATTTCTACCCCGGCGGGGGCGGTCAGCCGCACGATACCGGCATCCTCAACGACATCCCGGTCATTGAGGTGATGGCGCAGGATGGCGTGATCTGGCATAAGCTGGCGCAGCTTCCCCCTGCCCCGCTGCTGCCGGGTCATACTATTGAAGGGATAATCGACTGGCCGCGCCGCTTCGATTTCATGCAGCAGCATACCGGCCAGCATCTTCTGACGCAGGCGTTCGTTCAGATCGCCAACGCCAACACCGTCGGCTTTCATCTGACGCCCGACAACCTGACCATCGACCTCGATCAGGCCGACCTGAGCGACACCGTCATCGCGGATGTCGAAGCATTGGCGAACCAGATCATCACCGAAAACCGCCCGGTGACGGCGCGAGTGCTGCCGGTGGATGAAGCCGAAGGAGTCCGCATCCGGCGGCTGCCTGGTCATCTGGCGACCGATGGCCTGCGCGTGATTGAGATCGCGAACTTCGATTCAACAGCTTGCGGCGGGACGCATGTGGCGCACACCGGCGAAATCGGCCTGCTCAAGATCACCCGGCTGGAGGCGCGTGGGTTCGAGACACGAGTGGAGTTTCGCTGCGGCGGGCGGGCGCTGCGCGACTATCAGGGCAAGCACCGCGTCATCAGCCACCTGGCATTGGAAGCTAATGGGCGGTACGAAGACCTGCCCGCGGCGTTCTCCAGACTGCACATCGATCTGAACGCAGCCCGTGATCGTCTCCGCATCTATCGTGACCTGTGGGTTGAAGCGCAAGCCGAGCGCTTGCTCGCCGGCGCCGACACCGCGCGGGGTTATCGTCTGATCGTCTTCGCCAGCCCGGATCGGGACCTGAATGACCTCAAGCTGCTAGCCTCGCGCCTGACGACCGGCAGCCGGGTGGTGGCGCTGCTGGGGTCTGCTGGCGAGAAGGCCGCGCTGGTCTTCGCCCGCACGGCTGATGTCGATCTCGATATGGGCAGTCTGCTCAAAGCAGCCGCCAGTCAGTTGGGTGGACGCGGGGGTGGTCAAGCGGCCTTCGCGCAGGGCGGCGGCATGAACGCCTCACTCGATCAGGTGCAGGCAGCGTTGACTACGCTGGCGCAGTCCTTGCCCGACCAGTCAGCGTAGGCACGCCCGGTGCGCCAGGAAAAGACGAAGAAGAATTGAACCACAGAGAGCACAGAGGGGAAGCAGAGGTCTTTTTCTTTGCACTCAGCACCTTCAACTCGCTTGTCCGCTGCGGGTTATAGACGGTTGATGAATTAAATTGGTATTGTGATTTGCGTAGCAGCGGACACCCCGTTGGGTGTTCCTACGAACGACCGATGGGTGTAGGGACGTGCAAGTGCGCAGCCTCCCTGTGGGACGGCATGTCCGCCGCATCCTAACCGAAAATCCAGGAAGCGCACGAAAGGCGCTGAAGGAGACAGATGCCAACCCTTGTTGACACGACTGACCTGAACCAAGAACCAAGAACTAACAACTAAGAACTAACAACTTCCGAAAGGCTAAACCCCATGACTCACCCGCTCGTCACTCAGCTGCGCTTCACCCGCAGCGAATTCCGTCGCGCTCTGGTGGATGTGCAACCGGAGGAGGCGCTGCGCCGCTTCGAGCCGATGAACAGCATCAGTTGGATCGTGGCCCATCTGGCCTGGCATGAACAGCGCTGCTGGCTCACCCGCGCCCAGGGGCAAACGCTCGTCGCAGAACTCAACGAGCTGGCGGGCTATGGCAAACCGGCCAGCACCCCGCCGCTGGACGAGATGTGGCAGGCCTGGCACACGATCACCCAGGCCTCCGACGCCTGGCTCAACCAGCAGACCAGCGACTCGCTGGCTCAGTTTCTGGTGGTCAATGGCAAGCCACACAGCGAAAGCACTGGCACCATGCTCCAGCGTGTCATCTATCATTACTGGTATCACCTGGGCGAGTCGCAGGCCATTCGTCAACTGCTGGGACACACCGACCTGCCCGGTTTCGTCGGCAACATCAGCGAAGAAGCGCCGTATAGGCCGCAGGGGTAAGATGGAGCGGGTATCTGCACATGATAGAATGAAACTATCAAAGGAGATTTGAGGAGAGTGCGTCATGGGAGAATTCACGCTGACTATACCGGACGAGGTCTATCAGCGGGCCCAAGAGATCGCTGAGGAGACCCATCAACCGGTTGAACATGTACTTCTGACACATTTGCGGACACTGCCCGACCCGTTATTGCGGCTCCCCTATGATGAACAGGCAGAACTTATTGCCCTGCGTCAACTTTCCAATGACGCCCTTTATGCCATTGCACGCGAACAGATGGCTTCAGATATTCAGGCGCGAATGCAGGTGCTGATGGATAAGCATTCATCGGGGAATATTACGCCTGTTGAACTAAAGGAACTCGAAGCCGCCGTCGAACGCGGGAATCGTCTGATGATACGTAAAGCAGAAGCCGCTGGGATATTGATGGATCGGGGACTGCCATTTAGCCAGGACCGCTTCTTGTCCACATGAGCCACGAGTCATGGGCAGCAATAAAGCGGCGAGTTTACCGGAAAGCTTCTGGTTGTTGTGAATACTGTCAGACTTGCGAAGCGAACACAGGACAGACTTTGCATATCGAACATATTGACCCAGGGGGCGGTGATCGGATTGATAATCTGTGCCTCTCGTGTGCAAACTGTAATCTCAGCAAAGCCTTAGCGGTAACTGCATTCGATCCAGTTACCAAAGAAGTCATCCCGCTCTTCAATCCACGCCAACAGCTCTGGAATGATCACTTTGAGTGGATTCAGGGCGGGCTTGTGATAAAGGGGCTCACACCGACGGGACGGGCCACGGTGGAACGTCTGAAAATGAATCATGAGCGCGTGTTGATTGCGCGGCGGCGTTGGATTCAAGGCGGTTGGCATCCGCCAGCCATACTGCCCTCAACAGAAGAACCATAATCACCGCAAAAAGGGAACCATTGCCACAGCGTTCGCCTGTTCCCTATAATGACCGTGATCTTTCGTAGAGGAACAGGCATAACATGGCCGATCAGTCACCCCATCTGATCGAAGGCGGGCTGTCCGTTGATGAACGCGGCACCGTGACCTTCGTCAATGACTTCCAGTTCGAGGGCGTCAAGCGCTTCTACACTGTCGCCAATCATGAGCGCGGTTTCGTGCGCGGCTGGCATGGTCATCGCTACGAAGCTAAGTATGTGACGGTGCTGCGCGGTGCCGCACTGATTGGCGTCGTCGAGCTAGAGAATTGGGAAACACCCGCCCGTGAAGCAGTGGTGCAGCGCTTCGTCCTGAGCGCCACCCAGCCCAGCATCCTCTATATCCCGCCAGGTTACGCCAACAGTTCTCGAACGCTGACCGATGAAGCGCTGCTCATGTATTTCTCGACCGCCACGCTGGCCGAGTCCCAGGCCGATCACCTGCGCTATGATCCCGACTACTGGCCTATCGAATCCACTGGCGCACACGGCTAAACCGATACTCAGGAGAACACGCTATGCCCGCCACTGTGATGATCCTCGGAGCTTCGGGAATGCTGGGGTCGATGCTGGTCGATTACCTCGCCACCTACTCGAACTTTCAACTGATCGCCACGATCCGTAACAGCGACCTGCGCCCATTGCTGCAAGCACGATTCCCCGCCATCGAGTGGCGTGTGTTCGATGCTGCAAGCGCGACACCCCTCGATGTCAGTGGCTGTGACGCGATCATCAATGCGATTGGTATCATCAAGCCGTTCATCCACGATGACCAACCGGATGAAGTGGAACGTGCCATTCAGATCAATGCAACCTTGCCCTATCGTCTGGCGCACTGGGCACAGGGATGCCGCGTCATTCAGATCGCTACAGATTGTGTCTATTCCGGCAGACAGGGCATGTATGATGAGAACGCCGCTTTCGACCCGCTCGATGTCTACGGCAAGACGAAAAGCCTGGGTGAAGCCCGTTACCCGCATGTACACCACTTGCGCTGCTCGATCATCGGCCCGGAGGCCAAAGCGCCGGCCTCGCTACTGGAATGGTTCCTGGGTCAGCCACCCGGTGGGCGGGTCAATGGCTTCACCAATCACCGCTGGAATGGCGTGACCACGTTGCATTTTGCCAGACTGTGTCACGCCATCATCCGCGATCAGATTCCCCTGCCCCTGATCCAGCATGTCGTCGCCGCCGAACCGATCTCGAAACATGACATGCTGGTGAATTTTGCCCGGGCCTATCAGCGCCACGATATCACTATCCATCCGACCGAGGCCGCAACCGCCATTGATCGAACCCTGTCCACGCAGGATGCCGCCACCCATCGCGCCCTCTGGGAAGCCGCTGGCTACCCGGTGGTCCCGTCCGTTCCGCAGATGATCGCTGAACTCGCCGCCTACCCCTATCAGATGAAGGGACTGCTCTAAGATGCGTTTACTGACGATGCTCGGCACCCGACCGGAAATCATCCGCCTCAGCCGCATCATCCCGGTGATGGACAATCTGTGTGATCATGTGCTGGTGCACACCGGGCAGAACTACGACCCGCGCCTCAGCGAACTCTTCTTTCAGGAACTTCGGCTGCGTGCACCCGATCACTACCTGGGCGTGCGCGGCATCTCAATGGGCGAGATCATCGGTCACACGCTGATCGAAAGTGAGCGGGTTCTGCGTCAGGTTCAGCCGGATGCCTTCCTGGTACTGGGCGATACCAACAGCGCGCTGGCCGCCATCATCGCCAAACGCCTGGGCATCCCGGTGTATCACATGGAAGCAGGCAACCGATGTTACGATGACCGCGTGCCGGAAGAAGTCAACCGCCGAATCATCGACCACAGCAGCGACATCCTGATGCCCTATACCGAACGCAGCCGCGCCAACCTGCTGCGCGAGGGAATTCCGGGTGAACGCATCTACGTGACCGGCAACCCGATCAAGGAAGTGATGGATTATTACAGCCCGCAGATCAGCGCCAGCCCAATCCTCAAAACGCTGAAGGTCGAAGCTGGCAAATACTTTCTGGTGACGCTACACCGCGCCGAGAATGTCGATGTGCCAGAGCGTTTGCAGCAGTTCATCGAGGCGTTTCACCGGTTGCATGAACTGTATCAGGTGCCGGTCATTTGCAGCGTCCACCCCCGCACCCGGTCACAGCTGGAGCGTACCAACCAGACGCTCGAACGCGACGGCGTGTGGGCGCTGGAACCCTTCGGCTTCTTCGATTTCGTTCATCTGGAGCAGCACGCCATGTGCGTCCTGAGTGACAGCGGCACAGTGCAGGAAGAATGCTCGATCATGCATGTGCCGAATGTGACCCTGCGCGATACTACCGAGCGCCCAGAGACCATTGAAGTTGGCAGCAACATCCTCAGCGGTGTCCAGGTCGAGGACATCCTGCGCTGCGTCCGAACCGTACTGGCCTCGGCGCCCAACTGGACTGCGCCTGCCGAGTATCTGGTGGATGATGTCAGCCATACAGTGAGCAAGATTGTCATGAGCTACCGGCACAAACGCTGGTGAGGGCTACTTCTGGAGCGGAAATTCATCGCTCGCGCTGGGAGCCTGCCACGGGTGGAACACGCCGTCATCAGTGCGATAGGTATCGCGCCGCACCAGCAGATACTCGAACCACACCGTCAGCAGGGTATAGAGATAACGACTCCCCTGCTCCTTCAGCTTGAGGGCGCTCTCGCCCACATCGCGATTGCGCCAGGTGATGGGGATGATCTTGTAGCTGTAGCCGCGCACAAAGGCTTTCAGCGGCATCTCAATCGTCAGGTTAAAGTGCGGGCTGACATACGGACGGCTGTTCTCGATCACTTCGCGCCGGTAGCCCTTGAAGGCGTTGGTCGTGTCATTGTAGCCATGCCGGAACATCAGCCGGATGACGAGATTGACGATGCGGTTGATGACCAGTTTGAAGCGTGGATAATCAATTGTGCCGCCGCCCTTCATGAAGCGTGAACCAAAGGCACAGTCAGCTTCATCGCGTAGGATGCCATAGTACTTGATGACATCCGCCGGGTCATCGGAGGCATCGGCCATGTAGATGATGACCGCTTCGCCAGTGAAGTGACTCAGCCCAAAGGCCACCGCTCGGCCAAAGCCATGCCGTCCGGTATTTCGTACGCAGCGAATTCGACTATCCTGAAGACTGAAGTCGCGCACGATTTCGCCGGTGCGATCCTTGCTGCCGTCATCGACCACAACAATTTCGAAGTTACTCAGGCCATTCTTGTCGAGGTGTTCACGCAGCAGCGACAGCGTTTTGCCGATGTTGCCTTCTTCATTGCGTGCGGGAATGACGATAGAAAGTTTCATAGCTGGGAAATAATCGCCTTAGGGAGCAGCAGCCAATTGGCTGAGCCGCTGTTCCCAGCTAACCACAATCTCCTCAAAGATGTCGTCCAGCGAGCGAGTGATGTCCCAGCCAGGCAGCGTGGTCTTCAGCCGCGTCAGATCGCTGATGTAGCACATATGGTCACCCACCCGCGCCTCATCGACATAGTGATAGCGCATCTTTTTGCCGGTCAACTGCTCCACCCGGTCAAAGGCTTCCAGGATCGAGATCGAGTTGGCCCGTCCGCCACCCAGGTTGAACACCGCTCCACGCTGGGGATGCGCATAGAACAGCTCGATGCAGCGGGCAACATCGTGGGCGTGGATGTTATCGCGCACTTGCTTGCCCTTGTAGCCGAAGATAGTGTATTCCCGTTCTTCGATATTGCAGCGGATCAGATAGCTGAGAAAGCCGTGCAGCTCGACGCCGGAATGATTCGGTCCGGTCAGGCAGCCGCCGCGCAGGCAGCACGTCTTCATGTCGAAGTAGCGACCATATTCCTGCACCGCCACATCCGCTGCGACTTTGGAGACGCCGAAGACCGAGTGCAGCCGTTGGTCGATGCTGAAGCTCTCCGGGATGCCACCGGCATAGGCCGGGTCGGCATAATCCCAGCGCGTGGCTTCCTCGACCAGCGGGATGAAGTTCGGCCCATCGCCATACACCTTGTTGGTGGACATGTGAACGAAGACCGCTTCGGGCGCGTGGAGACGGGTGGCTTCCAGCAAATTTAGGGTGCCGACGGCGTTGACGTCGAAATCATCAAACGGACGGCGCGCTGCCAAATCGTGGCTGGGCTGGGCCGCCGCATGGACGATCATGGTTGGCTGAAGCTGCTGAATCAGCGCCGCTACTCCGGCTCGATCGCGAATATCGAGTTCATGGTGGGTAAAGTCCCGACAGGTGGATTGCAACCGCCGTTGATTCCAGCGGGTGTCGCCCTTCTCGCCGAAGAAATCCGCCCGCATATTGTTATCGACGCCGTGAATTTTCCAGCCGCGCTGGTCGAAGTACTCGACCACTTCTGACCCGATCAGCCCATTCGAGCCGGTGACGATGAGGATGTGCTGCTTACCCAACTGGTTGACCTTCTGTGTGCCTGACTAACAGGCGGCTATGATAAACCAGTGATGAGAAAAAGGAAATACAAGCGCAACCAGCGGGGTTCCAGCGCGTAGTAAGAGCGAACAGGATAGACCCAACGCAGCGGAGTGTGAACGCTGGCCTGATAAACAGGCAAGAACAGGCAAAAGTTAGCAGATCCTAACGTTTCAGGCGTATCGTCCCGTAATCATGACGAGGTATTGTATGAAGTTGATTTGTAAAAACTGCGGCACCCCAATCCCGGCGCGCAACGTCAATATCCAGACCATGACCGCCGCCTGCGAAGTGTGTGATGCCGTCTTCCCGTTTACCCGCGAGGAGCTGCTGACCGATACCGGCAAGCGGCGCAAGATCGCCCCGCCAGAGGATTGTGTTGTGACAGAGAACGAGAACGGTGTCACGCTAGATTTCAACAATCGCCGCAATTGGGCCAGCCTGGAATGGATCGCGTTCTTCCTCTGTCTGATCGGCGTGATACCGATGCCGTTGGGCGGCATCATGCTCTTTGGTACAAGCGACTCTTTCCTCGGCCTGATCGGGCTGCTGCTGCTGGCCGTCGGTTTTTTGAGCGCCTATGCCCTGCTTGTCTTTCTGGCCGGGCGTACCCGCCTGACGCTCGACGCCGACGCGCTCACCCGCTCCTACCATCCCTTCTACTGGCCGCCAACCCGCATACCGCGCAGCGAGATCGACTCACTCACGCTGGACGCGGTGGAGGGGTTCGCTGATTACCGCGACCTGAAGGCCATTACCCCCGATGGCAAGCGGCATCGCATCAATTACTTTCAGGCGCATCACGCCGAGTTCGTCAAGCGCCGTCTGGAACAATATCTCGACCCGGTCGATCCGGAATCCGCCAGCCTCACCGACGTTGACCTGAGCCAGGCGCGGCTTTCCGACGACGGCGAAATCATCCTGCCAGAGGCGGTCGATATGCCCCTCCGTTCTGAGCGACAAGATGGTTAGCGCACCGGGCGACCCATGTGAGTCGCCCGTGTCTGTGGTCAAACCAGCTGTTTTTCCTGTAGCTCCAGCAGGTAAAAGTAATGCCCCTGTTCAACTGTCGCTGCGCCCAGGTGATGGAGCAGCGCCAGCACCTGCGCCCGATGATCGAGGCTGTGATTGAACTCCGACTCCAATGCTTCCCAGCGCTGTACCTCGCCATTCCAACCGAAGCCTTTCCCGTCAATGGCTTCCAGCAGATCGGCATCGGTCAGCGTCGCGATGTAGGCGTCCAGCTCGGTCTGGATGGCTTCCCAGTGCTGGCGCATGCTGGCGAAATCGGGAAAGTTCTCCGATTGTATCTGCTGCTTTTCTTCCCGGTAACTTGGTAGTGGATGCAGAAAGCGCAGCATAGACCAATCCGTTTCCATCATGTGGTGCATCAGATTGCGAATGGAGCCGATGGAATAGTCGTGCGGTTGGCTGAACTGCTCCGGCGTGAGCGTCTCGACACAGCGCCAGACCTGGCGGTGCGCCCATTGATCGTAAGCGAACAATTTCTTGAGCGTTGTGGTATTCATGTGATCCCTTTCAGAGTTGGCGAACCGGAAATTGAAACTCGGTGACATTGGATGGCAAATCAGTATCGGCCTCCAGATGCAGATATAATTCGCGCACTGGGCCGGCCAGCGTGTAGCCATGCGACTCGATCCAGCTTGCAATCAACTGGTAACCCAACCCGACATTTGACCAGCTGGCGGTGAAAACCGCGGTCGCTGTCTGCTCAACTCCCGGCAGTTCACGGATGGACATGCCGAGTTGTTGGCTGAACTCTGGCGGCGGGCTGCCGCTGTGGGTGACGAACCCATAGAGGAGGTCATAGGAGTCGGCGCTGTATTCCGGCGAATACATCACCGACAGCGGTACGCCGGAGAAGCGGCGGGTATCTGGGAGCAGTCGCAGCGCTCGCTGCATGGTAGCGATGACTGGATCGTAACTTTTCAGAACCTCGCGCCGGGCGATTACTGTCTGCGGCGGCAGGGACTTCAGCACTACATCGATTGGATACGGCGCGCCCTCTTGCTCGATCTGCGCCAGACGCACTTCAACCTGATTCAGCCGGGTGATCTCGTCGCGCAGTGATTGCTCGATCTGGGCTTTACGCAGCATCAACATCCCTCGGATTTCCTCCGAGGTGATCTGGTCATCCAGCAACCGCGCCACTTGTTCCAACGATAGCCCCAGGTCACGCAGTGCCAGGATGCGATTCAAGCGCGGAATCTGCTCGGCGCTATAGTAGCGATAGCCGGAGTCGGCATCGATGTGCGCTGGTTTGAACAGGCCGATCTCGTCATAGTAGCGAAGTTGTGTGATTGGCACATAGGTGATTCTGGAGAAATCCCCAATTCTGAACATGACTCATCCTTTGCCAGCCCGATGAACCCGAATGCATTCGTTGAATTCATTCTGAAGCCTCGAGCCACTGGAGAGTCAAGGGGTCAATATCATCAGGTTTCCGGGCTGCTGCGCTTCTGGGCGAAGTGCTGCGCCATGCGTTCGCGGGCGGCCGCCACCGTTGGGGCAAAGGCGAAGTCGCGCCCTTCAACCCAGTTAATCATTTTGACGAAGGCCCGCACTTCCTGGATGGCGACATTATCCTGTGACACCAGTACGACGAACTCATGCGCCTGAATCCGGTTCATGCGGTTGAGGTGCGGCAGCGGACTGCCTTTGGGCAGGCGCGCCCCTGGCTCGTAGATGTTGATGAAGGCCACTGGTCGGTCGATGTTGTCGGCCTCGAACATCTCCTGAGTCAAGCGCAGCATCTGGTCGTAGTCATTCCAGTTCCAGCCGGGGCCGTAGCTTCGCAGCACCACCGTCTTCTCCGGATTATCCCAGTCAAAGCCAATCGGTCCGGCCTGATAGCGCATGATTGCCCCTTTTTCGTAACTACTCAGGTAGGGTAGACAATGGTGTTCCAATTCTTGAGCCTATTTTTTTCACAAAACATTGTGGTAACAGGTTGTGAAAGCGACTGTCTCAATTAAAAACGGCATTTTATTATAGATTCATACACCAAAATCATTGTTCCAAGACTGGATATACGCTGACATCTCAAGTTACGGATACACCATCAAGAGATTGTTAGTTGATTTTGAGTTAATTGATACCACCTGAGTAGTTACCCTTTTTCTGCATAAGTCCCCATCTTCAGTATAGACGGCTTCGGCAAGATGGGGGTAAGCGGGTTGACGTTGCCCGGCGGATGGCGTACAGTCGAGATGACGATGCTCAAGGCGAAGGATGAGGCAATGTGCCTAACAAGGATTTACATCACGAACTTGTCGTTAGAATGCTTATTGATAGCGGATGGACTATTCTAAACGAACAATACTATCTGTCGGTAGGAAGTCACCCTGACGATGTCAAAAGATTGTATATTGATTTACGTGCTATCAATGAATCTCAGCAAATCATTTTTGTCGAAGTCAAAGGAATGAGACCTTCTCCTGTGCACAGTCTGATGGAATTATTGGGTCAATTCTTGGTTTATCAAGCCGGACTGCAATTGTTGGGCGATACAACACCCATTTATATTGCCATATCTGTATCTGATTATGAGAATGTGATACAACATGTTTTGGCGCAGACGTTGCTCCAAAAGAATCCGATTAACTTCATGATCTACGATCCTGTGCAAGAGGAGATTGTGAAATGGATGCCGCAACCCTGAAACCGATTTTGCGTGAAGAGATGGAGAAATTCGCTGGCGAAGGTCACAACGCTTACAGCTATCTGACCACCAACGATGCCGGACAGGTCTACGCCGTAATCGATTTTGCTACCGTCAATCAACAGTGGTTGGTAGGCGCAGTCCTCATCGTCCGTTTAGTGGATGACGTCATCTACATTGATCGAGATCAAAACACGCCGACGTTGTTTGAAGCATTGCAAGCTCGGGGCGTGCCAACACAGCAAATCGTGCTGACCTATCAAACACAGTTCCAGCCGGCATCATGATGCTGCAAGTGAAACCCGCCGATGGATGAACGCGAAAACCCCTACCCCGGCGTGAACGCCCACCTGAACAGTGTGCTGCAAGCCAACGAAGATGGCGATTGGGAGATGTTCCACGCCGCCTACATCAATGATTTGGCGCGTCAGATTGATGCCATCCTGCCACCGGGCTATGTCGTGGGCATGGAGAAATCGCTGCAAGTCCGCGAATATCACCCGGAAGGCGAAGATGAAATCGCGCTGCGCTCGGCGGTGATTTACGACATCCGTACCCAGGACAAACGCCAACCAGTGGTGCGGATTGAACTGCTATCGCCGACCAATAAGCCACCTGGAGATGGTTTTATTCAGTACGCTGAGAAACGGGATACGACCCTGTTCCAACGCCTGCCGCTGGTGGAAATCGACCTGCTGCACGAACAGCCACCAGTGCCGCGCACGATCCCCAGCTATGCCGATCAGCATCCGGGCGCAACCCCGTACACCATCTACCTGACCGATACCCGGCGCTCGGTTGAAGACGGCAGCACCCGCGTCTACGGCTTCGGCGTGGATGACGCCATCCCATCGATCATCATTCCGCTGGCTGAGGACGATCAACTGGAGGTCGATTTCAATGCGCCGTATCGTCGCACCTTTCGTGAGTTAAGCTACTTCCGCGAGGTGGTCGATTACCACCTGGTGCCACCGCGCTTCGAAACCTACTGGCCGGACGATCAGCTACATGATCGAGTCCATCAAATAATCCTGAAAATGAGGTCCTGATATGGCAACCCTGTTCTTGCTCTTTCTGCTCCTGTTCGCTGGCATGACCAACCCCATCCTCCTGCTGCTGGCGGTGATGGCGATTGGCTTGTTCGGAGTGGCACCGCTGTGACCACAGCACAACGCATTCTCATCACGGGCGGGGCGGGGTTCATCGGCGGGCATCTGGCTGAGCTGCTGCTGGAACGCGAGCATTCGGTGATCGCGCTGGATAACCTGACCACCGGCAAGCGGAGCAATCTGCCGGCGGCGGCGCGGCTGATCGAAGGCGACGTCACCGATCTGGAGACGCTCAACCGCATCCTGGCCGAGGGGGTTGACGCGGTGATGCACATCGCCGGGCAGGCCTCGATCCGGCTGTCGTATGCCGACCCGACCAACGATCTGAACGTCAACACGCTGGGGACGATCCGTGTGTTGCAAGCCTGCCTGGCGCATCGCGTCCCGCGCTTGCTCTACGCCAGTTCGATGACCATCTACGGGGGCGAACCCCCTACCCCCACCGCCGAGAGCGTCCCGGCCAACCCGATCTCGTACTACGCCATCACCAAGTACGCCGCCGAGCGTTATGTACATGCCACCGCGCTGCGGCCCGACTTGGGCATCAACTTCAACGTGACGTCATTCCGCATGTTCAACGTCTACGGCCCGCGCCAGAGTTTGACCAACGCCTATCAGGGGGTGTTCGCCATCTTCGTCGGCAATGTGCTGCGCGGCGAACCGATCAACATCTACAGCGACGGCGAGCAGGCGCGCGACTTCGTGCATGTCACCGATGTGGCGCGGGCGTGGGCAGATGCGCTGGATGCCCCGGCGACTTACGGAGAGATCATCAACCTGGGCACCGGTCAGCCGACCAGCGTCAATGCTCTGGCCGATCTGGTGCTGGCATCGTTTGGGTATACCCGCGCCACCTACCCCGTCCACCATCACCCGGCCCACGCTGGCGATATGCGCGTCTCAGCGGCCGACATCCGCCGCGCTCAGGAGCTACTCGGTTGGTCGCCGCAGGTCGCCGTCGCCGATGGCATGGCCGAGACCATCGCCTGGGCGCGGGGCATGTGCTGAACCGAGAATATGCAATGGGTCAGGCGTCAAAGAACTTCTGATAGGTCACACCATCCAGCGCGTTTTCGTAATAGCGCGGCATGATATATCCCAGTTGATAGCCGATGGCTTCATAAAACCTGCGCCCGCCCGTGTTCGTGACCGGCGTATCGACATAAATGCCACGCGCCTGGCAGGAGATGGCGAATTGTTCAGCTTTGTGCACCAATTCAGCGGCGATTCCCTGACGCTGATAAGCAGCATGAACGGCTAAACCCTGGATCTGGGATAGACCATTCCAAAGGTGATGCTCGACAAAAACGAAGCCGACCGGTTCACCTTCACGAAAGCCCACATATCCGCTCATGCGATCGGGCTGTCGAGCGAACTGGGCGGGCAGCGTTTCAAAGGCCACGATGTAATGTTCATCCCAGCCGATGGATTGCAGAATGGGTCGGATTATGGAGTGGTGATCTGCACCACAAGTAACGATTCGAAGCATTGAGCCCCCTCAGACTTTACACCCGCTATTTGAACGTGTGGTTGACATTATAGCGAGACCGATGAGTCGGCAACCAGGCTCGGCCAGAATCCATAAACGTCATCCCGGTACGGGTGGCGACGGCGCGCTTCAGGCCGATCAAACTTAAATTTCGGTTAACTCTCGGTTCATGAAAAACTATTATCATACGGTATCATCCCAACAACAGGCGGGAAGTCCATGCACACCACCCGTGAAGTGCCGGATCGTTCGCTGATATTAGGCCGTACCCAGGATGAACGCGGGTCGGAGATTCAGGCGGGGGCGCGCGCCGAACTGACCCCATCTCCACTCACACTGGCGCTCAGTTCGCTGCGTGGACGGGTGACTGCGCGGATCATGCTGCAATTCGCCAACAACCCGGCGGCGCTCAACTTCACCGCGGCGCGCACTGCCATCCTGGAGGCGGGTGTGGCGCGGGCGCTGCACCGGAGCGAAGATCAACCGGTCATCGTCGATATGGCCTGTGGCTACTCGCCGCTCGCCCTGCACATGGCCGAGCATTTTCCGCATGCCAGCGTCATCGAGCTGGATACCCCGGACGTCATCATCCGGCGCAAACGGCGGTTGATGCGCTGCAAGGAATACGTGCGCCCGGCCAATCTGGTGACCCTCAGCGCCGACCTCAGCCGGCAATCGCTGGTGGATGCGCTGGGCAACCGGGTGCCGAGCGTGATTGAATACACCTCGTCCTATCTGACGCGCGAGCAGATGATCGAAACCCACCGTTACCTGTATGATGTCCTCTCGATTCACGGGGCGCTGGTGACCTTCATGACCTGGCAAAAGGGGGTGCAGCAGGTGCAGGCTGAACTGCGCTTCTTCCGCGAACAGGTCGGCAGCCTGCCCGGCATTGTGGCCGATGAAGCGGCTGCTGCTGCGGTCTTCCTTGAGGCCGGCTTCCGCCATGTCGAGGTGCTGCACCCGTCGCGGCTGGCGGGCGAGCTGGGGCTTGCCACGCCGATCATGGATATTGAGCTGCTGGTCATCGCCTGGAAACAACGCCCGCAATCCAAGTTCCTGCCTCCAGATGATGCCGACCACGCGCTGTCACGATAGAATTGTAATTGGGTGGTGGGCAGCACGATGCCAGAAATCGTGACACCTAAGCTGCTGTCACAGGGCTGAGTGAAGGATTTCGTTCAGGTTGGAGGGGGCAAATGTCTCAATCAAACTTGATCGCTATCAGACAGTTTGGCGAGGGAGAGCCGATCCTGCTCATCCATGGCTTGTTGATGAACGGCACCCTGTTCCAGCCGTTAGTCCCTTTTCTGCTTTCTCGCCGCCGAATCCTGATTCCCGATTTGCGCGGCTCAGGCAACAGTAAACATCTCCTCCCGCCCTACACGCCAACACAACACGCGCGAGACCTGGCACACCTGCTCGATACACTGGAGATCGATAGCGCCTGTGTATTGGGCTACTCGCAGGGAGGGACAGTTGCGCAGCAATTCGCCCACGACTTCCCAGAGCGCGTCCGTCGGCTGTACCTGGTCTGCACCTTCGCCTACAATCAGATAACCTGGCGCGAGAAGTTCGAAGGTTTCCTGATGCCCTGGTTGCTGCGGTTGTCAGGGATTCACGGCATCGCCCGCCTGCTGGCGCGAAACGCAAGCGAGCTGGACCCGGAACAGCAGCGGCAGCTTGAGGGCATCATCAACGATAACACGCTGGAAAACGCCCTGTTGTCGCTCGAAGCGCTGCGGGATTTCGACAGCCGGGACTGGTTGAAGCAGCTCAGGTGCGAAACCCTCATCGTCGCCGGCGACAGCGACACAGCCGTGCCACTGCACCATGCCCATATGCTTCAGGCCGCCATACCGCAGAGCCGGTTGCTGGTCATGACCCACGCCGGTCATACCTTGTTATGGACGCATACGGCGCAGCTTGCCGCACTCATACTGGATGAGAACGAAGTCGCCACCATCCACTGACGCACACGCCTTGTGATGCTGCTGAACAATGATGAGGGTGATTTGACACGGCTGCCCTATTCATTGATAATGCTTGTAGTCTTCAGTCAATATCAAGGTGGGGATTACCATGCAGCAGCGGACACCCGATCAGCGTCAGCCACAATCCCCGGTCCGTGCGGCCATCACGCCCGATGTGTCCCCGGCGCTGCCTCACCCCGCCGAAGCGCTGTCCCAGTTAGAGCAATCCGCCCGGCCACCCATCGCCGCCATCCATAGCCTGCACCAGACCCTCGGCAACGCCGCTGTGCAGCGCCTGCTCATTCAGCGCGACGACGCCAGCATCTACGATCCGCCGGACAAGACCGGCTATCTCGGTTTCAATCCAGGTGCCAGCCGCGAGGCCGCTGTCCTCAAGGGTCGGCTGAAGGAGAATGTGATCGTCGCGCTCAACGATCCCAAAACCGAGGCGGATTTGCAGACCGAGGAAGGCATCGCCAAATGGATTCTGGAAGCGTTGGGCATCGATGTCCTTGAAGAGGCTGATCGCTTCATGCAGATTTTTGACTGCCTGAAAGCGGTCGATCCCAAAGCCCGCGACATGGTGGCGCAGGCCATGAAGATGTTCCAGGCCGCCGAACGGGGCGATTACAATCTAGAGCGGCTGGTGCTTTCCGGTCACAGCGACGGCGTCGGATTGTGGGGCGACGACAGCGCGACACAAAACTCTGGTCAGATCATCCTCGATCAGGATTTGGTGGCGCTGGCAAAGATCTTCCCCGGCGCGGCGGCACAGGTCGAGGACATCATGTTCTCATCCTGCTTCAGCGCCAACAGCATCACGCTGGTCGTGGATGTCTTCCCCAATCTGAAGAATGCCTGGGGTTACTTGGGCTACTCACCGAGCGCCGAATTCGATGCACCGCAGCACATCGCCCAGTTCGAGTCCAGCACCAGTGGCGATCAGACGCTCAAGAAGGAAGACGGTCGCGGCGCGGCGGCGCTTTGGACACGGGACGCGGCAAAAGCCGGCGGAACCGGTTTTATCCGCAACGACGTCTCCAGCAAGAAGATCAGCGAAATCCGCGAAGTCTATGATGCCGGTCACGAAGACTATCTGAAGCAGTTCGAGGGCATTGCACCGATTGATGACATGATGCACACCCACTACAGCGCGATCCAGTACATGCTGATGCACCCCGAACTGGGCGAAGATGAACGCCCGACGCTGGAGGCCGAGCGCGGCATCGTGCTGCGGATGCGCTACTATAGCCGCATCAGCCAGCGCTTCGCCAGCGAGTACAAGCCCCAGATCGACGCCGCCTATCAGGCGGTGGGGCGACCCGTCCCCAACTTCGCCAGCCTCAGCCGAGCCAAACTGAAGGAAGAGATGACCGGTTTCAAGGCGGCGCTGGAGGCTAAAGCCGACACCACCGCCCAGCAATTCTATGACACCCATCTCACCGGCCTGTGGACGCTGACCGATGGCACGGTCATCCCGTCGTCGTGGATCTGATAAGTCCGCCTAGAGCTGCCTATTCTGAAAACAGGACTTTCATCCGGCTGCCCCCACAAACCGTTACCGGTTTAGTTTCTTTATGTGCATTAGTTCCGGGCGCAGGACGGATTGAAAGGTTGTTTTTTGTGAAACAGACCAACAGATTTCCTGACTGGCAGGCTATGGGGCGAGACATACCGCACCACGACAAAAACGAGAGTCCCATCCGCCTTACTTGAAGGTAACTTTTTCGCTTTCACCGCCCGCATCTTCATCCCCCGTGAGGGCAATTTTGATCAGACTGATGGTCTGCCCAATAGGGCCGGCGGGCGTGTCCCAATATTGAGCGGATTGCGTATCCACATGGATCAAGGCCACATTGGGCGACTCCGGGCCACGTTCATCCTTGAAATAGAATTCCAGATCCTTATGCCACATCTCTTTTTTCTTCGCCACATCCATCACAATGCTGGCGTTGCCGAAGACCGAAATGTATTTGCCATCAGCAGCATAGGCCACATTTACGGCAGGGTTGTGGCGAATATGAGCCATTTTGTCGGAATTGGTTTCAGCGAAGAACCACAGATCGCCGTCAAACTCCGCCTTCTGGGTGCTCATGGGGCGGCTGTGAAATTCTCCCTTTTCGTTCTCGGTCACCAACATCGCGAAGTCGATGCCCTCAATCATGTCCCGAATCTTCTTGATATCTTCCTGGCGTTTCGTCATTTTGAACTCCCAAAGTCAAGCAGGTTATTCTTTAGGAGAGTACATCTTATGACATGATGACCGATGAGGGTGGAGACCTATTCTGGTATAGGCCATTCAGGTAGAACATGGGTTACGCAGCTCAGGCGATCTAGGGGCACACGGCCGTGCGCCCCAGTGCGTAAGTCCTGTTCATGTGACAGATCAAAGGACAGTCCGAGGCAATCCGACTGTCCATTGGCTGTCTATCGCTGCAATCAATCCGCTGCGGCTACCTCGCCTTGGAACACCGGCGGGGCAGCATACCCCTCCAATGACAGGCCGAGGATCAGAGCCAGCGTCGGCGCGACCTGCACCGCGTCGGCTGCGGCGCTCGACCCACGCGGGACATCCGGACCGGCGAACAGGGCGAAACGGTCATCGCCCGGCCAACCGGGACGAATGCCGTGCGTCGAGACCGCTTTGGGTGGCAGGATCGGCTCGGTGGCGTCGGCATTATCATTCTCGAACGAGGTGCGTTCCGGCGCGACGAAGACGGCGAGCTGATCGCGGTGATCGACCGGGACACAGGTGTTGGTATACGGTTCGCAGCCATACGCCGCCAGCTTCTCGGTCACCTGCGCCAGTTCCGCTGCATCGCGCGGGGCGACCAGCAGACTGCCGCCCTCCGGCTGGACGCGCACATCCGGGATGATGACCTGGGGTTGTAAAGCGCGCTCAATCGGGCTGTGACCGTGATCGCTCAAGACCACGATATTCCACTGATCGAGGACGCCGGCGTTCTCCAGGCGCTGCATGATCCGCCCCAGCGCGGCATCGGCCTGCACCACCGACCACTGCGCCAGATCGCTGCGATAGCCGATGTTGTGCTGAAGGATGTCCGGGAGCAGGAATTCGCTCAGGATCAGATCAGGCGACTCGGGGTGCGCCGCCAGCGCCCCAACCCAGTCGAACATCTGCATATCCGCCAGAATGCCGTACATGGCCTGCTGTGAGGCATCATTCGGGTCGATGTGCGGCATATGGTCGGGCAGACCGGCCTCGGCGCACACCCGCTTGAAGAAGTCGCCGGGTGGGTTCTGCGCCACCCGCAGCCACGAGTCACCGGCTGGCACCGGCTGGGCATCACGGGCGCGCTGGATCAGCCCGCTGATCCACCAGGGCGAGATGAGCAGATCGGCGTCTTCCGGGCGGATCATGCCCATGCCGACCACCGCCACTATCAGGCCAGCGGCTTTGGCTTTGGCCGCCAGCGTCGGCAGCCGCACATCATCGGGGTTGGCATAGCGGAAGTCGTTGCCATCCCAGATTTTGTTGCCATACACTCCACTGACATCGGCGGTCGCCCCGGTCAGGATCGAGGTGCGCCCCGGCAGCGATGTTCCCAGCACTTCAGCATGGAGCCGTTCGACGCGGTAGCCACGCGCTTCGAGCGCCGCGAAATGTGGGAAGCGCCCCTTGTCCTGGATATAGTGATCGGCGGCCACCCCGTCGATCATCAGCAGCATCAGTTTAGCCATGTTCAGCCTCCATCAATCGTTCAATTGCCGTCGCCCGCAAACCCTCGAATGTCACCCGCACCGCCCCCAGTTCCACTGCCCCCGTCGCCGGGCCAAACTCATCCGCCGAACGCCGCCGCAGCCGGGCGCTATTGACGAACACAGCCGGTTGATAGCCCTGAATGCCGCCCCCTGGCCCGGTCATGCCGACATCGGTGCAATAGGCTGTGCCATGCGGCAGGAGGCGTGTGTCCAGCGTCCGCACATGAGTGTGCGTCCCCAGCAGCGCCGTCACCCGGCCATCGAAAGCGAAGGCCGCCGTCAGTTTCTCCGTCACCGACCCGCCGTGATAATCGACCAGCACCGCATCGACCTTGCCTTCCCAGTCAGCCAGTTGCAGCTCAATCGCATCCAGCGCCGAGTCGGCTTCCGGCAGCGCCGTCCGGCTGACGACGTTGATGACGCCCAGGCGGATGCCATGTTTCTCGATGATGGCCGCGCCCCGGCCCGGCAGCGCCGCGCCATAATTCAGCGGGCGCAGCACATTGACCTGATCGTGAATATCGAGTCCGTTCGGCCCATCCCAGGAGTGATTGCCGCCCGTCACCAGATCCATGCCCAGCGCCAGCAGCCGGCGCAGCCGGTCCGGCGTCATGCCCGCCCCAGGGAAACGCGGGTCAATGCTGGTGTTCAGGTTCTCGCCGTTGGCGATGACGAACTGCGGCTGATGCTGGTCGATCAGCCGCGGCAGATGCCGTTCCAGATAAGCCAGACCGGCTTCATCAACGATGTCTCCAATAAAGATCAACTGGCTCATCCCTTGACAGCTCCTTCAACAAAGGTGCGGAGGATCATCTTCCGCATCAACAAATACATCAGCAGCGTCGGCAGGCTGGTCAGCGCCGAAGCCGCCAGCATCCGCCCCCACCAGGCACCGCCCTCCGGGTTGGCGTAGAGCAACTGCACCGCGACCGTCAGCGTGTACGACTCCTCTTTGCCCCCGCCGATCAGCAGCGGCCAGATGAACTGGTTCCACGAATTGATCAGCACATACACCGCCACCGCCACAATCGGCGACAGGTTGGCCGGGATGATGATGAAGCGCAGGATTTGCAGCCGATCCGCCCCATCGATCATGGCCGCCTCGGTCACTTCGCGCGGGAAGCTGAGGAAGTGCTGGCGCAGCAGGAAGATGCCGAAGCCCAGCGACACCCCCAGCATCGGCAGGATCATCCCTGGCAGCGTGTTCAGCAGCCGCCAGTTGGCGATCAGCAGATAATTCGGGATATACGTGACCACGAACGGCACCATCAGACTGAGCAGCACCAGCCCCAGCAGCAGGTTCTTGAAGCGGAACTGGTAGTAGGCGAAAGCGTAGGCCGCCGGCAGCGCCAGCGCCAACTGCCCCAGCGTCACCCCCGCCGAGAAGAGAAAGCTGTTCAAAAGGTAGCGCAGCACCGGCATCTCGTTCAGCACGTTCTGATAATTCTCAAACGACAGCGGGAACTGGATCGGGGCCAGCGGTTGAGCGAAGACCTGATCGGGCGGCTTGAGGCTGATGCCGAACTGATAGATGACCGGGAGCAGCACCAGGGTACAGGTGAAGATCAGGATGGCGCGGCTGAACCACAGGCCGTTGTTGCGAATCTGGGTGTTCATCGTCTCCTACCGTTCGTATGTGATGCGGCGGTCAAACAGCCGGTACTGGAGGTAGATCAGCCCGCCGAAGATGACGATCAGCACCACCGACAGCGCCGAGGCCATGCCCGCGCGGAAGTACTTGAAGCCATCCTGATAAATGCCGTACATCAGGTTGTTGGTGGCACCGGCTGGCCCGCCCTGCGTCATGACTTCGATGGGGGTGAAGACCGCGTCCAGCCCTTGAATCAGGGTGATGATGAAGATGAAGAGCATGGTGGGCGCGAACAACGGCAGCACGATATGCCGCACCAGACTCCAGCCGGACGCGCCATCGACATAGGCCGCTTCCAGATAATCGCGCGGGATGGCCTTCAGCCCGGCCAGTGCCAGCAGAAAATGAAAGCCCAGCACCTTCCAGTTGGCGGCCACGGCCACCGCCGGCAGCGCCACACGCGGATCGCTGAGGAACTGCACCGGCTGCAAACCGAGCGTAATCAGCAGGGTGTTGAACAACCCGCCAATCGGCAGGTAGAAATAAATCCACACCTGCATGGCGACGCTGGCGGCGATCATCACCGGCAGGAACAGCAGCGATTGATACACATCCAGCTCACGCTCGGTCATCCGCAGCGTCAGCAACGCCAGGCTAATCGGCAGCAGCGTCGAGGAAATCACGGCGATGCCGAGGAACGCCAGACTCTGGACGAACATCTCGCCGAAGCGCCCATCGCTCAGGATGCGCTGGTAATTCTCCAGGCCGATGTAGGTCTGGCGGTTGTTGATGAGGCGGTAATCATAGAAGCTGATCTGCACCGTGCGGATCAGCGGCAGAAACACAAACACCACGATCACGATCATGGCCGGGGCGATGAACAGATACGGGCTGAGTTTACGCAGCAGCAGTCCCCAGGCCAGCGACGGGCGGTCGATGACCGGCGCGGTCACCACCGGGCGCGATTGTTCCAGTTCCATGGCGGCCTTTCCCCCAACAAGCAACCCGGCGGTCATCCAGGTGCAGCGCACCCCATGACAGGCCGGGTAACATCTCTCACCATTTCAGCAGGGAGCCGCATGACCCCCTGCCCATGTTGATTCACAGGAGAACAACCATGCGGTTTAAGCGGACACCCCGTTGGGTGTCCCTACAAGCCGCCCGCCTGGTGTAGGGACGTGCAAAGGCACGTCCATCCGCCAGAGCATTATGATTGCGCCCCTGCTGACAACCAACAACTAACAACTAACAACTGGGAACTAACAACTCCCCTAGCTGGCACAGTCCACGCTGCCGATGAGGGCGTTGACCTCTTCCGCCGCATCGGCCAGCGCCGCATCGGCCGTCATCTGACCCCCGAGCGCAGCCTGAGTGGCTTCGAACAGGGCGCGCCCCGCCGCCAGACCATCCGCCCCAGGGAACGAGGTCCAGGGGATGACGTTCGGCAGTTGATCGACGCCCACCTTCTGGATCGGGTTTTCATCGACGAACGGCTTGAGGAAGTTCGGGTCTTCGGTCAGGCCGGGGATCAGCGGCACATAGCCGGTGCCTTTGGTCCACTCGGTGAAGCCTTCGGGCGAGGTCAGGTATTCGACGAACTGCCACGACGCCTGCTGCTTCGCTTCTTCCGCTGAGAAGATCACCAGCAGGTTGCCGCCGCCAGGGATGCGGATCGGCTTCTCGTCGAAGGCCGGGTAGGTGGTGGCGCGCAGATCGAAGGTGGCCTGTGCCTGATAACCGGCGCGGGCGGCGATGCTGCCGACAGCCGCGACCAGTTGACCGCCCAGGAAGGCCTGATTGACTTCGGCGTAGTTGGCGTTGACCGAGACACCGCCGCTGATCAGATCAGCCCAGGTCTGAAGCGCCTGGATGCCTTCCGGGGTGTTGAAACCGGCCTGATACTTGCCATCGACACACGCCAGCATCGCGCCGCCGTTGCTGCCGATGAAGCCCTGGATCGTCCAGTTGTCTTCGCTGTAGCCGTAAGCGATGGTCGGGATGTCCAGCGCTTCACGGATGGCCGTGCTGGCTTCGGCCCAGCCGGCGATGGTGGTCGGCGGGTTTTCCGGGTCGAGACCGGCAGCGGTCATCAGGTCGGCGTTGTAATAGGTGACCGGATTCGACAGCGAGTAGGCCATGCCGATCATATCGCCGTTGACCATCGGGATGTCGAGGATGTTCTGGGGGAAGCGGCTGAAGTAATCTTCGCTGCCGAACTGGGCCTGAAGTTGGGTCGGTGAGACATAGGGCAGGTTGTTCGCCACATAATCCAGGTAGGGATAACCGACCTGTACCACATCGGGCGGGGTGCCGCCGGCAATCGAGGTTTGCAGCGTCTGGATCATGGTGGTGTAGCCGTCGAAGGCTCGCGGCACAATATCGACGCCGGGGTTGGCGGCTTCAAATTCCGCCACGAACAGATCCACCTGCGGGCCACCGAAAGTTGGGGTGTTGATGTTCCAATATTCGATGGTGACGGTTTCCTGGGCGCGCGCCGCGCCGAAGGTCAGCGCCAGCAGCAGGCCAATGACGATCAGGATACGTGAACGCAGCATGTCTTCCCTCTCTTGATTCTTTATGCAACACGATCGCATGTGAAAAGGATTTCACCAGGCCGAGGATACGCGCCACCTGTTAAGACTGAACCCTCAATCGTTTAAGAACCCGTCAGGCTTTGATGAAGTGTTGGCCGAACAGGAGAAAAGGCCAATCGACAGGGTGCTGGCTGGGCGGTACTATCCGTTCAGAGGCTTCATCTACCAAAGGGGCGCGGACATGACACTCAATGTGGACATCGGGCAGTTGATCGTGTGGATCATCATCGGGGCGCTGGCCGGCGCGATCGTCGCCTGGATGGTGCGCGGGCGCAAACGTGGCTTCGGCACGCTGGCAAACACCTTGCTCGGCATGGTCGGGGCGCTGATCGGCGGGGTGATCTTCAACCTGCTCAACATTCAGGTCGGCAATCTGTCGCTCACCTTCACCCTGACCGATCTGGTAGCGGCTATCGTCGGCTCGTTGATTCTGCTGGCGATCATATCCCTGCTGCGGCGCTGAAACGATCTCAACGCAATCTTAATATCCGTAATTGAAAACAACCCTTACGCTGAAAACAGATGTGTTCTGTCTGGGCTAGGGGTTGTTGTGAATTCACTCCGTCTTTCAATTCATCGCATCTGGTTATCCGTTACTACGCCGCATCCATCTGTTCTCAGCAGCGACGTGCGGCGGGTTCGGTTGCTGCTGTCGATCATCGTGTCCTTCATCCTGCTGAATCTGTTTGGCATTGTCCTGGTCTTCGCTTTGATTGAAGACTCACTGCAGATGGAGCTGATCTTCGCGGCCCCTTGTGCCCTGGCGACAGCATTGACGCTCTTCGCCTACGGCATCGCCCGTTCGCCGCGCCACATGCCGGCAGTCTATCTGATCATGCTCAATGCCGCGATCCTCACCTACGGCGCGATCCTGGCGACCCCGGGGCCAGACTCGGCGACGAAATATGCGCCAATGATCGTGCTGGGCACCCTCATCGGCGGTCTGTTCCTGAATGTGCGTGAAACCGGCGTGGTGGCAGCAATGCTGGGAATCGGGCTTCTGGTCGTCATGCTGATTTTCCCGCGAGTGGTGACAGGTATCTTCGGCTTCACGGTCGAGCCAATCGAATCGTTCTCGATTTTTGTCACGCAATTAATCGTGCATGGCATGAACCTCTGCATTCTATTCTTCATGGATCTGCGCGACCGCCTGGAACAGGAGCGCATCCAGGAGCGCACCCGTGCCATCGAGCAGGAACAGCTCGCGCTGGCCTACAAACGGGCAGATGAGGTGAAATCAGCTTTCCTCGCCAGCATGTCGCACGAGCTGCGCACGCCGCTCAACGCGGTCATCAACTTCACCAAATTTGTCCAGAACGGCGTCATGGGGCCGGTCAATGACCGCCAGAAGGAAACGCTAGGAAAGGTAGTCGTCAACAGCAAGCACCTGCTCAGCCTCATCAATGATGTGCTGGATATTTCCAAGATCGAAGCCGGGTCGCTCAAGTTGTTCGTCGAGCCGAATATTGATCTCAATCCGATCATTCAGACAGCGGTCGAAACCACTCTGCCTCTCCTGGCCGACAAAGGGGTCAAGCTGGAGCTTGACCTACCAGATCAGCTGCCAGCCATCGCCTGTGACCAGCAGCGCGTGCGGCAGATTCTGCTGAACATCGTGTCAAATGCCTGCAAATTCACGGAAGAAGGTCATATTCGTATTACGGCACATATGACAGATAATGACGTCATCATCTCAGTAGCCGACACAGGGCCGGGCATTGCCGCAGAAGACCATGATCTGATATTCGCGCCTTTCCGACAGACCGAATCCGGCCTGCGCCGCGCCGATGGCACAGGGCTGGGGATGCCTATCTCGCGCAGCCTGGCCGAGGCACATGGTGGGCGGCTGTGGTTTGAGAGTACAGTGGGTCAAGGGAGTACTTTTTTCGTCGCGCTGCCGCTAAATGTTGTTGCTGAGCCTGCTGTGGTCTGAAAGGAAGTTTGCCATGCTGCCCATTGATTTATCCGTCCTGTATGTGGATGACGATGACTATAGCCGTGAAGTGATGCAGGTCATGCTGGCCGAAGTGATGGGCGTCCGTCACATTACGCTGTTGCCCGATAGCCACAACTTCATCGCTCATCTGGAAGCCATCAACCCGCCGCCCAGCCTGATCCTGCTTGATATTCATATGCAACCGTATGACGGGCTGGAACTGCTCGCAATGATCCGTCGTCATCCGCGTTTCGCTGCGGTGCCAATCGCTGCTCTAACTGCCAGCGTCATGAACGAAGAGGTTCACCGGCTGTGGGGCGCAGGATTCAAAGCTGTCATCGCCAAACCCATTGATATGGAACGCTTCCCCGGCCAGATCGAAAAGGTGCTGGCGGGCGAAATCGTTCACGGATAGCCTGTATTAGCCGAAAGACCATCATGTCCCTCCTCGAAAACAAACGAGTTTTCATCATCGAAGACAAAGCCGACAACCGTGAGATCATGTCAACCCTGCTGGAACAGGCTGGCGCCGTCGTCGTGGCCGAGAACTGGGGTAAAGACCTGTTCAATAAGATGACGACCTTTCTGCCCGTCGACATCATCCTGCTCGATCTGATGTATCCCTACTTCATCGACGGCTACGGCATCCACGCCCGCATCGCTGGCAACCCGGAATTCAAGTCGATCCCGGTGGTCGCCGTCTCGGCTGCCGATGCCTCCATCGCCATCCCGCGCACCCGATCCAACGGCTTTCAGGGATATATTGCCAAGCCGGTCGACTTTGATCTCTTCCCGCAGCAGGTCGCCCAGGTCATCGCCGGTCAATCCATCTGGTATACCGGGTAGCCTGCAACATGACGTGAAGAAAGTATATGTGACTGAGATAAAAGCGGTGAAGGCCTGTCCACGCTGATAGCGCCGGCGAAGTCGATGCTGGATCGTAGGCTGCTTTGTGGCTACAATCCTAATCCTCGATCAGATCATCTGGATCAATCCATGGCAGAATTTGCGCAGGCTGTACACCGTTGGGAAACCTTCTACTTCGCTATTGGCGGAATCGGTGCTACCCTGGCTGGCCTGGTGTTTGTGGCGACAGCGCTGCATTTCCAACGCTTGCAGACCGAACTCAATATTCCGTTACGTGCCTGGTCCAGCTACACACTCGTCCACTTCGCCCAGGTCATCGTCATCAGTCTCTTCTTTCTCGTCCCTGAACAGACTCCTTTGGGCTTGGGGATTCCGCTGCTGGTCAGCGCTGGCACCGGCGTATTCATCTTGGTGAATGGGATCGTCTATGTTATTCGCCAGCGACAGCGGCTCAATTTCTATAGCTGGATGATTTATTTCATCCTGCCGGGATTGATTTATTCCGCTATGGTGGTCAGCGCTGGTCGTGTCACAACCGGACAAACTGACCTGTTGTCCCTCTTCGTCATCGTGATCGTTGGACTTCTGGGGCTGGGCGGTCACAACTGCTGGAATCTAGTCATCAACCGGCGAGTTCCCGGAGTAACCGAGTGAGCGCCCTCACGATACCGCAGCGTAACCATGCCTGACCTGCGAATATGCTCTATTTGACCGATGGTATGCCAGGTAGATGTAATCCAACGCACCGGTGTGTCCGTGAAACGGCCGGCCACTGATGCTCAACTGAGCATACTGGACAGCGTCCGTGCAACACATCGACGTTCCTGCGCGTATAGAGGATAAAGTGCGCTACGCATCACCTCTCCTCCTTTGAACAGGATGGGAGATGTATCTCTTTCCCTGCTCGAAATCCACCAACAACCCTGTGCAGCGCCATTCTTCGCAGACACATCAGGAGCTTTACCATCATGCGCACGGTATTGAACAGGCGTCTTGTCCGAATCGTCGGACTGGTGCTGGTTGTCTTACTGCTGGGGCTGTATGTGGGCATGCCACTGGTGATGGCAGTTGCAGCTACAGCTCCGGACAATGGGACAAGCACTCCACCGCCGGATGGCTTCGAACGTGTGACATTGACGACAGAAGATGGTCTGAAACTGGCAGCCTGGTTTGCCGAGCCGGCCAACGGCGCAGTCGTTATCCTGGCGCATGGTGCTGGCAGCGGACGGAGCAGCGTTACGCCCTACGCCTTGATGCTGCGTGAGCACGGTTTTGGTGTCCTGGCGCTGAGTATGCGTGGGTATGACGAGAGCGAGGGGCGAGTCAACCGGCTGGGGTGGCGCGGCAGTAGCGACATCGGTGCAGCGATCAACTTCGTCCAGACCCGCGATCCGGCGCTCAGGATGGGCGGACTGGGGCTATCGATGGGTGGCGAGATTCTGCTGGGGGCAGCCTCCACCTATCCGCAGCTCACGGCCATCGCGGCGGAAGGCGCGACCTTTCGCGCCCTGAATGAGTACATTACACTACCGATGAATGCGCCGCTTTACCGGCACTTCACCCAGAGCGTCTTCACGTTTATGGTACAGATGCTCATAGGCGAGCAACCCCCTCAACCGACACTGCTCGAATCGATGAAACAGGCGGCTTCCACCCGCTTTATGCTGATGGCAGCCGGGAACGATGACGATGAGATTGCCTACAACACATTCTTCCAGGAAAATCTACCGGAGCGCTGCCAGCTCTGGGTGATCCCAAACGTCGTCCACACCGGCGGCCTGAGCCACGATCCGGCGGCCTATGAGCAGCAGGTGGTGCGTTTCTTCACCTCAACCCTATGGGAGTAGGGGGCCGCGCAACCCAACCCAGCCAGTATGCGTATAGGCTGTAATTGGCCGATCGAGTATTCGGTGAGGCGCAGCTTATGACCCTACCCGCCCGTCAACTGCTACGGCGTCAGCGCTGGCTCAAGATCAATCTGTGGGCGTTCAGCCTGTTCATGGTCATTTTCCCGCTGGCGGCCATCCTCGGTGCCGCCAACAACACCCCGCTGGCACAGTGGACGATCATCGTGCCGATCCTGTGGGGGCTGGGGCTGATGGCACACTGGCTGGTCGTCAGCGGCGCTACGGATGATGCGCCACTGGTCGAGGACGCCTGGGAACGAGTTTATGCTGCCGGTTCCCGCCCGGCACTGCCTGACGACCAGTGGGAGACGCTGCGGCAGCAGGTCGATGCCGACCTCCCGCGCGAAAAGCGCCGCCGTCGCAATCATTACCACCGGCTGGCCCTCAGCGCCTACATTCTCTCGGCGTTAGTCGGCTGGCTCATCATTCCGGTGTTGTTCGGTTCGTTCGAGCAGACCAACCTGGCGTTGTGGCTCAGTCTGCTGGCGCTGACGGCGGGCGGTGGCATCGGCCTGTCGCTGCACAGCCAGAGCGTCAAGCTCGATACACCGGAAGGCACCCGTCGACTGCAACTGAGTCTGCTGGCGCAGCGGCTGGCGGAACAGGAGTCCGTAGAAAAGCCCAAGCGAAATCTGCGCCTGGAAGCCGACGGCGAGATCAGCCTGGATGACTTAACCGACGCCGGCGTCGTGACCAGAGAAACAATCGAAGCCAACCGGGTAACGCGCGCCTGATCGGTCCGCGAACGGTCTGGCCATGCTTCGAACGATCGGGCCGCTATCACATGATTTCTCTCGTACCGCCAGTGTGGCAATTGTCATAGGGTACGCCGTGTTGCCAGTGATATGATTCATGCAGTTTGCGTAATGGTCCTGGCTGAAACAATCGAGGGTGAATACCCCATGTCCCTCCTCGCCGACCGCCCCTTTGACAGCACTCACGATATTGAGCCCATCACCCGGTTTCTGCTGGACACATACCGGCTGTACGGACGCCCATTCAACTGGGAGCCGCGCCGCTGGCATGGCACAGTCTATCACCGCAACGACGTGGAAATGGCAGCTTTGCAGATGGAATTACAGGGGCGGGTGCATCTGTGGCTGGACGATGGGGAGATCGTTGGCATGGTGATCGTCGAGTCGACTGCCAGCGTGTTCCTGCAAATCAACCCCGCATACCGCTCGCTCGAACGGACGATGCTGGACTGGGCTGAGGGGCATCTACCACCCAACATCGAAGTATGGGCAGAATCGAACGACACATGGCGCACCGGCCTGCTTGCAGAGCGCGATTATGTGCGCACCGAAGCCCATGAAATCCTGCGCCGCCGCGACATGTCCATGCCAACCCCCAGCATTCCCGTGCCAGAAGGTTATCTCCAGCGAATCATGCGCCAGCATACTGACGATCAGCAGGGTATGGCTGCCTTGTTGAACGCCGCATTTGACCGGACATTTCATTCTGCCGAGGAGTATCGCAATTTCCAGATGTCGCCGAATTATCGCGCCGACCTGGACATTGTCGTAGAAGCGCCGGATGGTTCGCTGGCCGCCAATGTGGGCGTCACAGTCTTTGAGCGCGAGTCATTCGCAGTATTCGAGCCAGTATGCACCCATCCGCATCATCAGGGTAAAGGGTTGGCGCGTTGTGCCATCGCCGAAGGGCTGCGACGAGTCGGGGCAATGGAGATTGAAGCCGCATTCATCGGTGCCTGGTACGCCAATCCAGTATCCAATCATCTCTATGCGCAAATGGGCTTTACCGAATCCACCAGCCTCTATCTGTGGCGTCGAGGATAAGGCCAGGCACACATCCTTGCATCAAGCAAGTGGATGAGCCATAAGGGCGCCCCCCGGATCGCCCCGGGGAATGGCGTATGACAATTCCCACATTCTTCTTCGTTGGTTGACCCACACCTGCGGCCGCCCTCCCCCACCGCGTGAAGACGACTCTGCATGAATCGGTGATGCACTCAATCGCCCAAAAGATGGAGGGGAAGCGCTCCACATCGTTGTATAATCAGCGTATCAAAGAGGACGAGGACGGCCTATGTTTTCTGAACTCCTGGCTCTGGCCTTGAACAATCTATCACGGGCGCGCGCTCGGCTGCTGATGACGGCTGGCGGTGTGCTGGTGGGGACAACCGCGGTCATCCTGCTCATCGCCCTGACGCTCGGCTTGCAGCAGGCGGCTGAGGCCAGCATCGGCAACAGCGCCCAGTTGACCGAGATCGATGTGTACCCCAGCTACGGTTTCGCCGGGCCGAATGCCCCGCCGCCGGAAGATGTGCCGACACTTAATGTCAAGACGGTGCAGAAGTTGTGGCAGATTCCGGGCGTAGCTGCTGTCATCCCGGTGACGCGCTTGCAGGGCGGCGAATTGATCGCGGGCAAGCTCTCCGGCTTTGTTGATGTGCAGGGTGTTGATCCGCGTCTGCTGCCCTTCATGAACCTCGGCGTCCAGGAAGGCGAGCTGGACATCCGGCGCGGCGAGGTGTTGATCGGCGCGAACGCTGGCGATTACTTCTATGACCCGAATGCCCAGGGCGAAAACGCCGGGCAAAGTACCCCGGTTGATCTGTTCACCACGCCCTTCCGGCTGCGGTTGTATCAGTACAGCAGCGCCACCCCCAGCGAACGCCGCATCAACATCAAGGTCAAGGGCAAGCTGCTGCCAGCCGATCGCTACAACTTCTCGATGCTGATGCACATTCAGGATGTGCTGGCCTACAACGAGTGGATCACCGGCGTCCGCCCAGACCCGGAGACCTTCACTTACGATCAGGTCATCATCCGCACCACCAGCCGCGAGACGACCAACACCGTCAGCAGCGCCGTGCGCGAGATGGGCTTTCAGGCCGGCGGCATGGGCGAATATCTCAATCAGTTGAACGGCTTCTTCAGCACCATGCGTCTGGTGCTGGGCGGGGTCGGCGGGGTGGCGCTGCTGGTGGCGGCCTTCGGCGTCGCCAACACCATGACGATGGCGATCCTTGAACGCACCAAAGAGATCGGGCTGATGAAGGCCATCGGCGCGACCGACCGCGATGTGCTGACGGTATTCCTGATCGAGGCCGGGCTGGTCGGGCTGGTCGGTGGACTGGCGGGCGTCGGCCTGTCGTACTTCCTGCAAAATCTGGTCAATCAGGCGGTGCTGGCGGCATCCCAAACTCCGGCAGACCCCAACAATCCCGGCATCGGCGGCTTCCTGCCCTTCGATACCTCGCGCATCGGCGGGCAACTGCTGGTGATCTCGCCGGAGCTGGCGCTGTTCGCCCTGCTGCTGGCGACAGGAGTCGGTCTGACCGCGGGGTTGTATCCGGCGCTGCGGGCGGCGCGCATGGCCCCGGTCATCGCCCTCAAGATGGAATGACCGTATTCGTTTGAGACCGTTTGGAGATCCAAAAGAGGTCACCGGTGTAGGGACACGGCAGTGCCGTGTCCGAATGGGGCAGACAGACGGGCCGTCCTACATCAATCAAAGTTCGTAGGAACACCCAACGGGGTGTCCGCGTAAACCGGTGTCCAGACGCTTTCTCAACCTCCATGAACCCTCGGCGGCAGACACCCGTTTTTAAGTCCTATTGTCAGAGAATGGAGTTACGAGCCTGTCACCTCCACCGGCGCGAACATCATCGTCTGCCCTGTCCCGTAGGTGACGATCAACTGGTCATCGACGACGGTATAGCTGACCGCCTGGCTCAGGGCGGCGAAGAAAGCCGCTTCCTGTTCCATCACGCCTGCGTCCATACAGGCCATCTTGGTGCTGACGACCGGGCCGATGCTCAGGGTTTCACCATCGCTGGTGTAACTGGCGCTGTAGCTGTTGCACCCGCCTGATCCGCTCAGGCCACCGGCGTCGTCAAAGGCCAGCGTCACAGTCGAGCCTTCGACCAGCCCGGCCTCATCCAGCGACACCAACTGCCATGCCGTCCCTGCCAGCACATGCAACCGGGCGAAGACCAGCACGATTCCATCGGCGGTCGTCAGCGTGAGTTGGTCAGCCTGCGACAGATCGTAGGCGGTCGAGCCTTGCAGCGCAGCAAAGTAAGCCGCTTCCTGTCCGGTCAGGTCGTCGTCCATACAGGCCATCAACGTGCTGATGACCTCCATTGTGATCGCTCCAGCAGTGGCGCTGAAGTTGCCACCGAAGCCGTTGCAACCGCCCTCCCCGCTGATCCGGTTCAGCGCGTCAAACGCCAGCGTCAGCGTTCCACGGACTGGTTCATCATCCAGCGATACCAGCCGCCAGGTCGTATCGACCAGCGTGGGCAGCGGGGCGAACACGAGCGTTGCATCCTCGCGGGTCTCGATGCTCAGACGGTCTTCGTCCAGTTCATAGCGGGCCGCGGCCTGCAACGCGGTCAAGTAGGCTGTCTCCTGCGCCATGATGTCATCGGCACAGGCCATCATCGTGCTGATGAGCGCATCAAAGCCCACCTCATCCCCATCGACGGTGTAGCTACCACCGTAGGAATTGCAACCAGCCGAGCCAGCCGCCTGCCCTTCCAGGTCGAACAGCAGCGTGATCGCCGTTCCGTCCAGCACCGTTTCGCCGTCAAGGCTCACCAACCGCCACTGGGTACCTGCCAGCACATCGGCTTCTTGTGCCAGCGTCGCCGGCAGCATTGCCAGAGCCATCAGCCCCAGCAGAATGGTTATGACTATACGCATGAGTCTCTCCTCACTAACATTAGAATACGACATTGCCAGAACGACTGAGGATCATAAAAAGTTCCATGTTTAGGGACTTACAACACCTTAATGTTTGTTTTGTTGTAGTAATGTTAAAATCAGGGCATTGTTGGAGTCCTGCCAGGCATGGTGCAACATGGTCGATGACTACCAATTGATTCCCCTGTCCGCTGAACTAATCCTCATTCAATGGCAACGAACCCCAACGCCGGCGGTTGAAGATCAATATCTCGATGCACTGAAGAACCTGCTGGATGAAAGCGACCATCCATTGTATTTCCTCTCCGATTTACGCAAAGGCCGCATCATGGGAATGCGCGCCATCAAACGTCTAGGAGAGCTAACCCATCATCCGAAGTGGGCGGGCAGCACCGCTTTCAGCCACAATCCGATCACCAAAATGCTCGTCAGCAACTTTCGCCACTATGCGATGGACACCCGTTCGCGCAACGAGATGCACAACACACCCGAACAGGCCATCGCTTTTCTGGAAAACCTGCGTCCAGGGATTACAGATGGGGTAGATTTCAGCCCCTATATTTCACTATTAAATGCTCCAGCCGATAGTTCCACATCCCATTCTGCTTGACTTTTCATCAGTTGTTTATTTGAATATAATCTAATGATCATTTCTGTAGCACTACCCTAAATCGTTAAGAATTCAAAGACCAGGTGGACGCAGGCGATCATGAACAGTGATTATCAACTTAACTTGTTGAGCCCGGAGTTCATCTATGTTCGCTGGTTGCAGCGGAGTACGGCGGACTTGGAGGCGCGGTTGCTCCGTGAACTGCGCATCCGGCTGGATCAGACCGGTACGCGGCTGTATGTCATCACCGAACTCGCCGCACAAATGGCGATGAGTCAAGGCAGCATACGCACCTTTAATGAGATGGCGCTCGATCCGTTCTGGGGGGGCAGTGCCGGATTCGTCAGTAATCCGCTCGTCAAGGCGATCTTCAATCAATCGCCCCTCATCAGCGCCCGCGTGCGCCAGCGTAATCAGATTTATGACTCGCTGCCGGAAGCGCTGAACTTTCTGGAGCAACTGCAACCAGGCGTTACGGCCAGCTTTCCCAGGGAAGCCCAGGATCGAACTCCGGCCTTTAGTCTCAATCGGCTTTCGCCCGACTTGCTCTTCCTCCGCTGGCATCGCAACCCGGATCGTTCGGCAGAAATCCAACTGATGACTGAACTGCGCCAACGCCTGGACCGTGCCTCAGGACCACAGTATTTGCTGTCGGATGCCCAGTTCGCCCAGTCACTCAGCCTGAGCGCCTACCGCGAGTTGAGTGAACTCTCGCAGCATCCGCGCTGGGCCGCCAGCGCTGCCTTCGGCTGTGATCCTGTAACGATCCAGGTGACCCACACCGCCTATATGAGTATGCCACATATGCGTGAGCGAAATCTGGTGTGTACCTTCCTCGAAGAAGCCATGCGCTTCCTGCAGCGCCTGAAACCTGATCTGTTTGTTCGTATTGATATGTGGAAGCTGGTCTAAGCCGACGTCAATCCCAGTCATAGCGTAGCGGCAGCCACAATGTGAAGCAGCTCCCCTGCCCCAATTCACTTTCAACCGAGATACGTCCTTGATGAGCCTCGACAATTTTGCGCACAATTGATAATCCCAGCCCGCTGCCACCGCTGGTTCGTGCCTCATCCCCCTTGTAAAAGCGATCAAAAATGTGCGGCAGATCCTGCGCACCAATCCCGCGCCCCTGGTCGCGTATCGTGATCTGAATCCCCTGTTCCAGCCGCTCAGTCACTACCTCAATCTCCCCCTGCTCTGGCGTATATTCATAGGCGTTCCACAGCAGATTCTCGATGGCTTTGCCCAACATGAGTCGATCTACTTTCGCGACCGGCAGATTGGGATACAGTCTGAGTTGCAGGCGCTGCTGGCGCACCTTAAAACTCCCTTCCAATTTGATGAATGCATCAGAAATAATCGAGTTGATTTGTGCCGGCAGGAAGCGGAACTCCACCTCGCCGCTATCCAGCCGCGCCATCTCAACCGCCTCATCCACAATCCAGTGCAGCCGTTGGCTCTGCGTTTCGATGTTGGCTAGTCGCCGTTGAACCATCTCGTCCCGTCCCGTCACGCTGTCACGCAGCAGATACAGGCTGGTCTTGATGACGGTCAAAGGGGTGCGCAGATCGTGGGCAATCGAGCGCAGGAGCGAGCGCATTGTCTCGATAATCCGGTGCTGCACCACCAGATCACGTTCTCGTTGTTCTGCCACCACCTGCTGGGTGATGTCACTGTAGGTACAAAGCACCTGGGTCACCCGGCCATCAGTCAACTCAGGCGTAGCATTCACCAGCAGCCAAATCCGGTCACGACGCACCGGACGGTAGACTCCCATCACCACATCAGTCACCGCCAGTCCGGTCGCGATGGATTGTGGCACAGGATGGGTTATCCCAGGGAACGGCGAGCCATCCGGATGTATCACGTTCCAGTCCGGGTCGAACGATGTCTTGCCCATAAACTGATCTTCTGTCAGACCTAGCAGCTCATGTGCCGCAGGATTAGCCATCAGCACATTGGACTGGGGACCAAGGAGCGCTACACCGACTGGCAATGTGTGGATCAGATGGTTGAGCTGGTGCTGTGATCGTGCTAGTGACTGCTCCCAGGCTTTACGATGGGTGATGTCTCGCACCAGGGATTGGATGTAACGCGGATTCCCCGCGTCGTCGCTGACCACGCGCGAACTGATCTCCAGCGTGATAACTTCGTCGTCCGCGCGGCGCAGCGTTTGTTCGTGCACTCTGGCAGCCCCGGCATGCTGCATTTCTTCAAGGTCAATTCTACTCTGCTTGATGTCCTCAGGATGCAGAAAATAGAAGAGCGGTTTACCGATCAACGCTTCTCGTGACCAGCCGATGATAGCAGTCAATCGTGGATTGGCGTCCACAATGATCCCATCCAACCGTAGCAACGCTATTCCATCATTGTTCTGCTCGAAGAGTGCCTGGTATTGTGCGAGGTCCTGTTGCGCCGACTCAACGAACAACCGCCAGGATGCGGCATCGGGCGGCTGATCGATGGTTAAATCCAGGCGGTCAAGATGCGCCTGAAGCGATTTGCCTGGCATGGTATTCCCCCTGAAGCACAGCGTCATCCACCGACAGTGTAATACTAATCTAGCGACACCACATCCGCCACATGGACAGTTTTCGATTAAGCTGTCTGCGCCACAGCCGCCACCGGCAGCCACAGGGTGAAGGTACTGCCCCGTCCTGGTTCGCTCTCCACCGTCACCCGCCCGCCATGGGCCTCCATTGTTCGCTGTGTCACTGCCAACCCTAGCCCACTGCCGCCTTTGCTGCGTGCTTCGTCGGCTTTATAGAGGGGCTCAAAGATATGAGGAAGATGGCGCGCCTCAATGCCGATGCCGTTATCGCTCACGACAAACCTTACGAACGAGGTATCGTGCCGGAGCAATACATCTACTCTGCCGCCAGGTGGTGTGAATTCATGGGCGTTCAGCAGCAGATTTTCCAGCGCATGACTCAACATGATGCGATCTACCATGACCGCCGGGATCTCCGGTTGGGGACAGAAGAAAAGTGTCTGGCGCTTATGCTCGAACAGGGTATGAGACTTAATCAGCACACCCTGCGTCAGCGTCACCAGATCGGTCATTATCAAGCGCGCTTCAGCCTGTTCGTCCTCGAGATGGATCAGGTCGCTGGCTTCATCGGCCATCCATTTCAAGCGGTTGACCTGCCCATCAATGGTATCGAGATGGCGAGCGGCGACATGGTCATTCGGTAGCTTCTTGCGTGCCAGGTAGAGGCTGGTGTTGATGACACTCAACGGAGTCCGTAGATCGTGCGAGATATTCTGAAGCAAATTCTGAAGTTTGTTGGCAGCACTCTTATGGAGCTGAAGCTCCTGTTCCCGATCTTCCGCGTGTTTGCGTTCGGTGATGTCGCTGAAGGTACAAATGACCTGCACCACTCTTTCACCTTCGATCACCGGTTGGGCGTTCACCAGCAACCAGACACGATCCCTTAGCGCAGGTCGATAAACGCCCATGACAATATTCGTCACCGACTTCCCTGTCTGGATAGCCTGGGGAACAGGATGCTCGGGGCCAGGAAAGGTCGATCCATCTTCGTGAATGACGTTCCAGTCCGGGTCAAAAGAAGTCTTGCCCAACAACTGGTCGTGGGTCAGGCCAAGCAGCCGCAGCGCGGAAGGGTTGCTCAGAATGATTTCGGACTGGGGCCCCTGCACAATCACCCCGACATCCAGCGCCGCTAACAATCCAGTCAGACGCTGTTCCGAACGGCGGAGCGCCGCTTCTATCGCCTTGCGCTCGCTGATGTCGCGCACGATGCTCTGGATGTAGAGCGGTTGCCCCAGCGCATCGCGCACCAGTTCGGCATTCACCTCACTGATGAATTCGGTACCGTCGGCGCGGATGAAGAGGCGTTCATAGGGCGGTAGCGAGCCATTCTGCACCATGTCAGCAAAGCGCCGCTGGCTGCTCTGTACGTCACGCGGCGAGACAAAGCGGTAGCTGGTTTTGCCAACGATTTCACTCAGTGGGTAGCCCAACAGTTGGCTGGCCCGCGAATTGGCTTCAAGGATATATCCATCCAAGCTGATCATGAACACGGCATCGTTTGTTTGTTGGAAGAGCGCCCGCTGCCGGTCGATGGCGACATGCAGCGCGGCACAGGTGTGGTTAAGGCTGGTGAGCAGCGCTTGCCACTGGGCTGGGTCCGGTGGCGTCTCCGGCGTCAGACCCAGCCGATCAAGCTGCTCCTTCAGGACAGGGTGCATCATGGTTGTACTTCTCTTTAGCTTATCCTCCTTTCTGCATTGTATACTGACATGTCGCAACAGTAGCTGTAATCCATTTAGGAAATGTTTCACAAGCGCGGGTCAACCGGCTCGCTCTCCAGTGCCAACACTCCAAACACGCATTCATGAACACGGCGCAGCGGTTCATGGCGGACAAAGCGTTCCAGCGCTTCGATACCCAGCGCGAACTCGCGCAGCGCCAGCGACCGTTTCCCGCCTAAACCGCGCGCCCGCAGCTTGTCGATTTCTGCCGTGTATTCGGGGCCATAGATCAGCCGCAAATACTCGCGACCCCGCACCTTGACTGCCGGTTGCAGCAGGCCGCGCCGTCCAGTGGCGATATAGTCCAGTGGCTTGACCACCATCCCCTCGCCGCCACGCTCCGTCAGCTTGAGCCACCAGTCGGTCGCTGCCGCCTGACTCTCGGCATCCGTCACATCGACCACCAGATAAGCCGTTGCCTGCACCAACTTGCTCTCCAGTCGCGCCAATTGCTGCATGTGCCAGCGATGATCACGCTTGAAATAAGTTTGTCCCTCAGAGGCCAGCAGATGGAACGGAGCCAGCCGCAAATCATCCAGCGAATTCACCGGCCAGCAGTAATGGCGATAGGCCGTCGTGTACTGCTCGACCATCGTCAGCCGGGCGCGGTACTGATCCAGCAGTGCAGCCGCTTCGGCTGTGCGAGCAGCAGCCATTTCCAGGGCCTGGATCGTCTGAACAAGCGCCGTTCGTCCGGCTGCCCCTACCGCTGCATATTGTCCTCGTAGCAGCCCTTGCGCCTTGGCTGACCAGGGCATCAGTTCGGCATCCAGCGCCAGCCAATCGGATTTCAGTTCGTCCCATAAACCTGCCTCAGTCACCAACTCGCGCAGCCGCTCCAGAAAAGCAGCTTCCAGCGTGGCATCGTCAAAGAAACGTCGTCCGGTGCGGGTGTAACACACCCCGATCCCCTCCCCCACAACGCCGAAGCGCTGCCGGGCAACCGCTTCATCGCGGCACAGCACCACCACTGCCCGCGACCCCATATGCTTCTCTTCACAGATCACTTGTGGCAGGCCATTATCACGGAAATAGCTGAATGCCTGCGCCGGATGTTCCAGCCACTCGGGCTGGTCGCTGGTGGCGACGGGCGACATCGTGGGCGGCAGATAAATCAGCCAGTGCGGATTTACGACGAAGCGGCTCATGACTTCCAGCGCTGCCGCGGCGTTCTCCTCGCGGATGGTAATGTTGGCGTGCAGGCGGGTATTGATGAGGCGTTTGCCGTTCACATCCGCCATATCCAGCACATCATCCTGCATCTGCTGCGCGTTCAATACCGGCGCAGACTGATCCGGTGCGAGGAACGGGCGCGCCGGCTCGGCATAGGTTTGCAGTGCCGGCACCGACAGCAGTTCGCGCTCCGGGTAGCGCAGCGCCGTCAGCGCCCCGCCGAAGACGCAACCGGTGTCGATGTTGATGGTGTTGTTCAGCCACTCCGGTTGCGGAACCGGCGTGTGACCATAAACCACCGTCGAGCGACCGCGATAATCGGCGGCCCAGTTGTAGCGCAGCGGCAGCCCGAACTCGTCGGTCTCGCCGGTCGTCTCGCCATACAGAGCGAACTCGCGCACCGCGCCGGATGCCCGTCCGGCCATCTCGGCCTTCATGCCAGCGTGTGCCACCACCAGCCGCCCCTCGTCCAGCAGATAGTGACTGACCAGCCCGTCGATGAATTGAATCACCGACTGCTTAAACTCCGATGGCTCACCTTCCAACTGCGCCAAAGAGTCAGCCAGCCCATGTGTGACCTGCACTTGCTTACCACGCAGCGCCCGCATCAATTTGATGTCGTGATTGCCGGGGATACACAGCGCCGTCCCGGACGCGACCATGTTCATCACCAGCTTCAACACCTGGGGAATCTTCGGTCCTCGATCGACCAGATCACCCAGGAAAACGGCTTTGCGCCCTGCGGGTGGAGTCACGATTTCCCCCACCACCCGATAACCCAGATCACCCAACAGTGATAGCAGCTCATCGTAGCAGCCGTGCACATCGCCGATGATGTCGAACGGGCCATGTTCATGTTTGAGGTTGTTGTAAAGCGGCGTCCGCGTCACGCTGGCCTGCGCCACGTCATCCGGTGTACGCATGACGAAAACATGACGAAAACCTTCGCGCTCCAACCCGGAAAGCGACCGCTTGAGATCGCGCCGCTGCCGAGCGATGACGTGCGTCCCGAACTGACGATCCGGTCGCTGTTGATTGCGCTCGATGCACAGCCGCTCTGGCATATCCAGCACTATCGCTACCGGCAGGGCATGATACTGTTTCGCCAGACTCACCAGCACTTTGCGATTGTCCTGCTGCACATTGGTGGCGTCGATCACCGTCAGCTTCATCCGTTCCAGTCGCTTCGCCGCGATGAAATGCAGCAGAGCAAAGGCATCTTTGGTCGCGTCCTGATCGTTCTCATCATCGCTCACCATCCCGCGACAAGCATCCGACGAAATGATTTCGGTCGGCAGGAAATGCGTTCGCCCAAAAGTGGACTTGCCGCTGCCGGACACACCGATCAATACCACCAGCGAGAATTCGGGAATTGCGATGTTCATGTGTTTGTCCCTTCTATCCTCATTCTGAACCGATGCGCTTCACTCTGGCGCAGATCCCCAGGAGTTTTCGTTCTCCATGACTGTGACTGAGCCTGATAAACAGGCAGGAACAGGTAATATGACAAATGTTGTTACGACTTTCTGTCGTTCCATGATCCCTGTTCAACGATAGTACGGTTGCCTGATTGCCTTGACCTTTGCTATGCTTATGCTCATCGACCAACAAACGCCACCCAAATTGGGACCTGTGGCACCCAGGAAGCGAGGCTATGACCCATGTTATTCTCACTTGTTCGGAACACTTCACCGATCTGGCCCTCAATGAACTCCAACGGCACCACCCACAGGTAGCCCTCGTCGAATCTCTTTCGCCTCGTCATGTTCTACTGAAAGCGCCCTTCGCCTTTGGCGCGCTGGTCAAACCTTGGCGCACCACGCCCCCGATCTACCTGCATCATCTATTTCCCGTTCACCGCACCCTGACTCTCGATGCAAGTGCCGCCGACTTTGACCTGCTGCGCGAGGCTGTTCAGTCCCTCTGCCGGGATGATTTCGTGCTTCAGCCTCAGATCGTTGGCGATTTCCCCTACCCTGCCATCACACTTCAACAGGTCTTGTGCCCACAGCAAAACCGGTCCCGATCCACCCGTGCTGACGGGCGGGTGTTATCACTGCTGATCGTCGGGCGCTGGGCTTACCTCGGCATCTCATGGGCAGCGCAGAATCTCTCGCCGTTCGCCGGCGGCATCCCCTGTTTCGATGAATCAGTCCCGAATCGTGCTGGCTTGAAGCTCCTCGAAGCCCTCACAACTTTTGCTCTTCAGCCGCGCCCTGGTCAGCACGTCCTTGACCTCGGTGCCGCGCCCGGTGCCTGGACAGAAATCCTGCGACGGCGCGGCATGATCGTCACAACAGTTGCGCCAACGCCCATGTACCACTGGTTAGCCAGCGACCCGCAAGTTAAGCAACAACAGATGACGGCCGAAGCCTATCTGACGCAATGCGAGACAACCTTCCACTGGATCGTCAACGATATGAAGCTCGATCCACAGGACTCGGCACACCTGATGGTGCAGTATGCCAATCATCTTCAGCCTGACGGGTTGGCAATCATGACGCTCAAGCTGCGGCTGCGTAATCCTCGCCGTGTTATGGATCATGCCTTCCGGCTGCTGCGGAAGCGCTATCGCATCGTTCGGGTGCGGCAATTGGTCAGCAATCGCAAGGAAGTTACCCTGCTGCTCCGACCTCACGCAGCGATAACCTGATCCTGAACGTTCACCCGGCCAGAGATTCTTTCTCCATCACTGCCATCTGGCTGGGTGCGCCGACCACCGGATCATCCGGCCCGATGGACAGGAAGCGGGCTCGGTAGCCGAAGCGTTCGCCGATGCCCCGCGCCCACGCCTGGAACTCAGCCCGTGTCCACTCGAAGCGATGATCACGATGACGCAACTTGCCAGCCGGCAGGGTCTCCCACTTGATGTTGTACTCGGCATTCGGCGTGGTGATAATCACTAGGCGTGGTTGGGCGAACTCAAACAGATTGCGCTCAAAGGCGCTCAGGCGCGGCGGATCAAGATGCTCGATCACTTCAACCACCGCTGCGGCATCAAATCCCTCCAGTCGCGGATCACGATAGAGCAGCGACCCGTGCAGCAGGCTGATCCGTTCGCGGCGGCGTGGTGACAACCGATCCAGATGCAACCGTTCGCTGGCTGTTTCCAGCGCCCGTACCGAAACATCCATGCCGACGATGTGGGTGAACTGTGGTTCGCGCAGCAGATGATTCAGCAGGCGACCTTCGCCACACCCCAGGTCCAGCACCCGCGCTGCGCCGCTGGCCTTCAACGCCGCCAGCACCGCTCCCAGCCGCTGTTCATGCAGGCTCAAGCGCTCTTCAACCTGCGCTTCCTCAGCATCCTGGCGCTCTGTCACCTCATCGGTTTCCGGGGTATCGGCATCCACCAGCCGCGCCAACGCCTGCCGTGTCAGACTGCGCTGGTATTTCAGATAACGGCTGGTGATCAACTCGCGCGCTGGATGAGCCGCCAGCCAGCCCTCGCCATGCCGCAGCAGCTTCTCAACCTCATGATCGCCGACATAATAATGCTTGTCGTTATCCAGCACCGGAATCAGCACATACAGGTGTGAGAGCAGATCGGTCAGCCGCACCGTACCGGTCAGAGTCAGCGTGTAAACAAGACTCGTCCCCCAGTCGGGGAACTGGGTGTCCAGTGGATAATCGGTCAGCGTCAACTCATAACCCAGCGGCTCGAACAACTGCCGCAGCAGCACCTCACCCCTGCGGCTGGGTAGAGCCGCGACAGTCACCTGCAATGGGATAGGCGTTTCGACCAGTTCGGGACGTGGATGGCAAATGCCGGAAAGCGCCGTGCCAAAGACCTGGGCAATCGCCACGCTCAGAAAAGACGATGCCACATACGGTCGGTCATTGACATATTGTTCCAGCGCAAAGTCGCCCCCGCGCCCCCGCACCAACGACACCGAGTCGATTTCTAGCAGCAGTGCAGCCGTGCAGCGCGTCTCGCTGGCCTCCGGGTAGAAGACATGGGCTTTGCCGAACGCCAGATCGAAAGACTGTGTCTTGTCCGGGTGTTTGTGGAGCAGAAAACCGAGGTCGGTCGCCGGTTGGTGGGTGGTCGCAATGGTCAGCAGCATGGTGCGTCCTCTGATGGAACAGCGATGAATCCATTATACGCACATCCATGAAGGCTCACAAAGGGTCAATCCATCGTTGCAGCGGAACCCTTGCGCGCCTGCACCAGCGAGACCGCCAGCACACACGGGACAATCAGCGTCACCACGAACCAGGCGCTGTCTACCCCATAGGCCAGCGCAATCACCAGCCAGGTCGGGATCGAGGCCACGATCGCCGTGCGCTGCAATGATGGCTGATGCAGCAGCGGGATCAGTTGGATCAGATCGTAATCGTGGACGAAGGGATTGATGATGAAGCTGGTCAGCAGATAGTGATCGAGCGACAGCCGCCGCCCGGCCAGCCACCACACCAGCCCCAGCAGCAGACCGCCCAGCAGCGCCAGCAGCCCCCAGTACACCGCCCCGCCCTCCGGCACCAGCAGCAGAATCGAGCGCGGGATGAAGGCCGCCATCGCCCGGATGAACAGCGGGCGCGCCTGTGACAGCCATTGACTGACCCAATCGGGGATGATGAGGAAGGTGGGCGCAATCAGCAGTAGTCCGAGCGCGGCGAACACGAGCGCCTGGGGCGTAATCCGCCGCCGTGCCACCAGCTCGCGCAGCCATTCAATCCCCGCCCACAACAGGACAAATAAGCCCAACTGGGGCTTCAGCAGCAGCAGCGCCAGCCCGATGCCGCCGCGCCAATCCTGATGATAACGATAGTAGACGTGCAGCCCAACCATCGCAAACACCGCCGTCTGCCCGCCGACCAGATGGGCGAACAACGGCGCGAACAACAGCGGCCAGGGTCTTCCCCGCGCGATCCAGAGGGCTGCCAACACCGGCACGAGATGCCAGAGTAATATGCTCACTGGCACCGGCAGGGCGCTGAACCAGCCGAAGATGATGACATAGGGCAGCGGATAATAACTGTTCTCAGTCCAGATCGGTTCATCAGCGCGGAAGCGGTCACCGATCCGCATGAAGGTGTCGTAGTCAATGCCGGTCTGACCGGTGCTGAGGATGAAGGCGAAGTAAGCCAGATAGAGCAGGGCAGCGCTGACATAAAGCAGCAGCATCCCGTAACCAGCAAGCCGTTTCATGTCCCACTGCCGCGCAGAAGCCATCATTGACGCACCTGTCTTTGAATCGACCCATCCTCAGTATAGATGGAAAACACACCCGGCGAATGACGCTATAATTGAGACGTGATCCGTGTGAGTTCTGCATCATGCGCAAGATTTTACACCTCGACCTGGATGCCTTTTACTGTGCCGTCGAAGAACAGCGCGATCCGGCGCTGCGCGGCAAAGCCTTCGCCGTCGGCGGTCAACCCGACCAGCGTGGCGTGGTCGCCTCCTGCTCGTATCCGGCGCGGGCGTTCGGCGTCCGTTCAGCCATGCCCATGTCACAGGCGGTGCGGCTCTGCCCTGGCCTCATCATCTGTCCGGCGCATTTCGACGCCTATCACGCCCACTCGTCCCAGGTGATGGAGCGCTTACAAGACCTGACCCCCTACGTCGAGCAGATTTCGATTGACGAAGCCTTTCTCGATGTCACGCTGCTGCGCGAAGACGGCGCGGCCATCGCCCGCCGCCTGCAAACCCGCATCAACCAGGAACTCGCCCTGCCCTGCTCATTGGGAGTCGCCAGCAACAAACTGGTCGCTAAGATCGCCAACAACATCGGCAAGGATCGGGCTGTCAAAGGGGCGCCGCCCAACGCCATCACGCGAGTGCCACCCGGTCAGGAAGCCGCCTTCCTCGATCCGCTACCGGTGCGTGAGTTATGGGGTGTCGGCCCAAAAACCGCGGAGACCCTGCTGAAGCTGGGCGTGACCACCATCGGCGATCTGGCGCGTTACCCAACGTCGGCGCTGATCCGACGCTTCGGCAAGCATGGCGAGGAGATGGCGCAGCACGCACGCGGCATCGATGAACGGGCGGTGGAAACCGAAAGCGAAACCAAATCCGTCAGCAAGGAGACGACCTTCACCCAGGATGTCCGTGATGGCGAGACGCTGCGCCGGACGCTGCGGACGCTGGCGGATGAGGTGGGGCTGCGGCTGCGGCGCGATGGACTGAGCGGCACCACTATCAAGATCAAGCTGCGCTGGTCGGACTTCACCACCCTCACCCGTCAGGTCACGCTCAACCAACCGACCCAGCATGACAATGTGATCTTTGAGGCGGCATATGATCTGTTCACCCGTGCCTGGCCGAAGGGGCGGGCGGTGCGGCTGATTGGCGTTGGCGTCAGCGGCTTTGCCGGCGGCGAGTACCAACCCGGTCTGTTCGACCCACCCCCGCGCGAAGCCGACACCCGGTTGGAGAACGCCCTGGATGAGCTGCGTAACCGCTTCGGTGATCGCATCGTCCGGCGCGGCAGCGATCTGCTGGAAGAATAACTGACAGTTATGCCCCTGGCTGTCGCACCAACAGGTACGCCCCGGCCAGCAGCAGCCCGGCACCGACCAGTTTGGTCAGGTCAATCGAGCGTTGCAGAACGCCGAACCAGCCAAAATGGTCGATCACCACCGTCAGCGACAACTGCGCCATGATGAGCAGCGCAATCGCACCCGTCGCCCCGATGCGCGGCAGGGTGTGGCTGAACGTCAGATACAGGATCACCCCCAGCACACCGGAGACCAGTGCGTACCAGGGGACTTCGCGCCACTGACGAATATTCTCGCCCCGTGCCAGCAGCAGCAGCAAGCCGGATGCCAGCGCGCCGCTGAAGTGAATGATGAAGGTCGCTGAGTTCGGCCCTAGCGTCCGCGACATGATGCCGGAGAGCGGCCCCTGTAGACCGACGGCCAATCCGCCGATCAGACCGATGATGATGGTGATGAGTAGTTCAGGCATGGGTGGGTTCCTTGTTGACGTCGTTTGCCGATGATACCATCGCCCGCCCTACCCAACCGCATCCAATGCATCCATTATAGTTACTTCTATTACATCCCATGTTCGCGGGGCTGGCTTCATCGACATCTTGAAGTCGAGGGTGATGGCTTCCACCCAAACAAACAGGGACAAACTCTATGCTTGCCCCTGTTCACCAAGTATGCCGTTGTTCGTTTATGGCGGACTGCTGACCGAGATCGACCCGCTCTCACCTGTTCCTGTGTCCACACTAAACATCGTCCCTTAATCCCATAGCCAATCCCAGATGCTCACAGTCAGTCTATTCCTCACGGCAAATAACTCGGCTCGTAGTTATCGCGATAGGCACGCCATTCTGGTGACAAACCGTAGGCGTCATAGGCTGAAACCGCATAACTCGGTTCGTAGTTGGCACGGTAAACACGCCATTCTGGTGACAGGCCGTAGGCGTCATAAGCGGAAACCGCGTAGCTCGGTTCGTAGTTGGCACGGTAAACACGCCATTCTGGTGGCAGGCCGTAGGCGTCATAAGCGGAAACCGCGTAGCTCGGTTCGTAGTTATTGCGATAGGCAACCCACTGCGGCGAGAGCGCATGGGTGCTCATATCAGCAACCGGATTGTAGGCGGTCGGGCTAACGGTCAGGTTGCGCACAAGCCCCGCCAGCGACCAGATCAGCCCGAAAGCAACCAGCCCGATGACGACAACTGCGACCACCATCAACGGAAAATGGCGATCATGCTGCTGCTGTTGACGTAACATGGTGTTCTCCTCTGGTAGAGTTGAATTCTGCCTTCAGCATAAATCCTGACCCGATCCGATGCCTCTGAAAAAAGTCATAGATGGGTGTTGCGGTGTGTTGATTTTTGGAAGATACAGTGGTCAGCCGAGGATGTGGAGCTCGCGGGCACGGGCAACAGCGCTGGTACGGTTGCGGACGCCGAGCTTATGACACAGGTTGTAGACATGGGTGCGCACAGTGCCTTCGCCCACCACTAAAGTCGCCGCAATGTCATGGTTGGATAAGCCATCGGCGATCAGGCGCAGCACATCCAGCTCGCGCGGTGTCAAGGGTTCAGCCAGTGGTTGACGCACGCTGCCATCGGTCAGCAGCAGGTCTTCAACCACAGTTTGCAGTTCAAGCTCACTGCCCCGCTGCCAGGCGGCTGCGTACTCATCTATGCCCAGTTCGGCAGTAAGCCGCGCCCGCAACTCGGTCAACAGACTCCAATTTTCCAGCCATCCGGTCGGACTGGCGGGATGGGTGAAGATCAGTCCCAGCAGTTCGGCAGCCCGAACCGATTCGCCCTCATGCGCCAGCACCAGCGCAAACACCGGCATAATCCACAAGCGGATACCCGTACTCAGTTCTTCTGCCAACGCCCAATGCGCCTGTTGGCGGGCTTTCTCAAATTCCCCCAGGCCGCAGTACGCCAGTGCCAGGCCACGCGCGGCAGACCGTTCGCGCATCCGATTCGGTCTGACGAGGATGCTGGCTTCTTCTGCCAACTGAAGCGCTTCGGCATAATTGCCTTCGGCACTGGTGATATAGCTCTGAATGATCCGCACAAAGCCCCGTTCGCCGGTATCCGTCATGTGGCTGACGCCTTCAAGGTTCTGGGCGGCCATCCGCTTCGCCTGCTGAAAATCGCCGCGAAAGAAAGCCAGGCAGCCCAGCGACCCGGTGCAACTGGCACCCATATCGCGGAAGCCCATCTGGTTGGCGATGCCCAGCGCCTCGGTGAAATCGCGCTCACTGGCTGTGTACTGCCCTTCACTGCAATAGGTCCACCCCCGGCGGAACAGCACCTTGTACAGATGATACGGGTTGCCCATGTGGCGCGCGTGTTGCAGCGCATGATCGAGATGCTTCTGCATCGTCTCCTGGTCACAGAAGAATCCGTGATAGTAGTTGATGCTCAGATGGGTGAGCGCCATGCCGAAGTCATCGCCGATGCGCCGGAACTGCTCCAGCGCCTCGTGCAATTCCGTGAGCGCCAGGGCATGACGATGCTCAGTATTGTAATCGCCGCGCAGCATCAGGCAGTAGGCCGCTTCAGCCGGGTTCCCGTCCTCTGTGGCAACTGCCTGTGCACGATCAATCAAGTCCACATCTGCCGCCTGCTGAATACGGATCATCAAGCGCGCCCACACCGGCTCCGGCAGGCTGCTATCCGCCAGAGCGATATCCAGTAGCGCCCGGACATCCAGCGAAAAACCGCGCATGACGCCGAACCAGAACAACCCATCCAGCATCCGATCAATCACAGCCCCCTGCTGCCGGACGACGGCGCGGCTCCAGGCGGCGCGGATGTTCTCAAAGTCCGCTTCCAACCGATCCAGAGCCATGAGCTGCTTCTCGCCCTTCACCTCCGGTTCGCGCTGCGCCACAAAATCAGCGAAGTAGTCCATGTGCCGGTCTGCCACGTCATCGGCGCTGCCAAACGTCGCAAGCTGCTCGGCCCCGTACTGCCGCAGTAGCTCGTGCATATCATAACGCCCGCTGCGATGCTGCCGCAGGAAGGACTTATCCACCAATGCGGCCAGCGTCTCCAGACTCGCCCCAGTCACCTGTTCCGCTGCATCCACAGTAAAGCCGCTGCGAAAGATCGAAAGGCGCTCGAACACGCGACGCTCATCCTCATGCAGCAACTGCCACGAGTGGTTATACACCGCCCGCATACTGCGATGGCGTTCCGGGATGTTCTGTTCCCGGCTGGTGAGAAAGTCGATACTGTGCTGGATAGCCTGGACAATCGCCTCACAGGGCAACAGTTTGCTCCAGTTGGCCGCCATCTCCAGCGCCAGTGGAATGCCTTCAACCAACTGACAGATCTGAATCACAGCAGCGCGATTCGCCTCCAGCGTCCAATCCGGGTTGATCTGGACCGCGCGCTCGACGAACAGGCGCACTGCGCTGTACTCCTCCGCCGGCTCATCTGCTCCGACCGCCGGAAAGCGCAATCCATCCACTGTCCACTGCCACTCCTCGTGCAGCTTAAGCGGTTCTCTGGATGTTGCCAGGATACGTACATCCGGCGCTTCAGCCAGCAGTGTCGCCACCCAGTCCGCCCCATCTATCAGGTGTTCGAAGTTGTCAAGAATCAACAGCATCTGGCGCGGTCGCAGATACTCAGTGACCAACTGGATGGGGTTGTCGCCTTCGCGGATCGCGAGTCCCAATGTATGTCCGATGGCTGAGGGGATATGATCGGCTGATCGCAAGGGTTGCAGCGGAACAAAGCAGACCCCATCGCGGTAAGCGGCGCGGCAGCCATGCGCAATCTCCAGCGCCAACCGTGTCTTGCCGATGCCGCCCGGCCCCACCAGGGTGAGGAGCTGGCACAGCGGGTTGTTCATCCGCTGCATGATGTCAACGATTTCGGTTTCGCGACCAACAAAAGAGGTCATCTGGCGCAGTGTGTGGTGGGATACGCCGGTCGCAGTCAAGTTATGATCCGTCATCCAGAACCTCCTCATGGGGGTGAGGTATGGATCGGGATATGCCCCAGTGGGAGGGCAGCAACGAGTTGAGCGATGTTTTCTGAGGTGTATCTGAATCGAGTCTAGCCCATCCGCAACCACCTGTCGATGACGGCAGAGTCCATCGGCACACTTACTCCTCGCAAATGCTATGCAGCAGGCGCATCCCCCAACATTATCTGCACCAACTCAATGATTCTCACAGTCTAAACGCAAACAGGGCAACCCGTAGGCTGCCCTGCTCGTTTTACACAGGTGGCGAACTCGTCTTATTGAGCAGCCGGGGGCAGGATCACGGCGTCGATGACATGGACGATGCCGTTGGAGGCCATCACGTCAGCGGCGACCACAGTCGCGCCATCAACCATTACCGCGCCATCCATCACCTTCAGGGTCAGGGCGACGCCCGGAACCATGGTGGCGACCTTGATGCCATCGGCATTATCACCAACAGCGGCGATCACGGTAGCAGCAGAGAACTTGCCGGGGACGACATGGTACGCCAGGATGCGGTTCAGGTTGGCGGTGTCGGCCAGCAGTGCTTCAGCCGTCACATTCAGCGCAGTCAGAGCGGCACCGAAGGCGGCATCGGTCGGGGCAAATACGGTGTAGTTGCCGGTGCTGGAGAGCATCCCCAGGATGCTGGGGTCAGCAGCGCTGACAGCGGCCAGCAGGACGGTGAATTCCGGGGTCGAAGCCTGGGTCGCAGCGACGACGGTCTCGGCCAGGGTCACCGGCGCGGCCATCATCGGATCAGGGGTCATCTCGGCCATCATGCCCATCGCTTCAGCGCGTTCCATCGCGTCGGCGGGCAGCAGCACCGAGTCAATTACATGGACGACACCGTTCGAGGCCATCACATCGGCTGCGACGACGGTGGCTTCATTGACCTTCACTGCGTCGCCATCCAGGCTGATCGCCAGCGGGGCATCAGGCAGCATGGTGCCGACAATTGCGCCGTCGAGAGCGACGACAGCAGCAGCGTCAAAGGACGCCGGGACGATATGATAGCTGAGGACGACGTTCAGCAGGGCGGTGTTCGCCAGCAGGTCTTCGGCGGTCACGTTCAATGCGGCCAGCAGGGCACCGAAAGCGGCGTCGGTGGGGGCGAAGACGGTCATCTGATTGTCGGCATTCGACAGCGCTTCCACGAAAGCGGGGCTGGCGGCCTGAACCGCGGCGAGCAGGACGGTGAACTCAGGGGTCTCGGCAGTGGTCGAAGCGATCACGATTTCGGCGATGGTACCGGGTTCATCCTGACCAAAAGCGGGTACGACACCCACCAGCAGAACAGCAGCCAATACCAGGAGCAACAATTTACGCATCTTCAGAATTCTCCTCATTTGTTCAATCCGATGGCTGTCAGAGTACGGGAGCAATCTGAGTGATTATGAAAGCCGTAATGAGCGCTGGTCTAGCCAGAGGTGAATGAAATCTGAAGCGCAGATGAAGCCGGGGTGAGCTGAGCGTCGATAGAAATCAGAATGGGTCGGTAGAATTATTCGACCATGAGGAAGATTTGCTCTTGAGTGAGCAGGAAAGACCGCAACCGTGAAGCTGTTAGCACTTGAACGTGAACTCAGTACCGATTCAGCCATCTACCAACCCCATCTGAAAGATGAAGCGGCGCAGGTCTGGGCGTTGTATCTTTCGGGACAGGTACGGGAGATCTACTTCCGCGGCGATCAGCATACCGCCGTGCTGGTGCTGGAATGCGACAATCTTGCGCAGGCTCATGAGGTATTGGCGTCGCTGCCGCTGGTGCGCCATCGGCTGATCGAATTTGAGATCATGCCGCTTTCGCCCTACGACGGCTTTGCCCGGCTGTTTCAAAGCTGAATGACGACGAATGATGAGTATCAGGGCTGATGAGCGGCGTGTCAGGTGGTCACAGGTTTGGCGACCGACTGCGCCTGGGCGATACGACGATCCACCAGACGCGGCACAACCAGCAGGATCGCCAGCCAGTAGCCCCAGTAGACGACGACTTCTTCCAGCGACGGGCTGGCATGATAGCCGAACAGCGCCCGCAGCAGTTGACCGACGGTTGAGTCCTCGGCGATCAGGTTGCCGGTGTTCCACAGGTGTTCGTTGAGGGTGAAAAGCAGACCGGCTTCCTGAAACTCATGGATGCCATGCGCCAGCAACCCGGCAGCGAACAGCAGCAGCAGGAAGCTGGTGACATTGAAGAACTGGCTCAGGTTGAGCCGGGTGGTGGAGGCGTAGATGGCGTAACCGATGATGACCGAGGCCATCAGACCAAGCAGCGTTCCCAGCAGCGTGCCGCCATCGGCCGCTGTCAGCGCCACTGCCGAGATAAACAGCGCGGTTTCGATGCCCTCACGGACGACAGCGAAGAAGGTAACGGCAAACAGGGCGCGTGGATTGCCCGATGTCATGGCGGTCTGGAGTTCGCTCTCCAGGTTAGACTTGAGGGTACGCGAATGATAGCGCATCCAGAAGATCATCCACGTCAGCAGACCGACGGCGATCAACATCATTGTGCCTTCAAAGATTTGTTCGGCCTGGCCTTCCAGTTCCGCGCCAACCGCCTGGATGCCCAGCGCCACCGCCACGCTGACCAGCACGGCGGTAATCACCCCGTACCAGGCATAGCGCGCCTGTGACGACTGACCGGTTTTGCGCAGGAAACCGAAGACGATGCCAACGATGAGCGAGGCTTCCAGCCCTTCGCGCAGGGCGATAATCAACGATGCGAGCATATAGAGTTCCCCCTGAACCTGACGAAGCAATGCAATGTGCATCAGGGTAGGTGAAATCCGCTGGCGAGTCTACGCGCATGATTAAAGGGCGCAAACACCAACGGAGCATCTTCGAGTTAAGCGGGGTTGGCGGGTGCGCTGCCTGGCGAATAAACCAGATTGAGCCGATCTCAACTCATGATTTAACTCAGGGTAAATCTTGAGATGGCCGCCTAATTTGCTCTTCCCCATCACCCGCCTCTGCCACTACCATAGCATCCTTATCGACTCGTAGATGGAGTGCTGTGATGGGATTTTGGACGGACAAAAAGCTGGTGGTGACGGGCGGCGCGGGCTTCCTGGGGTCAGCGGTGGTGCGGGCGCTGAAACGGCAGGGTGCCGAGCAGGTGTTTGTGGTGCGGAAGGCGGATTACGATCTGCGCCAGACCGAGGCGGTGCTGAAGCTGCTGGATGACCAGCGCCCGGACATCGTGATCCATATGGCGGCGGTGGTCGGCGGCATCGGAGCCAACCGCGCCCGTCCGGCCGAGTTCTTCTATGACAACCTGATGATGGGGACGCAGTTGTTTCATGAGGCGTGGCGCGCTGGCGTACAGAAGTTCGTCACCATCGGCACGGTCTGCGCCTACCCCAAGTTCACGCCCATCCCGTTCCGGGAGACCTCGCTCTGGGATGGTTACCCGGAGGAGACCAACGCCCCCTACGGTCTGGCGAAGAAGATGCTGCTGGTACAAGGGCAGGCTTATCGTCAGCAGTACGGCTTCGAGTCGATCTATCTGCTGCCGACCAACCTCTACGGCCCCGGCGATAACTTCGACCCGGCCAGTTCACACGTCATCCCGGCGCTGATCCGCAAGTGCCTGGAAGCAAAGGCTCGCGGCGATAAACAGATGATCGCCTGGGGAACTGGGTCGCCGACGCGGGAATTCCTCTATGTCGATGACGCAGCGGAAGGGATCGCGCTGGCAACCGAGCGCTACGACCAGCCCGATCCAGTCAACCTGGGATCGGGGATGGAGATCAGCATCAAGGCGCTGACCGAGCTGGTGGCGGAACTGACCGGCTTTGACGGCGAGATCATCTGGGACAGCAGCCAGCCGGATGGGCAGCCGCGCCGGGCGCTGGATACGCAGCGGGCCGAGCAGGCGTTTGGCTTCAAGGCCAGCACCGACTTTCGCGCCGGGCTGACGCGCACCATCGCGTGGTATCGGCAGCAGAGCGGGATGTAGCGCGCGTGCAAGCTGCGCACCCGCGCGTCGAATTGCTCATCGGTTGTCTGTCGGACGATTTCTGTGATCTGTGACGCCGCTTCTGGGTTGATCCATTGTTCATCCATGACTATTGCTCCTGTGCTTTCGGACAGCCCATTGACTCTCCCTGCATAGGGTGTGAGCCGTTCAGGACGGGCAGCCACCTGTCCGTCCTGAACCTGTTCCTTATTCCTCCAGTGTGCTGATGTCGCCTTCGGGCAGGCCCTGAGCGCGGGCTTTCAGCACCCGGCGCATGATCTTGCCGCTGCGGGTCTTGGGCAGCACACTGACGAACTCGATCTTGCTGGGGATGGCGATCGGGCCGATCTCGTTGCGGATGTGAGTCTTGAGCGCATCGACCAGCGCCTCGCTGCCCTGATGCCCCTGGCGCAGCACACAGTAGGCGTAGATCACATTCCCGCGCACCTCGTCGGGGATGCCGATGGCTGCCGCTTCCGCTACAGCCGGGTGACTCACCAGCCCGGACTCGATCTCGGCTGTCCCCAGGCGGTAGCCGCTGACCTTGATCACATCATCGATGCGGCCGATGACCCAGAAGTAGCCATCCTCATCCTTGCGCGCCGAGTCGCCCGCCAGATACCAGTGGGTGCCGGGGTAAGCGCTGAAGTAGGTCTTGACCATGCGATCCGGGTCGCCGTAAATCGTTCGCAGCATCCCCGGCCAGGGCGTCTTGATGACCAGCTTGCCTTCCACACCCGGTGGGCAGCTCTTGCCACTGTCATCCACCACATCGGCTTCGATGCCGGGGAAGGGACGGGTGCAGCTCCCTGGTTTGAGGCCAACCGACGGCATGGGCGTGATGAGGAAGCCGCCGGTCTCGGTCATCCACCAGGTATCCATGATCGGGCATTTGCCCTTGCCGATGACGTTGTAGAACCACTTCCAGGCTTCGGGGTTAATCGGCTCGCCCACCGACCCCAGCAAGCGCAGACTGCTCAGATCATGGCGTTTCGGCCAGGCATCGCCGAAGCGCATCAGCCCGCGAATGGCCGTCGGCGCGGTGTAGAGGATGGTCACGCCGTACTCTTCGACGATCTTCCACCAGCGGTTGGGATACGGATAATTGGGTGCGCCTTCGTAGATGATCTCGGTCGCCCCCAGGATTAACGGCGCATACACGATGTAACTGTGACCGGTGATCCAGCCGGGATCTGCCGCGCACCAGAAACGATCCTCATCCTTGATGTCGAACACCCAGTTGAGCGTGGTCGAGGTATAGACCTGGTAACCGCCGTGCGTGTGCAGGATGCCTTTCGGCTTGCCGGTGGTGCCGCTGGTGTAGAGGATGAACAGCGGGTCTTCGGCGTCCATCACCTCGGTCTCACACTTGGTGCTGGCGATGGGCAGCGCCATCAGATCGTGATACCAGAAGTCGCGCCCGGCCTGCATCGGCACATCCTGCCCGGTGCGCTTGACCACGATCACCGTTTCAACCACCGGCGAACGATGCACCGCCTGATCCGCGATCTTCTTGAGTTCGACGATGCTGCCGCGCAGCCAGGCCCCGTCGCAGGTAATCAGCACCCGGCTCTGAGCATCCTCGATCCGGTCAGCCAGCGCGTGTTCACTGAAGCCGCCGTAGACCACGCTGTGGACCGCGCCGATCTTGGCACAGGCCAGCATGGCGATGATGAGTTCCGGGATGCGCCCCATGTAGATGGTGACGCGATCCCCTTTCTTGATGCCCATGCTGCGTAGGACGTTGCCGAACTTGTTGACCTCCTGCCACAGCCGCCAGTAGGAGAAAGTCTGCTTATCGCCCGGTTCGCCTTCGAAGATCAGCGCCAGCTTATTACGCCGCCAGGTCTTGACATGCCGATCGAGGGCGTTGAGGGCGATGTTGGTCTTGCCGCCGACGAACCACTTGTAGAAGGGCGCGTTGCTCTTGTCCAGCACTTTCTCCCAGCGCTGATACCACGCCAGCGTCTCGGCCCGTCTGGCCCAGAAGCCTTCGCTATCGGCTATGGCTTCCTGATAGACTGTCTCGTAATCCTGAATGGCGGCCTGCTTAACAATGTCCTCAGTGGGGTAGAACCACTCGCTGGTCGAGGGGACAAAAGTCTCTTCGGCAGACATAAACATTTCTCCTGAATAAGGTGGGTCTGATTGTGGTGGAGAATTATAGAGGGGCATGGAGGAAAGCGGCAACTGTCGGCGGTTTGTTCATTCCGGTGTGGGGATAGTCCAGTCCGATGCACAGCCGTTGCGACATCTAAAGAGCGGCGGGCCGTACGCGCGATGGTGAGCGGAACCGGGTGCGCTCAGCAATATTCCTGGGAATGACAGCACTCATCATGAAGTCCGTGGGACTTCATTGAGTAGATCACATTTGTGATCCGCACTTCGTTCAGAAAGAGCAATTCGCTGGCGACAGTATTGTTCAGACGATATTGCTCTTGCTTCTGAAAATTGACTACTCGTGCGTGTTGCTTACCCTGCACACGTTGCATGGTGCTGGGCTAAACATCGAGCACTCGATACCGGTTTGTCGGCGGTAGCACTCTCATCGAATCGGTTGACGTTCGGCTAAGGTAGCCCTCGCTGTGACCAGTGCGTCTTCCCACGAAATGGCGACACGGAATGGCAGATCCGTCAACTGATTCAGCATAGTTGCCATGGTCTTCGCCAAATGACTCGGCTGCAGGACTACATAGCCGATAATGCGATGGTCATAGGTTGCGATACGGCGCAAGCCTCGCAGGTCAAATGGGATAGCGGTGCAGGCACGCAGATCGACAATTTCTACGTAAGCCCGATCCCCTTTTTCGTTGATGATCTGTTTGATCTCCTTGACTTTGACATCCAGTTCATCCACGGTGACCCGTTGAAGCCATTGGATGTGGACGACGCCCGGTTCGACATACTGAAATTGGATTGTCATGGCAATATCACTCCGTCTGAAGCATAGGCCTTCATTTAGTGTAAATCGAATTGTGACATGCCAACCCTAAAGGTTCAGTTCTGGGTCACCGCGGCCACTTGCCGGATGCAACGGGCTGGGGAATAATCGAAGGAATAGGTTCCGTCAGATTACTCTGGGAGAAATATCATGCTGCTCGAACCACTCCGCGCCGAGGTGTGCGCGATGAATCTGGAACTACCGAAAAATAATCTGGTGGCCTGGACCAGCGGCAACGTCAGCGCCCGCGACCCTGAGACCAACTATGTTGTCATCAAGCCCAGCGGCATCAAGTTCCAGGACTTGACGCCGGAGAATATGGTGGTGGTCGATATTCATGGGAAAGTGGTCGAAGGCAGCTACAGCCCGTCATCTGATACTGCCTCGCACTGCTACATCTACCGTCAGCGCCCGGATGTCTTCGGCGTGGTGCATACCCATTCGCGCTATGCCACCGCCTTCGCGGTCCTGGGGCGCTCCATCCCCTGTTACACGACAGCGATGGGTGACGAATTCGGCGGGCCGATCCCGTGCGGCGGGTTTGCCCTGATTGGTGGCGAAGAGATCGGCCAACTGGTGGTTGAGACGCTTAAGGACTCACACAGCCCGGCCTGTATCCTGCAAAATCACGGCGTCTTTGCCATCGGCCCAACCTGCGAAAAAGCGGTGCAGGCCGCCGTCATGACCGAGGACAACGCCGCCATCGTCTTCATGGCAACGCAGATGGGGACGCCGATCCCGATTGCGGAGAGCGACATCGCCAAACTGCATCACCGCTACACGCATGTCTACGGCCAGCGCTGATTGCCACCATCGGTCAGTGTCTGGTGACGCTGGAACTCCTGGATGCGTTTATCCTTCTGCCCTGAATGAGAGGCCGTGGCTCGCCAATGCCTGACGCAGAATGCCGATGGCTTTGGGACCGACACCATGCAGCGCCTGTATCTCCGATTCGGTGTGGGCAGTCAGTTGCTCCAGCCGTAGGATACCAAACTGCGCCAATGCGCGCGTTGCGGGTTGGCCGATTTTCGCCGGCAGATCACTCGCTGGGAGTTGGATTGGTAACTGGGGCATTGTTGAACTCCATCGATATACTGAATTTCGAATAGCTAAGGTGTGGCGGTTGATCCAATCAACTGCCTGTACGAGCGACTGAATGAGATTAGCAGAATTGCTGTCTTAGCCTATGCTGCGCTCGATGGCGGTCACGGCCTGAGCGATGCCATCCTCGGCGTTGAGTTTCTGACCCAGATCTGCCGCGCGCTGGCGCATGGCCGGGTCGGTGACGGTCTGGGTGATGGCCGCGGCCAGCCGTTCAGCCGTCAGTCGTTTGCGTGGGATCGGTGCTGTGCCGACCCCCAGATCAGCCACCCGTTTGCCCCAGAAGCCCTGGTCGCCCATGAACGGCACGACGATGGATGGGACACCGGCCACGAGTCCGGCAGCCGTCGTCCCGGCACCGCCGTGATGCACCACCGCCCCCATGCGCGGGAACAGCCAGCGATGCGGCAGCGACTCGACCAGATAGACCGACTCCGGTACATCGCCGGCTTTCAACCCACCCCACCCTGACGCGATCACGCCGCGCTGACCAGAGAGTTCGAGCGCTTTCAGGGCTAGCCGCGCCGACTCGTGGGGGTCGCGCTGCACCATGCTGCCGAAGCCGATGTAGATGGGCGGCGGGCCGGCGTTGAGGAAATCCATCAAACTGGCAGGCGGCGTCCAGTCCGAGGCGGCATCGAGAAACCAGTAGCCGGTGACCTGCTTGCTGGCGTCCCAATCGGACGGCTGGGGCAGCACATGGCGACTGTAGCCGTAAAGGGTCGGGACGCGGCGCTGATCCAGGCCGGCAAACGGTCCCCAGAACGAGCCTTTGGGCATCCCCAGGACTTCACGAGTGGCGCTGTCAGCGGCGCGGGTGCTCATCCACAACATCTGGCGCATGGCCGTGTACGACGGCTTATTGAGCAGCCCGCCCAACGGTAGTGTCGGCGTCAGCGGGCTGGGGAAAGCGCGGGTCGGTGTGATGGGGAAGACATAGGCCTGCACCACCGGGATGTTGAGCTTCTCGGCCACCGAGAAGGCTCCGCCGATGCCCCCTACCCCGGCCACCAGAACATCGGCATCGGAACACAGGTCGGGCATCTGAGCCGCCTGGGCGCGGGCGCGTTTACTCATCTCGCGGTTCATCTGCATCACGATTTTGAGGAAGTTCCCGCCTTCGGTTAGCGCGCGCCACTCCGGACTCTGGAGCAGCTTCTCGACGCTCTCGCCCATGGAACGGAAGGTCAGGCCCGCCTCGGCAGTCAGCGACGCGAAGTCGATGTTCGCCAGCAGCGTGACAGTGTGGCCGGCCTGGCGCAGTCCTTTGCCCAGGGCGACATAAGGCTGGACATCGCCGCGCGAGCCGCCGGTAACGATAGTGATCTTCATGAATGGGTGTCTCCTATACCATCGATAATCAGGTCAGCCAGAAAATCTGGCAGTTCATCCCAGTGGGTGGTCAGCGTTTCGTCTCCCAGAATCCATTCGACAATCAGCCCTAGAATCATGCCCATGATGGCGCGGGTCAACAGGCGCGTTCGTTCCGGGGGCAGGCCGCGCTGCGCGGCCCACTGCTGGAAGATGAGTTCACCGCCCTGGCTCATCGGGGTCAGGATGCGCTGGCTGAACTGCTCGCGCATGACGGGGTTGACCATGACCTCCGAGAGGACGACGCGGAACAGCTCGGCGTGTTCACCGCCTAGCGCCCGCAGCGGATGACCGAGGGTGGCACGGACGAGGCCGCGCAGGTCGAGATCCGCCAGTTCGGCCGGGTCCACACTGTCGCGCACGGCTTCGGTCATGCGATCCAGGATGGCGAGCAACAGCGCGGGCTTGTTGGCAAAGTAGAGATAGATAGTGCCATCCGCGACGCCAGCTGCGCGGGCGATGTCTTTGATGGTCGTCAGATGATAGCCCTTCTCGGCGAAGGTATGGGCAGCGGCATCGAGTATCTGAGCGCGGCGGGCGGCGAGCACCTGCTCCTGAACCGGGTCTGACATGGTGATCCTCATATTGACCGACTGGTCAGTTTACTGAATGAGCATTCATTCATGAGGATACAGGCAAAAGCGCAGTTGTGTCAAGAGCGATCAATAAAGAAGAGTTGAACCACAGAGTGACGATGACTTGGCGACCCACCGAAGGATGAAAGTCTCAGCGCCAAGAAGAATTGAACCACAGAGGCACAGAGAACAGAGAGAGAGAAATCAGAGATCTTTTCCTTTCAACTTTGAACTTTGCACTCAGCACTCTCAACTGTCTGTGCTGCTGCTTTTGCTGATTGAGGCGAGCAGCTTACAACGTTCAGCCGTCAGTTTTCAGCTATTACCCGATTCGCAACGTGCGTCAAATTCGTCAAATTCGCGAACACTTTTTGTGAACTTTTCCCTCAATCAGTCGTCAGTCATCAGAAAAGACGCTACGGTGTTTGTGCTGCTGATTGACCATACCCTGCGTTGCTGCTGATTTTGCTGATTGGAGCCATCTATCAGCTATCGACTGGCAACTACAGGCTATCCGTGCAACTGTGTTTTGTGTCGTCGTCGTCGTCGTCGGACAGACACCGAGAACGACAGAAAGACAAACACAGAGAGAAAACGGAGCGATGATTCACAAGATTCGTCAAATTCGTCAGATTCGCATCAGTCCTTTTTGCGATTCATGAATCATGGCAGCGGACAATCCATTTCGGCGGCGGACAACTCACGGGAGCAGTTGACCGGCACAGATCGTGCAAAGTGTAAAGTGATGCGTTGAAAGTGATGAGTAACGAGTAACGAGGGACGAGGGTTTCGTCTGTTGACTTTCGACTGACGACTGTATGCGCCTGTTAAGTTGCACGGGGAAATGGTGAGGTTTCCCATGCCATCATTATAGAACAAAAAGGCTATCTATGTCAAGCCCCTCATCGGTGGGGGGTCATTTGGGCTGCGCCATGCGCCGGTGTGCGCCGCCAGATGCTGGAGCATCCGGTACGCGGACACCCCGATGGGTGTAGAGAAGGTGATTTGCCCTTTGACTCCTGCGCGGCTATAACGATAAGAAGCCGAAAGAGAGCTTTCCAGAGGTGTCGATGAATCACCGGCTGTTTCTCCTGGTGTGGATCGGGTTGGCGCAGATCACAGCACCGGCGCCGTTCAATCGTTTTCGCTTCAGCGAACAGGGACGGGAAGTGACGAGTGGTGGCCTGTTCTGCAACTGGTTGAGCGCGACCTTCGTCGAGGGCAGCACGGTGTGGCGCTTCCCCTGTGGCGATGAGGGTGCAGGCGCACCGGTCATCCTGCACTGGATTTCGTGACAAGCAGCAACACTTCGGTGCATTTCCTACGCCGTCTCATTATGGCACCCAAATTACTCAGTGCCTTCTCATCATCATGTTATTCGGATGCCATGTTTCTCTGGTCAATGATTTCAATATCTTTGATGGCTACTTCACCAAAATTAGGAGGAGCATTGTCTGCGTGTGTTGTCCATTTAATTGTACATTGCCCCCAATCGATTGCTTCAAAATCCTCGGTTAGAGTGAAGCCGTCTACGTTCATGCTTATTCCTGGCAAAATCGGTACATGCCGTGCTGGTCCGTACTCAGCAGCCATCCATCCACCGCCTTTAATTTTGTCTCGCACCGTGTTATCACGGCTATAGGTACGGTAGTCGTCAGGGATAAACTCACGAGATGGTTTGCCAGGCTGCTCTCGACGCATTGCTTCGTAATCATAGACTAATGCACAAGGCATCTGAATAAACGCCTTAATGTATTGAGCATAGACTTTACCTATGTTCCACAGCTTGACCTTCAGTTCGTAAACTGTGTATTTTTTGGGTTCGGCTTTCTTTGACACCCTAAGTTGGTCGTAAAGTGGAGGCATATCGATACGTGACGATTCAATTTCAGTGCGAATCAATATCTGGAAGTCGATGTCAATTTGAGCATGTTGATTACGCCCCATTACATCGCGGATTTCATAATCCTCCATTGCTACTGACTCAAAATTGAACCGCTTGTAGTAGCGTTTATCCGTAGCCTGATGTGCGGTGTAGCTTTGAGGAATATCTACAACGTAAACGACATGAGTCGGCGCAGTGCTGATAGAGACAGGATATATCACCAGCCCGCCAAGTTTGGGGCGAATGTTACTGATAACCTGCTCTAACCACTCCTTCGAAATTTGGTTGCGATCAATAGGATCAATTCGAGCGGGGAGATGCTTATTTGTCGGATCTTCAGCAATACCATAAATGATGATACCCCCAGCCGAATTTGCCATCGCTGAGACATCTTTGGTGACTTCGGCTCTTTTGGTGTCGTTCTTTACAAGAGAGCCCGCCGCTTTGTAGTCAAGCGTTAGGCTTTCCTCAATGCCCTGAGTGATGTATTGTTCAAGACGAGATTGATCCCAAACTTCGGTCATTGTCTGTAATGATTACCTCAGCAATCGTTGGATTGAAGGACAGTATGCGACTGTCTAGCTTATGGCTGGTCGAGGCTAATCAACATATAGCCTCGTTCACGATACCTTGCATTATAAGTGAGAATGTTGGTCTCTACGCCAGTGAATTTAGCCGCTCTGTCTGCTTTCTGTGATGCCCCCGCCCCTTCCCAGATCAAGCGTCGTATTGTTGTCCATTGGATTGAACATGGCTACCCATCGATTCCTTCAAAATCCTTCGTGCAGGGACAGATTAGAGAGGTTGAGCGAAGATCGGCAGTTCGATTAGAATGAATAAAACCATTCAATAAGCTATAGGTATGATCGGACGCAAAATGGATGTTTTCATCGAGATGCTGCGCAGTTGGCAGAACTTTTATTTCATGACCGGTGGCGCGGCAGCGGCCTTGTTGGGACTGATGTTTGTGGCGTTGTCGCTGGGGCAGCATCTGATTTCGAACACCACACGCGCCACCTTCCACATGTTTGTGACGCCCAGCATCGTGTATTTTATGTCGGCCCTGCTGTTCTCGTGTGTCATGCTGAATCCCGCCTATACCCCACAAAGTCTGGCGCTGGTGTTGCTGATCGGGGGCGTCTGCGGGCTGCTCCTGACCGGGCAGCGGGTGTGGCAACTTTTCAGGATTGCGTGGCGCAATCAAGGTTTCGATGCCTGGCACTGGCTGACGCAAATCATTCTGCCGCCCGTCAGTTACGGGCTGATTTTAAGCGCCACCGTGTGCCTGTTTGCGGCGCAAACCGTACCGGCGTTCACTGCCCTGTGGATTGCCGATATGCTGCTCCTGGTGTGCGGGGTCAGCAACACCTGGGGTCTGGTCTTGTGGATTGTTGAACAGCCTAAATAACAGATGTCGGTCGCCGCGCCGGTGAATCGCATCCGATAGTCGCGGGCTTCAGTGTAGTCCCCACCCCTTCCCAGATCAGGCGGCCTGTGTTATCCTGCCGGGCATCGTCCATCCAGTGCAAAGGAGGCCTTATCATGTCCGCACCATTCCCCTCATATCTGCCGTCGAACGCGGCGTGGCTGTCCGCTGCACCGGGACGTGGGAAGTAAAAAGTAAAAAGTGCTAAGTGCAATCGGAAATCCGATCTCAAGATGAGATGATCGTCCGTAGGGGCGCAATATTGAGGTTTGATCAATTGATTCGGCAATCGCTATAGGATGCGGCGGACGTGCCGTTGCACGTCCCTACGCACGACCGACCGGTGTAGGGACACCCAATGGGGTGTCCGCTGGTACGTAAATCGCAATGCCGATTTAATTCATCAACGGTCAATATTGCGCCGCTACAGCCCTCTCGAATCGTTTTCGGTGATCCATAAGTATCAGGCACATTCCCCCACCCATCGTCATATCCCCCGGTGACTGGCTGAACAGTCGCGTCTGACGACCTCGATTCTGCGAGGTCATTCGCCCTGCCTTACGGCAACCAACCCTTGTGAATGCCCCCGACGCGGACGGGCTGCGGCTTTGCTGTGCGTCGGGTTGAGGAGATGTGTGTGAACACGCGACTGAAGAAGTTTTTCTCGTACTACAAACCCTACCGCCGGCTGCTGCTGATCCTGATGGGCAACGCCTTCCTGGTGTCGGCTGCGTCGCTGGCCCTGCCCCTGTGCGCCGGTTTCATCACCCGCAATGTGCTGGGCGAGATCACGCCGGATACGCTCAACCAGGTGTACGCGATGGGGGCGCTGATGCTGGGGCTGGTGGCGCTGCATACGCTGTGCAACCTGTTCGTCGATTATCGCGGGCACGTGATGGGCGCGCTGATGGAGAGCGATATGCGCGCCGACCTGTTCGATCATTACCAGAAACTCTCGTTCCGCTTCTACGATGAGCAGAAGACCGGGCAGTTGATGTCGCGCATCAGCAATGATCTGTTCTGGGTTTCCGAGCTGTGTCATCATGGCCCGGAAGACCTGGTGCTGTCGCTGCTGAAGTTCGTGGGCAGCTTCGTCATCCTGTTGACGCTCAATGTCGAACTGACGCTCATCACCTTCCTGTTTCTGCCGATCATGGCGGTCTACGCGCTGGTGTTTCAGAAGCGGGTGGGCATCGCGCTGGGGGCGAGCAAGGCACGGATCGGTGACATCAACGCCCGGCTGGAAGAAACGCTGGCCGGCATCCGCGTCGTCAAGTCCTTCACCAACGAGGCCATCGAGCGCGACAAGTTCGCCGAGGCCAACCGGCGCTTCGTCGAGAGCCGGGCGGATGGCTACCGGGCGGAGGCGTATCACTGGCAGGGGGTGCATGTCTTCACCCATCTCATCACCATCGCCGTCATCGTTTTCGGCGGGGCGGCCATCGTGCAGCAGACGCTCGATCTGCCAGAGCTGCTGACCTTTCTGCTGTACGTCGGCATCATGGTCGAGCCGATCCACAAGCTGGAGAACTTCGCCCGGCTGTATCAGGAAGGGATCACCGGCTTCAACCGCTTCATTGAGATGCTGGAGATCGCGCCGGACATCACCGATGCGCCGGATGCGCTGGAACTGGGGCGGGTGCAGGGGGCGATCCAGTTTCGCCGGGTGAGCTTTCGTTATCACGACGATCACGATGATGTGCTGGAGAACCTGTCGCTGGACATCCGGGCGGGTGAATATGTGGCGCTGGTGGGGTCGTCCGGCGTGGGCAAGACCACGCTCTGCTCGCTCATCCCGCGCTTTTATGAGGCGACCGAGGGGCAGATCCGGGTCGATGGTCATGACATTCGTCAGGTGACGCTGCGTTCGCTGCGGCGCAACATCGGTGTAGTGCAGCAGGATGTGTATCTGTTCAGCGGGACGGTGGCGGAGAACATCCGTTACGGCAAACCGGACGCTAGTCGTGAAGAAATCATCGCGGCGGCGAAGCAGGCCAATGCCCATGACTTCATCCTGGCGCTGCCCAGGGGCTACGACACCGACATCGGTCAGCGCGGGGTCAAGTTATCCGGCGGGCAGAAGCAGCGCCTGAGCATCGCCCGCGTCTTCCTGAAAGATCCGCCGATCATCCTGTTCGACGAGGCGACCAGTTCGCTGGATAACGAGAGCGAGAAAGCGGTGCAGGAGTCGCTGGAGAAGCTGGCCGAGGAGCGCACGGTGCTGGTCATCGCCCACCGCCTCTCGACCATCCGCAACGCCGGGCGCATCCTGGTGCTGACGGAGAACGGGATTGATGAGCAAGGGACGCATGACGAGCTGATGGCGCAGGACGGGGTGTATGCTGGCCTGTACCGGCTGGCGCTGACGGTGTGAGCGCAACCCGGCGGGCGGCGGGCGCGTAGAAGCGGGATGTCAACCGAGTCATGGAGGATGACATGCCGGTGCAAGCTGATCCCGTCGGGCTGAACGCGCAGCTCCAGCAACGGTTGCACTTCAGCGCAGCCGACCTGGCCGCCAACCGGGGTGGCCGGCTCACCCCCCGTCAGATTGAGAACCTCCATCGGGGGCGCGGCTGTTACCGGGCGTTCGGCTGCGCTTTCGCGGCCTTCGGGTTGCCGTCATCGCTGCCGCTGCTGGTCACGGCCGGCGGATTATTGTGGTACGGGCGCGAGTGGGGGGCGCTGGTGCTGGGCGGCTTGGGCCTGCTGCTCTTGATCGCCAGCCTGTATGTGCTGATCCTGACGCAGAAGATGCAGCCGTCGTCGTCCCTGGCGGTGCGGCAAACTGAGGGGTCGGCGCGCGTGCGGATCGACGCGGCCTCCGACAGTCTGTGGAAAGCGCGGGTGACCATCGGCGGCGTGACCTTTCGCATGTCGAGTTATGCGGCGCGGTTGTTCAAGGGCGAGGCCGACTTCCGCGCCTACTATGTGCAAAGCGGGTGGATGGCGCTGCTGCTCTCGGTGGAGGTGGTGGGGAGTTCGTAGTTGTTAGTTGTTAGTTCCGAGTTGTTGGTTGGTGGTGGTTGGTTGAGGGCAGGTCGGGTCATCAGGATGGGCGTTTGATTCGACCCGTTGTGAGTATCTATTCACCTATCCGTGATGGAGGCCAGGCGGACACCCCATTGGGTGTCCCTACACGGCAGACCCTTCGTAGGGACGTGCAATGGCACGTCCGAAAATCAGGACAAGGTGAACAGGTACGTGTGTGGAATAGCGGATAAGGTTTCTCCCCTACATGTTGTGTAAGTCATGTCTCGATCAGGCACGGCGCTGCTTACCATCGGGTCGCCACTCGTGAGCCGGGAGCAGCCAGTCAAACGCGGGGAGGCTCGAAGACCCGATCCATAATTCGCTGATGGCGCGGCAGAGAAGCAGGCCATCGGCATGATTGGTGAAGATGACCAGCGACCGCCGTTCGCTCGGAATGCCCAGCGCGAAACACATGGTCCTCGGAGTGCCACGCGCCCCCCAGTGCCAGAACGTGCGCCGGGCAGCGACCTGTTGAATTCCCCAGCCCAGCCCCCACCATAGGTTCGGCACATCGCCAACTGCGACCTGCGGTTGCAGCATGTCGCTGACGCCCGGCCCGTCACGCAGCATGGCAGCCATGAATTGCGCGTAATCGGCAACGGTTGTTCGGAGGCTTAAGGCCGCGTTCGCCAGCAGACTCCCTTCGAGGAAGTGCAGCATGGGCGGCAGATCAGCGTGCGACTCCGCCTGAAGCCGGGCCTGCTTCATCCCCAGCGGCAGAAAAACCTGCTCGTTCAGATAGGCAGACAGCGGCATTCCGGTGATGTGTTCGACAACGCGCTGGAGATAGGTCAGCCCTTCGGATGAGTAGCTGAACTTCGTCCCCGGCATGAAGGCTGCCCGTAATCCCTCCGCCGGTCGCCAGTTGGGGAAACCGGTCGAGTGGCTCATGGCATGACGCGCGGTGATCGCTGGTCGATACACCGAATCATCCAGATAATGCGGTGGCAGATAGGCTTGCAGCGAGCGATCCAGATCGAGCAAGCCCCGGTTGACCAGCCGCATCACTCCATAGACAAACACCGGTTTGGTCAGTGAGGCGACCGGCCACACCGTATCACTCGTGACTGGCTCGCCCTCCAGCTCACCCCATGTATAGACCGCCGTCACCTGGGCCTCATGCACGGTTGATATTGCCAGCCCGGTGATGGGCGATGCCTTCAGCAAGGCTTCGATCTGATCCTTCAAGCGGCGCCCCCCCAATCATCATGCCATTTCAGATGGTGTCATTCTAACCCACATCAGGCATGTTCAAGCTGTTGGTATCTATATTTCCAGACGGACAACCTCACCCCCCAGCCCCCTCTCCAATGGATTGGAGAGGGGGAGTCGAGCGCAGTGAGGCGGGGGTGAGGTTCATTGATAGCCCTGCTACCCAAACCTTTGAAATACACCCGGCGATCACAGGCGGGATTATCAACCATTGTCCTGTCGCTCATGTGGGTTTCAGGCAGGTGGGCCATGATCGTCGGAACAATGAGACGGATGGTCAGGAATCAAAATCATGCGAGTGATGATAGTGCTGCTGGCGCTGCTGCTGATGGTGGGCGCGGCGCGGGCGAATGAAGCGGAGATGACGGCTGAACCCACCTGTGATAACCGAAGCGAGGAGGAAACGCTGATGCTGCTGAATGACCCGGAAACCCTGGTGGATATGGCTGACCCGGCCATGATCGAGTTGTGGCGCATCGTCAATGATGGCGTGATGGGCGGGGTGAGCGAAAGCACGCTGACGGCCACCGACCTGGAGTCGGCGTTGTTCAGCGGGTTCGTCAGCCTAGAGAACAACGGTGGGTTCGCCTCGATACAGGCGCGCTTCCGCCCGGTAGACCTGAGCGCTTTCGACGGGGTGGATCTGCTGCTGTGCGGCGATGGCGAACGCTACGGCTTCTGGCTGCGCGAACCGAACCAGCGCGTCGTCCACCAGTTCGAGTTCGATACCGAGGTCGGCGTGTGGCAGACCATCCGCATCCCGTTCAGTGCGCTGCAACCCAACTTCTTCGGCGAATGGGTGCAGGCCGACCCGCTGGACTTGAGCCGGGTGAGCGCCATGTCGTTCATCATCAACAATGGCGAGGAAGGCCCGTTCGCGCTGGAGATCGGGCGCATCACGCTCTACCGCGAGACGGTGTAGAATAGACCCCATCTGACCGAAGCCCGCCCCAGCCGGTGGCGCGGCATGTGGAAAGTGGGTCTGTGTCTCGTTTCCTGTTGCGTTATGGTCTCGTCCTGACGGCGGCCTGGCTGCTGCTGATGGTGGCGGCGCGGGCGCTGGGCGGGAGCGTCGGCGGGCAGGATCAGATACTCACATTATCCATCTCGGGTCCTCCACGTCCGGCTCCACTGCTGACCCTGATTGATATTCAGTACAAACTCCCTACGCCGCTGTCTGGTGAATGGGTTGACGGATTCCCCGATGTCACGGCAGATGGCCGTTATCTCGTTTACGAAGTATTCACAGACGACGGCTGGAAAGCCTGTGAAGTGCGTGACTTGTACCAGAATGCGCGCTTAACTCATAGAACTCAATCGGTGCTGGACTGTCATATCAATTGGTCATCCCAACAAACTCACATCATGTTTCTGCTGATAGGAGTAGATCAGTGGACAGTGGAAACCTTTGATTTCACCACCCATAACTCGCACCAGATTACCCTGAATCCCTTAGGTGATCGAACAGCACAAGTGATTGGTGACTTCAATGGGTCAATCATCTCGTTGGTCAATAGGACTGCCAGTCGGGAGAGCGAGATTGTCCAGATTGATACAGATACAGGAAAGAGCTGGAATACAGGGATTGTTGGGGCATTTACGGGCGAATACCCGTCAGACGATGGTTGGTGGGTCGTCGTACCGTTTTTTAGTGCAGGCAACACCTGGTTTCATCTTCTGGATACGACCACCGGAACCTGGACAACTTTTGATTCTAGCCCAGGAGAGGAGTTTGTCGAATACGGGTGGAAGGGAAGCAAATTCATCTATCAACGCAAGGAACCGAACGGCATAGTTACGTATCGCGACTATGATCCAGTCACGCAACAGCGACGAATTCTGGTAAGCGGCTTTGGTGGCGGGATTTCTCTATCTGAAGATGGGCAGCACCTAGTACTAGTGGATAACAGCCTGGAAGTTCTGCGATGGAATGAGTCTGACCATGAGTGGACAATTATCTATCAACAACCAACCCCTCCTGTCTATTCCTATTGGCTGGATAGGCAAACCCTTGTGATTGCCCAACCCAATCAGTTGCAGACCGGGGCATCCTTGTTGCTTTTCGATCCCATCACTCAGTCACTGTCGAAAGTAAATGAACCCGCAGGAACACGTGATCTTCGGTTTTGGTTATGGGAAGGCAATGATGATTTCATCCTGCTGACGGTTGAAGACTCATTGGGGCGAGAGAGTTTGCATGTGGTGGGTCGTGATGGAAACTTGTTGAGAAAAATTGTGCCCGACTATGATGAATTGATGTTTGACGACGCTGAGGATTCGTCTAGCCTTGTGTTTGTTGGTCATGACTATCTTGGCTCAAGCTACCGGGCGTACTTGGTCGATACTCAAGATCTGAGTACCCAAATCTTTGATTCTCCAGGACTGATGCTGAATACTGTGCGTCTGCGCCAGACAGCGCACCAGCCTAATCTGGCCTTCATGTTGATGACAGTGCAAGGCAATGACCTGTATCTCCTCGACACTGAACTGAATGAAGTAACCCCTCTGCTCATTACGCCCGATGTGGCTGAGTACACAGTCTTCTGGGTCTACCCTGCCCCACCGTGAGACGGTGTAGAATAGACACCATCTGACCGAAGCCCGCCCCCAGCCGGTGGCGCGGCATGTGGAAAGTGGGTCTGTGTCTCGTTTCCTGTTGCGTTATGGTCTCGTCCTGACAGTGGCCTGGCTGCTGCTGATGGTGGCGGCGCGGGCGCTGGGCGGGAGCGTCGGCGGGCAGGAGTGGATACTGTATCTCGCGGTTCGGGGTTGGTCAGAATTACGATTACTCGACCCATCTCGATCAATCGCGCTGTCGCTCGAAAATCAGGTAGTTGGTGAGACAATCAGACTATCACCAGATGGGCAGTATATTGCCTATACGGTCAATATGCCAGACAGTCAACACTGCGTCGTCCGCGATCTGTATGCTAGCGCACTCATCCGCTATCGATCACCCACTGCCCTGACCTGTAATTTATACTGGTCATATGATGGAAAACGTATTCTTTTCAGTTTTACTGAGCTAGATAATTGGACACTGGTGCGCCTCGGCGTGAAAACTGACGAGCAGCAACAAATCCAAGGGGATCTATCAGGCAACAGATGGTTAAGTGTATTCGGTGACGTCGGGAGCCCCACTGTGACCTTCCAGATTGAGGGTGCAGAACGCAACCCACCGATCATGCAGGCCAATCTAGAGACTGGACAGATCTGGGAACATGAGATACTTGGAGAAATTGCGCTGGACATCCCATCACCGGACGGGCGTTGGCTCATATATCTGATCAGTTTACCTAATAGAACGTTTTTTTATCTACAGGATGCAAAGACGGGGGAATGGTCATTGGTCGACAATGAGCCATTGACGAATGTCATGGACTACCGCTGGTTTGGCAGCCGATTCTACTACAGACCATTTGGCTATTATCAACCAATTATTCGTCTCTATGATCCCCTCACGAAGCACCTTGATGATGTAGATGTTAGTATGAACTGGTCAATCTTACTTGCGCCAGATGGAGAGCATCTAGTCACATTTGAAGATGGCATGAAGATACAGCGCTGGCAAGAGTCTGACCAACAATGGGAGGTCCTGTATCAACAGCCTCAGCAACCGGGTGAGGTGAACTGGATTGATGAGCAAACACTGGCTATCAATGAAACACGACAGGGACAATCCATTCTCTGGATCTACGACACCGAAACCAGGTCGCGCTGGGAGGTTGGTGCTAGCGAAGAAACGCTTGTACCTCTTTATTGGAGTATAGGGCGTGATCATTTCGTACTTAAAGTCACGACATCCAACGCTAGGATAGCTATACTTGCCGTCAATCGCGCCACCAACGCTATCACCACGCTCATCCCACCTACCCATCGACTAAACGAAGTTCATAGCCCAACCCCTTCCTCGATACGACTGTTCGATGCGTCCCTTTCTGGTACGACTCCGCCAATGCTACAGTTGAGGCTGGATGATCTGAGGGTTCAGCCTGTTGTGGCATCAGTTCGGGGCTTTAGGATGCCCATTTTTCAGACATACGGCATCCATCCGAATGCTATCGTAGGTCGAGCCAGCGCAGACGGTTACTATGATTTGTATCTGCTGGACACTCAACACGCCGAGATGACACCCCTTCCAGTCACAGCAGACATGAGGGTAAACAGGGCCTTCTGGGTCTACCCTGCCCCACCGCGAGAGGGTGTAGAATAGACCCCATCTGACCGAAGCCCGCCCCCAGCGGCGCGGCATGTGGAAAGTGGGTCTGTGTCTCGTTTCCTGTTGCGTTATGGTCTCGTCCTGACGGCGGCCTGGCTGCTGCTGATGGTGGCGGCGCGGGCGCTGGGCGGGAGCGTCGCGGAACAGGACTGGATCATGGCCGTCTCGGAACGGCGCACCTTCCGCGTGTTCCCTCACCTGATGCTGCTCGACATCCCGCGCCGCCTGCCGGCTCACCTGAATGGTCGCCTGCCCCACGCCAATCTGACGCTCTCGCCCGATGAACGCTATGTCACCTACCCGGTCAATTCGCCCAATGGAGAACAACACTGTGAACTGCGCGACCTGTATGGCGGGGCGGCGCTGCGGCATCAGACGGCGAGGGGGTTGAGCTGTGAACCGCGCTGGTCATCGGACAGCCAGCGGGTGCTGTTCGTGCTGGATAATGTGGACGAGTGGACGGCTGAGACGCTCGACCTGACGACCAGCGCGACTCAACAGGTCACCATGCGGCGATTGGGCGAAGGCAGTCTGCGCCTGATCGGTGCCTTCAACAGTTCGATCCTGACCTTCTTCTTTCACGTCGGCTATTCGTATGACATCGACGGCGAAGGCCAGGTCATGCAGGCCGACCTGACGACCGGGCAGCTTCAGATGACGCCGATGAACGGGCGCTGGGGCGGCGAGTACCCCTCGGCGGATGGGCGTTGGACGCTGGTGCCGTTGACCCGCGAGAACCTGACCAAGCTGTATCTGCTCGATACCTGGAGTGGCGCAGCGACCCTGCTTGACCAGACCATCGGCAGCGCGATGGCGACGCGCTGGCATGACAATGTGGTGATTCATGCGCGCACTGACTCCCGTGGACGCACGACCTACTGGCGTTTCGATCCACTGTCCGGCGAGAAGGTGATGGCCTGGGAACCGACGGGCGCGATCTTCAGCTTTTCCCCGGATGTCCGCTACATGGCGATTCTGGAAGATGGGCTGTGGCTGCGGCGATGGAATGAGGCGCGCGCGGCCTGGGATGAGCTTTTCCAGACCGACCAGGCGGTGAGCGTCGCTGATTGGTTGGACGGGCAAACCCTGATGGTCATCGAGAGCAATGCCGTCAGCAATACCCTGTGGCTCTATGATGGCGAGACCGGCACGCGCTGGGATGTGTACAGCGGTCACGAGTGGGTCACGCCGTCCCGATGGACATTGGACAGCCGTCATCTCCTGTTGTATTTGACCAGCCCCGATCAGAAGGTCAGCCTGGTAGCGGTCAACCGCCAGAGTGGCGTGATGACCATCCTCATCCCGCCGAGCGATCAGGTGTTCGACCGCACCAGCGATTCAAGCGCATCGACACGCATCATCAATGTGTATGAGTTCGGCGCGAACCGGGTACGCAGCCTTCAGCTTGACCTGCGCGATCTGGAGCTGATGACCATTCAAGCGCCGGTTCACGATTGGAGTCGCGTGCTGTTTCGTCGGGATGGGCTTCAGCCCAATCTGCTGCTGTTTCGCCCCGGCGACCAGGGGATAGACCTCTACCTGCTGGATACAGATCAGGCGGTGGCGACGCCGCTGCTGACCGGGACGCAGATCGATCCCGCTGCTACCTATTGGGTCTACCCGGCCCCGCCGTGATCGGGGGTAGAATAAGCCGGTTGATCGTGAGCGTCCGCTTCTGAGGCGGCGGGGAGAAAAACAGCCGGTGTCTCGTTTCCTGTTGCGTTATGGTCTCGTCCTGACGGTGGCCTGGCTGCTGCTGATGGTGGTGGCGCGGGCGCTGGGCGGGAGCGTCGGTGGGCAGGAGTGGATACTGTATCTTTCGAACCGGGTCTTGCCTGATTTACGCTTGCTCGATCCCAACCGACGCATCACCGTCTCGCTCGATGAAGGGATAGGTTATTGGTCAGCCAATTCATCGGCAGACCGGCGCTACATCGCCTATCAGGTCAATACGCAGGGTGGCGGTCAACACTGTGTCGTGCGCGATCTGTTTGACGGCGCGCGCTTGCGTTACCAGTCGCCCACCGCCATCAACTGCACCTTGTACTGGTCATCGGATGGAACCCGCATCCTCTTCGACTTGAATCACCGAGAAAGCTGGACGCTGGTCAGCCTCGATCTGGCAACGGATGAACAGCGACAGCTTCAGGTAATCATGACTGCCCCTGATGATGAACTCGTTGTAATCGGGGATGTGCGCGGGCCGCTGGTGAGTTTTCATGTTCATGACGGCACCTTTGAGGGGCGTCTGATGCAGGCAGATCTGGAGACCGGGCGCATCTGGGAAACGGGACTGGTCGGGCAACTGGCAGTTGTCACGCGATCCGCCGATGGGCGCTGGTCTGCCTTTCAATTGTTTCAGAATGATCAGAGCATTCTCCACCTGCTGGATGCACACACCGGTGAATTGTCGGTGATCGACGAGACGCTGACTGCGGGCAGCCTGTACCACTGGTACGGCGACCGCTTGATGTATATGCCCTTGCGTTCCGACAGCGACGTTTACCGGATTTTTCACCCAGCCACGCGCCATTATGATGTGATTTACGGTCGGAGTCAGTCTCTTCTGCTTGCGCCAGACGGCCAGCATTTGGCACTGAATGACGACGGCGTCACCATTCAGCGGTGGGACGAACCTGACCAGGAGTGGCGAGTGGTTTATCAGCAGCCTCAGCCAGTCGATGTTTTGCGCTGGATTGACGCGCAAACGCTGGCAGGCAACGTGACGCACGGCAGGCAAACCGTTCTCTGGCTCTATGACACCGAAACCGCGTCGCGTTGGGAGTTATCGACTGGTGTAGGCCAACCCTTTCCCATGTACTGGACACCGCAGCGCGATCATTTTTTGCTCCATGTGATTACTCCCGATTCCAAGTCAGCGGTGCTGGCCGTCAATCGTGCCACTAACGTTATCACGACTCTCATAGCGCCCAGCCACAACCTGAATGGTCTCTATAGCGAGACGGCATCCTCGATTCGCCTGTTTGATGCCGGCCTTTCTGGCGCACCCTTGCAGACACTACAGGTTAATCTGGCTGATTTGCGCGTTCAGCCGGTGCAGACATCGGTCCATGATTGGAATTCCACGATCTTTCAGAATCACGGGCCTTACCCGAAGGCTATCGCATTCCGAACCGATGCAACGGGTTCTCATGACCTGTATCTGCTAGACACTGAACACGCCCAGATAACCCCTCTGATGATTACACCGAATGTGGATGAGTACACCGCCTTGTGGGTCTACCCTGCCCCGCCGTGATTGGGGGTAGAATAAGGCGGTTGATCGTGAGCGTCCTCTTCTGATGCGGCGGGGAGAAAAACAGCCGGTGTCTCGTTTCCTGTTGCGTTATAGTCTCGTCCTGACGGCGGCCTGGCTGCTGCTGATGGTGGTGGCGCGGGCGCTGGGCGGGAGCGTCGGCGGGCAGGAGTGGATACTGACGCTGTCAGCCGGACAGGACAACACGTCCTTAGAACTGATTGACCCCGATTACAGCCTCGTCCTCTCGCTCAACAATCGGGTGACTAACTCACTGCTATTTCCCTCGCCAAATGGGCGCTATGTGAGCTATCAGGTGAATACCGAGAACGGCAGTCAGCGCTGCGAACTGCGCGACCTGTATGCCAACGCAAAACGACTGCATCAGACAGAGACCGGGAAGACCTGTGAAATGGTGTGGTCATCGGATAGTCAGCGCATCCTGTTCCTGCTCACCGATCCCCTGGAATTCGCCCTGAAGTCGCTAGAGTGGCTTGATCTGAAGACAGGCGCAGTCCATCAGGTACCAATTGCCAGTCCGAATGTCCGACTACAACGTTGGATTGGCGCGTTCAATGGCACACAGATCAACTTCTACAATTTTGACGGCCCTGATGGTGGGGTCGTCCTACAGGCCGACGTGAGCAGCGGAATCGTCCGTGAAACACGACTGACTGGCGGATGGGGTGGAACATCCTCGTCAGCAGATGGACGTTGGTCGGTGGTGCCGCTGACCCGCGACACTCTGACCACTCTGTATCTTCTCGATACCTTGAGTGGCGCATGGACAGCGATTGATCATTCAGTGGGCAGTGTGTTCCCAATTGGTATGCATTGGCATGCTGATGTCTTTATCTACATGCGCAATGATACTGATTTGCGCACGACCTACTGGCGTTTCGATCCGCTGTCTGGTGAGAAGGTGATGGTCTGGGAACCGACTGGCGAGGTCTTCAGCTTTTCACCCGATGCAGATTACATGGCAATACAGGAAAACGGGCTGCGGTTGATGCGCTGGAATGAAGTACGTCAGCGATGGGATGAACTTTTCCAGACCGAGCAACCCGTATCCGTTGTTGAATGGCTGGACGCGCACACCCTTATGGTCATCGATAGCAATGCCGCTGGTTACAGCTTGTGGGTCTATAATGCCCAGACCGGCGCACGCTGGGATGTGTATATTGGTCGTGAGTGGATTACACCGTCCCGATGGACATTGGATAGTCACTATCTGTGGTTGTATTTGACCGACTCGAACCAGAAGGTCAGCCTGGTGGCTGCCAACCGTCAGACTAGAGCACTGACAACTCTCATCCCACCCAACGAATTTCTGTTCGATATCACAGGTGATTCAAGTGAATTAATACGCGTCGTCAAGGTTTTCGAGTTCAGCACGAATCGAGTCGATAGTCTTCAGATTGACCTACATGATTTGCGGGTGATGACGATTCAACCGACCTATGACTGGAGTGGTCCACTGCACCATAAGAAAGGACCAAAGCCAGGTATTCTGTTTTTTCACTCCGATGACCAGGGCATAGACCTCTACCTGCTGGACACCGATCAGGCGGTGGCGACGCCGCTGCTGACCGATACACAGATCAATCCCAACGCTACCTTCTGGGTCTACCCTTCCCCGCCGTGAAGGATGGGGTTCAGCCGCGCACCATGTTCTGGAACAGGCGCTCATGCTCGGTACGTAAACAGAGATTCTCGGCGTAATTCAGACCAGCTCCCAGCGCTTTCAGGCGGGCGTCGGGGTTGGTGATGCCGAGCTGCGCCCAGACGGTTTTCGCGCCGATGGCGAGGGCGTCGTCGATGATGCCGGGCAGTGCCTCGGCCTTGCGGAAGACATCGACCAGCGTGACCGGTTCGGGGATGTCCTGCAAGCGGGCGTAGACCTGCTCACCGTCAATCTCATCCAGGTTGGGGTTGACGCTGTAGACGGTGATGCCCATCTTGATGAAGTACTCGCCCACCTGATAGCTGCTGTAGTAGTGGTCGTTGGAGCGCCCGACGATGGCGATGACGGGCGAGGTCATCAGGATGTCGCGGCGGGCGGCTTCGTTGGCGTTCAGATCGTGTGCGGTCATCGGTTGATCTCCCTGGTGCGGTTGCTAGTTGTTAGTTCCTAGTTCGGATGGGGACGGGTCAGGACGGTTGATGGTCGTGATGACCGGTCGTCAACAGAGCAGTGACATGGTCTCATTCCAGCATCGGCAGGAGTTCAGCGACGAGCGCCGTCAGGTCACGCTGCTTGCCCTGCTCCCAGTAGGTTTTCATCAGCGCCGGGTCGAGCTTCTGCTCCAGCTCGAAAGCCATCTGTTCGGCTTCGGCTTCGGTGGCCTCGTCAATGGCGCGGTGGTTCAGGATCAGGCTGAGAGTTTCAGCGGCCTGTCCAGTGAGATCGGCGGCGATCAACAGGCGGCTGATGCTGGTCAGCACCGTGAGCATCAGGGCGTCGTCAGCCAGTGTGGATGCACCTTCAAGGGCATGGCGCAGGTTGGGGACGGCGTGGATGGGCTGATTGCTGACCAGGTTGACCCGGCCAATCCAAGCCAGCATGAGCGCCTCGCCCCAGCGGTCACCGGCGGCCTGAAAGCGCTTCAGGCTCTCGTGCAGCAGGGTCAGGGCATCAGGGTTGTCGTGCCAACGATGATAAGCCGCCAGCAGGGTATCGCGAGCCGGCTGCTGCGCGCCAGTCAGCAGCATCTCGCGCAGCGCGGTGTGATCGGCGGAGGCCATGACGCGCGGCACGGTGGTGGTCTGGCGGATTGAACCGGCCATGCCCCAGCTTTCGCCGCTGTCACGAGTTAGGTCAAGGCTTTGCTGGAAGAGGCGACGGGCTTCGTCTTCCTGGCCGACCTCGTACAGCACGGTCGCCAGCCGGTTGAGGGTGTGGGCGGTCGCCGAAACATCAGCCATTTGGCGGTTGAGCGCCAACGCCTCGCGGTAGTAGGTCTGGGCTTCAGCATACGACTGCTGTGCCGCAGCCACATCCCCCAGATCGCCAACCGAGAGCGCCATCAGCGGCAGATCGGATATGCCCAGCGCGTCGGTCAGATTCTCCCGATAGAGGGCGCGGGCGATGTCGTAATGCCCCTGCCCCAGCTCGGCCTCGGCGATCAGGCGCTTGAGCGTCAACGGGCGGGTGCGCGTGTCGTTGGGATGCGAGACCGGCACCAGTTCCAGACAGCGGTGGAAGCTGGTCAGCGCCTCGCGGTAAGCACCGGTGCGAAGCGATTGGCGTCCGGCCAGTTCAGTGTACTGGGCTTCGCGCAGGGCGTCGCCCGAGCTGCCATAGTGATAGGCCAGCAGCGCAGCGTAGGGGGTACGGTCGGTATTGGCCGCTTCGATTGCGCGAGCGACCTGGGCATGGAGTTCCTGGCGCTTTTCCAGCGACAGGGTATTCAGAACCCCCTCGCGCAGCTTGTCGTGGCTGAAACGCCAGCGGTCATCCTGCACTTCGAGGATGGCGGCGTCGGAAGCGGTGCTGAGCCAGCGATCCAGGTTGATCCCGCGCGCCAGATGTCGCAGCAGGTCGATGTCGAGAAAGCGCCCCATCACCGCAGCGATCTCCAGCAGCGGCAGATCGTCGGGTGGCACCTGACTGAGGCGGCGCTGAATGACCTGTTGAATGCCGCCGACGAACAGGCTGGCAGGGAGCGTCTGCATGCCGATGCGATCCAGTTGACCGGTGGTTTCGGCCAGGGCGCGCACCACTTCGATGAGGAAAAAGACATTGCCTTCGGTCTCGCGCTGGAGCAGTTCAACGACATGCGGCTGGCGACCATTCGAGCCGAGCATGGCCTCGCTCAACTGGGCGATGCCGGTCTGGTCGAGACGATCCAGCTTCATGAAATCCATCCCTGGCAGGCGGGTGGGCAGTTCAGGGCGTTCATCGTCGCGATAGCTGGCGATGGTGAGCAGCGGCAGGTCGCGGGCGATCTCGCTCAACCGGCGCAGCACGTCGAGACTTTCATCGGCCCATTGCAGGTCTTCCAGGATGACCACCAGCGGGCCAAGCTGGCGGCGGAACAACGCCTCGATCACGTCCAGGAGACGCGCCTGAGCATCGCGGCTTTCCAGGCTATCCAGCGGCGGCGCGGGGCGTCCCAGCAGCTCAGCGATATCCGGCATCAGGTTGCACAGCACAGCGAATTCGTCATCACTGGGGTCAGTGATGAGCGCCAGCCAGCGCAGCGCCGGACGCCACAGACTGTAGGATTGACTGCCCGCCGCGATCCCCTGCCCGCGCAGTACCAGGGCACCGCGCACCAGCGCCAGCGTCCGCATTTCGTCCAGCAGGCGCGATTTGCCCACACCACTCTCACCAGCGATCAGCCAGGCGCTCCCCTGCCCGGTGACAGCCTGATCCAGCGCCAACGACAGCCGCTTGACCTCGGCTTCGCGCCCGACCAGCCGCGCTGCTTGCAGGAAGCTCTCGCGCGTGGCAGCGGTCTCCATCGTCAGCGGGCGATCCAGGCTGTGGTTGAGGTCATTAATGACTTCAGCGGCGGTCTGGTAGCGATTCTCTGGGGCTTTCGCCAGCAGTTTGCCTAACACCGGTGCCAGTCGCGGATCGAGATCAGGCGTGAAAATGTCGGGATCGATGGTGAGGATGCTGTTGATGAGCTGGTTCATGTCCTGCACATTGAAGGGGTGCCGCCCGACCAGCAATTCGTAGGCCATTATGCCGACGGCGTAGAGGTCAGCCGCTTCAGTGGCCGGATGACCGACCAGGACTTCGGGAGCCATGTAGGCCAGGGTGCCAGCCGTCGTTCCACCGCTCTGGTCATCGACGTGATCGCGTGTGACCGAGAGGCCGAAATCCAGCACCTTGACCTGTTCATCGACCACCAGTACGTTGCGCGGCTTGAGATCGCGGTGAATGACATCGCGACGGTGCAGGTAAGCCAGCGCCTGGAGCATCTGGCTGACCAGTTGGATGCGGTCAGCGGGTGAGTGTCCGGCCCCCGCCTCCACAATCGTTTGGGCATTTTCCAGCAGTTCCATAGTGTAGTAGGGCTGCTGCTGGTTGTCGAAGCCGTAGTCGATGACGCTGATGATGTTGGGATGACGCAGCGAGGCCAGCACTTTGAATTCCTGCGCCAGCGCCAGGCGTTCGTCACGGCTGTTGCCCAGTGAAGCGGTCGAACCTGAACCAACCCCCGGCTGAATGACCTGTTTGAGCGCCACCACGCCACCGGTCAGCCGATCTTTGGCGCGAAAGACAGTTCCCATGCCACCGCTGCCCAACGCCTGTTCCAGCACATAGCGCCGTCCGATCAGATTTAGCGCAACCCCGTTTATCACATCTACCCTCGATACTGGCGTCATCATCAATGCACACATGTTAACACAGTGTATATGAAGATTTATTGCTTTTGCCATGTTGAATACATTTTGGCGTTCAGAGACTCATGCGGGGTTAATGCGTGGGGTTGGGTCGGTAAAGGGTTAGCACGTTGTTAGGATGGGCGTTCTTTTGAACAATTTGGGGCTGATTCAGCGTTTCGCCCCGTCAACATGATAAATGACAGGGCATCAGTCGTAATCGGCGTAATTCAGGGCATTCTGACGCGATTCAGAATGGGTTTCACGTCAACTGATCAGCACATAGGCCGACTCTGGCACAACACCACCGGCGGGTTCCAGGCGAAAGGCACTTCCCAGACGCTCGGCTACCGTCGGGCTGACGAGCGTGCCATCGATGCGAGCAAAGGCTGCCAGTTGAGAAGCGACCATGAGCGCTTCGCCCCACAGGTCGTAATAGGTCACATTGACCGATTTCATGGTCGCACCGATGACTGGTCCGGTGTGGACGCCGATCTGGATGCCGATAGTCGTGCCGCTCTCGTGCCGGACGCTGGCTGCCACCGCCTGCATGGCCTGAGCCGTCTGGGTTAGTATCGTCACTTGCTCGTCGCTCCAGGTCGGTATTCCGGCTGCAATCACGTATTCTGTACCGAGCGCCCTCACCCGCAGCAGATGGTTGGCGCGGACTATGGTGTCAAAGGCGGAGTAGTGCTGCTCCAGCAAGGCAATCATCGCTTCGGGCGATGTGACTTCACTGAGGCCGACGATACGGGCTACCAAAACAGCAGCCTGGTCGAAGTGGTCAACCACGCGCTCCTTCCCAGTCTTAATGCGCTCTGTAACAAAATCAGGTAACCAGATGTCAACGGCGGGAGCTGCTGTCTGCTGCGACAAGAACATTTGTTCTGATTCGCGCAGTCGTTTCTTTTCGAGTGTGGCCTCGACGCGCGCCCGTAACAGCACCGGGTTGAAGGGCTTGAACAGATAATCCTCAGCACCCAGCTCGATACACCTGACCACGCTGTCGAGTTCATCCAGCGCCGAGACAACGATGATCGGGACGTGGCGCAGCTTGGGATCGGCCTTGGCATGTTCCAGGACTTCGTAGCCACTCATGCGTGGCATCATGATGTCGAGCATCACGAGGTCGAATGATTGCAGCGCCATGAGTTCGAGCGCCTGGACGCCATCCTCGGCCATCTGGGTGCGATGTCCACTGCGTTCGAGTCGTCGCGAGAGCATGTCGCGGTTCATCTCATTGTCATCCACGACCAGGATCAGCGCGCTTGTGTCGCTCATTCGCCCCCCTCATCCTGAATGCCCAGGATCGCGTTGATCTTCGCCAGCAGTTGAGGAAACTTGACCGGCTTGGTTTCGTAGTCATTGGCTCCGGCTTCCAGGCACTTCTCCCGGTCACCGGCGACCGCATGAGCCGTGAGTGCAATGATCGGGATACCCTGGGTCTCGGACGATGCCTTGAGGCGGCGGGTCGCCTCCCAGCCATCCATGACTGGCAGGCTCATATCCATCAAGATGAGTTCAGGGGATGTCTTCAGCGCCGTATCGACGCCGGTCGCGCCATCGGTCGCGGCGATGATTTCATGACCACGCTTTTCCAGGCGGCGTGTGAGCATGTCGAGATTCATCTCGTTGTCTTCGACGATCAGTATCCGTGCCATAATTCCTCGTTACCTCCACACATGGTAAAGACTATAGTCCTAAAGTCCGGCTCGTGGCAAATATCCCGTAAGCCAGTGAGAATCCAGGAGTGCCCTCACGCCAGCGCTCCCGCCAGGTCAGTTCCATCCAGCTTGCCCAGCACTTCATCCGCGTTGGCGAAAAAGTTCAGATAAGCCGATTGTGCCAGTTGCTTGACCCAATCCAGCGCCGTCGCTTGACCTCGCCCGATGGATGGCTGTGGCTGCCGTGATGCACCAGCCTCCGAACGCAATAGGCTGACCAGGAAGCCAGCCGGGTTCTGGATGTGCGGTCGGTGTGCCAGGACATGCAGCGCCTTTTCGACGGCCGCTGCGCCGTACTCACGCACCACCTGGCGAGCGTTCCCAAGACTGAGCCGGTCGATACGAGAGCGCAACTGCTGTGACAGGGTTTCGGATGCTGGCGGCAGCGGTTCGGCGGATGCTGGAGAGGGTCGCGCCACAGTCAGCGAAACCGCTTCTCCAGTTCCGGTATGGTGCAGTCCACGCCACCAGGCTTTGCAGCGTTCGGTATCGCGCCAGATAGCTTCTGGAATCCGTTCCCACTGATGGCTGGCGCAGCGCGGACAGGCGTCAGGCGGGTCTTGGCCGAGAGCGATCTTGCGGCATTCGGGGCAGAGCCATAGGTCTGCTTGCGGAGGCGTCGGAATTCCGACACTTGCTGACACTGACGCAGCATGGTGCGCCGGTAGTGGCGGAGCGGTGATTTCGGCTGGTCGGGATAGCACATGGCTCGATAGTGGCACCTCTTCCCTCAGATCAGTCATTGGATTCCGGGTTGGTTCACATTGAAGCGTCGGAATTCCGACGCCTGGGGCATCCACACGGTAAACGTTGGGCTGCTGCTGGCGCAGAGTCATGCGATGGCCGCACTTCATCAACCGCAGCGCCACCGTTTTCAGCGCCGGATAGCGCTTGCCAGTCTGGTCAACCAGCACCGCACCGACGTGGGGATCGCTTCGATCAGACAGGTATTGCCCGACCAGGCGCGGGTTCAACGGCTGTTCGCTGTAGGTGGACATCACGCGAATGCCAGCCTGCGCTTCGTAGCGGCGCGTCGTCCACTTGCTGACGCCGAGACGTTGGGACAGCCACTGGCGCGCGTACTGCCCTGGACGCCGGGCGATCAGGCGCTCATGCAGCGCTCGCCGGTAAGCCGCTGGGCTGCCAAGTGCAGCCGTTTCGACAGCATCGGATGGGCTGCACTCCACTTCCAGAATAGTCGCCAGTTGCTCTGGGTACGGCAGGCTGTAGCGGATTGGGATGCGTCCGCGAATTTTGACTCGCTTTGCACCTGTACTCATCTCGCATGAGTTTGCGCTCACCTCATCCGGTGTAGCAGCGTTAGCAGGCATCTGGGGGGTATCGGGGGGTGCTAGCGGGATCAGCCTTGCCCCAGCCCATTCTGCCTTCAGTGCAGCCATAACACTGCGACGTCCAATGCCGTAGGTCGCAAGGTGTTCACAGGCTTCGCGTTCGCTGAAGATTGCTCCAGGTTGCAGGCCAGTCAGCGCCAGTCCATCCAGTACACGCGCAACTCCGGTTAGCCTATTTTGGAGCAACGCCTCGCGGATGGCATTGGGCAGTTGTGGGGTTGATGAACTCGATTCCGCTGCGCTTCGACGGGGTGACCGTTGATAGGCGCTGGCGATGGTGCGGATGGCTTCGGCATAGCGCTGGTTGAAATTTTCGTCAGATGAACCCGGTTGTCGTGCGTGAGCGCCAGCCAGGGCTACCACCACCTGCATGTGCGGCCAGCCATCATCACGGGCGAGGCAGGTAGTGCGAAAGAGCGCCTGGTTTCGCCCCAGGTGAACGAGCGAGCGATAGTGATCGGCCAGGCTGTCAGGGGTATCGAGGCGTCGGAATTCCGACGCTACAGCGGCTTCGACGGGAGAACAGGTATCAAAGTCGCCATCATCTGACGAGGCAAGGCTTTTGGCGGCAGTCGGCGGAGTATGCGACACCTGAGACAGGAAGCGCAGAACACGAGTGAGATCAGACGGCGTGAGGAGCCGAGGCTCGACAGCGTGCAACACTGACCAGCAGGCGGCACCCACTGTCGTTGGCGGCGCGACCACATAGGAACCTTCGCCACGGAGATCAGCACCGGGAACAGATCGCGTTGGAACGATACGACCTTCGGAGATGCGCCAGTACAGATGGGGCAGACGACGAGTGCCGGAAGCGACGGTGAAGGTATCAGCGAGGTCGGGGGCGAAGCGTCGGAATTCCGACGCCAGATTGGGATCATCAAAGTCTAGCACCAGCAGTTGTGAGACTCGACCACAGACGATGCCCAGACCCCCACTACCCTGCTGCATGAACCACTCATGGCAATCCGCAGCAGTGGGGGAGACATGCTGGTAGCGCGACCACTTGACCATCGGATGTTTGGCACGGGCTGGATTGCATTCGCCAAACAGTGGAATCACGCTGAATCCACTTTCCAGGTAGCGAATCGCTGCGGAATACAACGCCGCTGCGTCGATTCGCGCAGAATCTTGGGTATACAACACAAAAACCACCTTTTCGGGGTGGTTTCTGTTGAGTTAACGGCGATTCTGTGACAAACTAACCAGTGGGTGTGGGGTTAAGTCTGCAACAGATGGTGTTGACCACTGCGATCGACGCAACCTTTTCTGGTTAGTTGTTTGTCACAGATCGGCGCAACCCAGCCCAGGCCTCTCGACCTGGAACTGTTTACAGCCAACCCCGAACGATATGACCCGCGTTTGAGCAGACGCGGGTTATTTTTTTCTATATGCCAGACACGAACAACTTCACTTCAGAACATCAGGCGGACAAATACCTATTCCGCTTTAACTCAAATTTATTATAAAAACATTATAATTATGCAACAAAAACAGACCTATGGCCGGGATCGACGCTTGTAGTTCTGATCGACTTCCTGCAACCAACTGTAGACCCATTCGCGCAGCATGGGCAGTTCCAGCTCATCGCGGGTCGACAATTTAGCCCCCTCCCCCACCTTGCGCGCTATCCGTGCCAAACGCCGAATTTTGTCAAAATTTTCGGCTGCGAACAGCGGGCTGGTCGTCGGAATCGAGTCCAAATCGGGCAGGGTAGGGGGAGGCGATATCCCAATACCGATACGATACCCCTCAGCCTCAGCTTCTTTTAAGGCGAGGCTAATCAGCAAGTTAGTGTCAACTTTACCTTTGACCTTAGACTGTCTTTCCAGCGACCGAATCTTGCCTTGAGTCCAGCCTAAATCATCCGCGATGCGCCAGACTTCATCCGGCAGGCGCAGCAGATCGCGGTGTTCGCGCACCTGACTGGGAACCTTCAGGCCAACCGCCGCCATCACCAGATCGTTGTAACCACGAATGATGGGGTACCGCACGCCATCGGCAACCTGGGCATAATAGGCACGATCGGTGCCATCAGGGTTGACCATTTGTTCGAACTGCTCGAAGCCTTCACCGCGCCGTTCATACAAATCCATGATGAGCAGGGCGAGCTGACGCGCCCGGCCAATGGCATTCAGATTGGCCCGCGCGCCGTTTTCACTGGCCTGTCGCCAGACGCTGAACTGCTCGACGACACGAGCGGCGATCCGACCCCACTTATCCTGCTCGGTCTCAAAGTAGGCATAGAGCAGGTGATAAGCCAGCCAGCGGCGTTCACCGGTTTCCAGATGATAGCCGTTGGGGGAGTGAACCACCGTAATCGGATTGGTCAGGCCATTCGAACGGATATTCGCTGCCAGATCGAGCAACTCGACCAGGGCGGTGTCAATCGGCCCCATGACCTGATCTTCAGCGACCCTGACGGCGGTATCATCAGCCAGGAGATATGGCTCGATCTGAAATTCCTGCCCACGCTCCTGCATCGCCAGCCGGTGCCAGGCCATGAACAGGGCGGGGGTGGTGGCCGGTTTGCCATCCCACTGCGCCCGAACCGGTGACGGTATCGCGCGGCGCGGTTGATGCGGGTCGGGCAGAACATCGAAGATGCTGACCGTCTGCACCCGTTGACGGCCTGAGTCGACCTTATCGAACATGGCGCTATAAATCGAAGCATCGGTATCCTGTGGACTCAGAACACCGCTGCTACCCAGAACATCCAAACCCTCGCCGCGCTGGCGCCGTCTAGCGGACACTCGCCAATGCCTCCTGTACGCGATCAACCAGCTTCCAGGCATCCTTGGTGGCAGCGCTTTCCGGGGCAAAGTTGAAGACCGGGCGCCGAATAGCCGCGGCCTCGGCCCAGATGGTGCGCTGCGGGATCGCTTCCCAGACCAGCTCGCCAAACTGCGATTGAAGCTGCTTGAGATTCTCAGAATGTTCAATGGTCTTGGTGCGGAACATGGTTGGGACGATGCCCATCACTTCGATGGCCGACAGTCCCCACTGCTGGCGGGGTGCATCCGCCGCCTGACGATGCTTGATGCTCTCGACCAGACCATCGAAGCTCAGGTACTCGCAGGTCGTCGGATAGATCACGCTATCCGTCGCCAGATAGATCGAGCCATGCAGCAGCGATGGGGTAGGCGAGGTATCGAACACCACCAGGTCGAAAGCATTTTCCAGTTCACGAAAGCGTTCCACGACAGCGAAAGAGTCTGAAATCGAGTTGGCGATATTGCGCGTCTCGACATTAGACGGGATGACGAACAACTGCCCAGTCACCGTCTGATTGGGAATCTGGTAGGCCTTGGTCGGGATAAAACGCAGCACCGTCTTGAAGGTGGCGTCGCGCACCAGCAGGTCGTACAGGCCGGGTTCCTTGGGCAGCCCCAAAGCGACGGTAGCATGACCCTGAGGATCAGCATCGACCAGCAGCACCCGCAGCCCGCGAATCGCCATGCCTGTCGCAATATGCGTGGCGAGCGTGGTTTTGCCGACGCCGCCTTTTTCGTTCAACAGCGTGACGATCTTCATGAGGCCGCGCTTTGTTCCACTACAGCTTCCGGCTTGGCGTGGTACACCCACTCGTAGCCAATCGGCGTGCCATTCGGACGGGACTGTATCTCGACCAACCCTCGATCCTGTAACAGTTCGAGGAGGGCAATATCGTAAGGGGTGAGCCGGCGTTTCCCGATTGCTCGGGCAATTTCCTTCCGGTTCATCCACTGCACCCGATCATTTCGCAGAATTTCAAGCAGCTTCTGCGCCTGCTCAGTCAAGCGCGAACTGGTCGGAGTGCGAACTGGAATTTGACTCATTCGCTGTTCTTCCTCTAAACTCGCTGTTTAAATGCTAAGAACGCTTAGATCATACACTATGTATAGACTGAGCGCAAGCACTATGCAAATACCCATGTAAACATTCTAGCAGAGGCAAGCCGATGGCGAAAGTACACAACTCGATTACGCCGGAACTACAGCAGTTCATCCGCGATCAGCATCTGTTCTTTGTGGCAACCGCACCCCTGAGCGCCGAGGGGCATGTCAACCTGTCGCCAAAGGGTCATGACTGCCTGCGCGTGCTTTCCGATCATCAGGTGGCTTACCTCGATATGACCGGCAGCGGCAATGAAACGTCAGCGCACATCCGCGAGAACGGACGCATCACCTTGATATGGTGCGCCTTTGAAGGCCCGCCCAGCATCCTGCGACTCTACGGGCAGGGCAGGACGGTGCTGCCAGCCGATCCGGAATGGGATGGGCTGATCGCACAGTTCCCGACCTTCAACAGCAGCCGCCAGATCATCATGGTCGAGGTTGAGCGGGTACAGACCTCGTGCGGCTATGCGGTCCCGCTGTATGACTACCAGGGCGAGCGCGATGTGCTGGATCGCTACTGGGATGCCAAGGGCGTTGATGGCGGGCTGGAAGCCTACCAGCGCGAGAAGAACACCCAGAGCATCGACTGCCTGCCAACGCCGTTAGGCGAACGGCTGGGGGCGGGATAGTTGTTAGTTGCTAGTTTCTGGTTCTTGGTTATCTCCTGCTGATCGGGTGGTTGATTCACAATATTCGTCAGATTCGTCAGATTCGCATCACTCGATATTTCGATTCACGAATCATGGGTCAATCACCCGGCATTCACTCGATTTGATTTCTGCACAAGATGCTGCAACTGCACCATGCTTCTTTTTGCAGTTTCGCGTTCAGACCGAACCTGACCGACTGCTGAGACCAGCATAGCACACTTTTTCGACGATGTGGTTACCAAAAGGTACGACTTAAGGACTCAATTCACCAACCCTGCTGAGGGGAGCAGACTGTTAAGACCGTTGCCGGATGGTTAGAAAACAGTAGAATAGCCTTTTTGCACAGATAAGCCCAACGCATTCTACTGTAAAACTGACCAGTCAGTCATATGGGATGGGTGCTGCACCCATCCCGATGGGCAAAACTGGGTTGCCCACAGTCCGAAAATTTCCATTACAATGAGTCATAGAGCTGAAAAACCACCAAGGGGGAGTCATGTACAGCCACAGACAAGGGCGTCATGAGTCGTTAGCCGTTACGCGCCATGCCGCCCAACCGGTGACAGCGGGCGAACCCGACCAACTGTTGGCCGATGTGCGGGAGGCGCTGACCGCCCCAAGCAGTCATACGCTGACACCGCAGGTTGTCCAACGTCTGCAAGCGACGCATGGCAACCGCTTTGTCAGCAATCTGGTGACTCAATCCAGACACAGCACCATCCAACGTGAACTGGGCGGCTATCAGCCAAAGGCCAACTTTGGTCTGGAATTGAAGGTGGAGCCAATCCGCAACAGCGCCAACCTGGATAAATTCGCCACCAAAAAATCCACGCTGACCGATGCCCACAAGAAACAAATCGCGGAGATCGCACAGCATCTCAAGTTCAGCCTGGAAACCTTTCGCGGCCATCTGTTGAAGGCCAATGTCGTGGGACACGCCGATACGGTCGGCAAGGATGATGACAACGCCACGTTGGGGCAGGCGCGGGCCGATGCGGTGAAAGCCGAACTGGAGCAGCAGTTGATTAAGCTGGGGGGCGGGAACGAAATTCTACTGGGACTGCTGGTTTATGCGGAATCCGCCGGCGAAGGATCACTTGCTAATCCAACTGATGATAATGTGGATGAGCCGCTGAACCGGCGTGTGGTCGTCACCTATGATTCGATTCCGGCACCATCGCTGCCACCGGGTGGAATGCCAGATGCGCCCACTCCCGGTTTCACGCCGCTGCCCGGTCTGCCGCCGCCTGGACCCGGGATTCCCGGCATCACACCGGGTATGCCCTGGTCGCCGATTCCCGGAATCCCCAAATTCGACTACCGCAAGCAGTTGGAGAAGGCCGTCGAGGGCGATCCACTGCTGAAGGGATTGAAGAAGTTGTCACCCGATTTGTATGATGCCGCGCTCGACAAACTGGCCGAAGCCGATGAGATAGCGGCTGAAAAGGCGCTCGATCTGCTGCCCATCGAGGATAAATACAAGGAGGCGCTAAAGGCGGTTGCAAAAGCGCTGTTGCAAACCCTGAAAGGCAAGAAGTGGGAGCCGCCGATTCCCAAACCACCGCAGTACGAAATGCCACCATCCAATGCACCGGAAATGCCCAGTGCACCGGGTCAAGTGATTATTCCCGGCCCAACCTGGAAATGGTGAGGAGGCCCTGATCACCAGGCACTGGAGGATGTTCGAGCGTTCAAAACGTTCTCTACATCCTCTCCTCTATTCTGTCATTAGATTCCTCTGCCACAGCATGGATTAATCCTTAAGCACCCAACCTGCGCAACTGAACGATAGCAGTCCGCGTACTAGCCAGCAACGATCCAACAACGGAGTATCAGAGATGAGAACCCTGCTGGTCATGCTATTGTGCCTTTGCGGTCTGTCGGTCATTGAAGCTCAGGACGAGGCGAATTCGCGCCCATTCCACTTGGGCTTCACGCCCTGGCCGTATGAGATCAGCGTGGATGCTGTGTTTTATACCTACGACCGCATCGCCGAGGATGCCGATCTGATTGTCCAGCACTTCGACAACGGCGTACCCTGGACTGAAGCGCTGGCCGGGCAGCCCTACACCCAGCATGTGATGGACGACTGGTCGTTCCGCCGGTCGCTGACCCCGGACGATCATGAGGTGCTGGTGACGGTGACGCCCATCGGTCTGATGCGCGTCGGGTTAGCGCCCTATCGTGGCACGGCTGATAACCAACCGCTGCCCGCACCTTTCGCTGATTATGCTTTCGATCACCCGGATGTCATCGCCGCTTTCATTCACTACTGCGATACTATCATCGCCTACTTCGAGCCGGATCAGTTCATGTTCGGCATCGAGGTCAACCTGTTGATGAAGAACGCACCGGAGCAGTGGGATGCCTATATGGTGCTCCACCGGGCAGTGTATGACCACCTCAAGACCACCTATCCCGATCTGCCGGCTTTCGTCTCGCTGACCGGCATCGACCTGCTGGCTGGTTACACCGACGCCGATCATGAGGACCAGGTGCGGGCGCTGAACGACATCCTGCCTTACACCGACATCGTGGGCTACTCGGTCTATCCCTACTTCACTCGCTACATGACCAGCGCCATCCCGACGCGTCTGTTCGATGAGCTGGCAGAGCTATCCGATAAGCCGATGGCCGTCACCGAGACCGGCTATCCGGCGCAAACCTTCACCATTGACATCGCTGGCACGGCGGTCACGCTGGAATCGGATAGCGAGAAGCAGGCGGAATGGACGCGCTATCTGCTCGACTCGGCGCTGGAGCATGACTTCCAGTTTGTGGTGAACTTCGTCCTGCGCGATTACGACGCCCTCTGGGAACAGATCGGCTCGCCGCAGGGGTTCGAGATCGCCTGGCGTGACACCGGCTTCTACGATGAAGACGGCGCGCCCCGCCCGGCGCTGGACATCTGGCGCGACTGGCTGGCTCTCCCGTATGCACGGGAGTGATGAGTAGCGGTTAGCGCTTCAATTGCCGGTAACGATATGACAGTTTGAGTTACTGCTTGTGGGTTGGATTGATACCAACTCAATGGAGTTGTGCTGCTGATCTAACCCACAGCAATCCTCAGAATCGCTCGAAGATGTTGATATAGACATTGGCTAGCGTCAGACGGATGTCGAGCGAGGGCGGGTTATACGTCGCCAACTCCGGTGTGCCACACAGCGCGGACACATCGGAGTAGGGCTTCAATAGTTGGGTACTCGGCTTCGCTTATCCCGGTGCGGCGTTGTTCCGCGAACATCGATCACCATTCTTTGCGTCTAGATCTGCTCGGACAGCTTGCCACCTCTCATCCAGGTCGCACCCTTCGCTGGGTCTTGCACAGTCAATACGGATTATTCTCATAGTGGCACATGATGTTGTGCTTTCGCTCTCCCTCAAATGCGCGACTGTAAGTGAATTATGGTAGCTCGTTTATCGAGTCGACAATTCGCACTCCTGCCTGAATCATGTTTTCAAACAAGCTTGAATACTCTTCTTCTGTAAGATCCATAAGAACACTGCTTTTGTTGGGAATGTAGTAAATTGCATATCCATAAAACTTCCCTAAGAGCTTTACTCGAATAAGACAGTAATCCTCCACATCCGTTGTCCACATATCACTAAGTTTTTTCACGGATTACGTCCCTCTTTGCTCACGATAGCGTCGTTCATAGTTCGATCAATGTGATAGCAAAACCATACGCCGGTGAGACGCTTTAGCCCTCGAAGCCGTTGATGTAGACATCGGCCAGCGTCAGGCGGATGTCGAGGGAGGGCAGGTTGATGACGGCCTCGCTGTCGGTGGCGACGAGTTGGCTCCACTCGCCGCTGGGTTGGCGCAGATAGCGTTCGATCAGCGGTTCCTTTTGGGCGATGAGGACGTATTCACTCAGGCTGGGGATGGTCTTGTAGTGACGGAACTTCTTGTCGCGGTCAAACACCTCGGTCGACTCCGACAGCACCTCGATGATGGTTGTCGGGTTGAGCAGCGAGGGCGGGTTGTCCGCCGTCAACTCCGGCGTGCCACACAGGGCAGAAGCATCCGGGTAGTAATGATTGCCGCTGCCGGTACGGATCTTCATGTCGTTGGGGAAGATGCGACAGCCGCGCCGCTGCGCCTGAATGTTGAGGATCGTCAGCGTATTGCCAGCGATCAGCGCATGGTTGAGGATTCCGCCGGACATGGCGAAGATCTCGCCGTCGTGAAACTCGTGGCGCATGTCGCTGGCGGCTTCAAAGGCCAGATACTCGGCTTCGCTCATGCCGGCGCGGGGTTGTTCAGCAAACATGGATCATCCTTTCGCTTACACCGACCCACCCACATTGCCATCTTCCCGAAATGTCGCTGGTAAGCGCCCGCAGGGAATGATGTTGAGCAAGTCACCGATTGCTAAGGGAACATCCCGTTTGTAGCCGCTGGATGTGGCGCGGGCAGCCATGCCGACAGAAATCAGCGCCGGCGACGAATCCCCAGCACACCGAGCAGGCCGCGTGTCAACTCACGAGTGATCTCGCGCCCGATCTGTTTGACCAGCGAATTCTTACCCAGCGACTCAAGGAATGATGGGTCATCCTTCTTGCGCTTTTCTTCCTCGTCTTCGGCTTTGGCCTTCTCAGCGGCTTTGGCGGCTTCTTCGATCTTCTTCGTCAGGATTTCGGCGGCGCTCTCACGATCCAGAACTTCGTTATACTGGCGGGCAATCGACGAGCGGCTGACGACCGCCTGAAGCTCGCCATCAGTGATGGTATCCATGCGCGATTCGGGCGCGGCGATCAGGGTGTGGGCGAGGGGAGTGGGGATGCCTTTTTCGTTGAGGACACTGACGAAGGCTTCCCCCGTCCCAAGCTGGGTCAATAGGTCTTCCACTGCATAGAAGGTAGTTTCGGGATAATTCTGGGCGGCCAGCTTGATGGCTTTGCGGTCATTAGCAGTGAAAGCACGCAAGGCATGTTGAATCTTCAACCCCAACTGCGCCAGGATGGCTGGAGGGACATCCACCGGGTTCTGAGTGCAAAAGTACAGGCCGACGCCTTTGGAGCGGATCAACTTGATGATGGTCTCCAATTGATCGAGCAGGGTCTTGGACGCCTCATTGAAGATCAGGTGGGCTTCATCGATGATGAACACCAGCTTCGGCTTTTCCAGATCGCCCTCTTCAGGGAACTTCTCGTAAATTTCGGCCATCAGACACAGCATGAAGGTCGAGAACAGCTTGGGTTTGCTTTGCAGGTCGTTCAATCGCAACACATTGATCATGCCATAGCCGTTGCTGTCGCGGCGGCACAGGTCTTCCACCTCAAAGGAGCGTTCGCCGAAAAACAACTCTGCTCCCTGTTCTTCCAGTTCGATCACGCGGCGCATAATGGCGGCAGTCGATGCGCTGCTGATCGCGCCGTATTCCTTCTCGATGGCTTCCTTGCCTTCGTTCGTCAGATATTGCAGCGTCTTCTTGAAATCCTTCAGGTCGAGCAGGGGAAGTTGGTTATCGTCGCAGTATTTGAAAAGCAGGGCGATGACGCTGGCCTGAGTTTCGTTGACTTCGAGAATCTTGGAAAACAGCACCGGCCCGAATTCCGAGACAGTGGCGCGCAGTTGCAGGCCGGTCCCGCCGGCGAGCGTCAGGAATTCTACCGGGAACTGTCGCGCTTCCCAGGGCAGGCCAATCTTCTGCTGACGTTCGTCGATTTTGGGGTGGGGGCTGCCAGGTTGTGAGATGCCGCTGACATCGCCCTTGATGTCCATCATCAGCACCGGGATGCCATTCAGCGATAACATCTCGCAAAGTTTTTGCAAGGTCTTGGTTTTTCCAGTACCGGTTGCACCGGCCACCAGGCCATGTTGGTTTAAGGTCGCCAAGGGTAAGGTTATCATTGCGCCTGGGACAGCAGCACCATCCAGCATGGCGATGCCCAATGGAATCGATGTGCCTTTGAATTGGTAACCGGATTGAATCGCCTGAAGAAATGCCTGTTGGTCGCTCATGTGATCCTTCTTGCTGGCTCGGTGCCGCCTAGATATAGCATATTTCGCTGGCAAATCAAAGTGTTTGAATGCTGTAATGTTTTCGACCTGAGCTTTATGTATGTAAAGAATTGTAAAGGCCTTCTCACAATTTTCTGACTGTTAGGGGGATGTAACTTCAGACCGTTTACCTTTACATTTGTTACATCAATAGTCACTATGTTACGCAGGGTGTGGCGGAGGCACTCTGGTGTGATGGGGTGAACAATCAAGGACACAAGCCGGATGCTCAAACGACTTACCACGTGGCCGAATATACTGCTTATTGCCTGCATCGCCTTGCTTGGTGCGACATACTTCCTTCGTCCATCGACGATGGCTTTGTCGCAAGCTGTCACAACCGTCTTCAAGGTCGGTACAGGGTCTGTTGATCTGCAACCCCGTCAGATCATCCGCACCAATGATGACCGGGTCTATATCTTTGCCAGTCACGGTCAAGACAACAGAGCCATCTATGTCTATTACACCACAAGCCCGGGACTTCCCACATCAGCCGCCAGCTTCAATGGATTTGTCAGCATCACCGATCCCGGGTTCCCTATCTCGGTTGATCCGGTCTATGACGGCGGTTCGAATATCCTGCTGTTCGTCAATAACAACAGCGGTCAGTTGCGCGTTTATCCGTTCGATCTGAACACGAATACTTTCCGGAATCCGAGCCTGATCGCCAGCGGCAACCCAACTGTACCAAGCGGGATGTATGTCGGCACCAACGGGATCAGCGCGCTCGCAAGCAGCAATGGAAATATTCATCTGTCGTATTGGGCAGCGGGTAATCAGATTGCGTATCGCCGGTTGAGTTACAGCGCTGCAACCAATACGTTAACCACACTGGAAAGCTTCCGAGTCGACAACGATGGTCAATCCAATCATCCAATGCTGGCTGTTTCGCCGGTCGATAGCTCGGTGACGGTCACCTGGATGTCCGAGACAGGTAATCCTGCCACCGTGCTGGCGCGTACCCGTAGCAGTGGTGGCACCTGGGGCAACATCGAGCAAGTCAGCAATGTGCCGGTGTGGCGCAGCAATCTGTTCGGGATCAACGTCGATCAGGGCCCCAATATTGTTATCGACAGCGCCGGCACACGCCATGTGGCCTACATCGAGAACTACGACAGCACCGGCGATTATGGCCGGGTGAATTACGCCTTCAAGCGGACGAGCGATACGAGCTGGACCAGCGCGCCGATGGCTGCGACCAGCGCGATCAGCGGGTTGACTGTCAATGGCTATTTCTACAGCCATACCCCGACGCTGGCGCTGGACGGGGCGAATAACCTGTATGTCTTTGGGCATGGTCCAACCCTCACCCGTCGCAACACGGAAATGTACTACGCCAAGCGCAACACGAATGGTTCCTGGGGACCGTTGGAACTGCTGCTTGCGCCACCGCCAGGCGACAGCCTGGATGCCAGCCCATCGGTGAAGTGGTCAGCCGTTGGTTTCAACCGGCCCGATGCTATCGAGATGCTGTTCTTCCTGGCCCCGGGCGCGAATTATGTAGACGTCGACTTGTACTATGCCCGTCTCGGTGGTGGAGCTGGTGGCCCGACACCCACACCGGGGACGCCGACGCCGGTCACGCCGACTGTAACTCTCACGGCCAGTGCTACGCCGGGATCGGGAACGGCACAGACCATTGTGGTGCCGATCAGCGCCAGCAGTGATGATGCCAATGAAGTTAATGGCAGCCTGAACACCAGCGACAATACGCTCTGGGTCGGCGGGGCGGGTTCCAGTGAAAGTTACCTGGGACTGCGTTTCACCGGCGTGAATATTCCGCGCAACTCCACGATTCAGTCGGCAGTACTGGAGATGTTCGCTGCAACATCCGTCTGGATCAGCATGGATGTCAACATCGGCGCCGAGGCAGTCGACAATAGTACCACCACTTTCAGCCCAACCAACCGGCCATCGCAGCGAACATTGACGACCACGCGTGTCGTCCACACTTCGGATCAGGGTTGGTCAGCCGGAGCCTGGTATCCGTTTGACGATATGCGTCCGCTGGTGCAGCAGATAGTCAATCGCGGCGGCTGGAACAGTGGCAACAGCCTGACGCTGGTGCTGCGTGGCACAGGCGGGTTGTGGGCGCGCAAATTCATGGACAGTTTTGAAGGAAACCCGGGTTTTGCGCCACGTCTGCGCATCAATTTCACCACACCCGGTGGAACGGGACCAACGGCTACATCGACCTCGACGCTGACCGCTACCAGTGCGCCGCCCCCGAATACGCTCGATACCTTCAATCGCGCCAACGGGACGGTTGGGACAAACTGGAGTGGTGAAACCGGCGGATTCAGTGTGGACAATAATCAACTGCTGGCCTCAACTGCTGGTGCTTTCACCATTTACTGGAATGGGCAGAGCTTTGATGCTGACCAGGATGCGTTTGTCACGCTTACGACTCGACCCAGCAGCGGCCTCTTTTGCCTGATCCTGAAGGCAAGTGTGCCGGGTGGCTTGGTCAACGCCGGTGTGTCGCCTTGCTATAACTTCGCGACCAATAGTCTGGGCATATACACGAAGACCGCTGCGACGGCCTGGACACTACAAGGGACAGAAGTGAATATCAGCCCGGCGCTGGATAGTGGGAATACGCTGAGGGCACGCCTCGATGCCAGCGGACGCCTGGAGGTATTCCGCGACCAGACAAGTGTGCTGGTGCAGACGCTCAGCGGTTGGACTGGAACCGGCTTCATCGGTGTGGCACAGAATGGTGCAACGGGCATGCGATTGGACAACTTCGGTGGCAGCACGCTGGGCGGGCCGTTACCGAGTAATACGCCGACCAACACAGCGACTATCACGCCGGGAGCAAGCCCAACACCGCTCCCAGGGATCAGCCAGACTATCCTGATTTCGGTTAACAGCGGCAGTGATGACGCGAACGAGGTCAGCAGCAGCGTGACCACCGACGATACCAGCGTGTGGGTAGGCGGTGGTGGTTCGCCGGAAAGCTATCTGGGACTGCGTTTTAACAATGTCTCTATTCCGCGAAATGCAACTATCCAGGCAGCTTCGCTCGAGATGTATGCCAACACCACCGGTTGGGTCAGTATGGATGTCAACATTGGTGCAGAAGCGGTTGACAATAGCACGACCAGCTTCAGCGCCAGCAGTCTGCCTTCGCTGCGCACGCTGACAACTAATCGCGTCATTCATGCTTCGAATGTCAACTGGACAAGCGGCAATTGGTACACGTTTGAGGATGTCACTTCACTGGTTCAAACGATTATCAGCCGTGGCGGCTGGAACAGCGGCAACAGCCTGACGCTGGTGCTGAAGGGAACTGGTGGGATCTGGGGACGCAAGTTCGCCAGCAGCTTCGAAAACAATCCAGCCCTCGCGCCACGCCTGCGGATTACTTTCAGCGGGGGTGGGGGAGTTGGCGCGACAGCTACCCGTACACCATCAGTCACGCCTACACTCACACCGACTGCATCGCCTTCGCCGACAGCGGTCAGTAGTGGCAGCACGACTGTACAGGTGAATAACGGCAATGACGACGCTAATGAAGTCAACGGCACGCTGGCGCTGACCGAGACAACACTTTGGGTCGGCAATGGCGGCTCAGCAGAGAGCTACCTGGGCATTCGCTTCAATGGGGTTAATGTGCCGCGCAATGCCAATATCCAGTCGGCTTTCCTCGACTTTTACTCACCGGCTGGCACATGGATGACCATCAATGTGAATATTGGGGCGGAGGCGACTGACAACAGCAGCAATTTTGCATTGGGGACACGTCCTTCGCTGCGCAGCCTCACCAGTGCGCGTGTGACACACAGCTCGAATGTCAATTGGCCTACGGGCACCTGGAACACCCTGGAAGATGTAAGAACAGTGGTGCAGGAAGTGGTGAATCGACCGGGCTGGGTTCAGGGGAATAGCCTGTCGATCATCATCAAGGGGAACGGCGGCAGCTGGTCGCGCAAATTCATGAGCAGCTACGAGGGTAATCCTGCCTTTGCTCCGCGTCTGCGCCTGACCTTCAGCGGTGGGGGCGGTGGCCTGCCTCCGACCAACACGGCAGTGCCAACCAATACACCTGCGGCCGCGGCTTCCGACACGCCGGTTCCAACCATGACTTTCACCCCTGGCGGCGGCACAACCACGGTGACGATCCCGGTGCGGACAGGCAATGATGATGTGAACGAGGATGGCACAACTGTATTCTACAATAACAGCCAGTTCTGGCTTGGCACAGCACAGAATACAACCCAGAGTTATGTAGGGCTGCGGTTCACCGGCGTGACTATCCCGCGTGGGGCGACGATCATCTCGGCTCGATTGGAGATTTACTCGACGACCGAGCTTCAGTGGAAGACGATTGCTTTCCAGGCGGGGGGAGATGCGGTGAACAGTAGCGTCGCCTTCACTGATACCTCGCGTCCATCACAGCGAGTATTGACTGTTGCGCGCGTCAACCACAATACGAATATTCGCTGGAACGCTAACTCGTGGATTGTGGTTGATGAGATGGCAACGATTGTCCAGGAGATCGTCAATCGAGGGGGTTGGGTGAGCGGCAACAATCTGTCGCTGATCCTGCGTGGGACTGGCACTCAATGGGCGCGGAAGTTCGCGCTGGCATTTGAGTCCGGGGCTGCTTTTGCGCCTCGTCTGGTCATCACCTACAGCGGCTAATCCTGGCCAACTAGTACTAATTTCCTACGGGGGCGTCTTTCAGTGAGCAAGCTCCCGTAACTGGATCACCCCGCAACAGAGATCAAGGTTGAGTTGCGGGGTTGTGGTGTATCCTGTTTTAGGACTCTGTAAGTATAACTGTCTAATTTGTAATATGAGACAGTTCATCGCATTAATCGATTAGGCGGACGAAAGATCAGGCCAATGATCAGTATTCGGTTCATCGCAGAACGCTTGCTCAGATGGGGCCCTTTGGTTCTGCTACCTTTGTTGGTGCTTGTATTGCAGTTCGCAGAGACTCAGGCGCAGAGTGGGCCGACGCTGCCTCCAGGATTCACCGATGAATTGGTGGTGCCTGGCCTCCTGGCACCGCGTGCCTTCACTTTTCTGCCCGATGGCCGAATGCTGATCCTGGAACGGGGAAACGCTGCCTCCAACGATCAGAATCTGGCGAGCATCCGCGTCTTCAAAAATGGGACGCTGCTGGCGACCCGAGCCTATAGTGTAAACACCTGTGGCGACAGTGAGCGTGGTCTGCTAGGTATTGCGGTTGACCCAGCCTTTACGAATAACGGCTATATCTATATCTACTACACTCGCCAATCGACAGTGGGTGCGGCGTGCGGCTATAACACCTTCACCAACGGCGCGGCTGATGGTCCACGCAACCGGGTGTCGCGCTTGACGATGCAAGGTGATGTGGTGGTCGCTGGCAGCGAACGGGTGCTTGTAGACAACATCGTCACGGATGTCGGTTACCATAATGCGGGTGATATTCACTTTGGCCTGGATGGTTTCCTCTACATTGCAACAGGTGACGGTGGTATTTCTGGCCTGTCGCAGAATGCAGCGACGATCAACGGCAAGATTCTACGCATCCTTCCCGACTCCGGCGCAAATGGTGGCTATACGACACCCGGTAACCCGTTTGATACGGCTTCAGGCGCGCGTTACTGCGGTCTGGTTCCGCAACCAGGCGGGACGGGGCCGTGCCGTGAAGTCTTTGCTGTTGGGCTGCGCAATCCGTTCCGTTTCGACATCGTTCCGAATATTCCTGGCATTCCAGGGGCAGGACAGCCGATTGTCGGCGATGTTGGCGGCGGTGTATGGGAAGAAATCAGCCTGGTGCGTTCCGGTGGCAATTATGGCTGGCCGCTGCGCGAAGGCCCTTGCGGCAACGGTGTATTGTGTGGGCCTCCTTTCCAACCCTCTGGCTACGATGATCCGATTTATTCCTATGCTCACCAGACCATCTATGGCAACTCGGACTCAGCGGTCATCGGTGGTGCATTCTATACCTCCAGCACGGGTGGAACATCCTATCCGCTGGAATATCGTAACAACTACTTCTTCGCCGATGTTATTCGCGGTTTTATTCGGCGGCTGACATATAGCAATGGCACGTGGAACGCAGTTACGCCGGATTTTGGTACCGGGTACTCCGGCCTGATTGGTTTGAAGCCAGGGCCAGAAGGCGACCTGTATTACGTCAATTTCTTCTCGGATAGCCAGCGCATCAATGAGGTGCGCCGCATTCGCTATACGGGCAGTGCCAATCAGAAGCCGATTGCGCAGATCAGCTCCAATGTCATCAGTGGCCCGCTCAGCACGGTCTATACCTTCAATGGAGCAGGTTCATATGATCCTGACAACAACACTCCGTTGACGTATCTGTGGGACTTTGGGGATGGCAACAGCACGACGACGACCACTCCAACGGTCAACTATAGCTTCACGCAGGCAGTTAACCGAACAGTAACACTAAGGGTGCGCGACACTGGTTCGCCACAGGAAACCTCACTGCCAGTGACTCTCAATGTGTATCCTGGCAATGCCGCACCTTCTGGAACCATCGTCCTGAACAATGTGACGACACCGGCTTTGACTGCCGGGCTGGATTACTATGCTGGCGACGACTGGGCTTATAACGCCATCAATGTGACCGATGACGAAGCTTTGCCGCCGAATGCCTTCGAGTGGGAAGTGATCTTCCATCATCGCGATCATACCCACCCGTTCCTGCCCTCACTGCCGGGACAATCGGGAACGTTCACCATTCCCGTGACGGGCGAAACGGACCCGGTGGTGTGGTATCGTGTCTATCTGCGGATCACCGATGCGCGCGGCATGACCACCAGTACCTTTGTCGACATCAACCCAATCACCGTTGATGTTACTTTCACCACCAGCCCGGCTGGCGGGACGGTTACCGTCGAAGGTGGAGTGCGCAACACGCCCTATACCATCACGAGGGTCGTTGGCATTCGCATTCCGATTGGGGTGGCCTCGCCGCAGACCATCAACAGTACGACTTACAATTTCCAGAGCTGGTCACAGGGTGGTGCTCAATCACAGACATTGAGTATTCCTGCAAGCAACACCACCTTCACTGCCAATCTGGTGCCGAGCGCCCCCAGCGCCACCCCAACCTCACCACCACCAACCGGAACTGTGTTGGTGCAGGTGAATCAGGGGAGTGACGATGTTAATGAAGTGAGCAATACCCTAAACCCGAGCGATACCACACTCTGGGTGGGTGGCGCAGGCTCGCAGGAAAGCTATCTCGGCCTGCGTTTCAACAACATCAGTGTGCCAAAGAACGCTACCATCACGTCGGCCACGCTGGAAATGTATGCTGCATCATCGGCTTGGATCACCCTCGGCCTGAATATTGGGGCGGAAGCAGTAGATAACAGTGCCACTTTTAGCGACAGCAGTCGTCCGTCACAGCGGACGCTGACCACCGCGCGTGATCTGCATTCGTCGAACGTCAACTGGACAGCGGGCAACTGGTATACCTTGGATGATGTTGCGCCAATCATTCAGGAACTCGTTAATCGTGGTGGCTGGCAGTCGGGCAACAGTATCTCGCTGGTGTTGAAGAACACTGGTGGAAACTGGGCGCGCAAGTTTATGAGCAGCATCGAAGGTAATCCTGCCCTGGCTCCGCGGCTGCGCATCACCTACAGTGGCGGAAGTCAATCACCAACGAACACGCCGACCAACACACCGGTCGCGACGAACACAGCAACTGCGACGACTGGGGCGCCGCCGGCGAACACACTGGATACGTTCAACCGGGCGAATGGGCCGGTGGGGAGCAACTGGGCGGGCGAGACGAGCGGGTTCAGTGTGAATGGCGATCAACTGCTGACCTCGGGTCTGGGCGCGTACACGATGAACTGGAACGCGCAGAGCTTCGGGGCGGATCAGGAAGTGTTTGTGACACTGGCGACGCGACCGGCGAGTGGGTTCCTGTGCCTGCTGCTGAAGGCCGGAACGAGTGCCGGAATGGTGAACGCAGGCATTTCGCCATGCTACAACTTTGCGACGAACACGCTGAGCGTGTATGTGAAGACGGCTGCCACAGGCTGGGCACTGGTCGGAGCCGATCAACCGGTCAATCCAGGGCTGAACGCGGGCAACACGCTGCGAGCGCGTGTGGATGCGACGGGGCGGCTGGAAGTGTTCCGCGACGGAGCGAGCGTGGTGGTGCGGAATCTGGCAGGATGGACGGGAGGCGGGTTGCTGGCGCTGGCGCATAATGCTGCGCCGGGGATGCGACTGGATAACTTTGGTGGCAGCACGCTGGGTGGAGGTGTGGCGACGAATACACCGACCGCCGTGCCGTCGAACACGCCAACCAACACGCCAACTGCGACCAGCACAACCGCGAGCAGTGGTTCATCATTCTCGCAGGTGAATGCGGGGAGCGATGATGCCAATGAAGTCAGTGGAAGCCTGGTCCTGAACGATCCGCTGCTGTGGATTGGCAGCGCTGGTTCAGCCAACAGCTATCTGGGACTGCGTTTCAACAACATTACAGTGCCGCAGGGCGCGACTGTCCTGTCTGCGGTGTTGGAATTCTATACCCCATCCAATACCTGGATTGCCCTCAATCTCAATATCGGCGCAGATGCAGTGGACAACAGCGCCAACTTCGCACTTGGTGCTGCGCCATCCCTGCGGCCGCTCACCACAGCGCGTGTTACTCACGTATCGGATGTGGGCTGGACAGCAGGGGGCTGGAATGTGCTGGATGATGTCCGTCCATTGGTGCAGGAAATCATCAATCGTTCGGGATGGCAGGCCGGAAACAGCCTATCGCTGATCATCCGCGGCAATGGCAGCAATTGGGCGCGCAAGTTTGTCAGCAGTTATGAAGGTAATCCGGCGTTTGCGCCACGCCTGACGATCCAGTACGGGTCGAGCTAATCGGCAGCACGGTCGGCAGCGCCTCTGTCGGGATCATCGTCTGCGTACTGTTTCGCCGGACGGCAGCATAGGCCGTGTGCCCGATTGAAAACAGCTTATAACCCCCTCTGTGTGAGGGGGTTTTTGTTTGAATAAGTCCTCAGAAACTATCGTTGACCTTCCGGCCAGACGAGGATGGGCATATTCACGACGACGCCGGGAACGGCGATAGTCAGTTGACCGGCGGCTTCGGCATCCAGGATTTCCTGTTCGCTCATCAGCATGGTGGCTTCAACGTCTTCAGCCCAGGTGACGAGCTGGATGGAACGAAGGGGAGTGTAGGCTTCGTCACCCGGTACGGAGTCGAAGACATCGGGCTGGAAACCCAGCGGCCCCATATCGGCGACGCCATTGGTGAAGACATAGACTTTGCCCAGCAGCTCAGCCGGGATCTCAGACAGGCTGGGGACATACAGCACATCCGGCCCCATCATCTCCGTCAGGACGCCGGCGACAGCTTCATCCGAGGCTTCGGGATGGATGAAGTAAACCTCGCCACCCTCGTAGTAGGCCAGCGCCAGCGGTGCCAGATCATCGACGGAATAACCGGTGTCCATATCCATGCCACCCATATCCATCGGTTCAGGGGTGGCTTCCTGTGCGCCGAGCGTATGAAAGAACAGCAGTGATACCAGGGCCAGCAGGAGCGCCAATCCGGTAAGGGAAAGTGACCGACGCATGAGTATTCTCCTTTGGGGTAAAGCCAGTTAACCGGCAATGTTAAGGCTTTTGGGGTGCGTTGTAGCCTTGCGAATGTCCTTAAGCGAGGGTGACATTCATCACGAGCGCTATTTGTCGCGGCTGAACAGCATCGTGCGCGAGTCGTTGAGCAGTTTGAGCAGGCCGACGATCAAGGTGAAGAACTCAAGGCGGCCCAACAGCATGGCGAATGACATGGCCCAGAGCAGGACTTCGGGCATGTCTGGGCGGGTGACGCCGATGGTCAGACCAGTGGTGGCGAGGGCGCTGCCGAACTCGAAGAAGCTGTCGCGCATGGTGTAGCCATAGGCCATGAACAGACCGGAACCCAGCAGAAACACCAGCAGGTACAGCGTGACGAACAGCGCCGTCTGCCGCACCTGACGATCACTGAGCAGTTCACGGCGGTTACCCTGCCAGATGGCCGGTTCGTTGACCATGTGCGGCGGCATGAAGGCCTTGCGGATTTCCCACTCGACTGCCTTGTAGAGGATGTAGACGCGCAGCAGCTTCATCCCGCCGGCGGTAGAGCCGGAGCCGCCCCCCATGAGCATCAGCACCGTCAGCACCACCACGCCAAAATCCGGCCAGTTGGCATAAGTGACGCTGGAGAAGCCGGTGGTGCTGATAGAGGAGACGGTCTCGAACAGCGCGACGCGCAGGGCTTTGTCGAACGAGGGATAGAGCGCCCCGGCGAAGACGATCAACAGCAGCACCACCGAGCCGACGATCAGCCCGGCCATTAGCCGCACTTCGCCGCTGCGCAGCGCCAGCCGGAACTGCCCGCGCAGGAAGGTGTAGGCCACCAGGAAGTTGGTCGCTCCGAGGAGCATCAGGATCATCAGTACCGCTTCGACCGCCGCGTTATCCCAATACGCTACCCCGGCAGCGCGGGTGGAGAAGCCCCCACCGGCGATAGCCGCGAAGGCATGATTGACGGCATCGAACCAGCCCATCCCGGCCAGCCGCAGCCCAAGTACCCCGCTGATGGTATAGGCCGAGTACAGGCCGAGGACGATGGCCGACGAGCGCCGAACATGCGGGGCGAGCTGGTCGCTGCGGCCCTCGGCGGCACTGATGCCACCCCCGGACATGCCGGTGACGGCGCTGACGGCGATAATGGCGAAGCCGGCCCCGCCCGCCAGTTGGATGAAGCTGCGATAGAACAATGTCAGGCGCGGCGCTTCCTCGACATTCACCACCGACAGGCCGGTGGTTGTCCAGCCGCTGGTCGATTCAAAGAAGGCCTGGGTGAAGGTCAGGTTGTTATCGAGGATGAAGGGTTCGGTGCCGACGAACAGGGCGATCAGCCACACCAGCACCACAACCACGGCGCTCTCCTGAATCGTGAGCGAGGCCGCTTCCGGTGAGCGGAGCCAGCGCCAGGCTGCGCCGCCCAACACGATCAGCGGCAGTCCAGCGATGAGGAAGCTGCCAGCATAACGGACTTCGTCAGGATAGAAGGGCAGGAGCAGCAGCGGCATCAGATACAGACCGCCGACGATGGCTGTCAGCAGCCCGGCGTAACTGAGCAGCGCCCGGTAGCGTTCGCGCAGATAATCACGGTAGCGCACACATCACCCGCACAGCGTTTCCAGATCAGCCTGCTGATGTTCCGGCTGACTGATGAGCACCAGATGGTCATCCTGCTGAAGTACTGTCGAGCCGCGCGGGATGATGACGGCCTCGTTGCGGATGATGCAGGCGATGAGCGAGCCGCCTTCCAGTTCGAGCTGCTGGAGCGTCTGACCGATGGCCGGTGCTCCGGCGTGCAGATGGACTTCCGAGACATTAACCTTGCCCCGCGCCAATGAGACAAAGCCGGTGACATCCTCGAAGCTGGTCTCCTGTTCGATGATCGAGCCGATGATGCGGGCGGAGGACACGGTGGCGCTGATGCCAAGCTTCTGAAACACTGGCTCGTTATCCGGGTCGTTGACCTGGGCGATGGTGCGCGGGATGCCGAACATGCGCTGGGCGATCTGGCAGGCGACCAGGTTATCCTCGTCGTGTGGCGTCAGCGCCAGCAGCACATCGGCCTGGCGGGCGCCAGCTTCTTCCAGCCGGGTGACATCGGTGCCATCGCCCAGCACTACCGTCGCTTTGGTGCGTTCAGCCAGTTCGCGGCTGGTGGGGGCGTCGCGGTTGATGATGACGACGTGATGATCCTGACGCACGAACTGACGCGCCAGGAAGTAGACGGTGCGGTCGCCGCCGATGATGATGACGCGCATATCAGGTCAACACCTTGATGAAAGCATCCGCCGAGAGCTTGGTCGGGCTGATGGTCTGGATGCCGAACTGCCGGTAAATGGCCTCGCGCCGGGGGTCGAAGACGCGGGCGACGACGCGCGGGACGTTGAACAGGGTGCGGGCGACCTGCGCCACCATCAGGTTGGTGTTGTCGTGGCTGGTGGTGGCGAAGAGACAATCGGCCTGATCGACGTTGGCTTCCTGCAACACATGCAGCTCCACCGCGTCGCCGACGACCTTGAAGCCGGTGAAGTTGATCGATAGCTTGTCGAAGCGGGCGCTGCTGCGATCGACGATGACGACGGCATTGCCGGCCTCGCTCAACTGGTTCGCCAGCAGCCCGCCCAACCGTCCACAGCCGACGATGACGATGTGTAGATTTGGTGCCATTACCCGTGCCTGTCTGTCTGCGCCGGGTAGTTTAACACAGGTCGTGCATTCTGCCAGTCACGGCTCGATTGCTGCTGATTTTGCTGATTGGAGGGAGTCGACTCACCGCCAGGAGCGCCAGGAAAGAAGAATAACCGACCACAGAGGCGCAGAGGACACTGAGAGAAATCAGAGGAAAGCTGCGCAAGTTTCTGCAAATGCAGCAAATTCTGCATCGTCCTTTTTGCAGTTTGTGCATCAGTCGTCAGTCGATAGTCCAGAAGAAGACGATTGAGAAAAGTCGTCAAAGTCGTCAAAGTCACAAGTGCCTTTTGTGAACTTTTCCCTCACCGGTTGTGTCGTCGTCGTCGTCGGACAGACATAAAGACAAACACAGAGAACACTGAGAGCAAACCGAGACTTTCACTTCGCACTCCCGATCTGCCGCCGGCGGATCGACATTTGCGGTGGCGTAACGACGGGAGCGCTGCGCCGACATCCGCCGCCGGAATCATTGAACCACAGAGGACACCGAGAGAAAACGGAGCGTTGATTCACAAGATTCGTCAGATTCGTCAGATTCGCATCACTTTATTTTGCGATTCGTGAATCATGGCCGCCGGACATTCGATTGAGGCTGCGGCCAACTCACGGGAGCAGTTGACCGGCAACTCAAGTGCAAAGTTGAAAGTGAAGAGTAATAGGTGACGAGTGACGAGTCTTTCAGTCTATCGACTATTGACTGATGACTGGCGACTATCTTCAGTTGTTAAGTTGCACGGGGAAACAAACGGGTTTCCCACTAGCTATAGTGTAGAACAAATAGGCTATCCTTGTCAAGCCCCCAGAAAGCGGGGGAAGGCGTGAGGCTGGCTGGATGCGTTTAGCGAAGTCGAGATCAAAGCACAGCACGGCATTGACCTGTCGTTCACTATTGGAAAGTGACCATCAATACAGTGACTTGTGCGGGCTTTTGATCAGATATACACTTCTAAATACTAGAATTACTAATATCTCGAGGGATACTGCGGGTGTCCAAGTCAACTGATTACTTCGCAAACGAAGTCCGCCAAATCATATCATCAACCGAGAGCCTTCTGGAAAGTATCCCAGACGAATCCAGTGACAGATACAGACGGCCCGGACAAACCTATAAGATGACCTCGGGGCAAATTGAGAAATTCTACCGAATACGTTCCGAATATCTTAAACTTCTGCACTCAATTCCCTCGGATGCCAACAGCGTCCGGTCTGCTATTCAGTTTGTGAGACGTGTTCAGCCACATCGTGGAAACATCGAATCAATTCTTATCGGAATGCGGGTATTACTGAGCGATCTGAATGCCAGTCTATTAAATGCAGACAATTCTTCAGGAAACGGGGCAAAGACAGGAAAACTACTGCTTCTCGAAGCATTGAAAGAAACTGAGCTACTTCAATCGCCGTATGCAGATGACGAGCTTGATCGCGTTGAGCAACTCATTTATCGAGCTATACGATTGACATTCGGGTCTGATAGCCCTCAAATGAAATCCACCAGGCAGATATTCCATCTATCAGCGGGTGTAGTGTCCTTCGGAGGACCGGCTGAAGAGCGGTTACAAGCTCATATTGAAAAATGGTCTGATAACCGCAAACGACTAATAAATGCGCTCCAACTGATGCCTGGTGAGTTTGCAATCACAGAGCAGAAACGCTTAGATCTGAAAAGACAAGAAAATGAAGAGGCAAATAAAAGTGTAGCAGGAAAATTTTTAGGGTGGATTAAAAAAGACATAATTCTTGCAGCAATAATAGGCGCTACCGGGGCGATTATTGCTGCGCTGATTATGGTTAATGATGTACAAGATGCAGCAACCAGCCCATTAGGAAACACAATTACGTTAACTTTGACCCCAAGTCCTACTTCGACAGCTACAATAAGTTCAACTCCGCCATCTACTTCCACCCCTGCGATCACACCATCAATCACACCTTAGGAAGCCCTGCTGGGTCTGTTGTGGAGGCTTTTAAGGGATAGCGCGAGTGCGTGAAACACACCGGATTGACCGCATCTGTCAGGCGTAGGGCAGGCGGCGGGCGAAGCGCAAGTGAGGTGGGTTATGATTGAGAGGTCAACAAATCCATTGAACAGGGATGGTTATGAATCGTTATTGCCCTCACCCCCCGCTGCGCAGCCTCTTCCTCAGGGCGAGGGGCGCAAGAACCGCCGGCCTGTGTCTGGTGATGCTGGCGAGCCTGCTGTTTCTGTTGCCGACGCCCTTGCTGGTGGCACAGGACACGGCGGATGGGGTGGTGATGCCGATGGATACGATGCTGCGGCTGCGGACGGCGCCGACGCTGGAGAGCGAGGTGCTGGATGGGCTGAAGCCCGGGACTGAGCTGACGATCACGGGACGGACGAAGGACAGCCAGTGGCTCTATGTGCGGACGCCGGATGGACAGCAGGGGTGGGTGGTCAGCCAGTTCGTCACCATCAGCCTCGACCCGGCGCAGATCCCGGCGCTGGTGGACGAGACGCTGCCGGTGCCGCACTATGACCTGCCGCCGGAGGTGGTGACCAATATCCAGACGATCTGGGCGCGCGGGCAGCTCCTCGGCGTGCATCCCAATTACTTCTCCAAAGTCGGCGACAGCATCACCGTGTCGCGCTTTTTCCTGCAACCCATCGGCTACGGCGTGTACAACCTGGGCAATCGCTACCAGCATCTCCAGATGGTGATCGATCATTTCTCGGCGCTGGAGGGGCGGGATGGCACGTCGTCGTTCAACAATGTCTCGCTGGCCGCCGGGGTGGGCTGGACGAGCGACGCCGTGTTTCAGCCGCGCTTCGCCACCTCCGGCGTGTGCGCTTATCAGGAGACGCCGCTGGATTGCGAGTACCGGGTGATGCGCCCGGCGATTGCCCTCATCATGTTCGGCACCAATGATACCTCGCTGCTCTCGGCTGAAACTTACGAGTACAACCTGAGCCGCATCCTGGACGCGACCATCGCCAACGGCACGGTGCCGATCATCAGCACCATCCCGACGCGCATCCGTTACGAGTTCGAGACCGGGCGCATCAATGAAGTGGTAATCGAATTGGCGCGGCGGTATCAGGTGCCGCTGTGGGATTACGGCGCGGCGATGCAATGGCTGCCGGGGCTGGGGCTGGACGAGGACGGGGTGCATCCCTCGATCCCGGCCAAAGGGGTGAACGGAACGGCGGACTTCCGCGATGAGAACCTGTACGCCGGCTATGTCATCCGCAACCTGACGGCGCTGCAAATGCTGGACGCGGTGTGGCGCTCGACGCTGGTGGACTTCCCGCTGCCGGCGGGCGGGTAGGCTCATGTTGACGCGCGGGTGGGTACGGCTGGCGATGGGGTTGGTGCTGGGGCTGCTGGGGTGCATCGGCCTGCTGCGGCTGCTGGTGTTTCCGGTGACGACGGAGGTAGAGCGTCCGGCGGAAACAGCGTTCGAGATGCGCTTGCGCGATATTCCCTGGATCAATGGCGCGTGGTCACCTTCGGGCGGTCAACTGCTGATACGTGGTCTCGACGCCTTGTATCTGGTGGATGTGAACAGGCGGCTCTCTCAACCGCTCTCGCCGCACGGCCGCAGCGCCCTTCGCCCAGTTTGGTCCCCGAATGGTCAATATGTTGCTTATGTCTTAGTCGACTTTTACGGTAGCGCGGATCAGGTCAACATTCAGGATGTATTCACCGGCGGGACCAGGGAAATCAACTTGAATATGCAGAAAGTACATTATCTCGAATGGTCGCTGGATGGCTTAGCGGTGGTCTTCCAAGCCGATTGGACTCTCTGGCGTTACTCGCTGCCGGATGACAGCCTCAAAGGCTTGCACATCGACCACAAGAGCAGCGGGCAGTGGAATGTCTGGCAAAGTTCGCTGTCGCCTGACCGAAGATATGCTGTCGTTTTGAGCGGCACCCAGAATGAAGCGACTGGCACAATTCAAGATACATTGCTGGATTTCGTTGATCTGACCATTGCAAGGGTTGTTCCGACAATTGATACCGGGCTTATCATTACTGATCTGATGTGGTCGGATGACAGCCAGTATTTTGCTTACATTGGAATTCAGGCTTCGAGCGGAAATCAACAACTCAAAATCGTTGATCGGATTACTGGTGAACGATGCAGCCTAGATCTTGACTCTGGTAACAGTGGCTATCTGCTGGATTGGTCATCAGATAATGAACTTCTGTGGCGAGAAGAAGATACAGAGAACTTGATCTTGCACCAGACTCGCGCCAGTCATTGCGCCAATACAGAGATTCTGCGCTCAAAAAACTGGGACAGTTGGGGCTTGTGGTCGCCGGACGATCGGTATATCGCCATCACTTCGCTCGGTCGCCTGACAATTATGGATGCCTCACTGAACCGCGCGGTTGATTATGCGGTTCCCAGTGCCGTCAGCTGGTTTGAACCACCGGTCTGGTCGCCTGACAGTCGGTATGTCGCGGCCAGCGTCTATCCCGGCTGTCCGCCAGCGGTGGAGATCGTCATCATTGATGTTGAAACGGGTCAACTAAGATACAAGAAGTCTGCACGAACCGGTGGCTTCATGGGCAACATCCACTGGACGGCGGATAGTCAGTTGCAGATGGCTTACGCCAAATGGGTCAACTCAAGTATCGTAGCTGCCCAACACTGTCCGTAAAGGTGACACGATGCTGACGCGCGGGTGGGTACGGGTGGCGGTGGGGTTGGTGCTGGGGCTGCTGGGGGGCATCGGCCTGCTGCGGCTGCTGGTGTTTCCGGTGACGACGGGGGTAGAGCGTCCAGCGGAGACGGCGTTCGAGATGGAGTTACGCGATATGAGCTGGATCAATGGCGCGTGGTCACCTTCCGGCGATCAACTGCTGATACTAGGTGATAAGGCATTGCATCTGGTAGATCTGAACACTCATCTCGCCCGACCGCTTTCGCCGCACGGCCTCTTTGCGAATCGTCATATATGGTCGCCGAACGGCCAGTATGTCGCTTACACGTTGAGCGAATACGCCAGCGATGTAGGGCAAGTCATCATTCAGGATGTTTTCTCTGGCGAAACCAGGGAATTTCCCGTCAATGCGAACCCATTGTTCTATCTCGAATGGTCACTGGATAGCTCGGCGGTGATTTTCCATACCTACAGGACGCTCTGGCGTTACTCGCTGGCAGACGACCGGCTCGAAGATGTGTACACCGACCAGGGCAGCCGCGGTCTGTGGAATATCGGGCAAAGTTGGCTGTCGCCTGACCGAAGATATGCTGTCGTTCCGGGCAGTACCCTGAATGAAGCGACTGGCACGATTCAAGACACGTGGCTGGATTTCGTTGACCTGACTACTGGAAGGATTGTTCTGACGATTGATACTGAACTTAGAAATAAGGGTCTTGTGTGGTCGGATGACAGTCAGTATTTCGCATTTATTGACATTCAGGCTTCGGGCGGAAGGGAAAAGCTCAAGATTGTTGATCGGCTTACAGGCAAGCAATGCGGTGTCGATGTTGTATCTGGCAGCCAGGGTTATCTACTGGATTGGTCGTCAGGCAATGAACTGCTGTGGCGAGAAAGGCAAGGAATGATCACGATTTTGCACCGGGTTCGCGCCGCTGATTGCTCCAACCGCGAGGTTCTGCGTTCTGATAATTGGGCTGGCTGGGGGTTATGGTCGCCGGACGCACGGACTATCGGCGTCACATGGCCCAATCGCTTGACCCTTATCGATGCTGCGCTGAACAGCGTGGTTGATTATGCGGTTCAGAATGCCAACGTGTGGATAGAACCTCCTGTCTGGTCGCCGGACAGTCGGTATGTCGCGGCCAACGTCTATCCCGGCTGTCTGCCAGCGGTGGAGATGGTCATCATTGATGTTGAAACGGGTGAACTATAGTTAAACGGATTTAGAATTACGCATATTGTTGATTTGCTGATTGATATTGTGAATGATGTCGGGGCAGGTTTTGCTGGCTTTTTTGA
>JALHNT010000021.1 GCA_022843385.1 Anaerolineae bacterium | reverse complement strand
ACAGTTTCCTACCAGAGATGTGCGTCGACCATGTACTATCTCCTCAGCCGCTGCACGAGAAAGGAAGGGCGCGAGCATCACTCCTGGGTGCGCAATCAATATATAAATGCCGGGAAGATTTGGAACAAAGCCCACAATAGGAATATCGGCATGGGGTAAGGGACGAATACCGCGCGTTACAGAAACGACATCAAGGTCGGGTACCGATCCAAACAGCCCGGCAAGATGCTGCTTAACCGGTTCGATAAGTTTCCGATCATCTCCATACGGCTCAGGATCTTGAGCTATCCACAGGATTCGATCCGGATTCTGTCGTACCTCAATAACCGGACTGTTCACGATCCCATTCACCAGATGCTGACTTGTTTTCATACGTAATAACACTGCAGGACTCGCTTCAAGTGGCAACTGTGTGCCGAGTGGCTTGAGCAAATCAATAGCATCAAGTGCGTTAGCGAGTACAACAATATCCGCTTGATATTTCCCCGCAGTTGTTGTCACGGTTGTATGATGCTCATTGTGTGGTTCAACTTGAAGAACACGTTCCCCAAATGTTACCGATGCGCCTCGCGCCCGCGCGTCCTGGAGCAGCGAACGCACCATGATCTCGACATCGATGGCACAGTCGTTGGGACTGTAGGCAGCACATTCAGGCGGTTCAATGATTGCCGGCTCGAGTCTATGGGCCTCGTCGCTGGTGATACTATAAATGTTGGAGTTCGCGTGCTGGTGGCGATCAACAAGGCGCTGGGTGTGGTGTGGGTCTTCGTGCCAGAGCATAGATCCGACGCGCCGATACCAAGACGGGTTGTTGAAGTCAGTGGATAAGCGGGCGAACTCTGCAGATGCTTCCACTCGCAGTCGATATGCTTCAGGGGAATCAACGGGATCGTTATGAATGAGACCCACCCAACCAAACGACGATCCAGAGACCTCAGCGGATGGGCTTGAATGCTGCTCAATGACCTGGACGTGTACGCCACGCTGTGCGAGCTGCTGCGCGACTGAAGCACCGAGAACGCCCGCTCCAATAACGAGAACTTTCATCAATCTAGGTTTCCTGCGACTTTTGGACAAGAACGGTGTGAGGTGAAACTTACCGCTGATTTACAGCGTAGCACACACACGTAACGGAAGCAAACGATAAACCGATTGCAACCGATTGAAAAAATGAGCGAGGATCTTAGAAGGTCAAGACTAGTGGGACGACTATCGTGAATTGACGGGTCACAACCTCTATTTTCACGCTGTTATCATGAGGTTCAGTCATCAAATCACGGCGGTCAGCCCACTAGTTGCTGGTTTACCAGCGGCTTCAGTGGCGATAGGACTACAAAAAAGGCGGACGATGAGTCCGCCTTTGCATTTTGTTACATCCATCCAGGCTACCGCCAAAAGGCCAATTGCCGCTAGAATAACATTTAACCCAATCAATGCAACCGGGACTGAAGCCGGTTAGATCACGGATGGCCGCATGAGTTTTCTGGATGATTTGAAACGTCAGATCGGAATCAAGCCCCCGCCCCGCCAACCGAACCCCAACCGACCGGATATGACCGGTCTGCGCGAAGCACTGGAAAGCGGCCAACGACTCAAGCGCGATGAAAATTACGGCACGGCCATGGAAGCCCTGCAACGGGCGATGCAGATCGCCACGACCCAGGGTGACAGCCAGGCGTTGACGGTGATCGCCTACAATCAGGCCGAGGTGCTGATGGGTCAGCAGCGCTGGGATGAAGCCGATGATGTGCTGCAACATGCCTATCAGATGGCACAGGATGCCCGGCAGCGGGTGCAATCGGCCTATCTGCTGACCGGGATGGGGCTGGTCGCGCAGATGAAGGGCGACTGGAAAAATGCCCAGTCGCGCTATGAAGAGGCAGTCGAAGTGGCACGCACCAGCCGGGGCTTCGGTGCCGAAGGCCGGGCGATGGGGTATCTGGCGGATGTCTATATGCACGACGGCAACGCCAGCTATGCTACCCATCTGCTGCGCGAGGCGCTGCCCAAGCTGAACATGACCGGCGACATCGAATTGAGCAGTTATTTCGTCGGGCGGCTGGGCGAGACGCTGATCGCCAGCGGGCAGATCGGCGAAGGGCAGCAATTGCTGGAACGGGCGCTGCGGCTGGCAAAACAGATCGGTTACCGCAAGCATCAACGGCGCTGGAACCTGGCGCTGGGGCTGCGGGCGCTGGAAGAAGGCAATCCGCAGCAGGCTTACGATTACTTCCAGGAAGGGCTGGCGCTGTTCAATGTGATGACCGAGCCGGTCGATTATGTCTTTAGCCTGTGCCAGATGAGCCGGGTGTGCCTGCAATTGCAGCGCATTGTGGATGCGCTGGATTTTGCCCGGCGGGCGGCGCGGGTGGCATCGCAGATCAAGGAAGACAACATCGCCATCATCGCCGACACCATCTTCGGCATCGTGCTGGTGGCAGATAAACATTATGAGGCTGCTGTCCCCTATCTGGAGCTGGCAGTGGAGATGGCCGACGAACTGCAACTCTCCCGCACCGGTTACAGCAACAACGATGTTATTCGCAGTCTGGCGGCGGCTCATGCCGAGATGGGCGACGATGTGTCAGCCGTGCGGGTGTACCGGCAGGCGCTGACGCGGGCGGAGAAATCCGGCGGGAAAGAAGAGATGGCGCAGGTGCAGCGCGACCTGGGATTATTCTTGTTCCAGCGGCGCAAGATGCACGAGGCGGTGCGCGAGTGGACGAACGCCGTCAACATCTGTGAGACTGAGCATCTGCATGCACTGGCAGCACGGCTGTACTGCGATATGGCGGCAGCGCGCAAGTTTGTCGGTCAGGGTTTGCGGGCGATGAAGGATCATGAAGCGGCGCTGATGATGCTGACCCATCTGACCGAAGATTGGGAAACGCGCGGCCTGGTGCTGGCGAATGCCGCTATCGCCTATGTCGATCAGGGTGATCTGGAGTCGGCGGATTCGTTCTTCAACGAGTCGATTGCCATCGCGCGGCGGCTGGGTCACGACGGGGCTGAGGCCATCCGGCGCGGGAATTATGGCTGGTTTTTGCTGGCAACCGGACGACCGCAGCAGGCGATCTCGGCGCTGGAGTATGCGCTGCGAATCAGCCAGGATCTCAAGCTGGAACTCCCGTCAGCCATCCAGACCGACAATCTGGGGCTGGCGTATGATCAGCAGGGCAATTATGGGCGAGGGCTGGAGCTGCACCTCGACGCCATCAACAAAGTCCAGGCACTCGATCAACCCCATTGGCGGTACAGCTTCAGCATTAACCAGGCCAACAGTCTGCTGGGATTGAAGCGGGCGGAGGAAGCCACTCCGCTGTTGGAGGCGGCGCTGGCGCAGGGAAGAACCGATGAAGATATTGAGCTGGTCATCCGGGCGCTTACCGGGATGGCGCGGACGGCGGTGCAGAAACAGCAACCGGAAGGCGTGAATGCCTTGCTGGATGAAGCGACCGGACTGGCGCGGCGGGCGGATATGCGGCGGCTGCTGGCGGAAGCCTTAAGTGTGTACAGCGAAGCGCAGGCGGCGATCAATCAGCCGGAGCAGGCGCGGACCTTCTGGCAGGAGGCGCAGAAGCTCTTCACGATGCTGCGCGATCCACAGGCGAAGTTACAACCGGCATGGCTGCATGGGAAGGGATGACGGGCGGGTCGATAAATGATAACCCGCCCAGCATAAAGACGGGGAAATGATTAATAATCAGTCTGAAGCGGACGTTCGATGACATCCCCTTCGGGCGAAACCAGGCTGAGGACGCGGCTGCCATGAGCGCGTTCCAGCTTGACCCACATCTGCGCCATCAAGTCCTGGCGCTCATCTTCGGTGAGGGTCGCGTCGACATAAGCCGTTTCAATCTGCTCAATCGCTGAAATCTCGAGTGGGGTGGGAGTGAACCAGGCCATTGTGATGATACCTCTTGCTGATAACTGCCTCAATTGATCCTTAATTAAAATTTAGCATGAATTGAGAGGATTGTGACTGAATTAAATCCGAAAAAAGTATAAATTTGTGGACGGGCAACTCGGCTGAGAATCCAACTAAAGTTGTGGTGAAGTCCTCCGAAGTTTGTTAGCTTAATGGTGTAGCGGAGGTACACAGATACGAAATGGCAAACTACTGGTTTATATCGGCCCCCCTTTCCGGTCATCTGGATTGGGGAGGCTTTCTCAAGACCGCCCAGGCGCTGCAACAGCGCGGGCATCATGTGATGTGGTTGAGCGAGATGCCGGTTCATCCGGTCATTACGCGGACGACGATTCCCTTTCAGCCGATCAAACGCACCGGCTGGCTCTGGCCGCCGCCCCCAGCCCCGGACTTGAGCCGCATCCCGCCACAGCAAGCGGTCATGCTGCGTTACCAGCGGGCGCTCGACACCTGGATGAGCGAAGACCTGGTGGGTGAAGCCACACAGGAATTGATCGATCTGGCGCAGCGCGAGAGCAAGCCGGATGTCATCGTCACCGATCCGTTTTTGAGCGCGGCGGCGCTGGCAGCCGAGGCGCTGGGCGTTGAGCTGGCGGTGTGTGGCTGGCCGGCACAGCGCGAACTGAATGATGAATTTCTGTTCCCGGTACAAAAGACTCTAGGGCAAGACAGCCGGGATCGCCTCAGCCGTCTGACGGAACGCTTTGGGCTGGAAGGCCGATATTTCTCCAGCGGGCCGACGCCCTCGATCCTCAGTCCCCGGCTGCACATCAGCTACTTCAACGACTACTGGTATCAGGCCGATCAGGGCAATATCCTGCCACAAACGTTGTTCGTCGGCGGGCATCCCATACCAGCAGACGATGCCCCGCCCAACTGGTTAACCGACATCCCGACCGAGCGACCACTGGCGCTGATCACGCTGGGGAGCATCTTCACTGGCGATATGGGGTTCTTCGCCTGGGCGGCGCAGGCGGCGGCTGTCGCGCGGCATGTGCCAGTGGTGGCGCTGGGTCGCAACCCGATCCCTGCCGACAAGAAAGCAGAACTGAAGGCGGCGCTGCCACCGAATACGCGGCTGTTGAACTGGGTGCCGTTCGAGCATGTGCTGCCGCGCACCCGCCTCATCATCCATCACGGAGGGATGGGGACGACACACGCAGCCGTGGTTCACGGCATCCCGCAGATCGCGGTGCCACACGCCGCCGACCAGCGTGGCAATGCCCGACGCATCGCCCAGGCCAAAGTGGGGCTGAACCTGACGGCGCATGATGTGCGGCATGGGGCGCTACTGGAGGGAGCCAAGGCGATGACGAGCGATGAACGGGTGCAGGCCAATGCCCGGCAGTTGGCGGCTGACTTCGCGGCGCTGGGTGGGCCGGAGCGGGCGGCGGAAGCGCTGGAGGCGTTGGCGGGGTAGAGAAGCTGTTAGTTGTTAGGGGGTTCCAGAAAAGCGTTTAGCCCATATAGGCCTTCGTGGGGGCGGTTCGCGAACCGCCCCTACACGGAAATCTATGGGAGCAATACTTTCTTGAAAGAGCCTAACCGCTCAGCACGCCCGACAGGCGCAGGGCTGGCGCGTACCCACTTATCCCGCTGGGAAGTTGGATGCTCAAGTCTCCATCATGCTGTGTCCAGGCCAACGGTTCATCATGACCCAGAAGGTGAACAGTTGCAGCAGCGGGGATTTCGACGCCTTCCAACGTCAAGCTCCCTGCCGGACTGCCAAGCGGGATCACATAGAGAGCATCCGCCTTGCGCGTGAAGCGCAGCAGCATTCCTTCGCGCGTGCTGCCTTCGGCACGGGTATGAGGGCGTGTACCATAGATGGCCTCTCCATTCACAGCCAACCAATCCCCCAGCTTTTGCAGACGATCAACCTGAAGCGGCGGGATTGATCCATCGGCGGCCGGCCCCACGCCCAGCAGCAAGTTACCATTCTTGCTGACAATATCGACGAGCAGCGCGATCAGTTTATCGGCTGCGACATAATCGGCGTCGCCCTCGAGCGCGTTGTAGCCAAATGAATGCCCTATCCCACGCACACATTCCCATTTGTGAGATGGGATCGTCTCATAGGACGTGTACTCCGGTGTTCGGAAATCGAAATGTGGCGGTTCCACCATCAACAGCAGCTCTGGATCAAAGGGCGAATCATCGGTTCGGGTTTGGGCGAAGCGATCATTGATGACCCCATCGGGGACATGATTGTAATAGTAGGCCATGATTTCAGGGAGCTTCGGATCCAGGGGGTAGGCGATGTCGCCCCACATGACAGACGGCTGGTAGCGGTCAATCAGCTCGTACCAGTGCGCCCGGCAGCGCGCCACATATTCCGGGTCTTGCGGGATGTTGGCAAACCCATCCTCGAAGCCACGAAACACGGCGGGGTTATACACCCAATCCATCCCGGCACAGTAGTACAGGCCGGGGGAAATCCCTGCCGCCCGCATGGCATCGCAGTATGCGCCGACGATGTCGCGGCTGGCACAGTACGGGTGAGGCACACGGGTGGTGACGAAGTCGCTCGGCCACAGCGTAAAGGTGTCGCAGTGCTTGGTGATGAGGATGGTATACTTCGCCCCGGCTCGGCTGAACAATTCGCCCCACTCGGCGGGGTTCCATTTCTGGCACTCACGATTGAAGATCGGCGCGAAGTCCTCGTAAGCAAAGTTTTCGCCGTAGGTTGCGTGGTGGTGTTGTTGTGCCGGACTGCCGTCAATCTGAATGGTGTTCAGATACCACTCGGCATAGGGATTGTGCCGGTAGACGGCAGGCCAACCGTCACGCGCGATGATTTCGGTCAGATCGCCCTTCATCTCGGCCCAGGCGGGGACCGAATAGAGTCCCCAGGTAATCATGATGCCGAATTTGGCATCGTCGAACCATGCCGGCAGTGGATGTGTACTCAGGGACTCATAGTTGGGCTGATAAGACATCAGAAGATTTCTTCCTGGTAAGCGTGTTTTTTGTGACGGTGCGACCACACCACCAAATGTACATCTACAGATGAGAAGCTACAACTGATTCTGGCGCAAGATCAGCGTTTGCCCTTTCCTACAGGGCGAGGGGAGAAAAGCCCATGAGGTCGAATTGAGCCTCAGTGCATTAGTCTGACCGTTTGCGCCCTTTGATGATGACGTAATGATGGTCGAAGGTGGCGTCACGAGTCCCGGCTCCGATGGGTCGCAGCCAGTCACAGACGGCAGCGGGAGCCTGTGCCAGCATGACCTGCAAATGTTCAATCACATACGGGCTGCATCCCTGGCGCTCGGCCCAATCGAGCAGCGCGGTGCCGGGCTTCTGGATGTGTTCCAGCGCTTCGACCTCTAGGCCGGCGTCGAGGAACAGGCCTTCCCATTCATAACCGGCGTAGCAGCGGTGATGGCTGGGGTCACGCAGGCGCTCAAATGAGTCGACGTAGCGGGCGGCGCGTTCGTCATCCGGCACGGTGTTGTCTTCGATCAGCAGGATGCCACCGGGTTTGAGGACGCGGGTGCATTCCTGGACAAAGCGGAAGCAATCCGGGAAGTGATGCGGGGCGATGCGACAGGTGATGGCATCAAAGCGATTGGCGGGGAAAGCCAGGTTCTCGGCGTCGGTGGCGACATAAGCCACATTCTCCCCACTCTGCCGCTGAATGAACTGACGGGCGGCCATGAGCATCCGGGGGGTGAGATCCGCCGCGATGACCTGACGCACGTGCGGGGCGAAGTGGAGGGCGGTGTGTCCGCCGCCGGTGGCGATGTCCAGCAGTCGCCAGTCAGGCTGTGGTTGGGCGAAGGTCAGCAGCCGTTCCAGGTCGTCGCCGCTGGCATGGCTGAGGCTGGCGACATAAGCCTGCGCCAACTGACCAAAACGCGCCTGCGCCTGCGCCTTGCTATCCCTTTCCATGCTTCCCCCTTGTTGACAATGCGGCTGGCTGTCATGATAACGGAGCGAGCCGAATTAGTTGAGAGCGAAGTGGTGACATGCCCCCATCTTATGACGAAACCGAAATCAAGCTCTATGTGCCTGACCTGGAACCGGTGCGACAGCGGTTGATGGACGCCGGTGCCACGCTGACAGCAGCGCGGGTGTATGAACGGAATGTACGCTATGACAACGCCGGGCGGACGCTGACGCCGGACGGGGTCGTGCTGCGGCTGCGGCAGGATACGCGGACGCGGCTAACCTATAAGGATGAAGGGACGGCGCAGGATGGCATCGTCAGCCGCTTCGAGGCGGAGGTCGAGGTCAGCGATTTCGATACGATGCAGCTCATCCTGGGGCGGCTGGGCTTCACGCCTTACATGATTTACGAGAAATACCGCACAACCTACACGCTGGATGAGGCCGAGATCGTGCTGGATGAAATGCCCTACGGCAACTTCGTCGAGATCGAAGGCAGCATCGCCACTATCACTGCGTTGTTGCCACGACTGGTGCTGGAACAGGCCGTCCGCTGCGATGGCAGCTACGCGACGCTGTTCGAGCGCATCCGCCAGCGGCTGGGGCTGACCTTCACTGACCTGACGTTCGCCAATTTCACCGGCATTGCTGTGCCGCCCGGCGTGTTCAGCGACAGCCGATAGTCAATCCTGCGGTTGTTCGCCCTTCACACTCAGGCCGCCATCGACGGTGTAGGTCGCGCCGGTGACGAAGCTGGACTCATCGGAGGCGAGGAAGACGAAGACGCTGGCGACCTCATCAATCTGACCGACACGACCCAGCGGGTGCATGGCATCGAACTGCGCCCGCAGCGGATCAGGGTTCTTCTGGGCGGCTAAGAAGTCGTGCAGCATGGGCGAGTCAATCGTCCCTGGCGCGACGGCATTAACGCGGATGCCCTGCCGGGCGTAATCGGTGGACATGGCGCGCGCCCAGCCTTGCAGCGCGGCTTTGGTGGCGGAATAGACGGCTAAACCGGGCAGCCCCAGGATGCCGGTGACGCTGGACATATGGATGATGCTGCCCTTGCCCAGCGACAACATGCCGGGGATAACTGCCCGGCAGCAGAGATAGGCCCCACGCAGGTTGACCGCCAGACAGCGATCAAAATCCTCAACCGATGTTTCATGGAGTTTGCCAGCCGGCATGACGGCGGCATTGTTGACCAGCACGGTGACCACGCCGAAGTGGGTCTGTAAGCGGTCAACGGCGGCCTGCACCGCTGCTTCGTGACGAATGTCCGCGCCCAGCACCAGCGCTTCCCCACCCGCCGCCCGAATCCCATCCACCACCCTCTGGCAGGCGGACTCATCCACATCCAGCACCCCGACCTGTGCGCCTTCGCGGGCAAAGCGTTCGGCAATGCCCTGCCCAATCCCGCGCGCTGCGCCGGTCACCAGCGCGACTTTACCCGACAACCGTCCCATCTTTGTTTCCTTTGCTCCTGCTGCGTGTTATATGCCTGTGAGAGATTGTAATGCGTTTTTCACAGAAAGGTCGGCCCGATGCAGCCGCAAACCCAGTCCGAAATCCGCCAACACCTGACGACGCTGGCGCAGGAATTGAGCGCCCATCTGCGGCGGCTCTCGCCGGAACAGTTCAATCACGGCAGCGCGGAGTCGTGGTCGCCCGCCGGGTATCTGAAGCATCTGATCCTGAGCGTCAAGCCGGTGGTCAAGGCAATGAACCTGAAGGCCGAACGGATGGAGGCGATGTTCGGCGTGGCAGCCACTCCATCGCGTCCGTATGACGAGCTGGTGGCGACTTATCAGGCGCGGCTGGCGGAAGGCATCCGGGCGGAAGATTATGAGAACGTCACGCCCGGATTCTACCGCTTCCCGGAAGGCGTCAGCGATGAACAGGCCTACCTGATCCAGACCTGGGACGAGAGCAACGAGCGGCTGGTGAACGCGCTGGATGATTACTCAGAGAGCGACCTGGATCGGCTGCAACTGCCGCACCCGGCGGTTGGCATGGTCACGCTGCGCGAGATGCTGTTCTTCACCCTGTTCCACAACCGGCTGCACGCTGGCGATATTCAGCGGGCCGCGCCCTTGAAGTAATTGCCACCGCCCATGCCCAGCGCCTCGTTCATCGGGCGCATCCACACCATGAAGACGCGCGACCGGGGTGGCTGGGTGGCGGCGAAGACCACCGCATCAGCCACATCTTCCGAGGTGTGGTAGCCCTCCAGCACCGGATCGCCGGGGGTGCGCGTCCCGTTATAGAAGCCGTAGTCGGTGTTGGTGCCGCCGGGGGCGATGACGCTGACCTTGACGTTGTTGGGGTAGGCTTCGTAATCAATCGACTGCGCGAAGCCGATCTGAGCGAACTTGGTGGCGCAGTAGATCGGTTCGTTGGGCAGGCCGTTGATGCCGGCGACCGAGCCGACGAAGATGATATTGCCGGATTGACGTTCGAGCATGGGCGGGAAGAAGGCTTTGGTGCAGAGCCAGGTCGAGCGCATGTTGGTGTTCATGATCCAGTCGTAATCGGCGGTCGTCAGGGTGGAGACAGTGCCGTTCTTGCCGACGCCGGCGTTATTGACCAGAATATCGACCTGACCGAAGGTGGTGAACGCCGCCTGCGCCAGCCGCTCGACATCGGCTTCCTGGCTGACATCGGTTGGCACTACCAGCGCCCTAGCCCCGTTGCCGAGGGCGTGAATTTCCGCCGCCAATGAGTCCAGATCGGAAGCGGTGCGCGAGGCCAGCACGACATGCGCCCCCTCTTTTGCCAGCGCATAGGCCGACGCCCGTCCGATGCCTTTGCCCGCGCCCGTCACAACCGCCACTTTTCCCTGTAAACGCATCTTTTCCTCCAATAGTGTTTCACAAGAAGATTATCGTCATGAGACGCCGGGATTATAATCGGTCAGATGGATTCTGCATGAAACGTCTAGGCAAGTCCCTCATCCCCCACGTTCGCTTGAGTCGCTCACAGCTTCTCCCACAGGGAGAAGGGGAGCCTGGTACAGCGAATCTGTTATCCAGGCCAACATCAGCGTGGCGTAAAGTAAAGCGATGGGTTGGTATCCAGCAGTCAGGTGATGTGGAACCAGACTCCGTATTGGACTGCGCCGAGCTTGCGCGCCACCGCCTGTGATGCCTGATTCGACCACGAGGTGCTGTAAAGCGGAATCCTGCCGGCTTGCCATACGGCATTCGCCCATGCCTGGGTAAGCTCCACCGCGAAGCCCCTGCCGCGATACGGCTCCAGCGTATCGACGCCGGCCTCGGATGCCAGGGCGCTGCTGCGGGCGGAATAACAGGCGGCGACAGCGGTTCCGGCTTCGACCCGCACCAACACCGGTTCTCGTTCGTTCAGATGGGATGCTGTGTAGGGGAAGTTGTGGTGCAGCAGCGATTCATTCTGGGCAGTCACAGCCACTCCTGGCGCGGAAAGACTTCGGGCAGGTATGGAGTAACTGGGCCCACTCTCTATCTGACTGATGGGTTCTTGCTCTCGCAGCACGTTGATATAGGCATCCAGATGACGAGGGTCATCGCTCCAGTCAGCCAGCGGCACTTCATCCGCCGCCAGCCGGTCAAGGGCCTGCGCCAGATCGTCTGAAACATCATGACGGATGCGCCAGATGTGATCGGTCAAGCCTCGTGAGAGGAAAAAACGCGGTGCCGGATCTTCCGCTTCCGATTCATTGATTCGCAGCAGACGTTGACGCTCATCGTGGACAAAGAGAACCGATGCCTGAATATTGAGGAGATCACGCTGGCTGTCATCCATAGGCGATTGTCTTTCTCGAAACCCTAAAGGTCATTCTTCAAACGGTGTTCCCCAACGCCCAGGTGGGCAGCGGTTCGCGGCGGGCCAGCCATTCGGACGGGATGCCCTCGTAGCCCGTGTACAGGGCGACGATGCCACCGACCATCGCGCAAGTGGTATCGACATCACCGCCGCCGCTGGCTGTCAACCAGATGGCATCTGGATAGCTATTCATTTTTTCACCAGCACACCACAACACGAATGGGACGGTATCCTGTGCCGTCACGCGGCTGCCATTGCCCAACTGTTTCACGGCGTCATCAACCGTGCTGCTGGCGGGCAGATTGGCGGCATTCTGGCATCCATCCAACACCTGACTCGCCGGGATGTAAGGCAGGATGCGTTCGATGAATGCCTGCCGACTCAGAACGGTATCGCGGAGCTGAAAGGCCAGCGCAGCCGCCACTGCCACCGCCACCGCGCCTGCAATGCCTTCGGGATGTGCATGGGTGACTTCACAGGAACGCCGCGCCTGTTTGACAACCGCATCCAGATCATCCGCAAAGTATGCGCCAACGGGAGCGACCCGCATCGCCCCGCCATTCCCCAATGATCCCTGACCGCCGAACACGCTGAGAGCCGCTTCACGCCAGTCCTTACCCGCCAGCACCAGGGGCGCAAAGCGACGAATCGATGGGCCGTAACCGCGCCCCCGGTCAAAATGGGTGGCAAAACTCAGCGCCAGTTCATCCTGACGAATCTGTTCATAGAGCCGTAGATTATCGTAAATCGAGAGCGCCATATTGGTATCGTCGGTGAAGCGATAGGTTTTGACATCGGGAATGGTGCGCATACGGACATGATGCGAGAGCGCCTGGGAATTGCTGAACTCAAAAAAGCCACCCAATGCATCGCCGACGGATAAGCCTTCGAGCGAGAGGCGGGCGCGTTGTAAGCGATCGGATACAGTCAGCATTAGTTCACCCCTGTTATGGCTGGCAATCCTCATTATAATCCAAATCCTGTCGCCGCTTGACCCGAAGTGAACCTTATGCAACCACAACGCATCGTCGTCAAACTGGGAACCAGCACGCTGACCGCCGGAACCAAACAGATCAACCGGCAGCGGATGCTGGAGATTGTGCAGCAGGTGGCGCGGCTGCATCAGGCCGGGCATGAGATGGTGGTGGTTTCGTCGGGGGCGATGGCGGCCGGGCGGGAACGGCTGGGCTTCCCCGATCTGGGCAAGTCGCTCCCGGCCAAGCAGATGTTGAGCGCCATCGGTCAGGGGCGGCTGATGCATCATTACAGCCAGTTGTTCGACCTGTTTGAGATTGTGGTCGGGCAGGTGCTGCTGACCCGCGATGACCTGAGTGACCGCGCCCGTTACCTGAACATCCGCGACACGCTGACCACCCTGCTCGAACACCGCATCATCCCGGTCATCAATGAGAATGACACCACCGCCACCCACGAAATCCGCGTGGGCGATAACGATAACCTGTCGGCGCTGGTCGCCAATCTGCTGGAAGCCGACCAGCTCATCATCCTGACCGATATGCCGGGGCTGTATACGGCTGATCCCCGCAGCAATCCGGCGGCGGAACTGATCCCGGTGATCGAGCAGATTGATGAGGCGGTCTATGGGCTGGCCGGCGGCGCGGGGTCGAGCGTCGGCACCGGGGGGATGGTCACGAAAATCCAGGCGGCGCATCTTGCCAGCCGCAGCGGTGTGCTGACGGTGATCGCCAACGGCAAAGAGCCGGATGTCCTGATCCGGCTGCTGGCGGGCGAGTCGCTGGGGACGCGCTTCCTGCCGGTCAGCAGCCATGTCGAAAGCCGCAAGCGCTGGTTGCTGGCCGATAAGGTGCGGGGACGGTTGCATGTCGATGCCGGGGCGGCGCGCAAGCTGCTGAAGGGCGGAGCCAGTCTGCTGCCGGTGGGGATGACGGAGGTTGAGAACGAGTTTGAACGCGGCGAACTGGTGGGCGTGGTTGATCCGGGCGGGCAGGTGATCGCACGGGGGCTGACCAGCTACAGCAGCGCTGATTTGCACCGGCTGTGCGGGGTGCAGTCGCAGCAGATCACCGAAATTCTGGGGTATAGTTACGGTGACGCGGTGATCCACCGCAACAATATGGTGGTGTTGAAGTGATGGAGGCGGGATGATGGACGCGATGCGCACGCCAGTCCGAACCGATACCGTCGAAACATTCTGGTCGTTCTGCCAACAGCCGGTGAACGCGGGCCGATGCTTTGAACTGATTGAAGGAGTGATCCACGAGATGCCACCCACTGGCGGCGAACATGGCGAGGTCGGCGGCGATTTGTTCGGGTTGATCTGGACGCATAATCGCCAGCACAAACTGGGGCGGGTGACAAATGCTGAGACGGGTTATATCCTGTGGCGCAGCCCAGATGGCAACGATACCGTCCGCGCCCCGGACATCGGCTTCGTCAGCTTCAGCCGAGCCCCGCAACCCTTCGGCAAAGGCTTCATCCCCATGCCGCCCGATCTGGCTGTGGAGATCATCTCGCCGCATGACAGCGACAGCGAAGTTGAACAGAAGGTGAAGGATTATCTGCGCGCCGGGACGCGGCTGGTGTGGCTGGTGTATCCGGCGCTGAAGGCGGTGGTGGTACACCGACCAGACGGGCAGCAGAACCTCTACGCCGCCGACACCCTGGATGGCGGGGATGTCCTGCCCGGTTTCAACATCGCAGTACACGAGATATTTCCGAAGTAGCGAGGTCATGATCCGCATGTTCATTGACGAAAAGGTGCTGACGGCTGCCGAGTTCTGGGTGATAGCCCAACTGCCAGAGAATGCCCACCGACGGCTGGAGCTGATGGATGGAGAGATCATTAATATGCCCCCTTCGCGCCAGATCAATACCACTATTGCCATGTTGATTGGTTATTGGCTGAATGCCTTTGTCATCCCGCGCAAACTCGGTTATGTCAGCGGCGCGGATGGCGGTTACACCATCACGGAAAGTAATGCTTTTCAACCAGATGCTGCGTTCATCTCCAAAGCGCGCCATCAGAAACTCAATGGGGTTGAGTTCCCGGTCGCGCCCGACATCGCCTTTGAGGTGATCTCGCCCAGCGAAAGCTCCAATGATGTCGAGAAAAAGGTGCGCTACTATCTGGCGGCTGGCACAAGCATCGTCTTTACGGTTTATCCCGACAGCCGGACGGTCTACCGCTGGGTCACCTCAGCCGATGGCAAGGTTCAGGGTGATGCGTTGACCGAAAATGATGTGATTGACAGAGGCGATGCGCTGCCGGGCTTCAGCGTCCCGGTACGGGATATTTTCCCGGACGAAACCGACCCGGCACAGAAAGATGATGAACAAACACCATGACGGCAATCAACCTGATCGAACTCGGCCAGCGCGCCCGCGCCGCCGCAACACAACTGGCGAAGGCCAGCACCGAGCAAAAGAATGGTGCGCTGATGGCGATGGCTGAGGCGCTGGAGCGCCACACACCGGCTATCCTCGAAGCGAATGCGCTGGATGTGAGCGATGCCCGTGCCAATGGCGTTGATGAAATCTGGATTCGTGACCGGATGGATATGGTCAGGCGCATGACGGGCATGATCGCTGATGTACGAAAAGTGGCCGAATTGCCCGACCCGGTGGGACGCGAGATCGAGTCGCGTACACTGGAGAACGGGCTGCGGGTGACGCGGCGGCGAACTCCACTGGGGGTGCTGGGGGTGATCTATGAGTCGCGCCCGAACGTGACAGTGGATGTAGTGACGCTGGCGGTCAAGAGCAGCAACGCGGTCATCCTGCGCGGCGGTAAGGAAGTGATGCGGACGAATATGGCGCTGGTCGGGCTGCTGCGCCAGGCGCTCACCGATTGTGGATTGCCGGCTGATGCGGTGCAGTATATCGAAAGCACCGAGCGCCAATATGTGAACGAGATGCTCAAGCTGCACCAATACATCGACATGATTATCCCGCGCGGGGGCAATGACCTGCACCGCTTATGCCGCGAGAACAGCACCATTCCGGTCATCACTGGCGGCATCGGCATCTGCCACCTGTTTGTGGATGAGTCGGCGGATGCCGAGGCGTCGCTCAAGGTCATCCACAACGCCAAAACGCAGCGCCCGGCCGTCTGCAACTCGGTGGAGACGGTGCTGGTGCATCAGCAGGTCGCGGCGGTATTCCTGCCGAAGCTGGTGGATGCGGTGGGCAAGGAAGGCGTGATCTTCAAAGCGGATCCGCGCGCCATGCAGCTTCTCGACGGGTATTCGCCGGCTGTCGAAGCGGCTGGCCCACAAGATTTCGACACCGAGTGGTACGCGCTGATCCTGAGCGTGAAGGTCGTCGACGGACTGGATGAGGCCATCGCCCACATTCAGCAGCACAGCACCCAACACTCCGACGGCATCCTGACGCATGATGTTGATCATGCCAACCGGTTTCTCGATGAGATCGATTCGGCGGCGGTCTACTGGAATGCCAGCACCCGCTTCACCGATGGCAGCGCTCTGGGGTTGGGGGCAGAGATCGCCGTCAGCACACAAAAGCTGCACGCGCGCGGCCCGATGGCGCTGGAAGAGCTGACGACCTACAAATGGGTGATCGTCGGCGATTATCATATTCGAGGATAGGAAACCTCAACCCTTCGGCGGATTGCATTATCGTTAATTTGTGGTTAGATTATAGGATAATTGAGGCACATAGTTTTCCCAATCTATCGGGTCAGGGTGCGATCCGATGCGCGAGCAACCGAGCGAGGACATAAGGTAGTGAGCAACCAGATTCTCCTGGTCGAAGACAATCCAGATATGGCACAACTCCTTCTCGAGCTCCTTGAATGGGGCGGTCAGCAGGTGACGCTGGCGCGTACCGGCGAAGAAGCAGTGGCGATTCTGGAAGGGGGGCAATTCACACCCAACCTCATCATCAGCGACCTGACCATGCCACACATGGATGGCCTGCAACTGCTCATTTATGTGCGCCAGAACCCGCATTGGGAAACCGTGCGATTTGTTATGATGAGCGCCAATCCGCATGATCCGCGCTTTGAAGCGCCAGAAGCAGCCTATCTGGATGGAGTTCTCCCCAAGCCGTTCACCCTGAACGACTTCAACCAATTGCTGCGCCAATGAGCAAGACGCTGGTCATCCTCAACCCCCACGCTGGCAGCGGACGAGCCGGTTTAGCCTGGAAAGAGATCGAGCCACTGCTGTGGCAATTGCTGGGGGAACTGCTGGTCGCCATCACCCAACGACCACAGGACGTGGCGCAACACCTGGAAAAAGCCTATGAAGCCGGCATCACCCGCGTCATCGCCATCGGCGGCGACGGCACCAACCATGCGCTGGTGAATGCGTTGGCTCACTTCAATGCTCAACACCCGGACAGCACGCCCATGATCTACGGCAATCTGCCCATCGGCTCCGGTCGCGATTGGGCGCGGCATAAGGGAATCCCTTTTGATATTCACGCGGCAGCGCGCTGGATTGCCCAGGCACAACCAGAGGCAACTGATGTCGGGCTGCTGACCTTCGGTGGGGAACAGGAACATTTCCTGAATATCGCCAGCGTCGGTTTAAGCGGTGAGGTGGACCGGCGGGTGAACAACACACCGATCCGCAAGCCGTGGACATTCCTGAAAGCCACGGTGGAGTCGATCCTGAAGTATGAGCCGCAGCCGATGCAGGTGCGGTTGGATGGACAGGACTGGTATGAAGGTGATGCCTATCTGGTGGCCGTCGCCAACGGCACGACCTTCGGACATGGAATGCGGGTGGCCCCCCTGGCGCGAACCGATGACGGCCTGTTCGATGTGATTCTGGTGAAGGGCGTTTCGAAGCCGACGATTCTGCGAGCGCTGTACCGGGTATACGCTGCGACGCACCTCACCCATCCGGCGGTGCGTCATGCCCAGGCGCGGGAAGTGCAGATACGTGGTCTGAAGGGCGCAGTGAGCCTCGATCTGGATGGCGAACACAACAGCGGGCAGGATTTCATTTTCCGCATTCAGCCCGGTTTGATGCACATGCTGGCGTAGGTTAGTTGTTCGTTCCTAGTTTCTAGTTCCTGGTTGTCAGTTAAGAGCAGATCCGTTCACAGGTATCGACGTCGCTCAAGATCGGCACAGAACAGGTCTTCTCCGACGAATATCCTACCCATTTGCTCTCAGCTTGCGCTAGACGGTCACTTTGGGGAAAAGGCCGGTTGTCCCTTTGAAGTGGCGCGCCCCATACTGATCCACAATCAAGGGTTGATCCTCGCGCAGTGCATCCAGCTCAACGGTCATGAGGCGCTGAAATAACTCCATGAAGCCGTTGGGCTTGACCAGGTAGGCGTTGCAGCCAATGTCAAAAGCGGCGACCATCTTGGAACGTTCGTCGTACATGCTGGCGATGACCAGATAGGATTTGGGGTATTTCTGACGGAGATGCCCGATCAGTTGCAGGCCACTCATGTCGGGCAGCTTCATATCGACCACCGCCAGCGGCAGTTCATCGACCTTTTCAATCAGACTGAAGGCTTCACCCCCGGTGGCCGCGCTCAGGACTTCAAACTTTGCACCCGTCAACAGCCGTTCGAGAAACTCCCGGTTAGCCCCGACATCATCCACCGTCAATGCGATCCGCTGAGTCATGATTCACCTCCGCGCAGCATAAGTATCAAACAAGTCCATTAACGCTACAATATCAACCGGTTTCGCCAGATAGCCGTCGCAGCCGGCTGCGAGGCAGCGGACTTCATCCCCTTTCATGGCATAGGCCGTCAAGGCAAAGATCGGGACGGTTTCGCCAGCCGCCCGCAGTTCCCGCACCACATCCAACCCATCCAGTGCCCCACTCAATTGAACATCCACCAGCAGGAAGTCCGGCAGATCGTCCGGGTAATGCGCCAATGCACTCTCGCCGTCGGTGTAGTGAATGACCTGATGTTTGCCAGCATTCGCTACGCGCTCGACCAGCAAGGCGTTGGTCGGATTATCTTCGACGTAGACGATGCGCATGGCTTACGAAGCCTTTTCTGTTTCGAGCGCGGGCTTGCGGATCGGGCGACTGCGCGGCTGGACCAACCCTTCCCGATACCGCTGAAGCTGGATCGAAAAGGTGCTGCCCTGCCCAACGCTGCTCTCCAGCCAGATGCGCCCATCCATCAGGTCGAGCAGTTGACGGCTGATCGCCAGCCCCAGCCCAGCCCCGGCACGGGGATCGCGCCCGATGTTGTTGGCCTGCTTGAACTCCTCAAAGATGGCTTCATGATACAGCGGGTCGATGCCGGAACCGGTGTCACGCACGCTGATGATGACACCTAGGTCATTCTCGCGCAGACCGAGCGTGATTGAACCTTTGTCGGTGAATTTAACAGCATTACTATACAGATTAAGCAAAACCTGTCGGATGCGGGCTTCGTCTGCCCAGACATCGGGCAGGCTCTCCGGCAGTTCTGTCTCCAGGGTAACCGGCTTATCGCCGAGCAGCCCTTGCGCTGTGGATAGCACACTGTCGAAGACCGGCTGGAGTTCGACCCGCTGCATGTTAATTTCCAGCTTGCCGGCATCCACTTTGGACAGGTCGAGGATGTCATTAATCAGTCCGAGGAGTGTCTGACCACTGCGATGAATCTGGGTCAAATCATTGCGGTAGGTTGGCGGGAGTTCCTGTCCATCATACATCATAGGGAAACTGAGCATGGTCTTGCTGAAGCCGATGATGGCATTCAGCGGGGTGCGCAATTCGTGACTCATATTTGCCAGAAATTGACCGCGAAAGTTCTTGGCTTCTTCGGCGGATTGGCGCGCCGCATCCAACTGCTGGTTGGCTTTGGTCAATTCTTCGCCCAACACCTGACTGCGCTTGAGGGCACGTTCCAGCAGCTCGCGGTTTTCGTGCAGCGCTTCGGTGGTCTTGCGCTCGCGCTGATAATTCAGCAGCGCCCATTCGGTCACCTGATACAGTTCCCCGGTCACCTGCGCCGCCAGCAACCAACTGATGATGGTCAGCGCCAGAGCGAACAATTGATGGGGGCCGACCAACGATCCGCGCGGATTGAGCGATGGGGCGAACAGGAGCAAACCCGCTGCAACAACCACAACAAGCAGCGTATGTCGGGGTGACAGCAGCAGGCCGACGATAAAGACGATCACGGGGAAGATAAAGGGCGTGACTTCGGTAACCGCTTCATTACCCGTGAGGAGCAGGATGAAGACGCTGGCGACCAGCCCAACCGCGTAACACCATACCGCCGCAGCAAAATGATCCTGTCGCAGCAGCGTACGGGTCAGCAGGCAGCCGCTGGCGATCACCAGCAGTGCCAGCAGATAGGGGCCAATCTCAATCCGTGCCATCATGCCGTAGGTAGCAATGGCCCAGAAGCCGATGAAACTCCCGGCAAAAGTGGTGCGCCAGAGTATATTCAGACGGTCAGAACGGACTTCGGTCGCAAAGTCCTGATGACTGAGAATGGGGGTCATCCGCACTGCCCCTTCCAAGATTAACGCCTGTTAAAAGTATAGCGCGTTCATCCTTGAAGTCCCAACGTTTGATTAAGTTTCAGGCGGTTGAGGTTGGGGACGATACGGGAGGCAGCTTGCGCGGGCGAAGCATATCATTTCCTAACCAACCAGCAGAGATCAGGATGACGCCGGCACCAATGAGGATGACAGCGAAGTAACGATTGCGTTCAATATCCCGCAGCTCCATATCGGCGCTCATCAGAGCATAGGCCGCGCTCTCATCCGGCACGGCGACAGCGGCCTGAGCCTGTTTGGCCTTATAGGCGGCGTTGTTTTCCCGCGCCAGCGAGGTCTGGGCGAACCAACCCACTCCCAGCACTAGCGCCAGGATGCCCAGCAAGAGCAGCGAAATCACAACAGGTTTAAGGTTTTCACGTTTGAACATCTTCACATCTCGAAACAGGTTGATAGTTAACGGGGAATTGTAAGCAGGATTGGCATCCGACACAAATCATCAAACTTGTTGCGCGCTTGAAATGATCTGTGTATGATTATTGTCCGGTATCGGAATGCACGATACAAAAGAAAGTTCTTAAGCAAGGAGACTTTGTCATATGAAACGTTTGGTATTTGTCGCACTCGTCATTATGGGGATTCTGCTGGTCAGCCTGGGCGTGGCCGGTGCGCAGTCCTCCGGCCTCAAGTTCATCATGATCGCGCACGGCAGCCCGGCAGGCAACCCCTTCTGGTCAACCGTTGAAAAGGGTATGGTGGATGCCTGCGCCCTGTTGAGCGCGGAATGCACCTGGCTGGGCGACCCCAGCTACAGCGCCGAAGCGATGGCGAATTACTGGGAAGATGCCCTGGCCGCTAACCCGACCGGCATCGGCACCAGCGCCCCGGATGCGGAAGTGGTTCGTTCTGGCGTGGCAACGGCCCGCGAACGTGGCATCCCGGTCATCATCTTCAACACCGCTGACAAGAATGCTGGCACCGACAACGCGCTCCAGGTTCTGTTCTATGTCGGTGCAAACGAACGTACCGGCGGCCAGAGCAATGCCCGCCGCGTCATCAGCCAGGCGGCTACCGATGGCGTGACCATCGCCAAGGGCGTCTGCACCATCCAGGAACAGGGCCACAGTGGTCTGGAAGCGCGCTGCGCCGGCGTCCGTGATGTCTTCGAGGAAAATGGTATCGCCCTCGACATCCTGGACATCACCAATGACCCGACCGAAAGCGCGGGCAAGATCGCTGATTACTTCACCGCCAACCCCGACACCAACGCCATTTTCATGCTCGGCCCGAACCCCTCGGCTGCGCTGAATCTGTACCTGAATGAATCGGGCCGCACCGGTCTGTATGCCACCACGCACGACACCAGCGAAGAAATCTTCGACATGATCGGCGAAGGCAAGCTGCTCCAGGCGATTGACCAGCAGCCGTACCTGCAGGGCTTCGAGACCATCATGTGGCTGTTCCTCAACAGCCAGTACAAGCTCCAGCCCGGTGGCGACATCTTCACCGGCCCCGGCGTGATCGACTCCACCAATCTGGAAGCCATCCGCGCCCTGGTCGCTGGCGGCTACCGCTAAGTCGAATCGCGGTTCGATGCTTTAACACACCGAATGGGGGAGCAACTGCTCCCTCATTCGCTAGATTGCACTTTAGTTGAATGTGGCTCAGGCGGCATCCCCCTGACCCCTGGCTTTTGAAAAAGACTATTACAAGGAACCCTTCTATGGCCGTTGCAACGTCCGCGCCTCGGCAGCGCGCCGGTATCCGAACACCCAATCTCCATGTCCTCCTCGTCCTGTTGTCAGGACTCATCAGCTTCCTTGTTGCTGAACAGATTATCGCAGGCTGGATTGCGCTCGGCGACCGCGTGAATATCAGCCGGCGCGACTTCAATCTGGGCGAGATCGCTCTCATCGCGCTCGGACTCGCCTGGACTGTCTTTGCCGTATGGTCGGCGTTGGGCATCATGCGCGAGTCACGGAATGGCGTCCGCGCCTACCTGGACGAAAACGGGCCATTGACGGCGGGCCTGCGCTTCAGCATGGCAACGCTGGGCGGGATTGGCGGGGTCATCCTGCTGATTGTCGTGCAGGTGTTGACCGGTTGGCTGGCGCTGGGTGAACGGGTGAACATCAGCCGGCGCGATCTCAACTGGATCGAACTGACTGTGGTCGTGCTGGGCATTGTGGCTGCCGGTTTCTGCCTGCGCACAGTTCTGGGTTTCTGGCGGCGCGAACGCCCGGCCTGGTCGTGGGGGCAATGGCTCTTATTTGTCGGTGTCTTCTGCGGCCTGGTACTGTTCGTCTCCGGTCTGTTTGAGATTAATCCACTGCTGCGCGAACTGGGCGGCACGATATTTGACCATGCGGCGACCATCTTTCTGGGAATTGCGCCAGGACTGGTGCTGGTGTTTGCGTCGATTGCCGCCTACAGCTACCTCTCAGCCGATTACAGTGAAGTCGGTGTGCGCAAAGAGATCAGCGGTCAGTTGAGCGAACGCGCCAAAGCGCGCGATGTCAGCGCGTCACGAGTGCCTGCTGGTCAATCGATCCGCAACAACCTGGCGAAGTCGCCCGGAGCCGGCGCGATCATTGGTTTCTTCGCTATCTTCATGCTGTTCTCGGTCGCCACCGATCTATTCCTGCAACCGGTGTCGCTGGCGAGCGCCCTCAGCAACAATATTACACGCGGCATCGTCGCCATTGGCACAACCATGCTGATGATCTCCGGCGAGTTCGATCTGTCGGTCGGTTCGCTGCTGGGCATCGGCGGGCTGGCATTTCTCGGTCTGATCACAGCGCAGTTGACATTCGACCTGCTGCTGGTGATGTTGAGCATTCCGGTGCTGGCTTTCGCTTTTGGACAGATATTAGATCGCCGGACGCTGCGCGGCATCATCATCGCCGGGGTGTGGATCGCCTTCGTCATCCTGATCGGCACTGCCTTTCAGTGGCGACTGCCACAGCTGAACCCGATCCTGGCTGGCGTGCTGGCGCTGCTCGTCACAGCTGGCTTCGGTTACGTCAATGGCTTCCTGCTGATTCGCACCGGCATCCCCTCCTTCATCGTCACCCTGGCGACTCAGTTGATGCTGCGCGCGATCCCGTTGGTGCTGATCGCGGGTGGGCGAACGCTGCGTTATGTTGATTATTTCAACGAGCCGCCCTATGTTGAATTGAGCCGCATCCTGCTGCTGATCGGGGCGCTGGTATTCGCCGGGGCGATGATCTTCATCGGGCGATCCGTGTTGACTGGCATTTATCGGCGATGGCAGGAGCAGCGAGCGACTTATGCCGTCAGCACCAGCGATTTCCGTTTCGTCAGCCTGCTGGGTTCAACGATCTATCTGATCATCACGGTTGTCATGGTGGCAACCATCCTGTACATGCTGGTTGGTGGCGCGCTGGAACAAGTCTCGCAATTAACCCAGGGTCAGTCGCTCCTGACCGTCAGCTTCTTTGACCTGCTGAATGGGCGCATTAACGCCCTGCCCATCATCGGCGACATCCCGCGCGAGATCAACCTGCGCATCGGCGTCTTCTGGTGGCTGGTGCTGGTAGTCGTGTTCCAGTTCATCCTCAATCAAACCCGCTACGGCAACGCGACCTTCGCGGTGGGCGGCAACCCCGGCGCAGCGCGAGCGCAGGGTATCAATGTCAACCGCATCCGCACCATGAATTATGTGCTACTGGCGCTGCTGGTTGGGTTCGCTTCGCTGCTGGATGCCTCGCGCCTGCAAAGCATCGACGCGCTGCGCGGCACCGGTCTGGAGCTGGAAGTCATCGCCGCCACCGTGATCGGCGGGGCGCTGCTCTCCGGCGGGTATGGCAGCATCCTGGGGGCGCTGCTGGGCGTGTTCATCTTCGGCATGGTGCAGACCGGCCTGGTGCTGGTGGGGGTCGATGCACGCCTGTTCGACGGCGTGATCGGCGGCATCATCCTGATCGCGGTCGTGATTAACAACTGGTCGAGGAGAATCCGACAATGAGCCAGGCCAACAACGCGCCCATGGTGGAGATGCGCGATATTGTCAAGATATTTGGGACAATCAACGTGCTGCGCGGGATTGATTTCCGGGTGGATCGGCAGGAGATCGTCGGGCTGCTGGGCGACAACGGGGCCGGCAAATCGACGCTCATCAAGATTTTGACCGGAGTCTATACCCCTAGCAGCGGTCAGATTTACTTCGAAGGGCAGCCGGTGACGATCAATTCGCCACAGGATGCACGTAATCTGGGGGTTGAGACGGTCTATCAGGACCTGGCGCTGGTGCCGCTGATGAGCATCTCGCGCAATTTCTGGCTGGGGCAGGAGATCACACGGCGCATCGGCCCGCTGGAAGTGCTGGACAAGGAAGAGATGAGCGAGCGTACCCGGCAGGCGCTGCTGGACATCGGCATCCACATCCGCAACACCGAGGAACCGGTCGGGTCGCTGTCGGGCGGCGAACGCCAGTCGATTGCGATTGGGCGGGCGGTTTACTTTGGCAAGAAACTGCTGATCCTGGATGAGCCAACATCGGCGCTTTCGGTGGGCGAGACGGCGAAAGTGCTGGAATACACTCGTGCTGCCAAAGAACGCGGCATGTCGGTGATCTTCATCAGCCACAACATCGGTCACGTCCACAAAGTCGCTGATCGCTTCACGATTATCAGTCATGGGCAAAAAGTGGGCGATTTCCGCAAGGAAGAAGTGAGCGAGCTGGAAGTCGCTAGCATGGTCATGACCGGCGAAGTGCCGGAACGGCTGCGGCTGGTTCCGAGCGAAGACTAGATTTATTTTGAAGGGGCAAGTTTCCATGAAGCTCAAGGCTATTCTTTTGCTGTTGCTGCTGCTGCTGGCGGCCTGTGCGCCCGACAACCTGGACATTACGCCGACGCCGGTGCCGACCGATGTGCCACTCATCACTGTATATGTGACCGGCGCTGTGACTGAAACCGGCAAGACGATCGAGCTACCGCTGGGCAGCCGGGTGCAGGACGCAATTGATGCGGCAGGCGGGGCGACAGCCGATGCCGATTTGCAACGGGTCAATCTGGCACAACTGCTGACCGATGGAGCGCAGATCAATGTGCCGCTGGTCGGGGCCGTGGTGGAAGAAGCGACGCCGGAAGCAACGGCAGCCGTCGCCGCCAATGATCCGGTGGCATTCCTTAACCGACTGGTCGAGATCACACCAGCCAACCTGACGGGCGGCACCATCCAATGGCGGCGCGACCCGAATAACCCACCGGTCTTCGCGGCACCCCGCGGGGGCAACACCGTCCGCATCAACTACACTGAGTCCAGCGGCAGCCTGCTGGAACTGACCTATGGCATCTTCCCGGATGCGGCGCTGGCACAGACCTTCTATGACACCATCACCGGCTCCTTGCAAGCCCAGACGCGTACCGAGGAGCGCCCGAACTTCCCAACACCGAACCAGTTTGGCGGCGGCGGTACTTATGGCTCGGCGGGCATTTTCCTGCTGGACACGATTGTGGTGCGCATCGCTGTGCCGCGTTACAACACGGCTGCTGGACGCGATCCGGTCGAGCCGCTGGTCGAGCCGATCCTGGGCTATGTCGAGCAGGCGAAAGCGGGCTAGACGTAACCACTTCCGCGTGATGATTGGCGCTAACGGCTGAAGCGGCAGGCGCGATACAATCAACAGCATGTCACTCAAAAGGCGGGGACTTCACCCGCCTTTTTGTCGAACCATAGAGGAAGCTAATCATGGGACTGGGCAAACAAATCCGGCTGAACCGCATCTTTTCGCATCCATCGGGCAATCTGTGTTCGATTGCGGTCGATCATTTCACGGTCTATAACATCGGGCTGCCGCCAGGGCTGCGCCATATCAAACAGACGATGGCCGCGGTCGTCGAAGGCCGCCCGGATGCCGTCACGATTCACAAAGGAATTGCGGCTTCGGTCTGGCCGGAGTATGCCGGTCAGGTGCCGTTGATCCTGCAAAGCAGCGGCGTGCGCCCGGATGACTCGGCGATTGAGCAGTTCGCTGAGGTTGAGGACGCGGTGCGGCTGGGGGCGGATGCGATGGCGATTGTAGCCTTCGTCCGAGGGGCAACCGAGGCCCAGTATCTCAGGAATGTAGCGGATGCGGTGCGCGAAGGGATGCGATGGGAGATGCCGATCATCTGCCACGTCTACCCGCGCGATATGAACGACCTGAGCATCATTTACACGCCGGAAGACATCGCCTGGGCGGTGCGCTGCATCGTCGAAGTCGGCGCGGATATTGTCAAGACACCCTACTGTGGCGATCCGGTGGCTCATGCCCAGATCGTGGCTGACTGCCCCGTGCCGCTGGTGGCTGCCGGCGGGCCGAAGATGCCAACGCTGCGCGATGCGTTGCAGTTGATGTCTGATGCCGTGAAGTGTGGTGTGCGCGGCGCGGTCATCGGACGCAATGTGTGGAACGACGCCAACATCCCTGGCGCGGTACTGGCGTTCAAGGCGGTGGTGCATGACGGTCAGGCGGTGGATGAGGCGCTGAAGCTGATGGCGTAGCCGCCCCGACCAGAGCAGGTTATCATCCGACGCGCTGATGAACTCGGCGCGTTTTGTTTAGAATAGACTTCTTGGGAAAGGCTCAGACTTATGATTCCAGTGGGCATCATTGGCACCAGTTGGTGGGCGGATGCGATGTATCTGCCGGCGCTGAAGGAACATCCACAAGGGAAAGTCGTCGCTATCTGCGGACGGAACGAAGCCAATGCCCGGACGATGGCGGAACGCTGGGGCATCCCGCATGTGTTCACCGACGCCAACGCCCTGATGGAGAGCGGGTTGGTAGAGGCCGTGATCCTCTCGACGCCGAATGACACACACTATCCGATGACGATGAAGGCCATCGCCAACGGGCTGCATGTGCTGTGCGAGAAACCGCTGGGGCTGAATTATGCCCAGGCGAACGAGATGGCGAACGCGGCGCAGTCCGCCGGCATTCGGCATATGGTCCCCTTCACCTACCAGCACATGCCAGGGGTGCGCTATGCCAAAGCGCTGATTGAGCAGGGGTTCATCGGTCAGCCGCGCCACCTCAACCTGCGCTATTACACGGGCTATGGACGCGAGCCGGTCTATCTGTGGCGCTTCGATGTCAGCAAGGGCGGCTCCGGCGCGGTGGGCGACATCGGTTCGCATATGCTGGCGATTGCCCATATGATATTCGGCGAGATCACCGGCCTGTATTGCAATCTGGGCTACACCGTCCAGCGTCCCAGCCTCGACCCGGATGGGCAGCCCTATGAAGTGGGTGACGACACCGCCATCCTGACGCTGAACTTTGCCAGCGGGGCGCAGGGCGTGATTCATGTCACCACCCAGGCCTATGAGCCAACGCCGTTTGGACAGACCCATCACATGGAATTTCACGGTTCGGGCGGAACGCTCTATCACTTCAACGATTGGGACACCATCCAGCGTGTGACCGGAGCGCAGATCGGCGAACCGATGCGTGAGCTGCCGATCCCGGAGGACATCTGGAACGGGGCGCGGCATGACACAGTGCATAACACCTACCGCGATGTCTTTCGCACCCAGAATATGATGACGCGCCAGTGGGTGAACGCCATTGCTGAGGGCGGCGCGATCCGATCTGATTTTCACTTTGGGGCGACGATCCAGCAGTTGATCGACGCAGCAGTTCTGAGTCACCGGGAGAAGCGCTGGGTTGAGGTGAGCGAAATCAACTGAGGGTTCAAGTGCGCCGGGGGTTTGTGTTATGCTGATGGCATGTCGTTGACCGCCTTCTTCAAGACCCGCCTGCTGCCGGCCTTGTGGCTGATCCTGCTGATGGCTTACATCCTGATCGGCACCGCAACCGCGCCGTTTCATGGCGATGAATCCACCCTGATTTACATGAGCCGCGATTATGATTACCTGTTCATTCAACGCGACTGGGGCAAGGTTCTCTACGCCGAGCCGCCGGTCAGCGCGACCGAGCAGCAGCTTCGCCTGCTCAACGGCGTCATCCATAAGTACCTGGTCGGGCTGGCGCGGCAGTTGAACAACCTGCCCAGCGAAACGGTCAACGAACAGTGGGATTGGGGCGCGGACTGGAATTACAACCAGCAGACCGGTCGTGCACCCAGCACAGCCCTATTGTTGACGGCGCGGGCGGCCTCGGTCGGCTTTCTGGCAGCCGGCGTGGTCGTGATGTTCGCGCTGGGCAAGGCGCTGGGCGGGGGACTGACAGCCTATGCGGCCAGCCTGTACTACGCGCTGCATCCGGCGCTGCTTCTGAATGGGCGGCGGGCGATGATGGAGAGCAGTTTTCTGTTCTTCACGCTGCTGCTGCTGCTGGTCGGCGTGTGGATGGCGCAGCGCCCCAGTCTGGCGCGAACCGTGCTGCTGGGGATCGTGGCCGGGCTGGCGCTGGCGAGCAAGCATACCGCCCTGTTCAGCGTCGTCACGGTGTATCTGAGTCTGCTGATCTACCTGATTATCCAATCGATTCGTTCCACCGATGATGACAGTCCGGTGGATTACACCATCCTGCCCTATCTGGTGATCGCGGCGTTGGTGACGGGCGGCGTCTTTTACGCCCTCAACCCGGCCTGGTGGGGCGATCCGCTGGGGCGGGCGCAAACCGTGTGGACGCTGCGGAATGACCTGCTGGCGGGACAAACAGATGCCTTTGGCGGTTATGCCGACTTCAGCGATCAGTTGGCTGGTTTCCTGCGTCAGGCTTTTATGGCACAGCCACAATACTACGAAGTCGAGGGGTGGGATGCCACTATCGGCGGTCAGATCGCGGCTTACGAAGGACTGCCCTGGCGCGGCGTCAGCATCGGCGGCTCGCTGCCGGGAGCGCTGGCGCTGGGTGGGCTGCTGCTCATCGGAGCCTGGCGGCTGCTGCGCGACCACCGTCGTGATGAAGCGGCGCGCTGGATGATCGGCGTATGGGCGCTGGCGATGCTGCTGACGACGCTGCTGCTGACGCCGATCGAGTGGCAGCGCTACTACCTGCCGGCCTATCCGGCGGTGGGTCTGGTGGCGGCACTGGGCTGCGATCATGTGCTGACTCTCACCCGACAACTCCGATCTTCCCGTTCATCCGTTCATCAACCAGCCGGATAATCCTCCGATGCCCTACTGGATCACCTCAACCCTGATCGCCACACCGGCCCTGCTCTGGATGTTTCTGGGGGTCGGCTTGCCCTGGGCGCTGATCGCCCTGCCCCGCCGCGACTGGGCGGATCGAGTGATGGTGGCGGTGCTGGCGTTGGCATTTGGCCCGGCGCTCATCACCGCCTGGATGTTCATCCTGGGCAGTCTGCCCGGCAGCCAGATGCAGTGGCCGCAGGTGTTCGTTGGCAGTCTGGCGCTGGCGCTGGTGGGATGGATATGGGTCTGGCGCAAGCGGCGGGTCGCAGAGAATCACGGTTCAGCCCAGCCAGAATTAACCACAGAGGCACAGAGAGTGCAGAGAGAAACCAGAGAGTTTCACCTCCCTGTCCTGATTATTGGGCTGATCGCGGTGGCGCTGGTGATTCGCTGGCTGGGCATAGCCTACTGGCCTTCCACCGCTTATGACGCGCTGTGGGTGTATGCCTATCAGGGCAAACTGTATACGCTGGTGAACCACATCCCGTCCAGCATCGGCTACTATCCCCAGTTCCTATCGCTGCAACACACCTACCTGCAACTGGCTGTCGGTCAGGTCGATGACCATGTGGCGCGGGCGGTGCTGCCCTGGCTGCATCTGGGCAGCATCCTGGCGGTCTATGTCCTGGGCAGCCGCCTGTTCAACCGGCGCACGGGTTTCATCGCGGCGGGCTTATGGGCGCTGTATCCGCATATGGGCGAGTGGTCGCGCTATGGTGATTTGGAAGTGCCGGTGACCTTCCTGTTCACCGGGGCAGCGGCCTTCTTCCTGCTGGCCTGGACTGGCACGGTGGAGCGCCGGCCTTATGCGCTGATCGCCGGGCTGCTGCTGGGCATCGGCATGTGGACCAAGCCGACGATGGGCGGATTCATTTATGGCGTGATGCTGGTAGCGGGGATCGCGGCGGTTCAGGCAGCCCGCACCCCTTCTCCCACAGGACGAGGCGACTGGTTTCAGAACTATTGGCAAGCCTTCCGCCCGCGCCTGATGGTGTTGCTCATCACTGGCGCGGCCTGCATTCCCCTGGGAGGCGTGTGGTACATCCGCAATATCCTGCTGGGACATGATCCGATCACGCTGCCGGATGGCTTCTGGCAGACGTTGGCGGCGCGCAGTGGGGTCGAATTCGGCTGGCCGCTGCTGGCGGTGCTGGTGCTGACCGGCTGGGTCATCTGGCGTTATCGGAATGACGGCCTGCCGCTGGGTCGGCTGCTGCTGGGTCTGGTCTTGATCCTGGCAGGGCTGCTCCCCTCAATCTACAACTCTGGACGGGTGGGCGTGATCGAGAACCGGATGGGGCTGCTGGAGTGGGCGGCGCTGGCTGGCGGCAGTGCGCTGCTGGGCTGGACGCTGTGGCGCTTCGCCCGATCGCGCTGGACGGAAGCCGGACGTGAGGTAGCCACCCGGCTGGGCTGGCTGACGGCGTTGGCGCTGCCCTACTTCGTCACCTGGTTCTATTCCTACAGCTATCATTACCGGTTGTCGTTCGCCATCGTGCCGTTGCTGCTGCTGCCGACGGCGGTCGTCGTGGCGCATTGGAGCGCGTCACCGTCATTCCGGGTCTGGCAGCGCCGCGCCGCTTACGTCGGCATCATCGGGTTGAGCCTGCCGGGGATCATTAATCCATTGTACGACATCAACGCCGGTTGGGACTGGCTGTGGACCGACAAGCTGCCGGATGACCACGCTCGTTATACGTCCGGCAACAAAGCGCTGATGCGGGTGGTGGACGGGCTGCAAATCTATCTGGACGAGAACCCCGACCAGCCGCTGCGAGTGGTCGCGCCGGAGATGAAGCGGCTGCCCTTCTTCTTCCCACTGGAGGACATTCGGATCGATACTATGCCAACCCGGCTGGACGAACTGGAAGGTGTGACTTATTTCATCTACAGCATCCCGGAAGCCACGGGAGACTTCAGCACGATCCAGCCCGGTGTCAATCCAGTATTAAGCGCGCTGGCGCTAGCGACCGACGACCCCAACAATACGACTGCGCCGTTGCGCCGAGCTTGGTGGGAAGACGATGGGGTATTCAAGTACACGGTGTATGAACTGCATCTGGAACGCCGCTTTCAGATTCCGCCAATCATCGCGCCGACCCCGGAGGGCGATGTCACCTTCGGCGGCTTCGTCCGCCTGCTGGGGCATGACATCGGTGGCAGCGATTTCTGGGTCGGGCGGCGGGTGATTATGCATTTGTTCTGGCAAGTACTGGAACAGCCGATGGCCGATTATGTGATGTACATCCATCTGCGCGACACCGAGGGGAGTCTGGTGGCGCAGTGGGATGGGCCAGTGAGCTGGACGAATGATGGCAATTACTATTCAACACTGGTCTGGGAACCAGGCGAGACGATTGTCGATCAGCGCTCCCTGTTGTTTGAAAACAGTGATGCGGCACTAGGCGAAGGTTACAGGCTGGTGATCGGGCTGTACGACCCCATCACCCAGCAGCGAGTCCCGATGACGATCAACGGTCAGGCAGCCGGCGAGGGCTATCAGCTCGGCGAACGCATCCGCATCATCACCGTACCAGCCGGATGAAATAGTTGTTAACATACCAGAATCACAACGATTCTCACGTTGGTCTTAATCTGAATTGACAGTCTTTCGAGTAGCCGCTACTCTAATAGATGTGAATGAATCATGAACGAGCGCGACTGAAGTGAGATGGCGCAGGGGACACGGATTAATATGCTGGGTTTCAAAGTAGTCTGGGACGATCCTGGTCATACCGTCATTCGGCTCTATGTCGGTGAATACTGGGATTGGGCTGACCTGCTTCACGCGACACACGAGATAGTCAAGCTGATGACCAGCGTCAAGCACCAGGTTGACATCATCAGCATCATGCGCCCCAGCGCGGCGGTTCCAGATGGAGACGTGATCGGGCATTTACGCCAGATCATCGAGGCCATGCCAGGAAACAGCGGTATCCACATCATGGTGGGCGGGAATGTGTTTATCAACAGCGCCCTGCGTGAACTATCACGCTGTTACGAACCGGTGATGGGGCGGCTGTTTCAGGCCGATTCGTTAAGCGTCGCCTACCGTATCATCGCCCGCAACCGCCCCGAAGTCTACGAAATCGATCTACTCTCCGCCTGAGCTGCCGCTATAGAGCGGCGTCGCTGTCGGATTCCGTTCGATAAAGCCGCGCTGATGCCAGTAAGGATAGATGGTTTCGCGCTGACTGGCGGCATCCAGTCGCGCTACCTGTTCCACACTCAGGTTCCAGCCGACTGCACCTAAATTCTGTCGGAGTTGTTGCTCGTTACGCGCACCGATGATGACGTTGACCACTGTCGGACGCTGCAGCAACCAGTTGATCGCGATCTGCGGCACACTCTTGTTAGTTTCCAGCGCAATCTCATCCATAACATCAATCAGGCGATAGAACCATGCTTCGGGGATTGTGGGTCCCTCACCCCCACCCTGCGCAATGCGACTGTCGGACGGCATTGGCTGTCCACGACGGAATCGTCCACCGAGTCGTCCGCCTGATAGCGGACTCCAGACAATCGTACTGACCTTCTGATCGAGTGCCAGCGGCATGAGTTCCCACTCGTATTCACGTCCGATGAGGGAGTAATGCGCCTGATGAGCAACATACCGTGACCAGCCGTATTTTTCGCTGATGCCGAGCGACTTCATCAGATGCCAACCAGAGAAATTGGAACAGGCCAGATACCGCACCTTGCCGCTGCGTACCATATCATCCAACGTCCGCAGCGTTTCTTCGACTGGGGTCAGGGCATCAAATCCATGCATGGTGTAGATGTCCACATAATCGGTCCTGAGCCGGCGCAGACTGTCCTCCAGTGAGCGCACCAGATGAAAGCGCGAGGAGCCAACATCATTGATGTCTTCGCCAAAGCGGAAGGTGGCTTTGGTAGCGATCAGCATCTTGTCGCGGCGTCCAGCAATCACTTCGCCGAGGATACTTTCCGATGCGCCGTTGGAGTAGATGTCGGCAGTATCGAAGAAGTTGACACCGGCATCCATACACAGATCAATCAGCCGCCGCGCTTCGGACACGTCGGTTTGTCCCCAGGCGCTGAAGAAAGGTGGATTTCCGCCGAAGGTGGCCGTGCCAAAACTGAGGACCGGAACTTTCAACCCCGATCCGGTCAACAAGCGATAGTCCATGATAAAACGCTCCTGTTGTAACAGACTTTTTTAAGGCAGGCAGATTTTAGCCTCAGAATACACAATGTTCTCGCGCTCCGCATCGCCACACGGCAGATCGACCATGACCTGATATTGAATGCCCCATTGATCGAAGCGCCACTGTACTCCAGGGAAATAGCCGAAGTTGACGATCCGCACGGACTGCTGACTTTCCAGCGCCAGGCGTGTAAACTGCTCTCGAAGTCGTCCCTGGTCATAAGGAATCGAACTGATATAGGACAGGCTGACCATCCCGATGTTGAGCGCCAGCGTCAGCATCAACGCATAGCCCAACCAACGCCGCCATCCACCAGGTTGTGATGCCAGCAGAAGCAGGGCCACCAAGACTGGAACAAACCCCAACTGTGGCACATAACGCGCCCACCAGCCATCACTGGGTATCGCTACTGTCGCCAGTAGAATCACGCTCATCCAGGCCAGCAGCCGAAAATCGCGAATGGGTTTGAGGATGCTTAGGAGAACTATCAGCAGCGACAGCAGCAGCGCACCGCTGAACCAGGGGCCGAATCCACCAACCCGCACATCCACACCGAATCCGCCTGTTTCGGGTGACGTAATGCCAAAGGCGTCCAGCTCAGCCGGATTGACAGTGAAAGGCCACTTCACCTGCGGTGCACTCAATCCCTCGGCTGAACGGGCGAAGAGAGACAAGAAGAGCTTACCGAAGCGATCCGCTTCAGCCAATCCGGCCGGAGTGTTGGATTGCAGGTTAATGAGCGCATCCCAGGTGGTGGGGTAAAACGGGTTTTGATGAGTGATCTGGTTGGTAACATATTGGCTGATATACGGGTTAAACCCCACCCAGCCTGTTCCGATGAGTCCCGACAGGAATACCGTCGCCAGCAAACGGACGAAACCCTGACGCCGCGTGAACCAGCGCCAGAGCAGGTATCCGCCGACGATCACACCCCAGTAGAGCGCTGCACTCAATTTGATGTTCAGGATGATGACCGAAAGCAGCAGCAATGTCAGCAGCGTCCCCCACTCCACTCGGTGATCGAGCAGCACGAACAAAAGCAGCAGCATGAGCAGGCAAGAAGCCAGAAGGCCATCGACATAGTTGGAAAAGAGTTGGTAAATCGTGACCGGATTGAGCGCCAGCAGCAGACTGAACAGGATGACCATCCGGCGGCTTAAGCCAGGAAGGGTCGAAAGTGCGCTCAAGCCCAGCATGAACGAAGCCAGCAGCATCCAGGCATTGACAGCTTTACCCGCTTCAATCGAACCAGTGAACTGAAGCATGGCCGCGGCGTTAATCCAGGGCCCCTTGGTGAAAAAAGTCAGCCAGGTAGCAAAGACGCTCTCCGAGGGAGCAGCCTGTTGGATCGGATTCCAGCCTTGCGCCACCTGAATGATGCCTTCGGCGTGGTAAGCCTGCCCATCCCACGAGACATCCACAATCAGTATATTCAGCAGGGTGAGGCCGATCCATGATGCACTTACGCAGCCGCCCATCAACACAAACCACTGTATCCGGTTGGGCAGATGGCGCACCCGCCACAGCAGCAGCAGCCCAGCCAACAGCAGCCCCAACGGCACGCTCCAGCCAGATACGCTGCCGCCTAATGAAAGGATCAGGGTGTTGACAAGGAGAATGCAAGCTGTGACATCAATGAGGGCGAAGCTGAGGAGTGTCCCGTAACGCTGAGTCGGTTCGGACATGCGGCTTTTTGCTCGATTATTTGTTCGTGCTGCGGGCAGTCAAAACCCGCTGGCTGATGCTATAATGAAGCCACTCACCATGCAAGGGAAAGCTATGCGCCAACCGAAATCCATCTTTGAATTATTGAGCTTTGGCGGCATCGTCATCGCCTTCTTCTTCATGGCGGCGGCTTTGCTCGATGACATCACCTTTCAATCGGTACGGAACGCCGTGATCGCTGTCGTCTGGGTGCTGATCGCCATCTGGTGTCAGCGCGAATCCAGCAAATAGACCGGCACCCTCCCCGTCCAGGTCAGGTTACAGGTAAGGTATGACTGAACAGAACTTTGTCCATCTTCACGTCCACACCGAATACTCGCTGTTGGATGGTTTGAGCATGATTGATCGCCTGGTAGATCGGGCCAAAGAGCTGAATATGCCGGCGCTCTCGATCACCGATCACGGGGTGATGTTCGGCGTGATGGATTTCTACCGCGCCTGCAAGGGGGCGGGGGTCAAACCGCTGATCGGCATCGAAGCCTATCTGACCAAACGTGATCGGACGCGCAAGGATAAAGACCCGAAGCTCGATAAACGCCCACATCATATGCTGCTGCTGGCGCAGAACGAGACCGGCTACCGGAACCTGCTGAAGCTCGCCAGCGAAGCCCAGTTAAGCGGTTACTACTATCGCCCACGCATTGACCACGAACTCTTGGCGGCCCATGCCGAAGGGCTGATCGCCACCAGTGGTTGTCTGGCGGCGGAAATCCCGACGATGGTGATGCAGGGACAGGATGACGCGGCGCGAGACATCATCGGCTGGTATCAGGATGTCTTCGGCAAGGAGAACTTCTACCTCGAATTGCAGCAGCACGACATCCCGGAACTGGAGACGCTGAACAAATGGCTGCTGGAGTATGGCAAAAGCAACCATACCCATGTGCCGCTGGTGGCGACCAATGATGTCCATTATGTGCTGGAGACCGATTACGATCCGCACGACACGCTGCTCTGCATCCAGACTGGGGCGCTGAAGACCGATGAAGACCGGTTGAAGATGTCCGACGCCAGCTATCACCTGACGACGCAGCAGGAGATGGCGAACTTCTTCGGCAAGATCGCGCCGGAAGCCCTGAGCAATACGCTGAAGATCGCCGAGATGTGCGATCTGAATCTGGATGACAAACAGTATCACCTGCCGGTATTCCCCGTTCCTGCCGGGCATAACTCCGACACCTTCCTGCGCCATCTGTGCGAGAAGGGACTGCGCTGGCGCTTTGGCAGCCACGCGGATGAGTCGGTCTACCGGGATCGGCTGGATCGCGAGTTGGGCATCATCGGCTCGATGGGCTTCAACACCTACTTTCTAATCGTGTGGGATCTGTGCCAGTTCGCCCGACACGCCGACATCTGGTGGAACGTGCGCGGTTCGGGCGCGGGCAGCCTGGCCGCCTATTGCCTGGGCATCACCAACATTGACCCAATCGAAAATCACCTACTGTTCGAGCGTTTCCTCAATCCCGGTCGCGTCAGTATGCCCGATATTGATATGGACTTCCCTGATGACCGGCGCGAGGACATGATCAACTACACGGCACAGAAATACGGCGAGGACAAAGTCGCCGCCATCATCACCTTCGGGACGCTGGGGGCGAAGGCCGCTGTGCGCGATGTCGGGCGCGCCTTAAGTGTGCCGCTGGACGTGGTCAACAAGGCGGCCAAGCTCATCCCGACTGAACCCAAGCCCAAGCCGCTGATGACCTATGTCGAGGAAAACCCGGAACTCAAGCAGATGTACAACAGCATGGCGGAGATCAAGCAGATCATCGACACCGCCAAACATCTGCAAGGGGTCAGCCGCCACGCCTCGACCCATGCCGCCGGGGTGATCGTGGCCGATAAGCCGTTGGTGGAATATCTGCCGCTGCACCGCCCGACCAAAGTGGAAAAGAACGATGAAGGCGAAGCGGGCAGCGAAAGTTCGCTCAAGGCCGTTACCCAGTTCCCGATGGAAACCTGCGAGTCGATTGGACTGCTCAAGATCGACTTCCTCGGCCTTTCGACGCTGACCATTTTCCGCAAAGCGTGTGACCTGATCGAGAAGCATCACGGCATCAAGTACACCATGAGCAGTGTGCCGTACCGTCCAGGTGGTGATCCGGTGCAGGACAAGATGCTCAAGGAGACCTTTGAGCTGATCGGGCGCGGCGATACGGTGGGCATCTTCCAGGTTGAAAGCAGCGGGATGCAGCAGATGCTGCGCGACATGCGCCCGACCAAGTTCGAGCATATCGTGGCGGCGGTCTCGCTTTATCGCCCCGGCCCGATGGACTTTATCCCGACCTATAACAAGCGACTGCGCGGCGAAGAACCGATTGAATACAGGCACGCTGTTCTCCAGCCCATTCTGGAAGAGACGATGGGAATTTGTGTGGCTGGTGATTCGCTGGTGATCGATGTTCGCACCGGGCAGCGTTATCGCATCGACCAGTTAGCGGATCGAATTGGAGACTTCCAGATTCAGTCAGTCGATGACCAGTTGAACCCTGTCACAGCGCGAGTGGCACGCTGGTTTGATAATGGCATCAAGCCGGTCTACCGGCTCCAGTTAAGTAATGGTATGCACATCAAGGCCACTGCCGATCATCGATTCCTGACTGAAAACGGCTGGCGTGAGCTTCAGGAATTGAAAGCAGGCGACTATGTTGCTACAACCATGCAATTGCTTGAACCTGAAAAAAGCCTCTCAATCGACAGGCGTAAGCTGCGCGTTCTGGCTTATTTGATTGCCGATGGTAGTCTGGCTTCATTCTCTTCTGTCGATTTCGTGAACAAAGATGAAAACCTGTTGCAGGAATATGCCTGTAGTCTTGAAACATTTGAGGATGTTGAACCAACGTCACTGACGCAGATACACGGTGTGACGCGCATCATGACCCGGCGACGTGGTGGCAAGGGCACAACCAGTCTACTCGCCTGGATGCGCGAACTTGGTCTTAAGCATCCAGCAAGTTTGGCTCGACGGGAAAAAGGAGGATGTCGCAGCCAAGAGAAATTTGTGCCGCCTATTGTTTTCCAACTATCGAATGCAGACATTGCATACTTTCTGGCTTCGCTCTGGGATTGCGATGGCTACATGGGCAGAAAACTCTGCCACTATAAGACCATCTCACAGCAATTGGCTCATGATATTCAGACACTGCTCCTGCGATTGGGAATTCCGTCCGTCATTCACGTATCAACCTACACTTCCAGTCGTGGTGTTCGGAATGCCTATCAAGTCACCGTGTACGATACGGCACAACTCTTGACCTGGCTACGCCCAAATATGGTCACAATCAAACGCGATGTAGACTGCAAGGCAATCGTTCATCGCACCATTTCGCGCCAAGCCTTCTTAGCTGAACTGCATTCGTCCACTTCGATGTCAGCTAAAGCCTTGATGCGCCACTATGGTTTGAATCGTCAGCATTTACTCCCAAAAGGGCGATCTCGTCCACGGATTGCATCGCATATTGTTGAATCGGTCGCCGAGGCGCTTGATCTGGAACGCACTCAACAACTCAGCCGTATTGCCTGGGAAGCCATCAGCACGATTGAACCAGCCGGTGAGGAACGCGTTTATGATCTGACCGTTGAAGCAACCCACAACTTTGTGGCGAACAACATCATTGTCCACAACTGCGTCTATCAGGAACAGATCATGCAGATTGCCGGGCAAATCTTTGATTATGAGCTGGGCGAAGCCGATCTGATGCGGCGCGCCGTATCCAAGAAGAAAGAGAAAGACCTCAAGAAACACCGCGACATCTTCCTGGAACGAGGAACACACAAGGGGCTGGACGAAGACACGATCAACAAAATCTTCGACGATATCGAGTTCTTCGCCAATTACGGCTTCAACAAATGTCTGGTTTACGATACCGAGATCGTGGATGCCGACACGGGACACAAGGTCAAGATTGGCGATATTGTCACCGGAAAAGTGAACATCCAGCATACCTTGACCTGTGATCTGGATACGCTGCGGCTGAAACCCGGCCGGATTACGGCGGCAATGGCAAACGGAGTGAAGCCCGTCTATCGTCTGAAGACGCAGCTTGGGCGGCAGATTGAAGCAACAGCAAACCATCCCTTTTATGCATTTGACGGCTGGCGGCTGCTGGGTGAACTATCCGTTGGCGATCAAATTGCCGTCCCACGATGCATACCGATCAATGGAAGTCACGCCTGGGCAGACTACGAAGTAATTGTTTTGGGACATCTTCTTGCCGAAGGCAATCTCACCAATCCATTCAGCGTTTACTTCTATACAAGTGACGAGGACCAATGGCGGGATTACTGTGAGAACCTGGAACAATTCCCCAATGTGCAAGCAAGCACCCATCAACGAAGAGGAATGTTTGACGTATATGCCAAGAGACGGCTACGTTCCGCATCCAACTCCGTTGTAGAGTGGCTTGAACGGCTTAAGCTACGAAACACCAATTCCTACACCAAGTTCATTCCTGACGAAGTATTTGGTCTGTCGAATCGACAAATTGCGCTGCTCATTGCACGGATGTGGGAAGGGGATGGTCATATCAATGAGAGTAACAGCAGTCTTTACTATGCAACCTCTTCAATCAGGATGGTACATCAACTACAACATCTACTTCTCCGGCTAGGTATTGTAAGTCGCATTCGGAGAGTTGAATTTCCCTACAAAGACGGGCGGGTTGGTTACCAATTGTTTGTGACTGGATACGGCAATTTTTGCAAGTTTTCACAAAATATTGCCTGTCATTTCATCAGTCAGAAACGAAGAGCAATGCTAAGTCAGATGATTGCTGTTGAGCCGACCTCGGTATCCAGTAAAGATGTTGTACCAGTTCAAGTAAGGGAAATCATCCAGAGTGCAAAAGAATCAGGCAAGGCGACATGGAAAGATATCGCTCAAACTACTGGTGTTGCTGAACGAGAATTCTATGCTGTGTCTCACGTGCCAAAATCTGGATACACACACGAGGTGATAGGCAAACTAGCCGGTTATTTCGCGTCCGATAAGTTACGGAGACTTGCTGACAACGATCTGTACTGGGACAAAGTTGTTTCGATTGAGTCCATTGGTGAGCAGCCAACCTATGACCTGACGATTGAAGGCAGCCATAACTTCATCGCCAATGACATTCTGGTACACAATTCTCACGCAGCCGACTACGCCGTTATCACGGTGCAGACGGCCTTCCTCAAGACGCACTACGCGGCGGAATACATGACGGCGATGCTCTCGGTGCATCGGGATGACATCGCCAAGATCACCACCTTTTTGAGCGAGTGCCGCCGCTTGGGCATCCCGGTGCTGCCGCCGGATGTGAATTACAGCGAGATGGACTTCGATATTCAAGCGCAGGCCAACAGGAAACGTGGCATCCGCTTCGGATTGGTCGCCATCAAGAACGCTGGAGAGTCCGCCCTGATGCCGATCATCGCCGCGCGGCGCAAAGGGGGAGTATTCAACAGCCTGGAGGAATTCTGCCGCCGGGTGGACTTGCGCCATGTGCAGAAGCGGACGCTAGAAAGTCTGGTCAAGGTCGGTGCGCTTGACTCATTCGGCAACCGCTGGCAGATGGCTGAACCGGAGGCGCTGGATCGGATAGTGGCGTTCAGCGCCGATTATCACCGCGATCTGGAGATCGGTCAGATGAGCATGTTTGGCGGTTCAGCCGGCATGAGTGAGGACAAGCTGGCGCTGCCGGATGTCCCCAGACCGCCGGATCGGGAGATGCTGAACTGGGAGAAGGAACTGCTGGGGCTATACGCCAGCGGGCGCCCGGTGGATAAGGTGCGCGAGATGCTGGCGCGGATGAACAACACCCAGGAAGTGGCCTTCCTCAAGAACCCGGAGAACGCCATGTCGGGCAAGTCGGTGGCGATTGCCGGGGAAATCGTCAGTGTGCGTAAGCTAGTGACCAAGAATGGCGACATGATGGCGGTGTTCCATATGGAAGACTGGCACGACTCGGCTGAGGGGCTGGATGTGGTGCTGTTCCCGCGTGACTGGCTGAAGTTCAGCGACATGATCGGCGAGGGAAATGTGGTGGTGGTCGGCGGCGAACTGGATACCTCGCGCGGCGATCCGCAGATCAAAGCCAAGAGCATCACGCAGAACTTCAACGTCATGCTGCCGACGGATGAGATCAGCGCACCGGCGTCCTCGGTTGAACCGCCGTCGTGGCTGGACAACTCGTATGATGAGGAGACCGGCGAAGCGCCGCCCCCTCCCCCGCCGGAGTTCACACCGGAACCGTCAGTCGTCGCGCCCGCGACACAGGGTGCCGCTGCCGCCCGAACGCCAACGCTGGAGCCGCAGTTGGTGGCGGCCCGCCCGACCGTCGATTGGACGCAGGTGGATGGCCCGGACATTGACGATCTGCCTCCGTTCGGCGAGGAGCAGTTATTGCCGGAACGCTGGGTGATGGTCTATCTGCAACGATCGGGCGATGATGAAAAAGACCGGCGGCGGCTGCGGAAGCTGCATGGGATTCTGACGCAGTATCCGGGGCATGACCGTTTCACCATCGTGATTGAAGATCGCCGGCAGGCCTTCAAGATGGAGTTCCCACAGGACACAACCGATTTCTGTGATGAACTGCGGCAGGACATCCTGACGATTGTGGCGGATGAGCGAAACATCGCCGTATTTGACCGCCCACAATAGCAGGCTTTCAGGTACAATGAGAATACGGTTAAGCGCTTGAACACAGATTGTATCCATTGGTTATGATCTGTGTTTTCATGTAGGGTGATCTCATCCATCAGACAAGGGATATGGGTATGAAACGTATCGCAGTGATGACCAGTGGTGGTGACTGCCCTGGCATGAATGCTGCCGTGCGCGCGGTGGTGCGAACCGGCCTCGATCATGGGCTGGAAGTGTTCGGTATCCGTCAGGGGTATCAGGGATTGCTGAACGGCGATTTCCACCGGTTGACCAGCTTTGAAGTCAGCGGGATTTTGCAGCGCGGCGGTACCATTTTACAAACGGCTCGCAACCTGGAATTCAAGACCCCCGCCGGTCAGAGCAAGGGGCTGCGACGGCTGAATGAACACGGCATCGAGGGACTCATCATCGTCGGCGGCGATGGCAGCCTGCGCGGTGGCACAGCGCTGCACAAATTAGGCTTCCCGGTCATGGGCATTCCGGCCAGCATTGATAATGATCTCTACGGCACCGACATGAGCATTGGCGTCGATACCGCGCTGAACACCATCCTCGACTCGCTGGATCGCATCCGCGACACCGCTTCATCCCACACGCGAGCGTTCATCATCGAAACGATGGGGCGCAACTGCGGCTATCTGGCGATGATCGCCAGCATCGTCGGCGGAGCGGAGATTGTCTCGGTGCCAGAGCGCGAAGTCTCGATGGAAGCCATTCATGACTCGCTGGTCGATGCTTATGTGCGCGGTAAGTCTCATGCGGTGGCCGTGATTGCCGAAGGTGTGTCGTATAAGACCACCGATCTGGTTGAGTACCTCAGCCAGAAGGGTGATGTGGGCTTTGAAGTGCGGCTCAGTATCCTGGGACACATCCAGCGCGGCGGCAGCCCTTCGGCCTTTGACCGGCTGCTGGCGACGCGCATGGGGGTGAAAGCGCTGCAATCGCTGCTCGATGGACAATCGGGGATGATGGTGTGCATGTCCGGGCGTGAGATGGATCTGATCCCGATTGAAAAAGCCATCTCACAGGTGCGCCCGATCAACCCCAACTATTTTGATCTGGCGCGCATCCTGTCGCGGTGAGAAGAGGGAGCTGCTGCGCTCCCTCTGATTGAAATTCAGGCTTCGACCAGCACCTCATCTTCATCCAGTGCGGGACGCGGCGGCAAAAGCATGGCCGCTGGCGTGGCCTGTGCAAACTTGCTCAGTGTGCCGACTTCCTGCTTGTCGATCATTTTCCCATTCAGGGCAACGGAAGCCGTCTGTTCGCCGCCAACGAAGCGGATAGGATTGACGGTGTTGAAGATGTAGATGTCCGCTTGCTGACCTTTGACGACGCGATTTTCCTTAAACAGACATTCATCCAGGCGCACCTGCGACAGATTGGCATTGTAGACTGCTGCTCCTTCCAGCAGGCCGACGTTGCGGCTGAAGGTACAGTTTTTCAGCGCCAGGGGATGGTTGTCGCCATTATAGATAGCGCCACCCAACGTGCCGACATTGTCTTCCAGCAGGCAGTTGTTGAGCAGCATCTCACCATTGTTCACCATCGCCCCGCCGCCGTTCGTCCAGCTCTTGCCATTGCGCAACGTCAGGTCATTGAGCGTCAGGCGGGCTTTGTGACGGTAGTGAGTCTGTTCAACACCGAAGAAACGGAATGGTACAGCATCTTCGGCGCGGGCGATGACCAGCCCATTGCCCTCGATGGTCAGATCGCCATGGATGAGGGGAAACGCGGTCTTGCCGAAAAAGTCGGTGGTGTAGTCGTGGAGCAGGTAATCCTCATTGGAACCGGTCAGATTGATGACATATGGCTCATTGGCATGAGCGTTGGCATTGTGGATGGCGTGGTTCAGTTCGATATAGTTGGAAACAGTGGTCTTCATGGTTCATCCTCACTTGTTTTGATCCGATGAACCCATCATACAGAACAAATGGTCTGTACTAAAACCCCACTTTTTAGGGGATGTCCATCGTGATGTCCGCGATTTTTGCGCCGACAACCTGAATGAAGCCTAGCGTTGGGACGCGCAGATCCATGCCGCGCTGCCCGGCGCTGACGAGGATATGCTGGAGTTCAGTGGCGGGACGATCCAGATAGACCGGCCAGTTCTTCTGCGTCAAGGCCAGCGCGCTGATGCCGCCGACCTTCAGGCCGGTCAGCGCCTCGGCATCCTTGTGTGCCGCCATGCTCACCTTCTTGTATCCGGCAACAGCAGCCAACTTCTTCAGATCAAGCTGACGATCCGCCGCGATGATCGCCAGCAGCGGCTTCTTGCCCGTTTCAACCGGCTGTACCACCAACGTCTTGTAGACCATAAAAGCGGGAACGCCCAGGATGTCGGCAATCGTCTCGGCATCGCGTTCGCTATCCGGGAACTCCGTCATCTCATACGGGATATTGTGCTTTTCCAGAAGCCGCATCGAATTCAGTTTGGTGGTCATAATCCCTCACATCGGTAAGCGAGTCAGCCGCACCATTCCGACCTTCTCCTCGCCGGGTTGCAGCACAAACACGCCGCTGCCGGGGATGCCCTGTTCAGCCAGATTGAAGCCATCGCTGGCGTTTGTCATCGGTTCGACCGCATAAAACGGTTTGCCCGCCGGCGTGAAGATCAGGATATGTTCAAACACCGGGTCGGCCTGCATGGCAATCGACCAGTCGTCGCAGGACAGGCGCACCGGTTCTGCGGCCATCCGTTGACTGAGCAGGTGATTCAACTCGTCAGGCGGCAGCGGGCGCATCTGGCGGAAATCGAGCGCTGCCGGGATTGGCACGGGGGCAGCCGTCGCCATGTAGTCGGTCAGTTCAAAGTATGCGGCACAGGGAATCTGCACCTGTGTTGAGGGGTGCTTGACGAAGTACGGGTGATGTCCAAAGCCTGCCGGGAACGGACGGGTGTCCTCGTTTCTGAGGCGCAATTCCCAGACGAAATCATCCCCTTCCAACCGGTATTCAGCAGTGGCAGAAAAGGCAAACGGCCAGTTCGCGCCAATGTAATCCGTCGAGCTCAGGCTGAGGGTGATGGTGGTTGGACTGGCGTTATCGACCCGCCAGACGCGCTTGCGTACATCGCCGTGTCGCGCCGTGCCATCATCGGGCGTCGCCTCCAATGGATACTCATGACCATCAAAGCGCAGTAAACCGCCCTTGATGCGGTTGCACCAGGGCAGCATGATGAAGCTGGAGCAGTTGCTCGAATTGCCGGTGTCCGCTTCTGCCGTCGGCCGCAGCACATCAGCCCAGCCATCGCCGCGTCTGACGCGACCATAGGCGATTGATGCCCCGGTCTCGGGGAGGATGCCAGCCTGCCAGAAGTCGTTCTGTAATGTCAGTAATGGGGTCACGGAGTTTCAGCTTTCCATCAAGTGGTAGAGGCGGGGTCTCCCGCCTCTGGCGAACACGACGAGCCGAATCAACTCAATTGGATCGGCTGCCTTTTCCTTCCGTCACTTCAAAAGTAGACGCAATCTGTTCGAACACCGGAGCAAGGTCTTTGAAGGCTTCGCGTGATGTGGTGAAGGTGATGGCGTAGAGCTGTTCATCAACCAGGAACAGATACAGCACCAACCGCTGCTCGATGCGCAGAATCTCCATGTCAATGATCAACTTGCCGACTTCCTCATAATCGCCGAGTTCAATGACTTCACTCTCGTCGATTTCGATGGACGATGGGAAGGACTCCGGCATCAGTTCAAGGATTGATTCCATCGAGAGTTCCATCGGCAGGGGTGTGCCGGTGATGTTAATGTTGGTGAGGACGCCACCTTCCATCAGCTCAGGAGCGACAGCAAATAGCTTGTACAGCTCCGGGTTATCCTGTGCCACTTCCAGCAGAGCATCAAACTCGTCGCCCAGCAGCCGGTCTGCACCCTCAAGCAATTCGAGCATGTCATCGATAGAACCACCCTCAAATTCAGGCGGTGCCATCAGCGAAACGCCATTCCCTTCGAGCGGCTCCCAGTCTTCCATATCGATTTCTTCGGGTTCGGGCGTCCGTGGGTTCTGAAAATCGAACTGCTCATTCGCTGCAGAAACAGCAGAGAAACCGATCATGCTGAAAATCATGAACAACACGATCAGCGCACAAGAACGGTGATGAGTCACGAGAGTTCTCCTCATAATGATTTGCTTCAGGAATCCTGATCCAAAAGCCGATAAGGTTTCTCTAGCGATAATCCTTTCTGGCAACGCGCCCTATCAGCTCCGGTACAAACAGGTTGCCCAGCAGCGTGAGGCGGTCAAAAAAGCGGGCGAATACGGTACGCCGGTTAGCGCGAGTCGCTCGCAGGATGATGGCTGCGACCTGATCGGGGGTCATGGTAGGCAGGCTCTCGCCAGTGCGTTTGCCCAATCCCAACCGGTTATTGTTGAACTCGGTGGCGGTTCGTCCGATGATGACATCGCTGACACGGATGTGATCGTCTTCCAGCTCCAGCCGCAGCGAGTGCGACAGGCTGGTGACGAAGGCTTTGCTGGCGGCGTAGACCGCGGCATAAGGCATGGTCAGATCATATGCGACTGATGAGATGGTGAAGATATGCCCACCGCCCGACTGCTTCAGCAGTGGCACGGCAGCGCGTACCGTGTGCAGTACGCCATCAATGTTCGTCCGCAGCAGCGTCTCGATGTCTTCCCAGCGCGCTTCTGCCAAAGCCCCGCGATGCCCGATGCCGGCGTTGGCGATCACCACATCCAGCCGACCAAAATGTTGACGTGCCTGCGCGACCGCCTGCACCATCGCCTCACCCTGGGTGACATCCGCCGCGACCGGCAGCAGATCACGCTGTGACCCCACTGCCTGCTGTAGTTCCGCCAGCTTATCCGCCCGACGAGCCGTTGCGACGACGCGATAGCCGGCCTGGCTGAAGGCGATGGCGCAGGCATAGCCGATGCCGCTGGAGGCACCGGTGATGAGGACGACGGGTTGAGTCATGGCCTAGATAGCCGGTTTACGACGCTTGAAGACACAGAAATAGGTGCTGCTCCACATGCCAGTATCGCCAGCAAAAAAAACATCGCCATTGCGCCCGACTTCGGCCACCGGTTCCATATGCACCAGTTCCCAGCCCTGATTGCCCAGATCATCGAGTTCCGGCATCATGGCTTCGGGCGTGAAGCGTGGTGGATTCTTCCAGTTGGGGCGATACTGCTTGAGGAAGGCCTGAGCCCCTTCGCTCTTGACATCGGCCTGAATGAATTTCGTCAGATATTCCCAGCGTTCCATCACCTCATCCTTTTCCTGTCGGTTGGGAGCGATTGTGCCATTCTTCCGCCAACATCCCATAAACAGCCAGATCATAAGGCTGACCATCCACCCGTTCGGCGTGGCGGATGATCCCCTCCAGTTGAAAGCCGAGCTTCTCCGGGATGCGCCGGCTGCGGGTGTTATGGACCGCACACAATATATCGACCTTCTGCATCCCCATCTCACCAAAAGCATCATCCAGCAGAACTGGTACCGCGCGGCTGATGATGCCTTTGCCGGCGAAAGCCTGACCAATCTGATAGCCGATTTCCAGTCGCGCCGAGTCGGTGTCAATATAACTATAAAAGATGCGCCCTGCCAGTTCGCCGCGATAGCGCAAGCCGAAGCGAATGGCGCTGCCTTCCGCGAGTTCGTTTAAGCCGCGTTCGATCAGACCGCGCACATCATCCAGTGTCTCAACGCGATGCACCCAACTGATCCACTCGCCCCAGTAGGCACGGTTGGCTTGCAGCAGCGCATAGAGCGCCGGCGCGTGGTGCGGCATGAGGAGGAACAGTTCGAGATCGTCCGCGATGGGGGTGTGTAGCATTCGTCGCATTCCTCGGACATCAGATGACAGCCAGTTCTCGGTAAACGCCGAACGCCTGGCGCATCACATCGGTGATCTCGCCGAGTGTGGCGTAGGCTTTGGCGCACTCAATCAGACAGGGCATGACGTTGGCGCTGCTCGTGCAGGCCGAGCGCAGCCCATCGAGGGTCGATTGAACCGCAGCCGAGTCGCGTTCCAGCCGGAGCTGATGCAATCGGGCAAGCTGCCGGTCATAGCCCTGCGGGTCCATCTTCAGGATGGGGATAGCCGGGCGTTCCCCGCTGACATAGCGATTCAGGCCGACGATAATGCGCTCATTCAGGTCAACCTCAAGCTGATGATGGTAGCTGGCATCGGCGATCTCCTGTTGGAAGAAACCGGCTTCGATGGATGGCAGGACGCCGCCCAGGTCTTCAATCCGTTGGAAGTAATGATAGACCGCCTGCTCAGTCTGGTCGGTCAGGGCTTCGAGCATATAGCTCCCGCCCAATGGATCGACGCTGTTGGCGACACCGCTTTCTTCGGCGATGATCTGCTGAGTACGCATTGCCAGCGTGACCGCGTGTTCGCTCGGCAGCGCCAGCGCTTCGTCCATGCTGTTGGTGTGGAGCGACTGCGCCCCGCCCAGCACCCCGGCCAGGGCTTGAATGGCGACGCGAATGAGGTTGATTTCCGGCTGCTGGGCGGTCAGGCTGACCCCGGCCGTCTGGCAGTGGAAGCGCATCAGCCACGAGCGCGGATTCTTCGCGCCGAACGTCTGGCGCATCTCACGCGCCCAGATGCGCCGGGCCGCCCGCAGCTTGGCGATCTCTTCCATGAAGTCGTTATGGACGTTAAAAAAGAAGCTCAGGCGCGGGGCGAAATCATCAATATCCAGACCGCGCCGCAGCGCCCAGCGAACGTACTCCAGGCCATCCGCCAGAGTGAAGGCCAGCTCCTGCACGGCCGTGCTGCCAGCTTCGCGGATGTGATAGCCGCTGATGCTGACGGTGTTCCACAGGGGCATGTGCTGGCTGCCGAATTCAATCGTATCGGTCACCAGCCGCATCGATGGCTCCGGCGGGAAAATGTATTCTTTTTGAGCGATGTATTCCTTGAGGATGTCGTTTTGCAGCGTACCGTTGAGCTTCGCCATTGGCACGCCCTGCTTCTCGGCAGCGGCGATATAGAAAGCCCAGATGATCGGTGCCGGGCTGTTGATGGTCATGCTGGTCGAGACTTCGCCCAATGGGATGCCATCCATCAGGATTTCCATATCGCGCAGCGAACTGATCGCCACGCCACACTTACCAAACTCGCCCAACGCTTCCGGAGCATCGGTGTCATAACCCATCAGGGTCGGCAGGTCAAAAGCCACCGACAACCCCATATTGCCCTGTTCCAGCAGATACCGGTAGCGCTGGTTGGTTTCCTCGGCAGTGCCGAAGCCGGCGAACATCCGCATCGTCCACAGCTTGCCGCGATAGCCGCTGGCGTGAACCCCGCGCGTGAAGGGGTACTCGCCGGGCAACCCCAGATCATCCAGATAATCCAGGTCAGGCAGGTCAAGCGAGGTATAGACACCCTTGACCGGCACACCGGATTGGGTGACGAAAGTTTTGCGACGTTCAGGCAGCCGTTCCTGTGAGGTGCGCCGCGTCGTCTGTTCCCAGCGTTCCTGGGCGGCGGCCACAGCCTGTAACCGTTGAGCATCAAAGGTCATGTCATTCGTCTCCCACTAGACCGCTTAGTGCGGATTATAGCATTGGAATGCATTATTTGAGCGACGGGTGTGAATCAGGAGTGAACGAGGGTGCGGCATTACGTGCTTAATGATGTTAAGGTTTCACCACTTTTTTTAAGTTTGTGGTAAATTTCAATTAACATTTCGCGACAGTTTCCGAAAGGAACGATACATGGCACTCACGCCGGCTGAACGTATCAGCCAGTTAGAAGCAGCAGTCCAGCCCATCACAGCCGAAGACCTGATGGTGGAGGCCGGGCGCAAAGTCCTGCTGGGCGAATTCATCTCGATGCTGAAACATGAAGATGGCAGCCGTAACGGGCTGGATGTTGAAGATGTGCACGATATGCGGGTGGCGATCCGGCGGATGCGGAGCGTATTCCGGCTGCTGAAGCCGTTCTTCAAGAAGAATGCCGCTCGCCATCATAATGAAGAGCTGCGCCGTCTGGCCTGGGCGCTGGGCAGCGTGCGCGATTACGATGTGCTGATTGATAATCTGGCGGCCTTCCAGACCACGCTGGAAGCAGATGCCCAGGCCAATTTACAAGCGGTGATCGATGATCTGGATACACGACGCTCAGAAGCGCGCGAGACGCTCAACAGCCTGTTCGATTCAAAAGCCTATCGTCGCTTCGTCAAGGAATTCTCGGCTTTTCTGACCAAGCCCGGCGAGGGGGCGAAGGCCACCGCTTCGGAAAGCGTGACGCCGTCACAGGTGCGGCATGTGCTGCCGGGCATGATCTACAACCATCTGGCGAGTGTGCGCGCCTATGCTACCGTCGTCGGTGATGCGGATGCCACCACCCTGCACGCGCTGCGTATCGAGTTCAAGCGGCTGCGTTACACCGTGTCATTATTCGACGGTCTGCTGGGCAGCCAGGCCAAAGAGTTCATCAGCGAGATCAAAGAGCTACAGGATTGTCTGGGTCACCTGAATGACGCGACAACCGCCCGAATGCACCTGGAAGCCTATACCCATGATGTGGTCAGTACCTATATCGCTCATCTGGAGTCGCATGAAGCGGATCTGAAAATCCGGTTCGACGAACTCTGGTCACGCTTCAACACGCGCAAGGTGCAGCAGAAGATTTCGACAGCAGTTTTGGCACTGAATTAGCACCCGCCGGTCATGTTCATCGTGGGGCGGCCTTCCGGGTCGCCCCGGCACGATCAGGCGTACCCCCTAAATCAGCCCATACACAACTTATACAAAAACACCTTATACTCAACGCACATCATCGATTTATTCAGGTAGAATGTGCATATGCCAGAATTACCGGAAGTCGAAACCGTTGTGCGCGGGCTGCGCCTGCCCTTTGTCGGACGCACCGTGACGGGTGTTTGGACTGATCGCGCCTCCGTCATCGCCATGCCCAGCCCGGAGCTGTTCGCCGCCCGCATCGTGGGGCAAACGGTTCAGGCCATCAACCGCCGCGCCAAGTACATCCTGTGTCAGATGGATCACGATGTCTTCGCCGTTCACCTCAAGATGACTGGACGGCTGTATGTGGCTGCGCCGGATGAAACCCATCCCGATGATCGCTGGGTGCGGCTGCGGCTGGAACTGGATAATGGCAAGCGGTTGTGCTTTTCCGACTCGCGGCGCTTCGGACGGGTGTATCTGGCCGGCAGCGTGAATGAAATCGCGCCCAACCTGGGACCGGAGCCGCTGGAAGATGATTTCACCATAGCGGTACTGGAACAGCGATTGCAGGGACGGCACCGGGCGATCAAAGCCCTGCTGCTCGACCAGTCGTTCGTTGCCGGGGTGGGCAATATCTATGCCGACGAGTCGCTGCACCGCGCCGGGATTCATCCGCTGCGGCTGGCGGACAGCCTGACGCCTGCCGAAATCGAGCGACTGTATAGCACGATTCGCGCCTCCCTGAGCGATGGCATCGACCACGAGGGAGCCAGCATCAACTGGTATCGTAAGCCGGATGGGAGCAAGGGCGAATCGCAGGAACATTTTTATGCCTATGACCGCGAAGGCAAACCCTGCCTCACCTGTGGTCAGGCCATCGTCAAGATACGGGTCGCGCAGCGCGGGACTCATTTCTGTCCTCATTGTCAGCCGGAGAAGTAAGTCATGGGTGATCTGGAACAATTCGCACAACAGCCATTCGTACAGGTGATCATCGGCTACCTTTGTTTTTTTGGCCTGCTCTTGCTGGTCTTGATCGGCTTGCTGATCTATGTGCGGCGGCGCAAGCAGCAGCGCCAGGAGGCCGCGCCCGCACCCAGCGCACCGAGTTATTATGGCGCACCAACCGAGATGGATTTGCCAGATCTGGATTTGCTGGTTACTTCAGCCACGCCCCCGCCGCCAGCACCCGTCACACCCGCGCCGAGCGCTCCGCCCCCGGCGGCCCCGGTACGCGCTGCAACCGTACCTGTTTCGAGTGCCCCACCCCGCCCGGCGCGCAAAGGAACGTATCTCATGCCGGTGATGGATGGCGACGCCACAGAGGTGGTCGAAGTGCTGACGCTGCTGCGCGATGTGGTCGATGGCAAGCTGATCGTGCAAATGGGCGATAAGGTCTACCAGAATGTCAACAGCGACCCGGATTTCCGCGATCGCTTCAACAAGCTGATGCGCGAACTGGCACAGGTGGCGAAGAAACAGTCTGACAACAGCAGCAGCCCAGCCGAAGAAACAGCGCCGGTTGATGAGCCAGCCAAAGACGCGCCGGTTCCGATCAGCAAGCTGATGCAGACTCCGCCGGAAGCTCCCAGCACACCCCATTTCATCCCGCCACCGCCGGTGACGCCGGATGGCCGGATGCCGGGCGATCTGCCCAGTTTCCGACTGGCGGATAATCCGATGCCAGCGGGCAAGCTGGGCAAGAAGCTGGAGATGAAGCCGGTGCCGGAATTGAACATCGCCGGAGCGATTGAAGCCTATCTTCAGCATAAGCTGCGGCACACACCCGAATTCGCCAATCGCAGCATCCACATCTTCCCATCACCGGATGGTGGTGTGAGCATCGAAGTAGATGGCAAATACTTTGAAGCCGTCGGCGACATCAGTGATAGTGAAGTGCGCGAGTTTCTGGCACAGACCATTCAGGAATGGCAGGAACGGCATTAGTCACCCTATCCTCATCAAATTCCGGCTATAATGCAGGTAATGATGAAGCACATTGATAGGGCAAGGCATGCGTAAAATCATCTTTGTCGTCCTGCTGGGTCTGCTCCTTCCGACGCTGGCGCTGGCACAGGAACGTCTGACGAGCGAACAGATCGAAGCGATTGCCGAGCGCGTGGTATTGATCTTCGCGCTGGATCGACGCGGCGACCCCATCTCCAGCGGCACCGGCACCATCATCAGCGCACAAGGGACGATCATCACCAACCGGCATGTGGTATCTGAGGGTGAAGATTTCGCTATCCTGATGATCGATGACATCCGCGAAGCGCCAGAAGTGCGTTACTTCGCCAGCGTGATCGGCGTCGCGCCGGAAGAAGAACTCGACCTGGCGGTGATGCAGATTGACCGCGATGAGCGCGGCGACGAGATCGACCCCAATGATCTGGATTTACCCTTTCTGGAATTAATGGCTGAACCCACTGTCACGTTGGGGGATAGCATCACCATCTTCGGCTTCCCCGGCATTGCCGATGGGCGGCTGGTCGTCACCCAGGGATCGATCACCACGATCGAGAATGGCGATGTGGGGCGTGAGCGAGTGGAGCTGCTGTATCTGACCGATGCAGAAATCTCGCCGGGGAATAGCGGTGGATTGGCGGTCAACAGCGCCGGACAGTTCATCGGCATCCCCACCTTCGTCAGTTCGGAAGAGCGCACCGGCGGGCGGCTGGGCGGCATCCTGACATCGCAGGCGGCGCTGCTGGTCATCCGCGATGACACCAATCTGGTGAGCCTGGAGGATTGGCGCGATGGGCTGACGGATAGACCGGACAATAATGATGGTGGCGGCAATCGTGATCTGGTGGGCGGCATCGAGATCGACTGCGGGCGCGATGGTCGCTTCAACAATGGTGTTGAGTTCCGCTTCCCGGAATTACCCGGCGGCATCGACTACACCGCGACGGTGATCGGCGTCGATGACTTCGACCCCATCCTGGCGATTTTCCCCAGCGGACAGGCCGATGAGGCGGAGTGCGCCGATGACAGCCGCGAGGCGCGGGGCTATGAGATCAGTCTGCCCACCAGCGGCGATGTCACCGGCAGCGAGACCTCGGCGCGGCTGGAATTCACATCCGGGCGGCGCGGTGGCGATATGTCACTGGTGGTCGGCGGCTACGAGGATATGGAAGGCGATTTCGTGCTGGTGATCGAAGGGCTGGAGCTGCCTGGCTCGGCTGATTATGGGACGCAGGTGGAGGTTTCACTGACACCGGGCATGGTTGGACGTGGGACGGCCCTGACCAGCTACATGTTCCACGTCACGCGGCGGCTCGATCCGCTGTTGTTCCTCCACGATGGCGCAGGCGAAGTGGTGGAACTGGATAACAATGAGGCCGTCCAGTGTGATGATGCCGGCAATCGCCGCAACTGCTGGGGCGACTCCGAAGATCTACGCGACAGCTTTGTGACGCGCATCAACGGGCGGGCGCAGGACGGCAGCGATGTCGATGCCATGCTGTCGCTGCCGGTTGACGGGCTTGAGGAAGTCGTGAGCGGGCGCGAACAGATTTACCTGTATCTGGCCCTGAGCAGCGCCGATGATGAAGGGGAGTATATCGCCGCCTTCCACACCGGGACGCGCTAGACGAAGGCTTCATCCACCTTTTGCACGCTGGCTTTGCCATCGGCACCCATCACATAACGGCCTGCCGGACGCTGCGGATCGTGGGCGAAGATCAGCAGCGCTCCGGTCTCTAAGGCCCACTGTTGCCAGCGGCGCTTGGTCTCCAGCGTTACCAGCGGCTCGACATCCCAGGCGGTCATCCAACCCAGGCGCTCGAAATGAATGGCGAAGCTCGCCATGTCACAGACGAACAAGGCCTGTTGTCCCGCGCTTTCCAGCCGGATGCTCATGTGACCCGGTGTATGCCCCGGGGTGACCACACCCCAGATGCCGGGTGCGATCTCGGTATCGCCGTCGAGCAGGCGCATCTGCCCGGACTCCGCCAGCGGTTGGTAATTCAGTGGCAGATAGGTGGCGCGGGTGCGCTCATTCGGGCGCATGGCATCTTCATACTCGCGGCGCTGCACCACATATTCGGCATTGGGAAACGTGGCAACGATTTTGTCCTCGGCATCATAACGGGTGTTCGACCCGGCATGATCGGCGTGGAGGTGGGTATCGATCACCACATCAATATCCGCAGCCTTCAGCCCCAGCCGTCCCAACCCATCGAGCAGGCTGCCATTGGGGTGGTCGAGCTGCATGAATTTCTGCTGCTTTTCCGGCAGCTTGTCGCCGTTGCCGGTATCGATCAGGATGTTCTTACCGTGTGCCTGCACCAGAACGCAGTTATGAGTCATGAGCACCCGGCTGTCTTCGTCTGGTGGCATCAGCGGCGACCAGAGGGCGCGCGGCACCAGACCGAACGCGCCGCCGGAGTCCATGCGGATAGTCGATTCGAGGATGAAATGGAGTTGAAACTCACCCAGTTGGATCACGCGGTTACTCCCAGCCAGCCAGCAAAACGCTGCGCCAGCGCCGTCCGTTCAGAGTCGGGCAGGAAAGCGCTGTGCGCCGCGTTGAGAATTTGAGCCTTGATGTCATCCAGCGTCAACGCCATCTGGTCAACCGCCTGGATCAACTCGTCGGACAAGACAATGTCGCTGATGAGGGGATCGTCGGTATTGAGGGTGGTTGAGACGCCGCTGCTCAACAGGCACTTGAGCGGATGCTGTGACCAATCGGCCACCACGCCGCTGTGAACATTGCTGGTCGGGCAGACTTCGAGCGTCACCTGGCGCTGAATCACCCATTCCATGAGCGCGGTGTTTTCGGTCAGACGCACACCATGACCAATCCGCTGCGCTCCCAGATGCTCGATGGCATAGCGAATGTTATCCGCCCCACCCCATTCCCCGGCATGGATCGTCACACCCAGACCCGCCTTGCGAGCGCGCTCAAACACTGGAAGGAAGGGTTCAGCCGAGAACTCGCCTTCATTGCCTGCCAGATCAATCGCCACCACACCGCGTTCACGAAAGGCCAGCGCCACATCCAGCACCGCCTCGCCGATCTCGACACTTTCGTGACGGTTCATCGACAGAATTAGACGCGCCTCAATCCCCTCTTCAGATGCGGCTTGCTGGACTTCCGCCGTCACCCATTCGACGACAGTCTCATAGGTGCAATTCAGCACATTGGAAAGGGCGCGCGGTGTGAAGCGCAGTTCGAGGTAGCGGACGTTATCAGCCGCCGCGTCCAGCACCGCCTCACGGGCGATGCGGCGAATGGCCGCCGGCGAACGAAAGAACTGGCGAATAGTATAGAACTTCCCCAGAAAATGCTGGGCATTGCGCGTTTCGGATGGCATCATCTGGACGAAGGGGCGCAGCGTTTCCACCTCGTATTCCGGCATTTCGAATTCGTGGTCACGAGCGATCTCAACCAGCGTTTCCAGGCGAACCGCGCCTTCGAGGTGGCGATGCAATTCAATTTTGGGTAAGGCGCGGATGGCCTGGCGCACTTGCTCGTCGATCAACATGAGCCTCGCTGGTAAAGCAGAACCCTACAGAGTCCATTATAGCGATTTAGCCGCGCTCTGCTAACAGCCAGCTCCAGTATCGCCAACCGGTTATCACCGCCAGCGTCAGCGCCAGCGCCGGCAGCCCGACATAAATCGTCACCCACAGCGGATCATCACGCAGCAGATGCAGGTCAGCGCCGCGTAGCAGGTTGAAGATGCGCCCCAACAGACTGATGATGACCAGCCCGGTTGAGAGATAAAGGATGCGGTAGTAGCGCGGCGACCGCGTGACCGACCCCAGACGTTTGCTCAACAGCGCCAATACCACCAGCGCTACAGCCATGGCCGCCATCCCGATCAGACCAAACCAACTGCTGCCAATCACAAGCATGGTGTTAACGCCGGGTCATGATGGAATAGAGGAACAGGGAGAGACCAAGCAGCGCCAGCCCCGCGATGCCGAGCATCACATCCGCCGCTGGATCGCCAGCGATCTGGTTGACGCTGGAATAGCGCATGGTGGCCGCGCCAAATAACAGGATAGGCAGGGCAAACCAGGCATAATGGGTGCGAATGGAGGCAAAACGTTGGTAATGGCGGGCAATCAGCATGAGGAAGAGGAGCATGAACGCCAGTACGAACCAGGCATAGAGTGTAATAAACTGGCTGATCGATACCGCGCCCACAGACGCCCCGATCAGCGCATGGCGCGGATGACGTAGTTGATCGCTTTCACGCGGAACATGCGATCATCACAAGCGCGCACAAACGATGAGATCATCTCTTTCATGGTGTTATCAGAAGCGAGGCGGTAGAGCGAACGTCCAGCCACTTCTTCCTTCTCCAGCACACCAGTACCCACCAGATCGCGCAGATCATCCTGAATAGCATCTGGCTCACGCCCGGTGTAGCGGGCTACATTTTCCGCTGTATCCATCGCATGTGGATTATCGTGAAAGAAGCGTACCAGGTCCCACTTGATGAAGGTATTGACCTTTTCCTGTAGAAAGGCTGCCATCTTCGGCTCAATATCGACCACCCGCCGGGATGTAAAATCAGTGTGAGTCATCTTCGCTACCCCAGTAATCACCAACACGATCCTTTTAAGAAAATTTTTGAGGTATTCACCGACGGATGAATGTATTGTACTGACTACGCCCGATTATACAACCATGACTCCTTTTGCGCTGGTGCTATTCGTCATATGAATGACGGGAGGGCTGACGGGAAAACGCCACTCTGCCCTCCCCCGAACCCCCTTCGTTGAAAACAGAGCCTTCAACTGGATGTCCGCTGCAGACGGAAAGCCCACTGAAGGGGCTTCTGCCTCAGGCTGTCTTTTTCAGCGCCTTTAGTGCGCTTACCGATTTACCGGTAGCTGGGCGGCTTCAGCCCCCAGCGGTTCCACAGCCCGTTTTCATCCCTTGTTCAGACGTGCTTCCGTCACGAAACGCTCAGTTCGCCTTGCCAGTAGCGCGGTCTTCTTTATAGTGACAGAACTTGTACTTCTTCCCGCTGCCACACCAGCACGGATCGTTGCGCCCGATGTTGATGATTTTGCGCACCGGCTCGGATTTAGCTTCTTTGGTTGCGCCAGCATTGGTCGTCGTTTGAGCCGTCGGCGGTGCCAGGGGAGGAATAGCAGGACGCGAGAGCTGGAGCTGCTGCGGGCGGCGCTGTGGTGGCGGGCGAACCTGTGCCGAGAAGACCAGCGTGGCCGCCTGCGCCCGAACTTCATCCAGCATCCCCTGCCACATGCTGAACGCCTGTCGTTTGTATTCGACCAGTGGATCGCGCTGGGCTACCGCCATCAGGCCGATGCCTTCGCGCAGCATATCGAGGTCGGTCAGGTGGCGCTGCCAGTGCTGATCGACCGAACGCAGCATGGCCCAGCGCTCGACGCGGTGCATCATCTCCGGGGTGAGTTCCTGATGCTTCAGATCATAGGCTTCGTTGACAGCGCGCAGCAGGAGTTCTTCCAGGTCTTCCACCGATTTACCGGCCATCGTATCTGGGTTGATGTGTTCCGGCACCGGGAAAATCTTGAGCAGCTCGCGGTACAGCGTATCGACATCGAACTCATCCGGGTTGACGCCTTCGGGGGCGTGTTCCTCCAGCGCCGCCAGCACCGCATCTTCCAGGATCTTGCTGTAATCGTCGCGCATCGATTCTTTCTTCAGCACATCGCGGCGCTGACTGTAGATGACTTCGCGCTGTTTGTTGACAACATCATCGTATTCAACCACCCGCTTGCGGATGTCGAAGTTATAGCCTTCCACGCGCACCTGCGCCTGGGCAATCGAGCCGGTAATCATGCGGTGTTCAATCGGCTCGTCCTCTTCCATCTTGGCCCAGGACATGAAGCCCTTGACGCGATCTCCGCCGAAGCGCTTCATCAGGTCATCTTCCAGGCTGAGGTAGAAGCGGGTTGCGCCGGGGTCGCCCTGGCGTCCGCAGCGCCCACGCAACTGATTATCGATACGGCGCGCTTCATGGCGTTCGGTGCCGAGGACGAACAGACCGCCCTCTTCCAGCACTTTTTTGCGTTCGGATTCACACAGGGCTTTGGCTTCGGCCAACGCCTGCTGCCACTGCTCCGGCGTGGCCTGGGTGACTTCGATGCCCTGCTTACGCAGCTTCTCGCGGGCGGTGCCTTCTGGGTTGCCGCCCAGCAGAATATCGACGCCACGACCGGCCATGTTGGTAGCAATCGTCACCGCACCGGCGCGTCCAGCCTGGGCGATGATGCCGGCCTCGCGTTCGTGCTGCTTGGCGTTCAGGACTTCGTGCTTGATGCCAGCCCGATCCAGCGCTTTGCTCAGGCGTTCAGAGGTTTCAATCGCCACCGTACCGATCAGCACCGGCTGACCGCGCTGATTGCGTTCCTTGATTTCGGCGATGACGGCCTTGAACTTGGCCGCCTCGGTCATATAGATCAGGTCTTCCCAATCCTGACGGATGACCGGCAGATTGGTCGGGATGGCGACGACTTCCAGGCTGTAGATCTTCTCGAACTCTTCGGCTTCCGTGGCGGCGGTACCGGTCATGCCAGCCAGCTTCTGATACATGCGGAAGAAGTTCTGGAAGGTGATGGTCGCCAGAGTCAGGTTCTCTTTGCGAACGCGCACCCCTTCTTTGGCTTCGATGGCCTGGTGCAGACCTTCGGAGAAGCGGCGTCCTACCATCAGACGCCCGGTGAATTCGTCCACGATGACGACTTCCATGCCTTCGCGCCCCTGCTGGACGACGTATTCCTTATCGCGGTGATAGAGCGCCATCGCCCGCAGCGAGTTATCCAGGTACGGGATCATCTCGGAGTGACGCGGGTGATAAAGCTGGTCGATGTTGAGAATACGCTCAACCTTCTCCACGCCGACATCAGTCAGGTAGGCAACCCGATCCTTAATATCAACCACATAATCGCCATCCGGTTCCTTGTCAGCAATACTCTGCGGACTGCTGGGCTTGAGCCGTTTGACCAGTTCAGCGAACGTTTTGTAGTAATCAGAGGGTTCGTCCGACGGGCCGGAGATGATGAGCGGGGTACGGGCTTCGTCGATCAGGATGTTATCGACTTCATCGACGATGGCGTAGTACAGGTTTTCGCGCTGCACAATCTGGCTGATGTCGTAGATCATGTTGTCGCGCAGATAGTCGAAGCCGTACTCATTGTTGGTGCCGTAGGTGATGTCGGCTTCGTAACAATCGCGGCGCCGGCACGGGCGCAGGTTTTGGTAACGGGCATCAGCGGATAAGAATTCGGGATCGAACATGAACGAACCCGCTTCCGGGTCGGGGCTGTCGCCCTTGCTCTGGATGACGCCGACTTTCATGCAGAGGGCATGATAAATCGGCCCCATCTGCTGCACGCCGAACTTGCTCAGGTAGTCGTTGGGGGTGACCAGGTGGACGCCGCGTCCGGTGAGCGCATTCAGGTACAATGGCAGTGAGGCGACCAGCGTTTTGCCTTCACCGGTTTTCATTTCAGCGATGCGCCCGGAATGCAGCACCATGCCGCCGATCAACTGGACATCATAAGGGCGCAGGCCGATGCTGCGCAGGGAGGCCTCGCGGACGACGGCGAAGGCTTCGACCAGCAGCGCGTCGAGCGCTTCCTGATTGGCCTGTTTGTCGCTCAGTCCCTTCTGGATGCGCTCCCTATAGCCATCCTGGTAGCGCTGACGGAATTCATCAGTCTTGTTGCACAACTGAGAATCGGACAGGCGCTTCATCTCCGGTTCCAGGGCGTTGATCTTGGTCACCGCCTCGCGGTAACGGGCGATGGCGCGTTCAGCCGGATCGCCGAAGATGGATTTGACAACATTCTTGAACATAGACTTCCATTTCTCCGAGGCAGGTTAGCCTCTACACAACCAATGGATGACAGGCCGCGAGGATTATAGTCCGCGCAGTGGGCGGCTTAAAGGCCAAAGCGTTATCATAGTAGCGTCAACCATGCTCGACAAGTCATGATCGTGGCGGGCGTTCATTTCTTACGTTGTACTAACGCGAGGTTATTGATGGAAACGATTCGGCTGGGGCGAACCGGCTTACGGGTCAGCCGTTTATGTCTGGGGACGATGACCTTTGGCTGGTCAGCCGATGAGGCGACCTCGTTCGCCATCATGGATCAGGCGTATGAGGCCGGCATCACCTTCTTCGATACGGCGGACATCTATTCGCGCTGGATCGAGGGCAATCACGGCGGCGAGTCGGAGACGATCATCGGCAGATGGATGAAGGATAAGCCGCGCCGCGAACTGGTGATCGCCACCAAAGGCCGGGGGCGGATGTGGCAGGGGCCGAATGGCGAGGGACTGAGCCGCGCCCATCTGGTACAGGCGGTCGAGGACAGCCTGCGCCGCTTGCAAACCGACATCATCGATCTGTATCAGGTGCATTGGCCGGACGAGGAGACGCCGCTGGAGGAAACGCTGCGGGCGCTGGATGACCTGGTGCGAAGCGGGAAAATCCGCTATATCGGAGCCAGCAATTACCCGGCCTGGCTGTTGATGAAGAGCCTGTGGGTGAGCGATGTGCAGCGGCTCGTCCGCTTCGATTGTCTGCAACCCCACTACAGCCTGTTGCACCGCGACGAGTTCGAGCGTGAGCTGATGGCGACCTGCGCCGATCAGGGCATCGGGGTCATCCCCTACAGTCCGTTAGCCGCCGGATTCCTGACGGGCAAGTACACCCGTGTGCAGCGGTCGGTTGATACCACCCGCGCCAGCGGCGGGTTGATCCAGAAGCTGGTCAACGACGAACGGGCCTATGCCGCGCTGGATGGGGTGAAGGCCATCGCTGCCGAGCATGGTGTGCCGATGGCGCAGATCGCGCTGGCGTGGATGCTGGCGAAACCGGTCATCACCGCGCCGATCATCGGGGCGCGCACCGTAGCTCAGTTAGAGGAAGCGCTGGGGGCTGAGGCGGTGCAGTTGAGCGCCGATGAACAGCGTCAGTTGGATGAAGTGTGCAAGGGGTTCTGATGGCCTTAAGGCGCAGAACCGATTTCAAGAAGGAATCATGGGGCAACTGCTGACCGATTTATCGTTTGAAGCCTGGATCGCGTATGTTTTCGATCACCCGGTGCAGGAACCGGCATGGTACTGGGACATCGACCAGGATCATTGGGATGCCAGCGGGCAGGCCGCACTGACGGTGGCCTATGTCACCCGGCTGTTCAGCGATCCGGTGCCAGCGCTGGAAGGCTATAGCGATGAGCAGCTTAAGCAGGGCTTGTGGTTTCTGGTGGATAATGCCTGCTCGGATCATCTGCTGACCTTACGCGATACAGCCGTGCCGGTAGCTGACCGAATCGCCTGTATTCAGGCCATGTACCATCTGTTCGACAAGCTGTTCGCGGTACGCTGCACCGCTGCACTCGGTCACCGGAGTGAAAGCGGCAATCCATTGAACAGCATCTGCTATATGTGGTGGGACTTATTGCCCCTCAGTTCGAATGCCAGCCACGACACCCATTTTGTCGAGCAGCTCAATCTGAGCGAGACGATCAAAGCCCTCTGGAAAGCGGACATCCTGCGCATTGATCTGGATGATTACCGGCAGATTGTGCAGGCCTGCCTACTGGTGATGCCGCAAATCCTCGATCTGGACTCGGATGCCTGCCGTGAAAGCGCCTTACACGGGTTGGGTCACTGGAGTTTGCATCATCGTGAACTGGTGCAGGAGGTGATCGATGCCTGGCTGAAGCGTCATTCCAGCATCCGAACCGAATTGAAAGCCTACGCCCAATATGCCAAAGCCGGCTGCATCCAATAACGGAGATCATCGTTGCGCTTAACCAACACCCTCTCAATCCTGCTGGCGCTGCTGGGGCTGATCCTGTTGGGGATTCTGGTCATCTCCGGATTATCACCGGCGCGTCTGGACGCACGGGATGGCGAGGCGGTCATCCAATTGACGGTGGAGCGCGGGCTGGTGCTGCTGCCTGGCGACTGCCTGATGATGCGCTGGCAGGTCGAGGGCATCCGCGAGGTCTATGTCAACCAACAGCCACAGGTCGGCCAGGGCGAGCAGACGGTATGCATCGATGAGCAGGCCCAGCCGCGCCTGAGCGTGATCCTGACCGATGGCAGCCAGCGCGAGTATGTACAGCCGGTGAGCATTCTGGTGAGCGATCCGCTGTTCTGGGGCGGGCTGCTGGCGCTGGGGGCAGCCGGGCTGCTGCGGTTGGGTTGGCTGGTCAGGGTGACAGGGCAGGTTTACCGGCTGACAACCGGTTTCATCCGGCGGACGCAGCTCATCCGGCGGCTGGCGCTCATCAGCCTGAGTGTGCTGGTGACGCTGGTGGTGATCGATGGGGTGCTGCGCTTCTACTTCACCCGTTTTGGCAGCCGCGAAGATCGCATCAAGTATGTGTATTCGCTCGAAGAAATTCGGGCGGAGAACGCGGTGCTGATCCCGCTGCCGTATGTCAATTACGCCCCGTCGCCCGATTACCCCGGTCACAACCGGCTGGGTTATCGCGGGCCGGAAATCACCCTGCCCAAACCGGAGGGGGTATATCGCATCGTGGCGCTGGGCGGTTCGACCACCTACAGTTCAGCCACCTCGGCTGAGGAAGCCTATCCGGCGCAGTTACAGACCGTGCTGCGCGACCAGTACGGCTACAGCCAGGTCGAGGTGATCAATGGCGGCTTCATCGGTTATTCATCGTGGGAGACGCTGGTCAATTTTCAGTTCCGCGTGCTGGAGCTGGAGCCGGACATGATTATCCTCTACGACAGCGTGAACGATATTGTGCCACGTGAGCAGCTTTCAGTGGATTGCTTCCAGGGCTTGAATGCGCTGCGCGGGTTGAACGGCACGAAAGGCTTCTGGGTGGAACGGGATACTCCTCTCAGTCCGAGCGCATTGTACCGCTTCGCCGCCGTCAACCTGGGCTGGATGCCGAACCCGTTGACGCTCAACTCGTGGTTCGAGCTGCCCCAGGCCGGCTGCCAGAATGATGCGCTGCCGGTGGAGGAACGGGTGGCGCGAAACTCATCGGCTTATTTCGAGCGCAACCTGCGTAACACATTGGTGATCGCCCAGGCCAACGGGGTGCAGCCGGTACTTTCGACCTGGGCCTATTACACCGACTCGGCGCGTCCGGTGTACTGGCGGGCGGCCGTGGACGAGAACAATCAGATCATCGAAGCACTGGCCGCCGAGCAGGATGTGCCGCTGATTGATCTGGCCGGCGAACTGGCGGTGCAGGCTGATTACTGGAGCGCCGACGGTATCCATATGCGTCCGCCGGGGACGCTGGCGCAGGCCGCGATTTATGCCCGCTTCCTGGCCGAATCGGGTCTGATCCCCGCCCCATGACCACCATTTTCGTCATCACCGCGCGCGGGCTGGAGGCCATCGCCGCTGATGAACTGCGGGAAATCCCAACAGTCAGCATCCACCAGACCGGCTACCGCCATATCCGGGCGGCGCTGGATGCGGCGCAGATCGGGGCGCTGGTCGGGCTGCGAACCGCTGATGACGTGTTCCTGCATCTGGCGGATTGGCAAGGTGTCGGTCATACCCGCGACACCCTGACCCGGCTGCGCGAGTGGGCGGCTCGGCTGGATCTGCCAGCGGCGGCTGAAGCTATCACCGCGCTGCGCCCGGTCAGCCGACCCCCCCGTTATTCGATCAGCGCCAACTTCGTCGGCAAGCGCAATTACACGGCCGATGAGATCAAGGCAGCGGTAGCCGGAGGCATCCGCGCATGGCAGTACACCGAGGATGACCGCGAGGCCGATTACAACCTGCGCCTGTTCATCGAGCATGAGACCGCGCTGGTCGGGCTGCGGCTGACCCGCTATCCACTGCATGACCGGCTGGGCAAGGCGGCGCAGCGTCCGGGTTCGTTGAAGGCGACGGTCGCGGCGGCCATGCTGCGGTTGGCGGGCGTTCATCCGGGCCATATCCTGCTCGATCCCTTCTGCGGCGCGGGAACGATCCTGATGGAAGCAGCCGCGATGGGAGCCGTGCCACTGGGCGGCGATGTTGTGGTGCCGGCGGCGGCGGCAGCGCGGGTGAATATGGATGATGGGCAGCGTAGGGGCGGTTCGCGAACCGCCCCTACCCGTGAATGGTGTATCTGCCAGTGGGATGCGCGACGGCTGCCGCTGGCCGATGAGTCGGTGGATGCCGTTGTCAGCAACCTGCCCTGGGGACGCCAGATTCAACCGGATGCCGATCTGCAAGCGCTGTACCAACAGGCCAGCCGTGACAGTGAACGGGTGCTGCGCACAGGCGGACGGGCGGTGTTCCTGACGACCTGGCCGGAGTGGCTGACCTTCGAGCGCCTGCGACTGACCGAGTCATGGACGATCAGCCTGTTTGGTCAGCAACCGACGATTGCCGTGTTTGACGGCTAGTTCGTCAAAACGCCAAGAAAGAAGAACCGACCACAGAGATGCAGAGGACACAGAGAGAAATCAGAGTGGTGATTCACACGATTCGTCAGATTCGTCAGATTCGCATCAGTCCTTTTTGCGATTCGTGAATCATGGACACTGGTTTTCCCTCAAACGTTGCAACTGCAAGAATCCCGTTTTATGCAACTCCGGTTTTGTGTCGTCGTCGTCGTCGGACAGACACAACGACAAAGACAGAAAGACGGAAAGACAAACACAGAGGACACAGAGAACACAGAGTGAAAACCGAGCGAATCTGCACAAGATTCTGCAAATGCTGCAACTGCAAAAGCATCTTTTTTGCAGGTTGTGCAGAATAGCTTTCAGCCATCAGTAAAGAACCAACACAGAGTGCATTCCGAGTCTTTCACTTTCAACTCACAACGCTAGTCCGCTGGGGGCTGAAGCCACCCAGCTAGCAGGAAATGCGGTAAGTGCACTAAAGGCGCTGGAAAAACACTCTGGAAAGCAGCCCTTTTAGTGGGCTTTGCATCTTCTGGTAGCCGAGGGGTTAACCCCTTGGCGGCGGACAACACTTTGCAAGGCCTGTTTTCAAGAGAGACACAGAGAGAAAGCAGAGGTCTTTTCCTTTCAACTTAGGACTCAGCACTTTCAACTTAGCACTTAGCACTTCCGCTCTGCCGCCGGCGGATCGGTGTTTGCGGTGGCGGATCGCTCCCTGAGATGCGCCGATGTTAACGCGACCTGTGTCAGATTGGGTCGTGTCCCGCCGTTCACTCCCAAAAGTCACAAAAGTCGTCAAAGTCGTCAAAGTCAAAAGTGCATGTTGTGACTTTTGGCGTTCGGTCAGGAACGAGTAACGAGTAATGAGCTTTTCCTCTATCGACTACCGGCTATCGACTGACGACTTCTTGCCCTCAGCATACGCCCATTTCCCCGCTTACGGGTGAACTTTTGGTAAACTTTTTGGTACGACTTAAGGCGAGTCGGCGTCAACCATTCTGCGGGAGAGCGAGGGTTAAGACTGTCGGCGCAGGGTTAGAGAACGGTTGGGAAAAACCGGGGTTGAGGGAGCGTAATTCAGCACAGGGGGTGGAGCATCCGGATCAGGGGATGATAGTCCGATGTGAAACGCGGAGGAACCAACCCCCGCCCTGCTATACTGATAGATGATTTGCCCACGAGATACCGAGTTTGTCCTCGTTCCCCCCTGTTGGCAGCCGTTGTATGGTGCCAGGCGGGGTTTTGTTCCTGTCGAGTATGGATAATAACAGGTTGAGGTTGCCCGCTTGAACGGTGATATGGACACTGCGATTCAACAAGTACTGGTTACCGGTGTGACCGGATACATCGGCGGCAGGCTGGTTCCGGCGCTGCTGGAAGCCGGCTATCAGGTGCGGGTGTTGGCACGCGACCCGGCACGGTTGGAAGGGCGCTCGTGGCTGCCGAAGGTGGAGGTAGTACAGGGCGATGTCCTGCAACCGGCAACGTTGGATGCCGCACTGGCGGGCATGGACGCGGCCTATTATCTGATTCACAGTATGCGCGGCGGCGAGGATTTTCACGAGCGCGATATGCAGGCAGCGCGTAACTTCGGCGCGGCGGTGCAGCGGCAGGGCGTGGGGCGCATCATCTACCTGGGCGGGTTGGGCGATACAACCACTGATCTGTCGCATCATCTGCGGTCACGGCAGCAGACCGGCGACGCGCTGCGCGAGTCAGCCGTACCGGTCACCGAATTCCGCGCCGGGGTGATCGTCGGTTCGGGCAGTCTGTCGTTCGAGATGATCCGTTATCTGACTGAGCGAGTACCGATCATGATCTGCCCGCGCTGGGTGTATACACGGGTGCAGCCGATCAGCATCCGCGACACGCTGGATTACCTGGTCAGCGCCCTGCACACCCCGGCGAGCGCCGGACAGATCATCGAAATTGGTGGGGCGGATGTTATCACCTACGGCGACATGATGATGGGATATGCCGAGGCACGCGGGCTGCGACGGTATCTGCTGCCGGTGCCCGTCCTGACGCCGCGCCTGTCGTCGTATTGGGTACACTGGGTGACGCCGGTCCCCAGCGATATCGCCCGCCCGCTGATCGAGGGGCTGCGCAACGAGGTGATTGTGCATCATAACACGGCGCGAACCATCTTCCCGACCATTCACCCGGTCTCGTTTGCGGTGGCCGTCAGTCGGGCGCTGGAAAAACTGGTCGCCAGCCAGGTTGAGACCAGTTGGGCGGATGCGCTGGTGAGCAGCCAGCCCGATCATTACCCGACGGTGTTATCGACCCATGAAGGCATGATCCTGGAACAACGGCAGCAGGTCACGCAGGCCACTGCCAGCGCGGTGTTTCGGGTGTTCACCAGCCTGGGTGGTGCGAACGGCTGGCTGTATTTCAACTGGGCGTGGCGCATCCGCGGGATCATGGATCGCATGGTGGGCGGCGTGGGGCTGCGGCGGGGGCGACGACACCCGACCGAGGTGCGGATCGGCGATGCGCTGGATTTCTGGCGTGTCGAGGCGGTTGAGCCGGATCGGGTGCTGCGGCTGCGGGCGGAGATGAAGGTGCCGGGGTTGGCGTGGCTGCAATTCAAGGCGGAACCGTTGGAGGATGGCCGCACCCAACTGGTGCAGACGGCGTTCTTCGCCCCCAAAGGACTGTTCGGGCTGTTGTACTGGTATATCCTGTATCCGCTGCATGGCCTGATTTTCTCCGGCATGATCCGTAAGCTGGTGGAGCGAGCCGAGCAACAGCGCTGAGACCGATGGCGGCGGACAGGCAACGGCCTATCCCTATGGAGTGACAGATTTTTAGGAAGACGGACAACAGCACATCCGGCTGATTTAGGGTGACGATTTACTGGAAGGGGTTCGCCACCCAGAACCGGCTTACTCCCCAAACAATTCGCCGACACTGCGGCCTTCGTGGGCGCGCAGGATGACCTCGGCCAGCAAAGGGGCGGAGGACAGCACCTTCATGTTGGGCAGGACTTTCTCTGGCGGCGTGGGGATGGTGTTGGTGGTGATGATCTCTTTCAGCCCCAGCCCACCCAGTCGTTCAAAGGCGGTGTCCTTCAGCAGGGCATGGGTGAAGGCCAGGTAAATGTCCTTCGCGCCCCGTTCGCGCAGGGCTTCGACAGCCTTGACAATCGTCCCACCGGTCAGCACCTCGTCATCAACCAGCAGCACCGAACGGCCCTCGATCAGCTCGCGCTCGCCGATGACGGTCAGCGCTTCGGCGTCCTTGGAGTTGAACAGGCGGCGCTTTTCGACCACGACCAGCGGCGCGCCCAGCTTCTCCGCCCAGTTGCGGGCTTTCTTGGCGAAACCCAGATCGGCGGAGGCGACGGTGAGGTCCTGAATGTCTTTCTCCAGCATGTAATCGCTGAGGAGGTGGAAGGCGGTGAGGGCATCGCCGGGGATGTTGAAGAAACCCTGAATCTGCCCGGCGTGCAGGTCGATGGTGACATAACGATCCGCCCCGGCGATCTCGATCATGTTCGCCATGAGGCGGGCGGTGATGGGAACACGCGGCTGGTCTTTCTTGTCGGAGCGGGTGTAGGCCATATAGGGGACGACCAGATTGATGCGCCCGGCGCTGTCACGCTTGAGGGCATCGATCATGATGAGCATTTCCATGATGTTGTCGTGCAGCGGCGTGACCATGCTCTGCACCAGATAGACATCCTGCCCGCGCACACTCTCCTTCAGTTTGATAAAAATGTTCTCGTTGGGAAAGGTAAGGCGTTCGTGCTGCCCCATCGGGATGCCCAATTCCTGGGCGATTTCTTTGGACAGGGCTTCGCAGGACGATCCGGCGAACAACATGATCCGGCCAAACTGACCGGTCGCCGCCTGGTGGGTGGTGGTGGTATCGCGGCGATACGACGTTCCCGGCACTTTTTCCTGAGACGGTTCCATAAGTGATTCCCCTAAATGTGGTGATGTTTGTAACCGCAACTCTATTTTGCCACGTTTAGGGTCTGTAATTCCAGTAGTTGATGGACTGCTTGGTGTGGGTCGAGGCGGCGTTCCTGAATCTGGTTGACCAACTGGTCGAAGTCGGCGCGGGAAAGCTGGCGGAACAGGCGCTCCAGCAGGGCTTCGCGCAGGCGGTCTACCACTTCCAGCTCGATGTGCTGGCGTTCGACCTGCTGCAAGCGGTCGGCCTGGCGCAGATAATCGCGGTGGGTGTCGATGGCCTGAACCAGTTCGTCAATCCCCTGCCCTTCGGTGGCGACCGAACGCACCACCGGCGGCAGCCAGAAACCCAGATCCATCGGCGCGGCGGGAGCGCCCTCGGTTTCCATCATCTGCCCGTGATGCGAGACGATCTGACGGGTGGTGGGGTGACCCAGTTCGAGCATCATCCGCAGCCCGCGCACAGTGCTATCCGCGCCGGGCCGGTCAGCCTTATTGACCACCAGCACATCGGCGATTTCCAGGATGCCGGCCTTGATGGCCTGGACATCGTCGCCCAGCCCCGGCGCTTCGATCACCAGGGTGGTGTTGGCGGTGCGGACAATATCGACCTCGCTCTGCCCCGCGCCGACGGTTTCCACCAGCACGCGGTCAAAGCCGGCGGCATCCAACACACGAATGGCGTCGCGGCTGGCGCGGGCTAATCCACCCAGACTGCCGCGAGTCGCCATGCTGCGGATGAACACGCCGCTGTCGCCGGAGAGGTCACGCATCCGAATGCGGTCGCCGAGGATAGCCCCGCCGGTGAAGGGACTGGTGGGGTCAACCGCCAGGATGCCGACGGTCTCGCCACGTTTACGATAGGCCTGCGCCAGGGCATTGACCAGCGAACTCTTGCCAGTGCCGGGGGCGCCGGTCACGCCGATCACCCAGGCCTTGCCGGTATGGGGATAGAGCGCCGTCAGCGCTTCCGCCGCGCCGGGACGGTCATTCTCAACCGCGGTCAACAGTCGCGCCAATGCGCGCCGGTTACCTTCCAGTACACCCTGAACCCATTCGATCATGGTCAATCTTCTCTCAATCCAAAAGCGGGCGATTGAGTCAACCGCCCGGTGTCAGGTATGGCTCGATGGATGGATGGATGAATAAATGACCATATTTGAGAGCGGATGGGTGAATTTATTGCTCACAGGAGCGCAATGCTTAACCCGCTGAGGGCTTATGCAGGTTAAGAAAATATCCAGATAACGGTTTACCCGGACACCCCGTTGGGTGTCCCTACAAACGAACCGGTTGGCGTAGGGACGTGCAACGGCACGTCCGAATACTATCTGATTTAATTCTTAAAGTGCATAAGCATCTGGCACACAAACCCGGTCAGGTCATCATCCACATCCAGCAATAACGATGGAAAAGGACAAACTGCTCTACCCAGCCGGAGCCATCAGGCCGCGAATGTGCTGGATGATGGCGTCGGTGCTGGTGCCGGGGCCGAAGACGCCGGAGACGCCAGCTTCCTTAAGCGCGGCCACATCGTCGTCGGGGATGATTCCACCGACCAGCAGCGGCACATCCTGCAAGCCATTGGCATCCATGAGCTGGCGGACGCGGGGGACGAGCGCCAGATGCGCGCCGCTGAGGATGCTCAGACCGACGACGTTGACATCTTCCTGAAGCGCCGCTTCGGCAATCATCTCCGGCGTCTGGCGCAGGCCGGTATAAATCACTTCCATACCCGCATCACGCAAGGCGCGGGCGATGACTTTGGCACCCCGGTCATGCCCATCCAGGCCGGGCTTGGCAATCAATACACGGATGGCGTTTGTCATAGGGATCATCCTCTACGTAATCATCATTACCTAGTATAGCGTATCCGGGGACAGCGGCGGTGACCAGTGACGAGTGACTACCCTGCTCATGACAGAAATAACCCGTGCAACGTGACTCATACGAAATCCCAATCAAGCTAAACGTGTGCAGATAAAAGTTGTGTTACAATAATCTAATGGTAGCAGAGCGCCTGGAGACACTCGATGAGCGTTGCATCCGACAGCCCGACTCCCGTCAAGACGGCAACCCAACCGCTGGCCGCGCCCGTCGCATCACCCGCCTCGCTGGAACGATTGCCTTTCCTTATCACGATGGCGGCTGGCTTGATCGCGATTCTCACTTTTGCCGTATACGGATTCACTGCTCTCATCGGTCGCGATCAGATGTTTTTCGGGGCGATGCTCAGCCCTTTCATGGTGGTGGATGGCAGCCGGTCAGTGGTCAGCGATGGGTGGCCGGGTCTGGTGAACGGCCTGCACTGGCAGGATCAGGTAATCGCTATCAACGATGAGCCGTTATTCAGTACGGCGGGTGACTATGCCGGGGCGCGTCAGCGCTTTCTGAATATCACGCGCAGCCTGCCGCCTGGCAGCGAGGTGACGGTGACCGTTCGCCGTTCGGAGCGTGACCTGGAAGCCGGCGGTGTCTGTGGCGCGGTGCAGGATGGCTTCCGCGAATGCCAGATCCGCTACTCGGTTGATCGCCTGCCCAATACCGACTTCCTGACCTATTTCATCATCCCATTCATCGCCGGTCTGATCACGGCTGTGATCGGCATCATCGTGGCCTATCTGCGCCCGCGCCAGCTTGCGGCTCAGTTGATCGGCCTGTTCTCGATGCTGTTCGGCGTGTTCATGGGCGGCCTGTTCGACATCAACAACACCTATGCGGTGCTGCCGCTGTGGCTGCTGGCGACAGCGCTGGTGGGCGGCCCACTGGGGATGCTGGCGCTGAACTTTCCGGTCAGGCAGAATGTGGTGTACCGCTTCCCGGCGATCGAGTATCTGCCGCTGCTGGTCAGCGCGGTGATCGCGGTCGGCAGTTTACTGCTGTATTTCAACCCACCGGCGGGGTTGGTCTTCGCTGATACCTGGCAGCCGGGCATCTTCTTCGCCCTGCTGATGCTGATCCTGTTCGCGGTCAATCTCTTCCGGCAGCGCGCTACAGCGATATCGCCGGCGGTACGCGATCAGGTCAACACCCTGCTGATTGGTCTGGCGCTGACGCTGACGCCGACGATCCTGTGGCTGGTCGATTACAGCGCTCGCACCTTCTTCAAGACGCCCTTCCTGAGCATCAACAGTTCGGCGATGACGCCGTTCTTCGTCATGCCGACAATTGCACTGGCCTATGCGGTGCTGCAATATCGCTGGGTGAATACGGATCGAGTCATCAGCCGGGGAGTCACCTATAGCCTCCTGTTGCTGGCGCTCATCTTCGGATATTCCCTGCTGGTGATGGGCGCGAACTTCGTCATGCGGCAGGCGGTCGGGCTGAACAGCAACGAGATTCTGGTGGCGCTGACCATCTTCATCATCGCCCTGTTGTTCCTGCCGATCCGCAGTTACCTGCAACAGCGCATCGACGCCATCTATTTCCGTAAACGGGCGGATTATCAGGCACGGGCCGAGACCTTCGCCAGCCGCCTGGGGTCAGTTGAGTCGCTGGATGAAATCGTCAGCGGCTTTCGTCAGGAAATGGAGCAGACGCTCAGCGCTTCGAATGTGCTGCTATTCCTGCCGGACAGCCAGGCCAAAGCCTATCGAGCCTACGGCAATCCGCGCCCTGAGACCGACATCCGCTTCGACGCCAGCAGCAGCCTGATCGCGTATCTGAATAAGGAAGAGGTGGTCTATCTGGACACGCTGCCGCGCTGGCCGGATGAACTGATCCCGGAAAAGACGCGGCTGAATATCCTCAAGGCTGCCATGATCGTCCGGCTGCGCGGGCGAAAAGACCTGATCGGCTTCATCTGCATCGGCGGGTTAAAGCAATCGAACCGGCGCTATAGCTATGAAGAGGTTCGTTACATCCAATTGATCGCCGGACAGCTATCGCTGGCGGTTGAACGGTCTCAGGTAGTCGACTCGCTGGAACGGCGCGTCCGCGAACTGGATGTGTTGAGTTCGGTCAGCCAGGCGGTGAATTACACCATCGAATTCGATGACCTGCTGGAGCTGATCTATGCCCAGACCGACAAGCTGATCTCGTCGCCTTATTTCTATATCGCCTTGCAGGAACGTGGCAGCGAGAAATTGTTCTTCGCCTTTTTTGTGGAAGACAACGAGCGCTACAGCGACCGGGAAAATCGGCGCTGGCTGATGGGGCGCGATCTGTTCAGCGAAGTCGTCCGCACCAGTCTGCCGATTGTGGTCGATGACTACGCCAACGAGATGAACCGCCGGAGCAGCACCATCATCTATGAAAGCCTGGATCTGAAGGGCTGGGTGGGTGTGCCGTTGATCGCCGGTTCGAGTACGCTGGGTGTGCTGGCGGCAGCAACCACCGACCCCACGCGTAAATTCACTGACGAGCAGATTAAGATCTTCAGCAACATCAGCACCCTGGCGGCGACCTCTATCGAGAAAGCACGGCTGTTTGCGGAGACCAACGAACGCGCCCGTCAACTGCGCGCCCTGAACGAAATCAGCCAGCGATTGGCCTCCGAATTGAAGGTCGATAACCTGCTACAACTGATTACCGAAAGCGCGGTCACCATTCTGAACGCCGAAGCCGGTTCGCTGCTGCTTCAGGCCGATGATGATCCCGACTTGATGGAATTCAAGGTGGTGGTGGGCAACAGCAGCCAGCACCTGATCGGCAAGCGCTTCCCGCGCAACAAGGGGATCATCGGGGAAGCAGCGATGCAGGCGCGCCCGGTGATCGTCAACGACGCAGCTAACGATCCGCGTTGGGGCGGCGAAGTGACCAGCGGCAGTTTCAACACGACCGCTGTTCTGGCGGTGCCACTGGTGGCGCAGAACCGCGTCTTCGGCATCCTGGAGGTGCTGAACAAGAAAGGCGGCGGCGGGTATCTGACCGAAGATGCCGAACTGCTGACCACCTTCGCCGGTCAGGCCGCCGTCGCCATCGAGAACGCCCGTCTGTTCCAGATGACCGACTTGCAGTTGGAACAGCGCGTCAACGAACTTCAGGCATTGGAACGCATCGACGTCGAACTCAACCGTTCGCTCGACCTGCAACGGGTAGCCGACATCACAATGAAGTGGGCGGTTTCCAATACCAGCGCGAATGCCGGTGTGCTGGGGATGATTGTTGGTGAGGATGTCAAGCGACTGCGGGTGCTCTCGCTGCACGGCTATAAGGAGTCCGATTATCCCGAAGGGGTGGAAGATGGCCTGTGGCCGCTGGATCGCGGCGTGGTCAAGCGTGTGCTGCGTACCCGTCAACCTGACCTGGTGACCAATCCTGAAATCGACCCGGATTATGTTCCATCGCTGCGCGGTTCGCTGTCCCAGATGACGATCCCGATGATGTCCGGCAGCGAAATCATCGCGCTGCTGGTGCTGGAAAAGGATCGCGAGCCACGGCTGAACCTGGTCGATATGTCGTTCGTCACCCGTCTGGCAGAACACGCCAGCATCGCCATCGCCAACGCGCAGATCAATGCCGCGCTGACGCAAGCCAATGACTCGAAGAGCCAGTTCGTGGCCTTCGTCGCTCATGAGCTGAAGAACCCGATGACCTCGATGAAAGGCTTCGGCAGTATCATCGCTAAAGGCACGGTTGGCCCACTGAACGAGCAGCAGCAAAACTTCATGGATCGCATCACCGCCAACATTGACCGCGTTATCACCATCATCAACGATCTGGAAGATGTGGAGAAGGTGGCGCGCAAGCAGTTGAACATGAACCTGGCGGCGCTCGATTTCCATCTGGTGCTGAATGAGACGCTGCTCACCTTGCAGAAGCAGATCGAGGACAAGGGGCAAACGCTGAACCTGCGCGTGCCGGACAATCTGCCGCCGATCCTGGCCGACCGCAACCGGATGATTCAGGTGTTGACCAACCTCATCAGCAACGCCTGGAAGTATTCGCCGCATGACACCCAGATTACGATCACGGCGGAAGTGCTGGCGCGTAATCCAGACAATAAGGGGCGCGATCGCGGCCCGGCGCTGAAAGTGAGCGTGAAGGATCAGGGCATGGGGATGAGCGAGGAAGACTTGAAGCAGTTGTTCAAAGCCTATTTCCGCGCCCGGAACGCCAAAGAGAGTCAGCAACCGGGAACCGGGCTGGGGTTGACGATCACGCGCGGTATCGTCGAGTCGCACGGCGGCGACATCAACGTGGAAAGCACGTTGAATGAAGGGACGACATTCTCATTCACCGTGCCGCTGGCTCCGGAAGAGATGAAGGAAACAGCAAAAGAACCGCAGATGGCGAAGTAGCCTGCTCACCCATCAGCCGCAGACCGCTCCACAACGAGCGGTCTGTTTGTTTAGGCTCTTCCAAGAAATAATGATCTCATTGGTCAACCGAATTACCGTGTGTGGGCTTAACATCTTTCTGAAATAGCCTTACCCACGCAGCGCACCCTGACGGATGGCGAGGTGTTCCGCCAGGCGCAGGCTGAGAAAAGCCATCAGTGCCAGAAAGGCTGCTCCCAGCAGCACGGTTGTCAACAGATAGCCGGAGAGAGTCGGATCGAGAAACAAGGCGGTGAGCCACTGTCCACCGAGCCAGGTGGCCGGTGCGACCCAGGTGCCGAGAGCTGCTAACGCCTGCCGCGCCAGCGAGATCCATTCCACACCCGGTGACGGCACCGCCACCCCAAACGAGATCATCATGACCGAAGTCTGCGCCAGCGCGATGACCAGAACGCCAGTGAGGCTGAGATAGAGCGCAGCCGCTGTGACCCAGCGACCACTGGCCTGAATCAGACTGATGACGATGGCGCAGGCCGCCAGCAGTCCAAAGCCCAACAGCAGCGACAGGCCAACTGAACCCAGCAGCACCAGCAGCAGCGCCGGGTGAATGAGCTGCTCGAACGAAATCAGGGTGAGATGCCCGCCTTGCAGCATGAGACGCGGGCTGTAGACACCGAGCCACAGGGCAGCCGCCCCATGCAGGACGGCCAGTCGCAGCGCATCCGGGGCGATCTGGCGCAGGGTTGACCACCACTGACTCCAGATGATCTGACGAGCGCTGACCGGTGTCAGGATGAGCGCCTCCCAGTTGAACGTCGATTGATCACGGCTGCCTGATTGACTGGCAATCATGACGGTTTTGATGAACAGGCGCAGATGCAGGACGGTGATGGCCGGCAGCAGCCCCAGAAGCGGCAGACCGTATAGGCCGAGCAGCGTCCAACCGGTGGGCAGACTATCCGCCGCGCGCGCCACATCCATGCGCCAGGACCAGGCCAGCAGGGTATGCAGGACGAGAGCTGCGGCAGCTATCCAGGCCACGCCATCGACAATGCTGATTTGTAAGCCGACCATCAGACGCCCGGCGCGGGTAACCGGAGGGCGGGCTTGATGTAGTCGGCGATGACGATTGACCAGACTGTTGAAGGGGATGGAAAACGCCATAAGGTTTCCTCTCTAACATATCAGATGATAGCGCCCTCGTCAGTTGAATCAAAGAGTGCCTGTATATTGTTATACAAGCACTCATCTTACAAACGACTAAAGTGGGTTTGAGAGGTCGATCAGGCGAGGTGCGGCACCAGCTTGGCGGTGATGCGATCCTTCGGCTGATAACCAGTGACGCGCTCGACCGGCTGACCATCCTTGAAGAGGATCAGGGTGGGGATGCCCATGATATTGTACTGCATCAGCACTTCCGGGTAGGCATCAGCATCGAGCTTGCCGACGCGCATCTTGCCGGTGTACTCTTCAGCGATCTGATCGACCAGCGGCCCGATCATCTTGCACGGCCCGCACCATTCGGCCCAGAAATCGACCAGAACCGGCTCGCTCGATTGCAACACCTGGTTCTGGAAATCGGTCACTTCAAAGGTCTTTGCACCCATGATTCACTCCTGATTGGCTTTTGACGCTCACTCGATGCCATGCTATGCTACACATAACGATTCGTGTTGACAAGCGGGATAGCATCTGTATTGTATGAATACTGACGAAGCGAATCTGCCAGAACTTACGCGCCGCCAGGAAGAAATCCTTTCGCTCATCGTGCGCGCCTACACCAACAGCCCTGAACCCGTCAGCTCGAAGAGTCTGGCCGATAACCCGGAACTGAATGTCAGCTCGGCGACCATCCGCAACGAGATGGCGGCGCTGGAAGAACTGGGCTATATCGCCCAACCCCACACCTCGGCCGGGCGCGTTCCGACTGAGCTCGGCTATCGCTATTTCGTCAAGCGGCTGTTGAGCAATGGCGATCTGACGGTGGCCGAACAATCGCGCATCGCTGAGAAATTCCAGGACTCGCCGCTGGCAACCGAGCAGTGGATGCGGCGGGCGGCCAGCATCCTCTCGCGCACCGTGAATACGGCCGCGCTGGTCACACCGCCGATTGCCGAGACCAGCCGTTTTAAGCATATCGAACTCATCTCGATTCAAGGGCGTCTGGTGCTGATGGTGCTGGTGGTGCATGGCGGGGCGGTGCATCAGCAGATGCTCACCCTTTCCGACCCGGTGCCGCAGGATCAATTGAGTCAGGCGGCCACCCGCATCAATGGGCTGTGCCTGAACCTGAACGCGCGCGATGTGCGGATGAAGGGCGTGCAGTTGCAGATGTTGGATCGTGAGGTGGCCGATCTGGCCGCCGATCTGATGGAACGCGCCGATAGCAATCAGGTGCGTTCGGTCTATCGCGAGGGACTAAGCGAGATCATCAGCACCTTCTCCAGCAATGAAGGGGCGCAGCAGGCGGTGCGGGTGTTCGAGGAGCGCGCCTTCCTGAATGCCATCCTGAGCCAGATGACGCCGATCATCAATCAGGTGGAAGTGGTGATCGGCGGTGAAGGCCGCTGGGAAGAGCTGAAGCATCTGTCGATGGTATTGAGCCGCTACGGCATCCCTGGACAGGCCAGCGGCACCGTGGGGGTGATCGGGCCGACACGGTTGAATTATGGTCGGGCGGTGAGCGCCGTCCGCTATGTCTCGACGCTGATGACCGATGCGCTGACCCATATCTACGAAGATGACGACAAGCGCCTGCCGGATAAAACAGAATAGCCCATTAGGGTTATTCCAGACGCGGCGCGGTGGGTAGTGGAACGAGAGGCAGACAAGAAATTCCCCAACTGATTTTTCCGGTATCTGGCGGCTGATCCACAATTATGTTCCCATCAATTGTCCTCTCCGGGCGGAGAACCGGTCCAGCTCAGATTGCTCCCTCAAAACAGCACTGTCCCTATCTTAATTCTGCTCATCCCCCTATCATGTCGGCGTTAACGCGATTCTGATACACTATCGCCTATAGTAAGTGCAATCCATGCGCCACCGTAGATGGTTTGATCTTGTCAAAAAGAGGATGACTGTGAGCCAAGAGGAAACGACTCAGGTCGCTGAACCAACGGAACCGGGCAGCGTTCCGGAAGCGACGGCAGATGCCCCCCCAACCCCAGCTGATCTCCCTGAAAGCGCACCATTGATTTCGGTAGCGGAATTCGAGACGGCCAAACGCGAGGCGGTTGAATTCAAAGAGGGGTGGCTGCGCGAACGGGCTGACTTCAACAATTACAAAAAGCGCACTGAAACCCAGATGAAAGACCTGCGCGAGAGCGCGGTGGTGGATGCGCTGATGAACCTGCTGCCGATCATTGACGATTTGGAGCGGGCGATGGCGAATGTGCCAGCGGACATGAAAGAAAACCCCTGGATCAACGGCGTCGGCGGCATCTATCGCAAGCTGCAAAAGACGCTCGAAGATCGCGGGGTAGCGGTCATCGATCCGACGGGCGAGGTATTCGACCCCAACCGGCACGAAGCGGTGATGAAGGAAGACAGCAGCGAGGTTGAGAGCGGTCATGTGATCGCCACGCTGCAAAAAGGGTACGTCCGGGGCGACAAGGTGCTGCGCCCGGCCATCGTCAAGGTGGCGAACTGACCTTTACGACAGAACGCGCTGGATACCCAACCTGATCCGGCGAGGCGCATCGACATTCGATCCTACGTAATGAGGAGTAGCAAATAACAATGGGACGCATTATCGGAATTGACCTCGGCACGACCAACTCAGTCGTAGCCGTGATGGAAGGCGGGCAGCCGGTCGTCATTCCCTCGGCGGAAGGCGGCAACCTGATCCCGTCGGTGGTGGCGATCAATGCCAAGACCAGTGAACGGCTCGTTGGCAAGGTAGCGCGCAACCAGGCGGTGGTGAACCCGGAGAACACCGTGTTCTCGGTCAAGCGCTTCATGGGACGCAAGTTCAGCGATAGCTATGTGCAGGACGCGGTCAAGCGCATCCCCTATAAGGTGAGCGCGGCCAGCAACGGTGATGCCCGTGTGCATATGGGCGGCAAGGAATACAGCCCGCCGGAAGTTTCGGCCATGATCCTGCAAAAGCTAAAGGCCGATGCCGAAGCCTATCTGGGCGAGACGGTTGATCGCGCGGTCATCACCGTACCAGCCTATTTCAATGATGCCCAGCGTAACGCCACCAAAGATGCCGGGCGCATCGCCGGCCTGGAAGTGCTGCGTATCATCAACGAGCCGACCGCCTCCAGCCTTGCCTATGGCCTGGGCGAGAAGAAGAACGAGATCATCGCCGTCTATGACCTGGGCGGCGGCACCTTCGATGTGTCGGTGCTGGAAGTGGGCGACGGCGTGTTCGAAGTCCGCAGCACCAATGGCGATACCTACCTGGGCGGCGACAACTTTGACGAAGCCATCATCGACTGGGTATCGGCAGAATTCAAGAAGGATCAGGGCATCGACCTGCGCGGTGATCGTCAGGCATTGCAACGCTTGAAGGAAGCGGCGGAGAAGGCCAAGATCGAGCTTTCGACCACCCTTTCCACCGAGATCAACCTGCCCTTCGTCACAGCCGATGCCAGCGGGCCGAAGCACCTGAACATGACGCTGACCCGCGCCAAGCTGGAGTCGCTGACGCAAAACCTGATCCAGCGCTCGATTGCGCCGTGCGAACAGGCGGTCAAGGACGCCGGCGTTTCCAAGAACGAAATCAACACCGTCATCCTGGTCGGCGGCATGACCCGTATGCCAGCAGTGGTGGAAGCGGTCAAGGCCTTCTTCGGCAAAGAGCCGAGCAAGGGCGTCAACCCCGATGAAGTGGTGGCGCTGGGCGCGGCCATTCAGGCCGGTGTGCTGGGCGGCGAAGTGAAGGACATCCTGCTGCTGGATGTGACGCCGCTGACGCTGGGCGTGGAAACGCTCGGCGGCGTGATGACCCCGCTCATCGAACGCAATACAACCATCCCGACCAAGAAGAGCCAGGTGTTCTCAACGGCGGCCGATGGTCAGAGCCAGGTGGAAATCCATGTGCTGCAAGGCGAACGCCCGATGGCGCTGGACAACAAGTCACTGGGCAAGTTCATCCTGGATGGCATCCCGCCCGCGCCGCGCGGCGTCCCGCAGGTCGAAGTGACTTTCGACATCGACGCCAACGGCATCCTGAATGTGAATGCGGCCGACAAGGCCACCGGGCGCGCCCAGAAGATCACCATCACCGCCAGCAGCGGTCTGAGCGAGGCGGAAATCCAGAAGATGGTCAAGGAAGCCGAAGCCCACGCGGCTGAAGATACCAAGCGCAAGGAACAGGCTGAAGTGAAGAACAACGCCGATGCGGCGATCTTCTCGGCAGAAAAAGTGCTGCGCGATTTCGCCGACCGACTGCCTGAGGATGCTAAGAAGCAGACCCAGGAAAAGATCGAAGCGACGCGCAAGGCCATGGAGAGCGGCGATCTGGATAAGATGCGCAGCGCCACCGAAGCCTTGAACCAGCAGGTGCAAAACCTGGGTGGCAGCATGTATCAGCAGCCACCAGCCGATGGCGCACCGCCAGCCGATGGCGCAACCGCTGGCAAAAAATCCGGCGAGGATGTAGTCGAAGGCGAATACACCGAAGCCTGATCGACAGCGATGAATGATGACAGGGGAGTGTTGATGAAGCACTCCCCTTTTGGCGTCTGATAGCCCGAAGATGCTCAGGACGGGTCCAACTTTTCCCTAGAGGTTCACATAACACGCTATGCCCCGCGATTACTATGAAGTATTGGGCGTCCAACGGAACGCCAACAAAGACGACATCAAGAAGGCCTTTCGCAAGCTCGCCCGTGAGTATCATCCGGATGTGAGCCAGCATGGCGATGCTGAAGCCAAATTCAAAGAAATCAACGAGGCTTACGAAGTCCTCTCGGACGACGACAAGCGGGCGCGTTATGATCGCTTCGGCGCGGCTGGCGTCAACCAGGGGGCGGGCGGCTTCAGCGGTGCCGGTGTGAGCGGCTTCGAGGAAATCTTTGAAGAGTTCTTCAACATGGCTTCCGGCGGGCGCGGCGGGGCGCGGCGGCGCGGCCCCCGACCCGGTGATGACCGGCGGGCGGATGTGACCGTCAGCTTTGAAGAGTCGATCTTCGGCATCGAGAAGCCGGTGGAATTCGAGCGGCTGGCGAATTGTGAGACCTGCACTGGCACCGGTGCCGAACCCGGCACGACCCCTACCCGCTGTCCGGAGTGTAAAGGGACGGGCGAAATCCGCCGGGTCGATCAGACTTTCCTGGGGGCGATGGTGCGGACGAGTACCTGCCCGCGCTGCCAGGGACGTGGCGAGATCAACCCTAGCCCGTGCCATACGTGCAGCGGCGTGGGACGGGTGCGGCAGAAGGCCAACCTGAAAGTGCAGATTCCACCGGGCGTGCGTGAAGGACTGCAAATCCAGATTCGCGGCGAAGGCGATGCCGGCGAACGCGGCGCGCCATCGGGCAACCTGTACGTGGTGATCGATGTCAAAGCGCATGAGTTCTTCAAGCGCAAGGATAACGACATCATCCTCGATATCACGCTCAATGTGGCGCAGGCGGCGCTGGGCGACAAGATCAATGTGCCGACGGTCGATGGCGATGTCGAGCTGGTTATTCCCGCCGGGACGCAGACGGGCAAGGTGTTCCGACTGCGGGGCAAGGGTATCCCCCGACTACGCAGCGATGGCAGCAACAGTGGACGCGGTGATGAGCTGGTGTATGTGCAGGTGGCTGTGCCGACCAATCTGACCGGTGAACAACGCGCATTGTTCGAGCAGTTAGCCGCGACCTTTGGCAAAACGCCGGTGGCGCAATCCGGGCATGGGCGCGGCTTCTTCGACCGGGTGATGGATTTCTTCGGCGGCGAACAGCAGCAGTAGCCGCGCGTGATTGACGACGATGAAGAGCGTTCCGAGAGGGCGCTCTTTTTGTTATGATGAGCCGGTGATTTTCTGGCAGCAGGGATAAGGATATTCATGGACTGGATTGAGATTGCGTTGAGTGTGGATGGCGAAGCAGCGGAAGCGGTGGCCGAACTGCTCAACCGCTATGGTCATCAGGGTGTTTCGATTGAGCAGGAAGGCATCATGCCGGAGTTGTATGACGATGGCGATGCGCCGCCCCCGGAACGGCTGACGGTACGCGCCTATATCCCGGCGGACGAACGGGCAGAAGAGGCCAAACTGAAGCTGGAAGTGGCGCTGGGTCACATGAGCCTGATGTATCCGATGCCCCACCCCACTTACACCATCGTGCATGAACAGGATTGGGCCGAAGCCTGGAAAGCCCATTACCACCCGGTGCGGCTGGGACGACGGCTGTTCATCCGCCCACGCTGGATCGAGGTCGAAACCCAGCCGGATGACATCGTGATCGCGCTCGATCCGGGCATGGCCTTCGGCACTGGCACCCACCCCACCACCCAGTTGTGTATGCAGGCGTTGGAAGACCTGGTACAGCCGGGGATCAAGGCGCTCGACCTGGGCTGCGGCTCAGGCATCCTGGCGATCACGGCCGTCAAGCTGGGGGCGGCGCATGTGCTGGCGCTGGACATCGACCCGGTGGCGGTGAAAGTGACGCAGGAGAACATCGAGCAGAATGGCGTGGCCGAGCCGATCACAGCGCAGGAAGGCAGCCTGGAGAGCCTGGTCACATCAGCGCGGCGCTTCGACCTGATCGTGGTCAACATCCTGGCGCGCATCATCATCGCCATGTGCGGCGAGCATCTGGGCGACATCGTGCGCCCCGGCGGGCTGGCGATCTTCAGCGGGCTGACGCTGGATCAGGCGGATGATGTCGAAGTGGCGCTGCGTTCCACCGGCCTCGAACCGTATCATCGGCGTCAGCAAGCGGACGGCGACTGGGTGGTGATCGAAGCGCGGCGTCCGCATGTGACGTGAAGCTGCGGCTGTTTTCGGCGTTATAATGTCGGTAGGAGTAACGCAAGCATGACGATCATGCCGTTCAAACGAAGCCATCCATGATGAGGCAAACGATGAGTGTACAGGAATTGTTTGAAGCGCTGCATCAACTTGAAACGGAAGATCAATTCCGAGCTGTTCAACTGCTGTTGAAGGATATTTCAACCCGAACCAAATACCTGCCGCAGGCGGGTAGCGAGTATGAGTGGTGGTCGCAAACTGACTCAGCCGATGGGGCGGCCCAACTGCTTCAGATCATGCGTGATTTGGAGAATCGGCTCGATGGCTAAAGCGCTGCTTTCATCTGTTTGCCCAGGCATTTGATATACGCTCACGGGATTAGTCGCAACAAGGGTAAATTGCAGGCCAAGTAATCACATGACGATCATCCCGACTGGCACCGCAGTGGACATTCCCTATCAGCAGATCGCGGCGTTCTGCGAGAAGCATCACATCGTGCGGCTGTGGTTGTTTGGCTCGGTGCTGCGCGATGACTTCCGCCCCGACAGCGACATCGATGTGCTGGTCGAGTTCGACCCCGACCATGTGCCGGGGCTGGCCTATTTCGGTATGCCGGATGAATTGAGCGCCATCCTCGGACGGGCGATTGATTTCGGGACTCCCGATGGTCTCAGTCCTTACATTCAGAAACAAGTCATGCGAAGTGCTCAGGTGATTTATGAACGCGCGTGACATCGTTCGGCTGCGGCATATGCGCGATGAAGCCATGACAGTCCTTCAATTCATACACGGTAGAAGCCAGGCTGACCTCGATCAGGATAAACTGTTTTCCTATGGTCTGCGCTATGCATTGCAAATCGTTGGGGAAGCAGCAGCGCAGGTAAGCAGCGAAACCCGTACGCTGTATCCAGAGATCCGTTGGGGAGAAATCGTGGGTATGCGCCAATGGCTGGTACACGGGTATGAACGGGTCAAGAACGAGGTTATCTGGCGCACCGCAACCGAGGTGTACCTCCCCTCATAGCTCAATTGGAGGCCATACTGAAATCAGTTCCGCCAACATCTGAGGGAACTTAGAGAAGACCTGATGACAATCATCCCCACCACAACCGCAGTGGACATCCCCTATCAGCAGATCGCGGCGTTCTGTGAGAAGCATCACATCGTGCGGCTGTGGTTGTTTGGCTCGGTGCTGGGCGATGACTTCCACCCCGACAGCGATTGTGTAGCTCGCTCAATCAAAAGGGGGCTTCCCTGACGGCTTGAACGCATCAGGGCAGTCTGCTTACACACGGGCTACCACTCCACTGGCAGACGGGTCAGGCCGCGCAGGAACATATTCGGACGATACGTCAGTTCATCCGGCGCGACAGCCAGGCGCAGACCGGGCAACCGGCGCAGCAGCGTGTTGAAGGCAATCGCCGCTTCCATCCGAGCCAGCGGCGCACCGATGCAGTAATGGATGCCCTGCCCGAACGAGAGATGCCGGTTGTCCTCCCGCGTGATGTCGAACCGATCCGGGTCGGTGAAGCGCTGCGGGTCACGGTTAGCCGACCCCAGCGCCGCCAACATGAGGTCACCCTGGTTGATATGCTGTCCGGCAAACACCATTTCCTCGCGGGCATAGCGCTCGGTTGCCACCTGCACCGGCGAGTCGTAGCGCAGCATTTCCTCTACTGCTCCACGAGCCAGCCCCGGATTCTGTCGCAGCAGCGCCATCTGATCGGGATGACACAGCAGCGCCAGTGTCCCGTTGCCGATCAGGTTGACCGTCGTCTCGTGACCGGCGATGATGAGCAGCATGACCATCGCATAGAGTTCATCCTGGCTGAGTTTGTCGCCGGCTTCTTCGGCCTCCACCAGTGCGGTTATCAGATCAGGCTGCGGCTGACGACGCCGTGCCTCGAACAGGACATCAAGATAGCCAAAGAACGCGCTCATGATTGGGACGACGGCTTCCATATCGTCATCCAGTTCGCGGTCAATGATGTCGTTCGACCACTGGCGGAACCGGTCACGATCCGCCGCCGGGATGCCCAGAATGTTGGAGATGACCGTCATTGGCAGCGGAAAGGCGAAGTCATCCATCAGGTTCATGCTGCGCCGCGCCGCCACCGCATCCAGCAGCTCATCGGCGATGGTCTGCGTCTGCTGGCGCATCCGTTCGACCAGCGCGGGAGTGAAAGCCTTGTGCACCAGCGCCCGCAGCCGGGTGTGGTCTGGCGCGTCCAGATCGAGCATATTCCGCATCATGGGTTTGACCACATCGGGAATATCCAGTGCCGCGACCATCTCCGGCGGCAGCAGCGACATCCGGTTTTTGATGAGCCGGTCATCTTTCAACAGGGTCAGGGCATCGTCGTAGCGCGTGACCAGCCACATCTCCAGCCCCTTCTCCGAAGTGGACGGGTAGACCGGCATCTCGTCGCGCAGCAGACGATACGTCGGATAAGGATCGCGGCGGAATTCCGGGCTGAAAATATCAACCTGGGTCATCAGGGTTGTCATGGTTTTTGCCTCAATTCGCATTAGACTTCAAAATTAGACTTGATGGTCTAAATCAAGAGTATGGATTTCCGGTCTGTGTTGTACCCCCAAATTTTAGGGGTTGTGGCTATAATGGTGAAAATGCCTCAGCAGAAATGATGGATCATGCCGCGACCTCGTTTTCAAAAGCTGCCCGAAGCCAAACGCCGCGCCATCCTCGAAGCGGCTGCCACCGAATTCTCGGCCTATGGTTACGAGGGCGCGTCGATCAACCGCATCCTGGAGAGTGTTGACCTGAGCAAAGGCGCGGCCTATTACTACTTCGACGATAAGGCCGATCTGTTCCGGGCGGTGGTGCAGGAATACACCGGGCAGATCACCGACCTGCTGCTGATTGATCCGCTGACGCTGACCGCCGAGACCTACTGGCCGACGCTGCTCAGTCTGCACCGCGAACCGATCCAGCGACTGTTCGATACCCCTGCCTTCCTGGGCATCAGCAAAGCGCTGCGCGAATTGATGAACAGCGGGCGCCTCCCGCCCGATTACGATTTAGAGCTGACGAACTTGTGGGACTGGCTGGACAAAGTGTTGATCCAGGGGCAGAAGCTGGGCGTGGTGCGGACGGATCTGCCACACGACATCCTGGTGGCGCTGGTGGTGGGCATCGACAGCGCCGGCGACGACTGGATGATCCGGCACTGGAATGAAATCACCCGTGAGCAGGTCGATGATCTGTTGACGCGCCTGGGCAAGACCATCCAGCTCGCGCTCGCACCAGCATCGGTGTAACGTCGGCGCAGGGCTGCCCGTCAATACCGTGTGCATACATGAACCGGTTGAACGAAAGGGTTGAATGTGGTCAAGCACTATGATGCAGTCGTGATCGGCACCGGACAGGCTGGCCCGGCCATGGCGACCCAACTGGTGAAACAGGGGAAACGAGTGGCGGTGGCCGAGGGCTATCGCTTCGGCGGCTCGTGCGTCAACTACGGTTGTCGCCCGACCAAGACGCTGATCGCCAGCGCCCACGCCGCTCACATGGCGCGTCGGGGGGCCGACTTCGGCGTGAAGATCGACTCGTTCAGCATCGACTGGGCGCGTGTCCGCGAGCGCGTGGTCGGCATTATCGAGGACACCAGCCAGGGCATCGAGGGCTGGCTGCGCGGCACTGAGGGTCTGGATGTCTATTCGGTCTACGCCCGCTTCCTCGGCAAGGTAGATGGGCGTTATCAGGTGCAGATGGGCGATGAGGTGGTCGAAGCGCCGCAGGTTTTCATCAACACCGGCACACGCGCACGCGCCCTGCCGATTGAAGGGATTGACCAGGTCAACTGGCTCGACAGCGAACGGGCGCTGCGGCTGGAGGCGCTGCCGGAACACCTGATAATCCTGGGTGGTAGTTACATCGGCCTGGAAATGGGACAGGCCTTTCGGCGGCTGGGCAGCCAGGTGACCATCATCGAGACGTCGCAGTGCTTAATCACCCGCGAAGACGAGGACATCAAGGAAGAAGTGCATCGTATCTTCGCCGCTGAAGGCATCACGGTGCATACCAACAGCGTCATCTTCAAGGCCGAGCCGGTTGCGAACGGCGTTCGGGTCTTCATCCGCAACGAAGTCACCGGACAGGAACAGACCATCACCGGATCACACTGGCTGAACGCCATCGGGCGCATCCCCAACTCCGATCAACTCAACCTGGAGACGGTCGGCATCGAAACCGACGGGCGCGGCTTCATCAAGGTCAACGAATACCTGGAGACAACGGCAGCCGGCGTATATGCGCTGGGTGATGTGAACGGCAAGGGCGCATTCACCCATACGGCTTATCAGGATTACGAGATTGTGCGTGACAACCTGTTGTTCGGTCGCCAGCGCAAATGGACCAACCGCATCACCACCTATGCCCTCTTCACCGATCCGCCGCTGGGTCGGGTGGGCCTGTCGGAGAAAGAAGCCCGTCAATCCGGACGCAGGGTGCTGATGGCGATCAAGCCCATGAGCCGCATCGGGCGCGCTATCGAGCAGGCCGAGACCGACGGATTCATCAAGCTGCTGGTCGATGCCGATACCGAGCAGTTCCTGGGGGCGGCGGTGTTGGGGCTGCACGGCGACGAGGTCATCCAAAGCATCAGTTATTTCATGGCGACCCAGGCCAGCTACCGGGTGATGATGGAAACGCTGCCGGTGCATCCAACTATCGCTGAATTCCTGCCGACTATCCTCAGCGAACTGGCACCGCTGACGTGACTGTTCCGCAGGCGAAGGAGCAGCAGCGCCGATGCAAAAACCGAAAAATCGTCTATAAATGAGCCTAATGTCACTTAACGCGACGGCTCAATACCATGCCCACAGCGACCTTTCGCTTCTATGACGATCTGAATTTCTTCCTGCCGCGCCGCCACAAGGATCAGGCCATTCAGCATGAATTTGACTGGAAGGCGTCGATCAAGGATATGATCGAGTCACTTGGCGTACCCCATGCCGAGATCGAGCTGATCGTAGTCAATGGCGCGTCAGTGGATTTTGAGGCCATCGTCCAGCCCGATGACCAGATTGAGGTGTATCCCTTCGCCGCGCCGGTTGACCTGCACCCGAAAGTGGCGCTGCGCCCACCCTATACAGGTCGTCCAGCCTTCATCCTCGACCAACACCTGGGGCGGCTGGCAGCTTACCTGCGGATGATGGGTTTCGATACGCGCTACCGTAACGACTACCATGATGAAGAACTGGCGCAGGTATCGCACGATGAAACCCGCATCCTGCTGACCCGCGACATCGGGCTGCTCAAGCGCAGTCTGGTGATCTATGGCTATTACGTGCGCGAAACCCATCGACAGAAGCAACTGGCCGAGATCACGCGGCGGTTCACCCTGCGGCCTCTGATCGAGCCGTTCCGGCGCTGCATGAAATGCAACGGCGTGGTGCATGAAGTGGATAAGGCCGAGGTAGAAGATGGGCTGCCGCATGGCACCGCCAGCTATTATCAGGATTTCCACCGCTGCGACTCGTGCGGGCGGGTTTTCTGGAAAGGCGCACATCATGAGCGGATGCAGGCCTTGCTCGATGAGATCATCCGACAGTCATGAAGCCGTTTCTCGGCTCAGGCAGGCGATCAGCACCAGCGCCGCAGCCGCTACCGAGGCCAGGGTGCGAATCCAGTGGAAGCGCATCCAGGGCGAACCCAGCTCATGAAAATCCTGCCGAATGCGATCCGCTTCGGCTTCGTTCAGCACTTCGACATTCACCTTCGCCAACCGTTCATTCAAGGGGATGTTCCCGGCAATCGTGACACCGTTTGCGCCCAGGATGTGCAGTAGCGCCGCAGCCACCAGCAGCGGGAACTGCGGCCGATCCCGAAACAGCCAGGCTGTCAGCGGCAGCAGCAGGGTCGGCCCAAAGAAGCTGAGAAAAAAGACTGGATTCGTGATGCGCTCATTGATGGCCTGCATCACGGCGATATGTTGAGTACCGGTGCTAGCGCGCAGTCCGGGAACGACGGCCACCTGAAAAGCATAGAGCAATCCGGCCATGAGTCCGGTCAATACACCGCTGGTGACCAACAGCACATTATCGACCATAATGGTTTAATCCTTTCGTGATACAAGCGGAAACTGAATTTCGGTGATGAGGTCGCTGCCGTCAAAGGCCTGACCCAGTTGTAAGGTGATTTCGCGCGGTTCGCCCGCCAATCGATAATCATTACGTTCTGCCCACAGACCGATGTCGTGATAGCCGCGGTGGATGGTTTCAAGGGAACCCTGCACCACGGTAGTCGCCATCGTCGGCACCGACGGAAGCTGCCCGAACTGAAGCTGCAAGCCGCTGTTGAGCGGGACGGGCAAGTGACTCCCGGCTGCGACGAAGCAGCCCATCTCCATGTCCATATCGCGTTCGGTCAGGCCATCGCCATGACAGATGCAGAAGCAGAAGCCATAAGTCGCTTTCTCCGGCAGGCGGCGTCGAATTTCGCGGAAGAGCAACATGCCAGACTCGAAAGACTCGATCACGGTTCGTGCGCTCATCACCGGCTGGGCTGGCATGTGTTTGACCACCACATTCAGCGGCTTGTTGGCTTCAGCATCACGAATGGATTGCAGGCGCGATTCGATGTTGCGGATGCGCTTGAGTTCGTCCTGGAGCTGACGTTCGATCTCGGCTTTTTTGAGCAGCAGCATCCCCTGGATTTCGTCGGTCGAGATACTGTCGTGCAGAATTCGTTGAATCTGGTCGAGCGACAGCCCCAGGTCTTTGAGCGCCAAAATCCGGTTGAGCGCCGAGAGTTGTTCAGCGCTGTAGAAGCGATACCCCGTCAGATGGTCTGTCTGGCTGGGCTTGAGCAGCCCAATTTCATCGTAATAGCGCAGCAAACGTTTGGAAACCTGTGCCAACCGGGAGAACTCCCCCACTGTGAACATCGCCGCTCCTTTCAACTCAGGCACATGGTAGACGTTTCCGTAACGTGAACCTCAAGCCCCTCTCATCAGTTACTCATCTTTGATCGAGGTTCAGATGCGGCGATAGATCGTGATTGCCCCGACCTGAAACAACCGTGACCATTGCGACTCGATCTCGACCAACTGCTCCCGTAGGCCGGGGACATGGATGACGCCCCAGTTTCGCCACAGATTATCGACCACCGCATAATCAGCAGCAGCGAAGCGCGGGTCAAAGGCCAGCCTGTCAGCCGGGATGTTGCCGGGCAGGTGCGGTGTATCAACGCCGCTGACAGCGATGCTCATCTGGAAATCGGCCACATCGGCGTGGAACAGCCAGCCCACCGATGGCGCGGCGATGACCACATCATCCGGTTTCAACAGGGGGTTGAGGTAAGCGGCTGCTGTCCGTGCGTCCTGTGGATCAGTCAGAAACGGATCAATCGGCGTCGGAAAGCCAACCTCGACGAAGGTCAGGGTGCGCGACAGACTGTCAACCAGCGGCGTCCCCAGCAGCGCCAGCGTCAGCCCAAGCCCAACCACATGCCCTGCCCTGCCGAACGACTCGCGCAATCCCTTGACGATATAAGGCGCACCATACCGCATCAGTCCGGCCACACCCAGGGCGACGAACGGTAGCAGCGGGATGGTGTAATAGGCGCTCAGGCTGTAGAAGGGGACGGTACGCCCGATGAGGATGAAGGGCAGACCTGCGAACAACAGGCACACCCCGCGCAGATGAGGCGGCCTGAGTAGGAACAAGCCGATCAATCCCGCCAGCATCCACCCATCCTGACCGATCAACGTCAGATAATTGTTGGCGAGGTTCGCCACCTGACCGGCCAGGTCAAGGGAGTTGAGGCGGGTCAGGGTGAAGCGCAGATCAAACCAGAAGGCGTCCGGCGCAAGCAGCAGCATAACCACTGTATAGATGATGGGTGGAATCATCAGCGGCAGCAGATCCGGCAGCGCCCGCCAGCGGGTCAGCAGCAGCCAGGTCATCAGTGCAGCCGCCAGCGCCAGGGCAAAAACGTCCGTGATGAGGCACAGGCCAATCACCAGCGCCGCCAGCAATCGACCCCGGCGCGATGTTCCATCGCCCAGCAGCCACAAGGCCAGCAGCAGCAGCGGCACCAGCAGGTTGTAACTGAAACCGAAGCGGCTATAGAGAATAGCCTGGGGATAGAGCGCCAGCATGAGCGCCGCCAATAGCGCCAGCCAACGGTCACCGGCGCGGCGCACCAGTCCATAGAGCAGACCACAAGAAAGCGCATTCAGAGCCGTCGTGAACAACCGCAGCGCCGCCAGATCATCGCCGAACAGCCGCAGCCAGCCGGTCAGCAGCAGGTGGAACAACGGTGGACGCCCGAACAACAGCGTCGACTGGGTGATGACCATGTAACGAACTTCGCCAGCCAGCAGATGACGGGCGATGTCGAGGTGGGTGGTTTCGTCGGTGTACCAGCCGGGGTTATCGGCCAGATGGGTCGTGCGCAGATACAGCGCCAGCGCCACAATCAGCAGCAGCGCCACGCCTTCCAGGAGAATAGCCCAGCGTGGTGATAACCGCACACGATTGATGATGATTGACAAACGATGGTCAGCTCAATGAGGGAGAAATGAACGGATTTTCGGGAAAATGCTACGCTAACATAAGACCAATAAGGCTGTACTGCAATGAAATCTATTCTAGCCCGCCCCTCTCCAACATGCCAGTTTTTGGGGTGATGGTGTTGGTAATTTTCCGCCACAATGAGCAGCAAGAATAAGAGGAGGATGGGATGGAAAACAAGCTTTCAGCGAAAGTAGCGATTGTGACCGGGGCCAGCCGGGGCATAGGCAAGGGTATCGCCCTCAGCTTAGGCGCGGCGGGGGCAATCGTCTATGTCACCGGACGCACCGGCGAAGGACGCCCCGCCAGCGTTCCATTAACCGGCACGGTAGAAGAAACGGCTGCCGAGGTGACGAAGCTGGGCGGCACCGGAATTGCGGTTCGGTGCGATCATCGTGATGACAAGCAAACCGAAGCCTTGTTCCAACGGGTGAAGGATGAGCAGAACCACCTGGATGTTCTGGTGAACAGCGCCTGGGCCGGCTATGAAGGGCTGCATGATGGCAGCGATTTCCCGCTCGATCAGCCCTACTGGTCACGACGATTGTCGGTTTGGGATGATAATCTGTTCGGGGTACGTTCGGCTTATGCTGCCGGGGTGCTGGCCGCACGGATCATGATAGAGCAGCAGCATGGGCTGATCGTTCACATCTCCCACAAAATCACCGGATATGGCAATCCGGCGTATCACATCGCCAAAACAGCAACCGATCGCCTGGCCGCAGAAATGGCTGAACCGCTGAAAGCCCATCACATTGCCGTTGTGGCCCTGTATCCGGGGCTGGTGCGCACCGAGGGGATCATGAAACATGCGGAATTCATCGACCTGTCCAATTCCGAGTCGCCTCAATTCACGGGACGGGCGGTGGCAGCCTTGGCCGCCGATCATCAGGTGCTCGCCAAAAGTGGACAGGCGCTTTGGGTGAGTGATCTGGCAGCCGAATACGGCTTCACCGATATTGACGGAAAGATTTATGTGCCGACGTGGAAAGCGTAGGCTGATTCAGCGCAAGTCATTCTCAGCCAACCTCATGATTGGATCATTCCCGATCAACAGCCATCCGTTCAGCGCCGCTGGCAGTAGGGGCGTGCAAGTCCAAGCCTCCCTGTGGGACGGCACGTCCATCCGCCCCCTTCGCCGCCCGATCCCCCCATTTATTCGGTGTATCCAACGCGGGCGGATTCCATACACTATCCCTGAGTGACCGCGTAAACCCGGAGGGTGTACCCCATGAACGACCAGCAGCCCCAACCGCCGCCATCCCTCGATCAACCTGAACCGTTTGATTACAAGCGCTGGCGCAATTTCTACGAACTGCTTAGCGGAGCAGCCGTCGTCGCGCTGCTGATCGGCATCGGCGTGTTAATCTTCTCCAACGACCTGCCGCAATACTGGCAGAACATCTACATCACCGGCGTCGGCGCGGCGCTGACCGTGACTGTCATCGACATCCGCGCCCGTCAGCGCTCCAAAGCCGAACGTAAGCAGGAACTCATCGCCCAGATGGGCAGCCCCTCCAACGACTTCGCCCTCGAAGCCGTGCGCCTGCTGCGCAACATGGGGGCGCTGCATGATGGGAGCATGCGAGGAGTCAATCTACAGAGCGCAAATCTCACATCTGTCAACTTGTATCAGGCAGATTTGCGAGATACCAAATTGTGGCAGGCAAAGTTTCAAGGTGCCAGTATGATTGAGACTAACTTTCAAGGTGCCCTTTTATCAGGATGTGATTTTCAAAATGCCAAGCTAATTGCTGCCAATCTTCGAAACGCTGAGATGATTTTAACCAACCTAACCGGATCAGAGATGGTTTCGACAGACTTTAGAGGAGCGTGTTTGCATCACGCAATTCTGGTCGGTAGTAATTTGAGGGATTCCAGCCTGCAAAGTACAAATCTAACTCTTGCTAACTTCGATAATGCCATCTTGCATCGCACACAGATGCAAGGGGCCATCATGACAGGAGCGACTCTAAAAGGTGCTGACCTAGCAGATGCCCAATTCTCCCCCGAAACCATCCTCCCCGACGGAACCCACTGGACACCTGGACGCGACCTGCGCCAGTTCACCCACCCGGACGAATGGCAGGCCGAGCAAGTCCCGCCCCATACCCCCAGCGATTAGGGGCTTGACTTGGATAGCCTTTTTGTTCTACAATGAAGTCGTGGGAAAAGCGCCTGTTTCCCCATGCAACTTAACAACCCCATACCCGCCCTCTGAAAATAGGCCTTGCAACCTGGTGTCCGCCGCAGAGGGGTTAACCCCTCGGCTCGCAAGAGACGGAAAGCCCACTGAAGGGGCTGGCGTTCCGGACTATCTTCTTTAGCGCCTTTAGTGCGCTTACCGTATTTCCCGTTAGCTGGGCGGCTTCAGCCCCCAGCGACATCGTCCGCAGCCTATTTTCATCCCTTCGGTCGAATTCGTTTTTCATGGAAAGATCCCTTCCATACAGGACGTGTCCCGGCGCACTGCCACAACCACGACTGCCGCCGCCGCCGCCACAGAGCAATCGTCAGTCATCAGAGGAAAGACTCGTCGCTCGTTACTCGTTACTCGTTACTGACCGAAGGCCAACTGTCACAACCTGCGCCCGTGACACTGACGACTTTGACGACTTTTTCGCCGCTTTTGTCCCTCATCCGAGGGAAGACACATCATTTGTCACTCGCTTCTGCTGAAGGGCAAATCTGCAAAACAGAGGCTTTGCATTTGCAGAATTTTACGCGGATTTACTCTGTCTTCACTCTGTGTCCTCTGTGTCCTCTGTGTTGGTTTTTATGTCTGTGTCTTCGTCTGTCCGACGACGACGACGACGACACAAAACGGAGTTGCGCCAGTAGTCTACAGTCACCAGTCGATAGCGGATCGTTTCAATCAGCAAAATCGGCAGCAACGGGGGGTAGGGTCAATCAGCAGCACAAGCCTCTGGGTATTCTTTCTGACGACTATCGACTATCGACTGATGACTGATTGAGGGAAAAGTTCACAAAAGGCGTTCGTGAATTTGACGAAATTGACGCACGTTGCGAATCAGGTAATAGCTAAAGGTTGCTGGCTCGATAAGTTGAAAGTGATGGGCGCAAAGTTGAAAGTGAAAGACCTCTGATTCCTCTCTGTGTTCTCTGCGTCTCTGTGGTCGGTTCTTCTTCTTTCTTGGCGGTGGCTTGATTCGCGAATCGCAAAATGGAGTGATGCGAATCTGACGAATCTGACGAATGTTGCGAATCTAGAGCCTGTTATGAACTTCGCTCTCGTATTGCCCTCTCCCACGGGGCGAGGTGCTCAAAAGCACTACGTTCACCACATCGCCCCTTCTCCCAGTGGGAGAAGGGGCGGGGGGGATGAGGGCTAAAAAGTGCATAACAGGCTCTAGTAATCGGCGCTGGTTCAGGCAGTACGCAGCACGAACACGCCCCAACCCAGGTAGCGCCGACCATAGGTCAGATAAGATCGCCGATCATTTGCCATCCACTGGCGCAGTTCAGCCGCGTCGGCATCCTGTGGATTGGCGCGCAGCCAGTCATCAACCGCTTTCCATTGGGCGGCTGCGTAACGATCCCAGCTATCGCCATCCGCCAGCACCATCTCGACGAGCTGGCAGCCGGCGCTTTCAAACCGATCCAGCGTACCGACCAGCGAGGTGTAGTCGGCTGGCGCGACCCCCAGACTGGCATAGGCTTCAGCCGGTGGCGGATCAATCCAGTAGGGTTCACCGACCAGCAGCACTCCATCCGGCTTGAGCAGTGGTCTCATCAAGGCCAGGGTACCGAGCAGTCCATTCCCAATCCAGGTGGCACCGATGCAGCTCACCACATCATACTGATCGAGCGAGGTGCGGGCATGATAGGCCGCGTCGCCCTGTACGAAACGCGCTCGCTGGTTCACCTGCAACTCGGCCGCGCGGGCGCGAGCCGCCGTCAGGAATACCTCGCTGATGTCCACGCCCAGCCCGAAAGTACGGAAGCGCTCGGCCCAGCGGCACAGCATCTCGCCCTTGCCACAGCACAGATCAAGCTGGGTCATGCCCGGCTTCAAGCCAATCGCCTCACCCAGCAGCATCATTTTATCTTCGGTGATGGGGTTGAGAATGCGATGGGTGGTCTCAGCAATTTCGTGAAAACGCAGGGTCATATCAGCCTCACTTTTGTAGGGTTAACCAGCGTTGATGCGCCCGCGCCGCCCGCTGTTGATGGTTCATATGCCAGTTGAGGTCGGCAGCGAGATCAAAGTAACCGAGTTCGGGCGTCTCGTGCGAAGGGGTCAGCGCCCCGCCGCTTGGGGTGCACAGGTAGAGCAGCGAGTAGACCGTATGCGGCAGTCCGTACTCACCGGCCATGCGGCAGTAAATCTCCAGCAGGTCGTGTACCTCAACTTCCAGCCCGGTCTCCTCGCGCACTTCACGGCGCAGGTTATCCTGCACCGTCAGGTTGACTTCACAGAATCCGGCGGGCATCCCCCAGCAGCCGTTATCCGACCGTTTGATGAGCAGGATTTGTCCCTGATCGTTGAAGATCGCGGCAGTCGTGCCAACTTTGGGGGTGATGTAACCCAATTCCTGACGAAACAGCGCGTTGAGTTCCGGCTGAGGAACGCTGGTGATCTCGGCATAGCCCTCGGTTGCCAGCCGCATCAGGCGCTCGTAACGTTCGCGGTCATACGGATTCTCGGCATAATTCAGACCCAGGTGGGCGATGCTACGAAGTTCTTCCAGGAGCGCCAGCAGGTTCACAACATCACCTTTCCACCATCGACGTTGAGCGCCTGCCCGGTGATATAACGAGCCGCATCGGAACACAGGAACAACACCGTGCCGACGACATCCTCCGGGATGCCCAACCGCTTTTGCGGAATATCGTCCAGCCACTTCTTCATCTGGGCTTCGTTCTGCCGCAGATGGGCGGTCATCTCGGTCTCGATGACGCCGGGGCAGACGGCGTTGACGCGGATGCCATAGGCCGCGAATTCGCGGGCGCACTCACGGGTGAAACCGATCATGCCGGCCTTGCTGGCGACATAACCCGAACGCAGGGCGATGGGGATGTTATGCCCAGCTATCGAAGCGATATTCACAATCACCCCTTCCCCGGCGGTTTTCATCACCCGCCCGGCAGAACGGCTGGTGTAGAAGGCGGCGCTCAGGTTGGTGCTGAGGGCATCTGCCCACTGTTCATCGGTCATCTCCAGGATCGAGGCGACTGGCTCGACCCCGGCATTGTTGACCAGAATATCGAGCCGTCCATAGTCGGTCATGATCTGGTCAATCATCCGCTGCACCGCCGCCGAGTCGCGCACATCCGCCACATAAGCATCGCCGTCGCCGGTCAGCGTCCCGGCAGTGAGTGCTGCTGTCTGCGGATCAATGTCGTTAACAGCGACCTTCGCGCCGCAGTCGGAAAAACCCTGGGCAATCGCCTTGCCGATACCGCGTCCAGCGCCGGTCACCAGCGCGACTTTGCCTCTTAAGTTGACTGAAAACATGAACACCTCATCATTACGGTATCATCCAGGCTATTCTAACGTGAACAAAGGCAATTCGTCAGGCTGGATGATGGAGCAATAGACTATAAATTCAGTCGGCTATCCGCTAACAAAACCAGCACCTTCCAGCCCTGTGATGACCTTGTTATGCTGTGAACATGTGTTTTTCAGCGACAGGGGAATGGAAAGATGGTACAGCTCAAGGATTACCGGCAGTTTGAGGGCATCGGCTGGTCAACCGGCTACGTGCGGAACGCGCTCGATTATCAGGGAGTGATCGCGCCGCACACCGGCCAGCCCTTCACCGAAGCGCTGGTGATGGGGATCAACGGCGGTATCTGCGCCGGTTACTTCTCGTTTGAATATGAAGGCCACGACCCGCACCTGCATTTCCTGACGCGCTTCCCTTTCAATGAAGAACCGGGGCCGATCTTCGAGCGGCTGGCGACCCCGATGGAGACGCAGCAGACGACCAACACCCAGAAAGCGCTGGCGAACGTCATCAACGCGCTGGCCGCTGGCAAACCTGCCATTGTCTGGGTGGATGTCATCACGCTGCTGCATGGCGCACCGCAGGACGATATGTGGATGATGAACCCGGTGGTGGTCTACGGCTGCGATGTCGAACAGGGTACGGTATCGATCAGTGACCGGGCGCGAGTGCCGATCCAGGTGAGTTTAGCCGTGTTTGAAGCGGCGCGAGGACGCATCGCCAAGACCAAGAACCGCATGATGACGCTCGGCGCACCGGATATGAATAAACTGCCCGCTGCCGTCGAGGGTGGCATCCGCGCGACCATCGCCATCATGCACGGCGACTCACCGTTTGGGGGCAAAGCAGCACAGAGCAGTTGGGGGTTGAACGCCTTGCAGAAGTGGGCCAGGCTGCTGGATGATAAGAAAGACAAGACCAGCTGGCTGCACCGTTTCGCGCCGGGGAGCCGACTGTACTCCGGACTGACTTCGAGCTACAAGTATCTGGAAGTCTATTACACCGGCGGTCAGGGGGCGCGTCCGCTGTTCGCTGACTTCCTGGATGAAGCCGCGCTCATCCTCAACCGTCCGGCGCTGGGCGAGAGCGCCGCTCTCTACCGCGAATGCGCCCGCCACTGGAAGAATCTGACCGAGGCGCTACTGCCGGATGAGGTTGCGCCGCTGCGTGAAACGCGCGAGCTACTTCAGCGCGAGTATCAGCTTTACCTGGACTACGGCAATGCCAAACCAGAGGGCGCGTATGCAGCCGTACAACAGCGCCTCACCGAACTACGCGCTGCGATGGAAACCGGCTTCCCTCTCAGTGACCAGCAGGCTGCCGCGCTGCGGGCGGAACTCAAAGCAAAAGTGCTGGCGCTGCATGATGCGGAAAAGGTCGCGGTAGAGTCACTGGCCGGGGTGATGGGGTAGGTAGCAGACGATCTAGACACCAATGCTCATGATGACGCCGTTATGATCGCTCAATTCCTGATTGGATGCATCATAACGGCTAAAGAAGTCTAGGGTCATCACCTGCAGATCCGGGGTGAGCGCAATATGGTCGATAAACGGCTTCTCCATCCCGGTCTCAATTCCGGCAGTTGGTAGCTGCCAACCCAGAAAGGTTTCTTGGCTTAACCGATTGACTTCGCTTGTTTGCGATGGATAGCCGCGTGGCGGGATCTGGAGATTAAAATCGCCCAACACAACCGTCCGCTGTTGGCAAGCAGGGTTCGAAAGGATACTTTGCAACCCAATCAGATATTCTTTTGCCCCCTGCCAGACTGTATAGCGGTTGTCTCCCCAACGATCAGCCGTGCGATAAGCATGATAGGGAATGACGATGCCGACAAAGCGCACGCCATTGATGCAGGCGCTCACAAATCGTCCCGGCGGTAGTTGATCTGAACCCGTCACATCCAGAGCATCCCAGGGATAACGCGACCACAGCACCACTTTGCGGGCACCTTTCTGCTCTGGCGTTCCCCAACCCGACAGGTCGCTGGTTATTCGGTATCCGTCACCTGGAAGGTTGTCTGGAAAGGCTTCGGTCAGGCAGATCACATCTGCGCCATATTGCTTAACCCTCTGTCCAATCAGGGTTGATCGCTGATTGCTTCTTGTCTGCCGGTTCGCCTCGACATTCCAGTTGAGAATTCGGAGCATATCTTTCATTAACACACCCTCACGTGACAGGCATTCCCAGCAGATCAACACTGTGCATAGGGCTACTGGTCATCATCTCCTCCTCTCACCATCGCCTCGACCAACGCCACCAACTGCTTGCCGGTGGGTAGTGGTTGCTGCCAGAGCAGCGCGGAATCGAGAACCATTCCAGTTGCGATCAGGATTGGGCTATCAATCATTATCCTTGCCTTTCACTGACCCATCTGGCATATGCGGGTGCAGGCAATTGACTGGCGCGATTCAATTCGTATGCCAGCGCAAGACGTTTCTCGTTCCATTTCCAATTTTCTTGTAACCAGGCGATATCAGCCAGTTCCGGTTGTGCGGTCAATGCCTTGCGCCATGCGGTCATGGCGTCATCGCGCCGGTTCAGTTGAAACAGGGCAAGCGACTGATGGGCCATCAGTTGACTGCTGCGCTGCGAGTCGGCGCTAGACTCGACCTCCATCACCAACAGCGCATCAATATCGGTCAGGGCTTCCTGCGCCTGACCGAGTTCCAGATAGGCTTCAGCCCGATTAAACTGAATTGTTGCCCGTTGAAGGGGTGTTAAATCGGACAGTGCCAGGGTCTCATTCGCCTCCGTGATCACAGCCTGATAATCCCGTTTGAGAATGTATACGGACATCTGGAGCGTGCTGAGCAAATGGGGCGTCAGGTTGAGTCTGAAAAACGATGCTGGAAAATCAGGCGCATTGCGGCGCACTAGATCCTTGAGCTTCTGAACATCTACCATTGCCAGATCAACCTGTTTAGCTAAAAGATACAGGGTCGAACGCCAAAAATAAGCGTCTCGATCGTTGCGAAAGAAAAACAACCAGAAACTCATGTAGGCAACGCCCAGTTGTGGCAAACGCCCAAACAACACCATGCCGATGATATAACGAAGGTAGAAGAAACCAAGCAAGATCAGCCCAGCAAACATGAGCCACAGCAATGTATTTTCAAGAACGATCAGCACAAAGAGAATATAGCCGATGAAACCGAAGACGATGCCAAGTCTAAGAATTTGCTTGAGCCGCTGAAATGCACTGGTCTTCACGAGGCGGTTCCCTTGAATCATTCAGATTCAACTGGATTATCGTTGACCGGCATTATACCATTCACCCGGCATTAATGACTCCCGTCACAAATTGCTGCTATAATCATTCGTGATATTTAGAACAATCTGAACGTTGTGAACGATGGCCTACAAACGACTGAATGACTTCATCCAACAGCTTGAGGAAGCGGGGGAACTGATCCGCATCAAGACGCCGGTCAGCCCCGATCTGGAAATCACCGAGATCGTGGATCGCTTTTCCAAGATGCCGCCAGCCCAGAACAAAGCGTTGCTGTTCGAGCAGGTCGAGGGCAGCCGCTTCCCACTGGTTGTCAACCTGTATGGCAATGAGCGGCGGATGGCCTGGGCGATGGGCGTGAATGATCTGGATGAACTGACAGGTCGCCTCGCCAAGCTGATCGACCTCAAACTGCCCAAAGGTCTGGGTCCGATGATGGAGCGCGGCATGGGCGTGTTCGATGCACTCCGGCGCATCGGCCTCGGCCCCAGCAAAGTGAAAACCGCGCCGGTGCAGGAAGTGGTCATCACCGAAAACCCAGATGTCAATATCATGCCGATCCTGAAGTGCTGGCCGCATGACGGTGGCAAGTACATCACGCTGACCTCCGTCATCACCCGCGATCCGAACACCGGTGGGCGTAACGTCGGCATGTACCGGGTGCAGGTCTATGACGGGCAGACGCTCGGCCTGCACTGGCAGCGGCATAAAGGTGCCAAAGAGCATCAGGAAGCGGCCAAAGAACGCAAACAGAACCGGCAGCCGGTGGCGATTGTGCTGGGCGGCGACCCGGCGGCCATGTGGTGTGGCAGCGCCCCCCTGCCCCCTGGTATCGATGAGTTCCTGCTGGCGAACTGGCTGCGCGGCAAGCCCACGCAGTTCGTCAAATGTGTGACGCAGGAACTGGAAGTTCCGGCCAACGCCGAGTTCGTCATCGAGGGCTGGTTCGACCCCAACGAACACCGGATCGAAGGCCCGTTCGGCGACCACACCGGCTTCTACACGCCAGAGGATTTATTCCCGGTGATGCACGTCACCGCCATCACTCATCGCCGCGACGCCATCTATCCAACGACGCTGGTCGGCAAGCCGCCGGTGGAAGATGTCTGGCTGGGCAAGGCCACCGAGCGCCTGTTCCTGCCGCTGATGAAGCTGTTCATGGGCGAAATTGTCGATTACGCCATGCCGCCTGAAGGCGTCTTCCACAATCTGGTGATCGTCAGCATTAAGAAGCGATTCCCCGGTCATGCCCAGAAAATCATGTACGGGCTGTGGGGATTGGGGTTAATGATGCTGACCAAAGCCTTCATCATTGTCGATGCCGATGTCGATGTTCATGACATGGCGGCGGTCGCCCGCGAGGTCGTGACCAATGTCGATTGGCGGCGCGATGTGACGGTGGTGGATGGCCCGGTCGATCAACTCGATCACTCGGCTATCCAGGACTCGTATGGTGGCAAGATCGGCGTGGACGCCACCCGTTCCACCGAGCCGCAGTTCATGAAACCCTACCCGCCGCCAGCGCCCGTTGCAGCCGAGAAGCTCACCGCGCTGGTCGGTAACAAATGGTGTGAGACTCATCAAACGCTGGTGATCGCGCTGGATAAAGCGCAGATCAAGCCGAAAGATGCCATGAAGAAAATCTGGGAGATCTGCCCGGATTACAACCTGGTCATCCTCGATCATTTCGTGGATGTCCACAACCTGTCGGATGTCGCCTGGCGGGCGCTGGGCAACACCGACTGGCAGCGCGACATGCTCATCAGTCGCGGCGCGATTGACCATTATGCCGAGCGGAACGACGAGGCGCGGGCGCACATCGGCCTCGACGCCACCAGCAAGGATGCCAGCGATGGGCATCCACGCGGCTGGCCGGAAGAAATCTGGATGTCGCCGGAAATGGTGGAACGGGTCAATCGACGCTGGACCGAGTATGGCTTCGCGCCGGGGAGCTAATCTCCCACCAACCTTGTTTTGGCGCTGCGGAGACAACCTGCTTATCGAACGGGGCAAGTTGAGGCCGGTTTTGTCTCCGCAGTCCAATTTTTCTGATGGTAGCATATAATAAACCTCGGCGCGGGTGCTGAACGACAGACTCTCACTGAGGATTTATGTCACGTCACTTTCAACGGCGCATCGAGGATTTTGTCTGCGAGCGCTGTGGAGCCGTCGTCAGCGGCGATGGCTACACCAACCATTGCCCACACTGTCTTTGGAGCAAGCATGTCGATGTCCATCCTGGTGATCGGGCAGCCGAATGCGGCGGGCTGATGGAGCCGGTTGGTGCCGAGAAAAAGGGCAGCGAGATCATCATCGTCCATCGCTGCGTCATCTGTCGTCACATCAAGCGCAACCGCGCCGCGCCGGATGATGACTTCGAAGAACTGCTGGCAATAATGGCGCGCGGCAACCCATTCTAAGGATGAGCCATGACCCGTGTGGCGACCAATAACACCCCGTCTGAGACTTCCCTGCTGGAGCGCATCCGGCTGTTTCTGGAACTCATCAAGTTTGAGCATACCATCTTTGCCCTGCCCTTCGCTTATCTGGGCATGGTGCTGGCGGCGGATGGGCTGCCAACGTTTCACCAGTTCTTCTGGGTGACGGTAGCAATGGCTGCCGCGCGCACGCTGGCTTTTGCAATCAACCGGCTGGCAGACCGGCGCTTCGATGCGACCAATCCTCGCACCGCCCGCCGGCCATCGGTGACCGGTGCCATCAGCACTCAGTTGATGATCGCCTTCGCAGTAGGTTCGCTGCTGCTGCTGGCGCTAGCCGCGGCCCTGCTGAGTCCGCTGGCGCTGATTCTGTTCCCCGGCGCACTGGTCTTTCTGATCGGCTACTCGTATACCAAGCGCTTCACCCGTTACTGCCACTGGGTGCTGGGTTTCACCGATGGCCTGGCTGCGCTGGGGGGCTGGATCGCGGTACGGGGCAGCATCTTCACCCCGGATGATCTTCCCGCCTGGCTGCTGATGTTCGCCGTCACCTTCTGGATCAGCGGCTTCGACCTGATTTACGCCTGTCAGGATGTTGAGCATGACCGGCACGAGAAGCTGTTTTCTTATCCCAGCCGGCGCAGCATCGCCGCCGCTCTCTTTGTGGCGAAGGCCAATCACCTGCTCATGATCCTGACGCTGGTCGTGCTGGGGCTGACCTTTCCGCTGGGTTGGCCGTTCTGGCTGGCGCTGGTGATCGTGGCTGGCTTGCTGGCCTACGAGAACAGTCTGGTCAAGCCCGATGATCTGTCGAAGATCAATGTTGCCTTCTTCAATATGAACTCGTATATCGCGCTGACGCTGTTCGCCGGGACGTTTATCGCCCTGCTGATTTAAGGCTACCCGGTTGACAGCCCTTGCTTGAGGGGAGCAACCAGGCGATGAAGCACTCCCACAATGATCTGCAACGTGCGATGAGGATGAACACATGGCTCACCTGACTGGCAAGCAGCGCGCGGTTTACGTCCAGGATATGTTTGGACGGATCGCCGAGCGCTACAACCTGATGAACCGCCTGATGACCGGCGGGCAAGACCTGAAATGGCGGCGCTTTGTGGTACAGCAGGCCAACCTCAAACCTGGCGATCGGCTGCTCGACCTGGCGACGGGGACGGGTGACATCGCCTTCGAGGCGCTCAAAGCCGTACCGGGCATTCAGGCGGTTGGCGCGGATTTCTCGCTGCCGATGATGCGCGTCGGGCAAAAGCTGCCGCTGGGCCAGCAGGTCGGGTGGACGGGTGGCGACGCGCTCAATCTCCCCTTCCCCGACGCCAGCTTCAACGCCGTGACATCCGGCTATCTGGCGCGCAATGTGATCGATATTCCACGCATGTTCGCCGAGCAGCTCCGTATCCTGAAACCGGGCGGGCGGATCGTGGTGCTGGATAGTTCACCGCCCAAAGATAATCTACTCAAGCCCTTCATCGAAATCCACTTGCGCTACATCATCCCGCTGCTGGGTCGGCTGGTGGCGGGCAAGAATGGCGCGGATGCCTATCAATATCTGCCCAGTTCAACCCAGGCCTTCAAGACGCCGGACGAACTGGCGGGGCTGATGAAGCAGGCCGGCATCCGTAATGTCCAGTTCCGCACCTTCATGTTCGGCACGATGGCGGTGCATTGGGGCGAGAAGTAGGAATGGATGACGAGGCCGAATTCTGGGAGCTGCGGCACGGGGCTGAAGTGGTCGGCAGGTTGACCATCACCGATCAGGATATGTTCTGGTTCACCGCACACTTTGAACCGACACCGTTGTATGCCGAATATCAACCCATCATCGAAGCCGCGCCCGACTCGGATGAGGGTTGGCGCGCCTGGTACGAACAGGTTCAGCGATTAGGGCTGCATCTCATCCGATTGTACAATCAGGCCACTGCCCATGAGTTTATCCTCTATATTCAAGGCGACCGCGCCGATTTCCGTCCGGTATTCGATGACACTAATCCGAACCGGCAGCAACGGTCATAAAGCCCAATCCCCTCAATCTTTGGGGAACATCCCGTCGTGCTTCCTCGTCATACTGATGGATGGGATAACAGACCCTCAGAAAAGGATGATGAGATGAAATCAAGATGGATGGCAAGTTGGCTGGTGGCATTCACCCTGATAGGATTGCTCGGAGTCGGCAGCGCCAATGCTCAGGATTGCGCCATTGATGTGCAGCCGGTGGTCACACTGTTGGCAGATGCCGAGGCCGCCGCAGCCCAGGGCGACAACGCCGCCGCGCTGGCCGCTATCAGTCAGGCACAGGCCGAGTTGCAGGCGATTCAGGACGCCTGCGCCCAGACGGTGACGCCGCCCGGTGTCACCTTGAGCGAAATGTTCCAGCAAGCCGAATGGGGATTCAACGTCAGTTATCCGGCGGGTTGGCTGACCGACGATTTTCGTGAACCGATGTCGACCTACGATAAGAATGGACGCGCCACGCCAGGGCGCGGTGGCAGCCTCATCATTGCCAACAGCGAATCGTCGATGACGTTCATCCAGACGCCGCCTGGCGAACTGCAACTGGAAAAGGATGGGCAGGCAGCGCTGGTCGCCAGCGGCAGTGCCAGCCAGATTTTGTACGCTATCGGGATTTATGACGTTGACCAGCCGCCGACGGATGATCTGGGGCTGCCGGGCTTGGTGCAGTTGATGATTGAGACGCTCAAAGAAGCAGATCTGTTCACCAGCATTGGCGAGCCGAGTTACAGCGCGATTGATGGACAAAAGATCGCGCAGCTTCAATTGGATCATCCTGATTTTGAAGCGCTGCTGCTGCTGCGGCAGTTGCCGGATAATCAGTTCGCGCTGACCCTGGGTGTCGGGAATCGGGAGGCATCGGTGCCGCTGGCTTCGCTGATGACCGCCATCAACCTGTCGATTCAGTTGGATTAACCAATGATTGGGAAATTGCTGCGCTGGCTGTGGCTGCTCGTCATCGTCCCGCTGACGGGGCTGCTACTGCTCATCAATGGGCGCTTGTATGCCAGCGGCCTCGATCCAGAATGGCGCGATGTGCCGGCGCAGTTGGCTTTCATCCGGGCAGCGCTGCAAGGCGGCGCAGCGCAGGAGATGCAGCAGTATTTCCCGGAAGGCTATTTCTTCACCTACGCGCTCTATGGGCTGGCCTGGGTCAATCTGGGTGTTGAAGATCGGGTTGACCGGCAGCAGGCGTTGGACGAAAGCCGCTGGGCGCTGGCGGCGCTGGAGAGTCCGGCGGGGCGACGAGTGTTCTCCGAGGCGCTCGATCCGCCTTACGGGGTGTTCTACGTCGGCTGGAGCAACTGGCTGCGGGCTGGCATCCTGCAACTTCAGCCGGAAGATGCCCGCGACCCGCTGGAAGTCGAACGTTTCAGGGATGAGTCAGAAGCGCTGGCGCAAGCCTTCGAAAACAGCGATACGCCGTTCTTACAGGCCTATCCGAACATGGCCTGGCCGGTGGATAATGTGGTCGCCATCGCATCGTTAAGCGCCCATGACCGGCTGTTTGAACCGCGCTATGCGGATCTGATTGCGCGCTGGTTGGTCGAAGCGCAGGCTCGGCTTGACCCAGCCACTGGACTCCTGCCCCACCGTGTTCAGCCGGATGACGGCAGCCTGTTCGAAGGGGCGCGCGGCAGTTCTCAGAGTCTCATCAATGTCTTCCTGCCGCTGATCGATGCCGACTGGGCGCGGGAGCAGTATGCCGGGTTTCGCGGCGCGTTTGTGACCTCAATCCTCGGCATCCCCGGCACGCTGGAATATCCGGCGGGGAGCAGCGGGACCGGCGATGTCGACTCCGGCCCCCTGCTCTTCGGTGTGAGTCTGTCGTCATCAGTCGTGACCGTCGCGGCGGCACGTGCCAATGGCGATCTGGCGACGGCCAACGCCATGCTCGATACGGGCGAGGCGCTGGGGCTGCCACTGGAATGGGATGGTCAGAAGCGTTACGCTTTCGGTCTGCTGCCGGTGGGCGATGCGTTCGTGGCCTGGGCCAAAAGCACACCGGTCACGCTGACAGATGCGCCGACGCCGGTCATCGCGTCGCAGTGGCGGTTGCCGGTTCATTTCATCAGCCTGGGCATCGTAGTGCTGCTGTGGTGGCCGCTGCTGCGCCGGAAACCCGCCGCCAAAAGATGAGCCGAAGACAGGGACACACATCCAGCAACCAGGAACTAATAACCAACAACTTTTTATTCTGCACTTTATCCTTAGCATGTGTCAAAACCTGAAGGTATCCATGACATCACGACTGATCGTTGGCATATCCGGCGCGTCCGGCGTCATCTACGGCATCCGTCTGTTGGAGGTGCTGGCGCAGGATCAGGCCATCGAAACCCATCTCATTCTCAGCCCGGCGGCCAAAGCCACCATCTCGCAGGAGACCGACTGGAAAGTCAGCGATGTCGAAGCGCTGGCGAACGTCGTCCATAAACCGGGCGACATCGGTGCCAGCATTGCCAGCGGGTCATTTGACACCATCGGCATGATCATCGCGCCGTGCAGCATCAAGTCGCTCTCGGCCATCGCCAACAGTTTCAACGCCGACCTGATGACCCGCGCCGCCGATGTCCAGTTGAAGGAAGGGCGTCCGGTGCTGCTGATGGTGCGCGAGACGCCGCTGCACATCGGTCATCTGCGGCTGATGACGCAGGCCGCCGAGATCGGCGCGATCATCATGCCGCCAGCACCGGCCTTCTATGGCAATCCCAAGACCGTCGATGAAATCGTCAATGGCAGCGTTGGCCGGGCGTTGGCGCGCATCGGCATCCAGAACAAGCTCTATTTCGAGTGGCTGGGCATGAGCAAGGGTGCGCCGCCAGTGAGCGAGGAGTAACATGACCAACACCCACGCCATCATTCGCGCGTTTCTGGAACAACACTCGACGCTGACGCTGGCGACCAGCAACGGCGAAGGACATCCCGAAGCCGCGCCGCTGTATTACGTCTCGGATGAGGAGCTCAACTGTTACTGGCTCTCGGCACCGCACGTCCGCCACAGCCTGAATCTCAGCGCCCGCCCCCGCGTGGCGGCGGCGATCTATCCGGCGGTCTGGGCATGGACAGAGATCGTTGGTGTGCAGATGGAAGGCTATGCCGAAGCGATCAGCGATCCCGAAGCGTGCGAAGTCATCCTGGCGCGTTACAAGCAAAAGTTCCCCCTGCCGCCCCAGTTCGACGCCGCCATCAGCAGCAGCACCGTTTACCGGCTGCGTCCGATCTGGCTGCGCTATATCGACAACAGCATCAAGTTCGGTCACAAGGTGGAGCTGCGGCTGGATATGACCGAATCGTCATGAAAGCCTGTTCCGCCGTCATATCCCCGTCACACGCGCGCCTTAAGGTGAATGCATCGCACGCTCATCGGAGGCTGCCATGCATCAACACGACTGTTCACGCTGCCCGCTGGTCGGGCGCTGCCAGGGCTTGAGCCATGACGCTCACGCTGGACGACCTGACCTTCCTGACCAGCCCCGCCGGTGCGGAACTGCTGGCGCGGTTGAAGGACGAGGATTTGGCCGAAGCCAACAGCCTGACGCTGCTGACACGACTGCGGAAAGCGTATCCCGCCGATCACGCCCGCGCCGCGCTGGAACTGGCGCGACTGCGGCTGAAAGCGGTTGACAAGTTTGGCCCGTCAGCGGCCAAGCTGTATTTCACCCGTGAGGCGCTGGAACAGGCCAGCGATCGGCTGATCCGTCAGTGGCGGGCAGGACAGCTTGCCCAGGTTGTTGAGACCATTGTCGATGCAGGGTGTGGCATCGGCAGCGACAGCCTGGCCTTCGCGGGGGCCGGGCTGACGGTCACCGGCCTGGATCGCGATCCGCTGCGCGTGGCGATGGCGCAGCACAACGCGGCCGCGCTGGGATTAGCGGCAACGTTCCACGTTGGTGATGTGACAGTTGATTTGCCTCAAGCCGAGGCGGTATTCTTCGATCCGGCGCGGCGCGACGAAGCTGGCAACCGCTTGTATCAGGTGGAACAGTATCAACCGCCGCTATCCACGATTCACGGCTGGTCGCATCGGCTTCAGGTGGTCAAGCTCGCGCCGGGGGTGGAGATCGAACAACTGGAAGCCTATGGCGGGCAGATCGCGTTCATCTCGGTCAATGGCGATCTGAAAGAGGCGAACCTGTGGCGCGGTCTGGATGCGACGGGACTGAAGGCGGTGCTGCTCACCGGCGAGGCTGCCCTGACATGGCCGAACGATGGCTCGTATCAGCCGCTTGATCTGGAGATTCCGGTCACGCCTCCGCATGGCTGGCTAATTGAACCCGACCCGGCGCTGCTGCGGGCCGGCCTGGTGCAGGATGCGGCGCAGCAGTTCAACGGGACGCTGCTCGACGAAACGATTGCTTATTTCACCAGCGATACACAACCCCAATCGCCCTGGGTGCGCGCCTGGCGCATTCTGGACTGGATGCCCTTCAACCTGAAGAAGCTGCGAACCTACCTGCGCGAACACAACGTCGGCAATGTGACGGTCAAGAAGCGTGGCACGGCTGTAACCCCCGACACCCTGATCCCGCAGTTGAAGTTATCGGGCGCGAACAGTCGCACCCTGGTTCTGACGCGGTGTCGCGGCCAGCAGATTGTGATGGTATGCGAGGATATAGCGCCATAGAGGTATGGTGAACTGCTGTAATGCCCTCATCCCTCGATACCAGATACCATCGAGTTTGGCGCAGGGCGTGTTAAAATAGCCGTCACTCTCGTTCAGCCACTCATAGAAGGAGACACGCCATGCTGCCCGACTATCGCAGCGAACCCATGACCGATTATACGCGACCCGAAGCCGCCGCCGGAATGCAGGCCGCGCTGGCAAAAGTGAAGGCCGAGATCGGCAGAACGTATCCGCTGGTCATCAACGGCCAGTCGATCACCCTGACCAGCACGGTGCCATCACTCAATCCATCGCGTCCGGCGGAAGTCCTGGGGCATTTCGCCAATGCCACACCGGAACACATCGACCATGCGGTGGCTGCCGCTGCTGAAGCCTTCAAGACCTGGCAATATGTGCCGGTGCAAGAACGCGCCCGCTATGTGCTGCGCGCCGCTGCCAGTATGCGCCGCCGCAAGCATGAGTTCAACGCCGTCATGGTGCTGGAAGCTGGCAAAAGCTGGGCGGAAGCCGAAGCCGACACCTCCGAGTCGATTGACTTCATGGAATACTACGCCCGCCAGGCGCTCCGCATCGCTGACCAGAGCGATTTGCTGACGCATAATCCCGGCGAGCAGTTGGGCTACTATCAGATTGCACTGGGCGTGGGCGCGATCATTCCGCCCTGGAACTTCCCCAACGCCATTCCGACCGGCATGGTGGCATCGGCGCTGGTGACGGGCAACACCGCCATCTTCAAACCGGCCAAGCAGACTCCCTGGATCGCTTACAAAATCGCTGAGTTGTTCTGGGAACAAGGGCTGCCGCCCGGCGTGCTGAACTTCGTCACGGGCGACGGCAAGATCATCGGCCCGCCGCTGGTCGAGCATCCGCTGACGCGCTTCATCTCATTCACTGGCTCCAAAGCAGTCGGCCTGTGGATCAATGAAACCGCATCCAAAGTGAAACCGGGGCAGAAGTGGATCAAGCGTGCCATCCTGGAGATGGGGGGCAAGGACGCAGTGCTGGTCGATGAGACCGCCAATCTGGAAGAAGCGGCGCAGGGCATCGTCACCAGCGCCTTCGGCTTCCAGGGGCAGAAGTGTTCCGCCGGGTCACGGGCGATCATCGTCAAGTCGGTCTACCAACAGGTGGCGAACCGCGTGGTCGAGCTGACCAACAAGATCACCGTCGGCGCACCGGATGAAGGGGCGAATATCTGGATGGGGCCGGTCATCGATAAGGATGCCATGAAGAAGATCATGGATTACATCGAAGTTGGTACGCAGGAAGGCGAACTGCTGACCGGCGGCCAACCGCTGCATCTGCCCGGCGACGGCTACTTCATCCCGCCGACGGTCTTTGGCAATGTCGATGGCAATGCCCGCATCGCCCAGGAAGAAATCTTCGGGCCAGTGCTGGCGCTCATCCCGGCAGTGGATTTCCAGGAGGCGCTCAATATCGCCAACAGCACCGAATACGGGCTGACGGGCGCGGTCTACAGCAATGATCGCGAACGGCTGGAGCAGGCGCGGCGCGAATTCCACGTCGGCAACCTGTACTTCAACCGTAAATGTACCGGCGCACTGGTCGGCAGCCATCCGTTTGGCGGCTTCAACATGAGCGGCACCGACACCAAAGCCGGCGGCCCGGATTATCTGATGCACTTCACCCAGCCGAAATCGGTAGCGGAGAAGCTGTAAATCACGACTGGTGATCTGTCTCCCCGTCAGGGCTGTCCGCGTGGCCTTGACGGGGAAGATCACAGTCGTCCAGAAAGGGGTAAAGCGATGGAGATGATAAAGGTCAAAGCGGTAACTGATCGGGATGGCATCTTAAAGCTGGAAGTGCCAACGGGATTGCTGGAGCATGAAGTTGAAGTTGTCCTTGTGGTGCAGCCAACCGATGCTGGAGCCGTTGATGACAATGGTTGGCCGATTGGGTTCTTTGATCGCACCTACGGCGTATTGGCCGATGATCCAATAGAACGTCCACCCCAACTGCCTCTTGAACAACGCGATCCTATCAAATGAAATATCTCCTGGATACTAATACCTGTATCCATTACATCAATGGGCGATCAGTCAGTATTCGCAAGAGATTGGCTGCTACTCCACTGATAGATGTTGGCGTAAGCATCATTACACGTGCCGAATTGTTCTATGGATCGGCAAAGAGCCAGACGCCGGAACGTTCGCGTCAAAAACAACTTGAATTTCTACAAACCATTCAAACAGTTCATTTTGGCGAAGGATGTGACATTGCATATGGGGATATTCGTGCGTATTTGGAAACAAATGGACTACCCATCGGTGCCAATGACCTGTTGATCGCCGCTACAGCAATAGCCCATAATCTCATCATCGTCACACACAACACACGCGAATTTGGTCGAATACCAGCTATACAGATTGAGGATTGGGAAGCATGACGTTTGTTCACCCAGCCGAAATCGGTGGCCGAGAAGCTATAAACCACGACTGGTGGTCTGTCTCCCCGTCTGGGCTGTCCGTGTGGCCTTGACGGGGAAGACCTCTTGACCAGCCATCCAAAACCTCAAAAACCAACGTAAACATGGGTATCGACACATCATCAGAGTCGTGTTAAGGAATTTTGATTCTCGTCCTCACCTGCGCTAAACTATTGAATCTTCTATGATGTACTGGTGCTGGTAAGGGATAAAGAGGTCAATGAAACAGCAAGCGCTTTCGTGGGATGATGTGGATCGGCTGATTGATGTGCTGCTGCCGCCCCTGAAGATTGTGGGCAGCTACGACGCGATGGTGTTGATTACGCGCGGCGGCATCATCCCCGGCGGGATGCTGGCGGAGGCGCTGGGCGTGCGGCACATCCTGACAGCGGCGGTGGACTTCCCGACCACCGAGTCGGCAGGGCTGATGGCCTGGCCGTCGTTCCTGCAATTCCCGGACCCGGCGCTGCTGCGGGATCGGCGAACATTAATCGTTGATGATGTCTGGGGTAGTGGCCGCACCAGCACAGCGGTCAAAGGTAAGGTCGAATCATCGGGTGGGATTCCGTATACCTGTGTGCTGCATTACAACCCGTATCGCTCGATGTTTAACCGTGCCGAGCCGGATTTCTATGGATCAGTGACGGATGCCTACATCATTTATCCCTGGGAAATTGATCGTGGTGTCGAAGGATTAGAAAGCGGAATTCCAGAAATAAATTAATCAAATTCTGTACAAGTCTGAGATTTTTTTCTGTTATAATGCAAGCTGGGAGTAGAGACTTTATTGTTAAGTGGCAGATTCGGGTGATTGATTACTGGAAGCCGCCGTACACTTCGCATATCCCGAAGGTTTTTTCGTTACGCCCCACCGACTCGGTTCGCTCCCAGGTTCGAAAAAAAATAACTCTTGGAATAGGCATTTTCTTAAGGAGATTAGCCCTGTTGTCGGTTACTACCGGTTTGGTCATTCCGGCGAAAAATGCCCCACAAAACAGGAGATGTGAATGAAATTCGGGAAGAAGAACCCTAACGAACAGCATGAGATGAGCGAGTTTGAGCGTTTACTGGAAGAATCGTTCTCGTATGTGCCACCGCGCCGGGGTGAAATCCGGAATGCGATCATCCTGCAAATCGACGAGCGTGAAGTCATCGTCGATATGGGAGCCAAGCAGGATGGGATTGTGCCATCAACTGATCTGGAACGCCTGGATCGGGAAGTACGTGGGATGCTGAAGATCGGTGCGGAAGTGCCGGTCTACGTCATGAACCCGCGCGACCAGGACGAGAATCTGGTCGTCTCGATCAACATGGGCCTGCAGCAGTATGACTGGGAAAAAGCGCGCAAGCTGCTGACTTCGGAAGAAGTCGTGGAAGTGCTGATTACCGGTCACAACCGTGGCGGTGTGCTGGTGCGCTGGAACCGTCTGGAAGGTTTCATCCCCAGCTCACATCTGGTTTCGGTCAACCTGTCGAATGAACGCGGCGTGAACTGGAATGAAGTGACAGCCAAGCCGCTCGGCGTCAAGGTCATCGAAGTCGATCAGGATCGCCGCCGGCTGATCTTCAGTGAACGTGAGGCGCAGAAGGAATGGCGCGCCCAGCAGAAAGCGCGCTTGCTGGCCGAACTCAAGGAAGGCGATGTCGTCAAGGGCGTGGTCACCGGACTGCGCGACTTCGGCGCGTTCGTCAACCTGGGTGGTGCCGATGGTCTGATCCATGTCAGCGAACTGGCATGGCATCGCGTCGATCATCCGCGCGATGTGTTGAAGGTCGGCGACGAGATTGATGTCTATGTGCTGACGCTGGATCGCACCTCGAACCGTATCGCCCTCAGCCGCAAACGTCTGCTCAGTGATCCCTGGGAAGACGCCGACAAGCGCTATCACGAGGGTCAGTTGATCGAAGGCACGGTGACCAATGTGGTCGATTTCGGCGCATTCATCGCGCTGGATAACGGGCTGGAAGGTCTGTTGCACCTGAGCGAGATGGGCGATGGGTCGCTGAAAGAGCCGTACTCTTACGTCAAGAAGGGCGACCGGCTGGGGCTGCGTATCAGCCACCTGGAGCCGGAGAAGCGCCGTGTGGGCTTCACCCAGCGCTGGGGTACCGATGCCAATGCAGAAGGCGGCGACGCACCGGTTGGTGAAAATGTCGAAGCCGCTGCAATGGATGCAGGCGAACCGGTTGAGGCCGCCGAGCCGGCTGTGATGGCTGAAGCCGAAGCAGCAACCAGCAGCGAGACGCCCGCCTGATCCGCCAGTGAATTTCCTGAGCAGTGGAACCATCACCACTGCTCAACCTCTGCTTTGCACCCCAACGATTGTCCGCTGTTGACAAGTCGTAATATTCATCTGTATAATCCCCGGCGATCTTAAAGGAAGGGCAGAGCGCAGCCGAACCGGTTTCCCGCTCGCAGACATCCGTGTTTGTTTTGCAACAATAGACGTCGTATCCTGGCAACTCGGTCACCTGATCGCAGCATGGTGAGCCGGGTTTTGTTGCGTCTGCATCCTGACGATCAACACTAAAATTTCCTGTGGGGGTTGATACTATGGCTGAAGCTACCTTGACGCTGGCGGAAGAAATGGACTTCGCTGCCTTGCTAGAGGCCTCGTTCGCGAGTGAACCGGAACGAGGGGATGTGATTACCGGCACCATTCTGGCGGTGGACTATCATGGTCTGATCGTCGATGTGGGGCTGAAGCGCGATGGCATTGTCCCGCGCCGTGACCTGGAAAAAGTGGGGCAGGACCCCAACAGCTTCAGGGCAGGCAGTGAGATTGATGTCATCGTCGTGCGGTTAGAAGACGAAGATGACAACCTGATCCTCTCGGTTTCGCAGGCGCAGCAGAGCGAAGACTGGAAGCGCGCCGAAGAAATGATGGAGAAGGAAGGCATCTGGGAAGGGATCGTCGCCGACGCCAACAAGGGCGGCCTGATCGTCCCCTTCGGCAATCTGCGCGGATTTGTCCCCGCCAGCCATGTCGTCGATCTGCCGCGTAACATCAGCGAAGATGATCGCAAGAGCTACATGGTGACGCTGATCGGCAAGACCGTCTCGGTCAAGGTGATCGAAGTCAACCGCAAGCGCCGCCGCCTGGTGTTCAGCCAGCGCGATGCCCAGCGCGGTCGTCGTGAAGCGCGCAAGGAATTGCTGCTGGGTGAGCTGAAGGAAGGCGAAACCCGCAAGGGCGTCGTCAGCGGCCTGCGCGACTTCGGCGCATTCGTGGATCTGGGTGGGGCTGACGGCCTGATCCATATCTCCGAGCTGGCCTGGCACCGCGTTAAGCACCCGAAAGAAGTGCTGAATGTCGGTGACGAAGTGGAAGTCTACATCCTGCGGCTGGATGGCGAAGGCAAGCGTATCGGCCTGAGCCTGAAGCGGTTGCAGAAGAATCCCTGGGCGCGGGCTGAAGAGATGTACCATGTCGGCCAGTTGGTCGAAGGCGTCGTCTCACGCGTGGCCCAGTTCGGGGCATTCGTCAGCCTCGATCCTGGCATCGAAGCCCTGCTGCATGGCAGCCAGTTGGCTGACCCGCCCCCGCCTGATCCGACCGTGATGGTGCATGAAGGCCAGCACCTGCTGTTGCGCGTCATCAGCATCGAGCCAGATCGCCAGCGGCTGGGCCTGAGCCTGAAGGAAGTGACCGGCGAGGAACGCGAACGCTGGCTGGAAAAGCGCGCCGCCCTGAGCGCGGCTGCTGTCGAGGCCGAGTCTGGCGAAGCCGAAGCCGATCCGGTACAATGACATCCTGACTGTAACGGCTGCGCCCTACATGGCAGCCGTACAGTTTATTATCGTCTCGCGTCAAGGCTTCGATGAAAGGAGAAGGCATGGCGTCTGTCACACTTAAGCCCAATGAGTCTCAAGAAGCGCTGCTGCGTCGTTTTCGCAAGAAGGTGACCAATAGCGGCATCCTCAGCACTGTCCGTCGCAAACGCTGGCACATTTCCAAGAGCGAGCTGCGCCGGATCGAAAAGAAGAAGGCGATTCGTCGCGCACGCCGTCGTCAACGCAAGACCGGCGGATAACCTCGGTCGTGAAGGAGTCTTATGCCGAAACAAGATGACAAGCTGGAAGTAGAAGGCACGGTGGTCGAAGCCCTGCCCAATACACAGTTTCTGGTTCAACTCGATAACGGACACCGTATCCTGGCCTACCTTTCCGGCAAGATGCGTAAGTTCTACATCCGCATTCTGCTGGGAGACCGGGTGAAAGTTGAGATGAGCATCTATGACCCAAAACGCGGGCGAATCATTTATCGCCATAAAGATCGCGGTGGAGACCCAGAAGAAGAGATGGAGATGTAATCTCAATTGACAAAAAGCTCGCTGCGCGGCGGGCTTTTTTGTTGAGCCTCTTATGAACCGTTGGTGGCCGCCTCTCATCCTCCTGCTGCTCCTTTGGGCAACCCGTCTGATCGCATTGGAAAATTTGCCGATTCATAATGATGAAGGCCTGCACCTGACACGGGCTATCGAGGTATGGAATGGGCATCCCTTCTGGGTCATCAGCGACGGAAAAATAGTTAATCACTGGTTGATTGCCGCTTTTTATCCGCAACATGCGCCGGTTTTTGTCAGTCGTTTTGCCACGATTGTGATCAGCCTGCTCGGTCTGGCCGCTGCTTATGCCCTGGTACGCCGCTGGAGTCCGATGGGGGCGCTGCTGGCTGGGGCGCTGTGGATCGGCACGCCCTATCTGTTCTTCTACGAACGGCTGGCCTTCAGCGATGTCCAGGCCGGCGCGCTGGCAGTGGTGGCTTTCTGGTTGGCGCTACGAAAGCCATCAGCCATCAGCTTTCAGCCAATAGCCAATAGTCGTCAGTCATCCGTCGTTAGTCGTCAGGATGCAGCGGACACGCGTTTCGCTAAAGACTTTCCCCTTAGCATTTTCCCCTTAGCACTTTTCGCGCTTCCGATTGGTCTGGCGCTGGCGGCTGCTGCCCTGTTCAAATTCACCGCCGTGCCGTTCGCCCTCAGCATTGCCCTACTGGTGCTGGCACAGCGTCGCCCGCTGAGGCAACGGCTGACGCTGCTGGTCATCATCGGGCTGACGGTGGCCGCCTGTTTCGCGGTGCCACTGGCTTATCTGGCGCTGCGGGGACAAGATTTCTTCAGCATCGCGCTCGGCTGGATCGGCACGTCATCGGGTGGATCGCCGGCGCTGCTGACTAACCTGGAACGGCTGTGGTCACAGTTGACTGGTTTCGGCAGCGTGACCTGGGTCATCCTGCTGGCGGCGGGATGGTTGTTCCTGCTGCTGACCGGGCTGCGGCGGCGCGGGCTGCTCATCATCGCTGCTGCGGGCGTGTTACCGCTGGTCATCATCCTCGTCCTCGGACGTGAGGTATTGTCGCGCCATTTCGTCGTCGTGCTGCCCATTCTGGTGACGCTGGGGGGAGCTGGGCTGGGTTTTGGACTGGAGCGCATCCGGGAGCGTCAGGCACGGGCGATGGCCGCAGCGCTGGGTATGGTGGCGCTGGTCTTCGGCAGCACCTCCTTCTGGTTGACTGCCTACGGCCAACCGGCGGACTTACCCCTGCCGCCTGATGCCCGCTACGAACACATCACTTCACACAGCTCCGGCTATGGTCTGCGCGAAGCGGTGCAGGCGCTGCCGCAAACGCTCCTGCGCTCGGATGTGCCGGTCATCGCCAGCATGTTCCCCGATAGCTGTCGTCGCACCAACTTCTATGCGATTGGCAGCCTGCGCCTGATCTGTGTCGATGCCCCTGGCCTGACGGAGATTGAAGCGGCGCTGAACCAGTATGGTGCGGTTTATGTGCTGGCGGACAATGCCCCCCGCATCGGTGTTGATGTGACTACGCTCGGCGTCTATGCCAGCCAGGTCGCGGTCTATCCCCGCCCCGGCGAGACCGAGAGCAGCGCCTCGTTGGTGCTGTGGCTGCTGCTGCGCGATGCCGCCGCCCTTGATTGTGAAGGAAACCAAGCACTGGCGGCCTACACGCCCGCGTCTTCTGCGCCGTTCATCAGCCTGCGCGACGGTCAGTTCTATGCGGGTGACGATCGGTTCCTGGTGCGTGGCGTCAATTACTATCCGGCGCGGTATCCCTGGCGACGCTTTCTGACGGAAGCGGATACCGCCAGCATCACCCGCGAACTCAATTTGCTCCAGTATGCCGGACTCAATACGCTGCGGCTGTTCCTATGGAATGAAGCGCTGTTCAAGTGTCCAACCCAGAACGCCACGCCCATTGCCGCCGCTTTTGAGCGACTGGATGCCATCATCCATCTGGCGGCTGAACGGGGTTTTCGCCTGATTATCACGCTCAACGACCTACCCGATCTGACACGGATTCCGCTGTACGATAATCCGTCTTATCTTCAGCAGCAGACGCGCTTCATCATCGAGCGCTATCGGGATGAGGCGGCTATTCTGGCCTGGGACTTACGCAATGAGGGCGATATTGATTATGGTTCGCTGGGGACGGTGAAGGTCGAACGCGAGCGTGTCCTCAACTGGCTGGCGACCACCGCCGATCAGGTGCGGGCGCTGGACAACAACCACCTCATCACTGCCGGGTGGCTGCATGACAGTCAGGCGACGGCGAGCGCTGTCGATTTCATCAGCTTTCATCATTGGGAAGACGCCGCTTCCATGCGAAAGCGCCTGGCCGACATCCGCGCTGCCACTGATAAGCCGATCCTGCTGCAAGAATACGGCTTCAGCACCTTTCGTCTGACGCCGGATGAGCAGGCGACACAACTGCTGGAGGTGGCGCAGGCCGCCGAAGCGGAAGGGCTGCTCGGTTGGTTAATCTGGACAGCCTTCGATTTCCCATTGGACGCCACCTGTACCCCGCCAGCCTGCCCCAGCGTTGACAATGCCGAGCATCACTTCGGCCTGTGGACGAGCGAGTATTTCCCGAAGTCGGTGGTAGAGCGGCTGGCAAGCGCGGGGATGCTTTCGAGATGACCGTCCATGCATACAACACCTGTTTCTGAAGAGGCTGCCGGTTCATCCACCAACTGAGGCTTGTGGTACAATCAGGCTGCGGAAGGAGGCCCCATGCTTGACCTGGGCATCGTCATCGTCAACTGGAATACCCGCGAACTGCTCAAACGCTGTCTGGAAACCGTGCTGGCAAGCCAGGGGGATTTTCGCTTCAAGGTCGTGGTGGTGGATAATGCCTCGCCTGATGACAGCGTTGACATGGTGCGCACACACTTCCCAGCAGTTGAGGTGATCGCCAGCGCTACCAATGGTGGCTTCTCCTACGGCAACAATCTCGGCCTGCGAGCGCTCGGCTATCAGGGCAAGAGCGATGTCTCACCGGATGCGCCGCGTTATGCCCTGCTCCTCAATCCGGATACCGAAGTCCCGCCCGACGCCCTCTACAATATGGTGCGCTATATGGACTCGCGACCGGAGATCGGCGTGGCCGGGCCCAAACTGGTGCTGACTGATGGCAGCCTGGATCTGGCCTGCCGGCGCAGCTTCCCGACGCCGATGGTATCGTTCTACCGTTTCTCCGGCCTCGCGAAATTATTTCCTCGTCATCCGCAGTTTGGCCGCTATAATATGACGTTCGCTGATCCTGACCAGGAACTTGAGGTGGACTCAGTTGTTGGGGCGTATATGCAGGTACGCCGTGAAGCAATCGTGGATGCAGGTTTATTGGATGAAGCATTCTTCATGTATGGAGAGGATCTGGATTGGGCATTCCGAATAAAAGCAGCGGGGTGGAAGGTCTATTATCATCCCCAGGTGGTCGTGAAACACGTGAAACGCGCCGCCAGCCGCCGCAGCCCGAAAGCACAGTTCGAGTTTCAACGGGCGATGTTGATCTTCTACCGCAAGCATTACCAGCGGACAACCCCGCTGTGGCTGCACCTGCTGGTGATGGCCGGTCTGATGGTCAAGGGCGGCCCGCAGCTCCTAACCGAACTTCGCCAGTCGCAGTGAATACGCTCGCCAGCAACCGTTCGCATCGCGGGCGGACGCTGCTCAGTCTGGGGCTGGCCTTTTTTGATGTCGCGGCGTTGACAGCGGCCTTCGGATTGGCTTACTTTTTGCGCGAACGGGTGCCGCTGCTCATCAACCTGCCGGACTCGCAGCCCCCCTTCCTGATTTACCTACCAACGCTCATCCTGCATGTGGGCGTGGTGGTCACGTTGTTCTATTTTTCCCGTCTGTATCATCTGCCGCGCGCCATCAGCCGGATCGACCATGCCCGTAAGCTGATCGGCACGGTGACGGTTGGCTCGCTGCTGGTCTTCGGCTTGCAGGAAATCCTGTTCAGCAACACCCAACTGGCTGTGGATTATCCACGCGGCCTGTTATTTTACGTGTGGGGCATGAGCATGGGGCTGGTGATTGTGGCACGGGAGGTTCACTTCCGGCTGCGCGGCTGGCTGAGGGTGCACGGTGTGGCACGCGACAATCTGCTCATCATCGGCAACGGCAAAGTGGCGCGGGAGATCGTCCGGCGCATCGGCTCCAACCAGGCGTTGGGGTATAACCCGGTGGGCGTGGTCGTCAACGGCAAGACGCGCGCGAAAGGCAATGTGGGTGGCATCCCGGTCATCGGCATCTACGACGACCTGCCGGCGTTGATCGACAGTCAGCATGTCGATCAGATTATCATTGCCCTGCCCGATGCCCAGCGCGCCGAGATCATGGAACTGGTCAGCTTGTGCCAGCGCGGGCGGGTCGACATCAAGATTTATCCTGATATGTTCGCCTACATGGCCGGAAGCCTGAGCGTCGATGACCTGAGCGGGACGCCGCTGTTGACAGTGCGTGACATCGCCATGCGCGGCTGGCGCTTGAGCCTGAAGCGCGGTATGGATGTTCTGGGGGCTGGATGCGGGCTGATACTGTTGGCTCCGTTCATGCTACTGACAGCGATCGTGATCCGCAAAGAATCGCCCGGCCCGGTCTTTTACACTCAGGAACGGATGGGACTGGACGGCAAACCCTTCCATATGGTCAAGTTCCGCACCATGCGGATGGATGCCGAATCGAGCGGCCCCGGCTGGACCGTCAAAGACGATCCGCGTGTAACGCGGTTGGGTCGCTGGATGCGCAAGACCAACTGGGATGAGATTCCCCAGCTCATCAATGTGTTGATGGGCGAGATGAGTCTGGTCGGGCCACGACCGGAACGCCCGGTGTATGTCATGGAATTCCGTGAGCGCATCCCACGTTACATGGAACGGCATCGCGAAAAATCCGGCATGACAGGCTGGGCCCAGGTCAATGGACTGCGCGGTGACACCTCGATTGCCGAACGCACTCAGTACGATCTGTGGTATGTCGAGAACTGGTCGCTCTGGCTGGACATCAAGATCGTCATGCGCACTGTGTTCCAGGCCATCGCCGGACGCAGCAAGAATGCCTATTAGTCGTTACCTGTTGCGGGCTGCGCCGCTGCTGCTGGCCGTTGCCCTGTACGGTTACACCGTCAGCCTCGTCCTGTTTCTGGATGATGGCCCCCACTTCCATATGACCGAAGTCTTCACCGGGCTGGATCAATGGGGCGGCAGTTACGCCTACTTCTACTATCGCCCGGCCATCTTTTCTTTATATAAGGTCGCCCGCCTGCTCGCCGGATTCTATGATCCGGTCGGACTGCACTGGCTGAATGTCGTGTTGTTCGGCCTGGCCGGTGTGATGGTGGGGATGCTGGCGCGGCGGATTGCCCATCAGCAGCGCGAATGGGTCGGTGCACTGGCGGGGATGGGGTTTGTCCTGTTCCCGTTCAGCTATCAGACGGTGACACTGGTCGGGGCAATGATGCACCTCGTCCTGATTCTGTGCGTGCTGCTGACGCTGTGGTGTGGACTGCGCTGGATCGACACTGGGCAACAGCGCTGGTTAGCCGGGGCGCTGGTCGCAGCGTTCTGGGGAACCTTCAATCAGGAAAATGGCGTGCTGATCGTGCCGGTCTTGGGTTTGCTCCTGCTGACGATCTATCGCCTGACGATCTTCACCCGGCTGCGGAGTCGGGCTGCCCTGCTGCTCCTGCCCTTGACCGTCATCACCACCATCTATCTCATCCTGCGCCAGATCGTGCCGCTGGCTTCCAGCGTCGGCGGGTTGCAAGACCTGGAGAATATCACCCAATCGCTGGCGACGGTGCTGCAAGCGCCGGTCTATCCCGCCGCAGCCGTCGTCCGCCGCTTCATTATAGGGACACCGGCCCCACCTTTCATGTTCCTGTTAGCCGGGGTCATCCTGCTTCCCTTGATGCTCTATCACCTATGGCGGCGTCAATCGTCGGAGGGATATATCGCCCTCTATGGATTGGTCTGGTTCATCCTGGCAATCACGCCTGCTGTGTTGATGCTCGACCAGCATTATGTCTCCGGCTCGCCGCGCATCCTGGTGTTCGCCTCGGTGGGCATCAGCCTGTTCTGGGCGGTGACGCTGGTCGCCGTCGGGAGGGCTGGCTGGCCGGGCAAGCTGATCGCGGGTGGGGTTGTCGGGTTAGCCCTCGCGGTCAGCCTGATCTTTCTGATCGGACGGCGCGATCACTTTGAATTGCAGGATGCCTACATGCGCCGCCTGAACGCGCTCATGGTCAACCAACCGGAGTCGGCAGAACAGACACCATTACTGCTGGTCAACGCGCCGGATTACCTGACACCTGTCGATGGTCAGCAGATGTTCCTGCGCGGCACAGAAGGCGCAGCCATGATGTTCCGCGCGACAGATTATGGGCGACAGATCTGGGTCAACAGCAGCATCTGGCCGCAGGATCTTCAAACAATCCGCTACAATCAACTGCTCCGCACCGATGGCTACTCGATGTACGCGCATGACCCAGAGGTTGATCTGAATGGCCTGCTGAACGTCATACAATCCGGGCGGCATCTCTATGTGACGCAGTTCGTCGGGCGCAGCTTCTATCCGGTCTACGTCGGGCAAGCCGATCAGCCTGGGCCGGACACAGTGATCGCGCGGTTCGGCAATGACGAGATCACACTGAGCCAGCTTGAGATAGTGTATGCCCCGGCCATTCAGGGGATGCAGATTCGGCTGCGCTGGCGAGTCAATGCGCCACAGCCGGCCCAGCCTTTCGTCCATATCTTCTGTGATGGCGAACTGGTGGGCAATGTCGATGCTGCGCCCTGGGGCGAAACCTATCCCTTTGCCTTCTGGACGCCGGGTGAAAACCAGACCGATCTGCGCGAAGTCCGCCTGAGCCGCCCTTACCGAGACGAGTCGTGCTATGCCCGGCTGGGTGTGTATCGCCAGAGCGATGGCGAACGGCTGCTGGCGACGGATGCGGCGGGCGCACCCTATGAGAACAACCTGATCCCCATCCCCTATCAGGGCAACACCGAGACTCTGTTCCCCTTCTGGGGCAACGAACCTGCCCAGCTAAACCCGCGCTAAACGGAGCAAGCCAGTGGACATCAAAACCCTCGAAACCGCCATGCACCAGTTCGTTGAGAGCAAGGGCTGGTATCAACCCGATTCACCGCATCCGCAGACGCCGAAGAATCTGGCGATCTCGCTGGTGCTGGAAGCCAGTGAGGTGCTGGAACATTTCCAGTGGGGAGACAGTGCGCCGGACAAGCAGGAACTCGCCGGCGAACTGGCCGATGTCCTGCTCTATCTGTTGCAGCTTGCCAGCCTGCACGAGATTGACCTCGGTCAGGCAGTAATGGATAAGCTCGACATCAATCACGGTCGCAGTTGGGAGAAGTGATTCATGCCTGCCCATGACAAGTATCATGCTGTGGTCGCTCGCGCTCTTGAGAAAGACGGCTGGGTGATTGAAGCTGAACAAGTTCGATTACGCGTCGGTCAAAGACGGTTTTGGATTGACCTGCAAGCCCGCAAGCCATCCGGCGAAGCAGCTATTCTGGTTGAAATCAAGGGATTTGAGAACACACCTTCTCCGATTGACTACTTTTATTCGGTCGTCGGACAATACCTGGTATATCGGGTAATATTGAATGAAAAAGGTCCCAAAATTGATCTCTATCTCGCGGTTCCGACTCAGGCTTCTCAGCAGCTTTTGAGCGAAGAGATTGGACAATTGGTTCTTCAAGAACTCCACATCAAGGTCTTGATTTTTGATCCAGAGAGAGAGGAAGTCGTGCAATGGATCGACTAAAACACACCCTGCAAACGGCCATGTCTGGATACAGTGGCAACGGTTATCATGAGACCAGTTACCTGCTGATGAGCTCAGGTGAAAATGTGTTTGCGATTTTATCTGTCGGGGAAGAAAACGGACATCAATTTGCCGAGACGACGCTCGCCGCCCGGTTGATAAACGACCACATCCTGATTGAGAAAGATACGAACGACAAGCCGCTGGTGGATGCGCTGGTGCAGGCCGGCATCCCCCGGCAGCAGATTGTGCTGGCCTATGCGGGCGAAACGATAACAAATACCCAAGCAGATCATGAGGTTACCTGAGCGGATCATCCAATGGAAACATTAGCCGAAATCACCCGCCGCGAAGTCGCCGCTTATGCTGGACGCATGTTGAATGGCTGGAGTTATATGACAGTGGATGAGGCCAATCAGGTCTTCGCTGTTGTTTCAGTCGCTACCGGGAAGACCGAGCGTTGGGTTGGCGCAGACCTGATCGCTCGAATAGCTGGCGATCAGGTCGTGATTGAGTATGACTCAAACAATAAGCCGCTGGTGGATGCGCTGGTGCAGGCCGGCATCCCCCGGCAGCAGATTGTGCTGGCCTATGCGGGCGAGGTCATCCCACCTGAACAACAAACGGTGTGACCCTTCTGACCCACCCCGCCTCCTACATGGTATAATGCGCCGCTGAAGTGCCAATCCTATCGCCATCAGGAGGTCACAGCAGCCATGCGGATGAGCCAGCTTTTCAGCCAGACCCTGCGAGAAGCGCCGGGCGATACCGAGGTCGTCAGTCATCAACTGCTGCTGCGCGCCGGGTTCATTCGCCCGCTGGCCGCCGGCATCTTCAGCTATCTGCCACTGGCGCGACGCGCTTTGACCAAGATCGAACAGATTGTACGCCAGGAAATGGATGCTATCGGCGGTCAGGAGATCACCATGCCGGTGGTGCATCCGGCAGAAGTCTGGCAGGAAACCCACCGCTGGTATCAGATTGGCCCGGAGATGGGGCGATTCAAGGATCGAGCGGAACGCGATATGGTGCTGGCGATGACCCATGAAGAAGTCATCGGCGATCTGGTGCGGAAAGAGATTCGCTCGTACCGGCAGCTCCCCGCCCTGCTCTATCATCTCCAGACCAAGTGGCGGGACGAGCCGCGCCCCCGCGCCGGACTGATCCGGGTGCGTGAGTTCACCATGAAAGACAGCTATAGCCTGGATGCCGATTGGGACGGGCTGGACAACCAGTATCGCGCCCATTACAGCGCCTACTTTCGCATCTATGGCCGCTGCGGGCTGCCGGTGATGGCGGTTAAATCCGACACGGGCATGATGGGCGGGCGACTGGCGCATGAGTTCATGTACCTGACCCCCATCGGCGAGGACACGCTGCTGATGTGCCGGGAGAGTGGCTATGCCGCCAACCGGGAGGTGGCACGCTTCCAGAAGACGGCCGCCCCCGGTCAGACGACGCTGATGGACATCGAAAAGATCGCCACCCCTAACACCACCACGATAGAGGCACTGGCACAATTCCTCCGTGTGCCGCAGTCGCAAACCGCCAAAGCCGTGTTCATGATGGCGACCATTAACGAAGGGCAGCAGGATGTCGAGACGTTCGTGCTGGCGATTGTGCGCGGCGATATGGAAGTCAACGAAACCAAGCTGGCGAACGCCGTCAAGGCCAAGCAGATGCGCCCGGCACGAGAGGATGAGATCAAGGCGACCGGCGCGGTAGCCGGTTATGGGTCACCGATCGGCGTTCGGAATGCGCTGGTGGTGGTCGATGATCTGATCCCTCAGTCGCCCAATCTGGTGGCTGGAGCTAACGACGCCGGGTATCACTTCATCAACGTCAATTACGGACGCGATTATCAGGCCGACATCGTAGCCGATATTGTGGCAGCGCAGGAAGGTGACCCCTGCCCGATCTGTGGCAAACCGCTGGAAGCCACTCGTGGGGTGGAAGTGGGCAACATCTTCAAGCTCGGCACCCGCTACAGCGACAGCCTGGGCTGTACCTTTCTGGATAAAGAGGGCAAAAGTCAGCCGGTCATCATGGGATCCTACGGCATCGGCATCGGACGCTTGCTGGCCTGCGTCGCCGAAGAGCATCATGATGACAAAGGGTTGATGTGGCCGGTCTCGGTTGCGCCGTATCACGTCTATCTGGTGCTGATCCCGGACGAAGCGGCGCGGGCTGCGGCTGAGGAGCTGTACACCGCGCTCCGGGCGGCTCAGATCGAGGTGCTGTACGATGACCGGGACGAACGCGCCGGGGTCAAGTTCAATGATGCTGATCTGATCGGCCTGCCACTGCGGATCACCCTCAGCAAGAAATCGCTGGAAAAAGGCGGCGTCGAGCTGAAGCGACGTGACAGCGGCGAGATTGATCTGGTGCCGCTGGCGGAGGTGGTGACACGCCTTCAGACCGAGCTGCGCGATCTGTGGACAGAGCTGGATGCCCAGATTCGGACGGTTGAGTATCGGGATTAACCGGGTGTCGTTTCTAGTTCCTAGTTGTTAGTTGTTAGTTCTTGGTTCAATACAGGTCTGTACCCAGCGTTGAACCGCTCTTTTCCCAGAGAGCCTGTTATGCACTTTTAGCTCTCATCCCCCCCGCCCCTTCTCCCAGTGGGAGAAGGGGAGAGGTCGTGAACGTAGCGTGGGGTGAGGGGAGAAAAACAACATCAGTACGACTCGCCTCAATCCGCGGCACTCAGCGCCTGCGACTCGGCGGCGCGTTCCCGCATCTGGGCGCGTAACTCCAGCACATCCCCCGGCACACGCCAGACAGCGAAGAAGAGCGCCGCGCCGCACAGGACATAGGTAATCAGACAGACGATCAGGATGGCGTTGGACAAGCCGATGCCTGGCTGAGTCGAGAGTGCGCCGACCAGCAGCGGTGCTGAAGCCGCGCCGATGTTCTCGACAAAATACTGCACCGAGAGCGCCGTGCTGCGGACTTCCGGCAGCGTCGTATCCTGGATGGTCGCCGCAACGTTCGAGCCGGAGAACAGGACGAAGAAGCCGGTCAACGCCAGCATCACGCCGAAGAGGAGCGGTGGCGCGGTCATGGGCAGCGTCAGGGTGATGAAGAGCAGGATGGTGCTGGCGATGACGCCGGTGGTGCTGACCATCAACCGCCCGCGCGGCGTCCGCTGGAACAGACGATCCCCGATATAGCCACCGACCACCGCCCCGGCGCTCATGGTCAGGACCGCGCCGGCCATGATGGGAAACACCACCGCGCTGGCGTACTGGCGCTCCCGTTCGAGATAGCTAAAGAACCAGAAGGTGATGACGTTCAGCGGGAACACGCCGAAGAAACCCTGGACGAACAAGGGGATCAAGGCGCGTTTGTGCAACAGGGAACGCGCCGCCTGCCAGTCGAAGTGATGGGCAGCGATCTCTGGCATCGACTCCAATTCCGGTTCCGCCCGGCCACGCGGCAGTTCACGGACGCCGAACCAGATCACCAGGCCGACGACAATGCCCAGGCCACCGGTCAGCAGGAAGATATTGCGCCAGCCGATCAGCGCGTCGAGCGTCAACACCAGCACCAGACTCAACACGAAGCCCAGCGGTGCCGTCAGTTGCAACAGGCCGAAAACCCGTCCGCGCGTCTTCGGGCCGAAGTAATCGGCGATCAGGCTGTACAAGCCGGGATAACTGGCGTCATCCACGCCGGTTGAGGCACGGGCGGCGAAGAAGCTGCCGAAATTGGGAGCAACCGCACTGAGCGAGGTGGTCGCACCCCAGATGAAGGAGGCCAGCGCCAGCAGTTTGGCGCGGGCGAAACGATCATAGCAATAGCCCCAAAACGGATAGAAGATCGCGGCAACGATCAATGCCCCGGTGCCAATCGCCCCGGCCTCGGTGTCATTGATACCAAAGTCGCGCTGAATATCGCCCAGCACCTGCCCGATCAGCAGCTTGTCGGCCTGGTGGAGCAGCATGAAGGCCAGAAAGACCCCGACCACAAACCATTTGTAACGACGTGAGAGGTTCATCAACAATCCTTCTTTTCCAATAACCGAAGCCGTAGTTGTTAGTTGTTAGTTCCTAGTTCAATGTGGGTTTGTTCATAGGCGATAAGCCTTGTTGTGAATGAACGGACAGCATTCGATTGTCCTGAGCTTGCACCCGGCATCGCAGCGGAACCCATCATGAGTCGCGCTTTCGTTGCTGGCGCGAGGCCGCTATCGAATGCGCCTCAGCAATGAGCGTCTGGGTCATGGCTTCGTTTTCGCCAGCCGGATTCAGGATGCAGACAAAGTGCTGCCGGGCATACTCCGGGTGTGGCAGGAAGACATTCTGCGCCGTGTAGTCCGGCTTGTCCAGGTCTGACCCCGCCAGCAGCGAGTCGAAGGTGGCTTTGCTGATGCCGATATTGATACGAAAGACGCCGTCGCGGTTTAGGTTAGATACCCGGTCATAGTCGTTATCCGAATTCGACAACGTCACAAAGGGCAGGCGGTGGTCATCCCCCACGAAGAAGAAGGTGTAGCCGAAATTTTCTTCGCGCTGAACGTCATCCAGCGACGCGGTGAAGGCCTCCAGGTCGAGCTGGTTCATCGTTATCCCCCTTGATCTGAGTCGCGCTCTCACCTCTATTGTAACGCGGAAGGTCTCGTTAGGGCGGGGAGCCGCCAAGATGCCAAGAAAGAAGGAGAACCGACCACAGAGACGCAGAGGACACAGAGAGCAAGCAGAGATGTTTGTGCTGCTGATTGACCCTACCCCCCTTTGCTGCTGATTTTGCTGGTTCAAAGACGGATTCACCACAGAGTGACTATGACCTGCGGACACACCGAAGGATGAAAGTCTCACCGCCAAGATACGGTGTTAAATGTCAAGTAGCAAGTGGACAGGAAGCGCGGTGGAGTGGATCGAAATCCT